>NZ_JBNFOC010000001.1:0-790272 GCF_057364585.1 Microbacterium sp. CFSPD4_SD4
GGCGGTGTCGAAGACGAGGGGCTTGATGTTCGGCGCGTCGGTGGTGCCGTCGAAGTCGTTGTCGGCCCAGTCGTCGATGATCGCGTAGTCGATGTCGGGGTTCGCGAGCGCGGACTCGACCCGGGGAGAGGGAGCAGACGGTGCCGGGGGTGCGAAGGTCGGGGACGGCGGAGCCGACGGCGAGGATGCCACGGACGGTGCCGGCGGGGATGCCGGGGACGCGGCAGGCGGAGCGAACGACCGCGGGGCCGCCGGCTCGGCGTCGGCGCGCTGGGGGCCGGAACCACCGCGGGCGGCGCGGCGTAGTCGGGGAAGATCAGGGACGGCGTCTCCGGCGATCCGGTCCCGGCCGGGGCGAGGGAGGGGATCGTGTACCCCGAGGCATCACGCGCAGGAGCCGTCGCGGGCGGAGCGCTGCGGCGCGGCCCGGGCTGGAGCGCCGCGAGACGGTCGCCCTCGGGATAGGGGGCGGGCCCCAGGCGAGGACAGTCGCCCAGACCGGCGGCAGCAGGATGGCGAGCACCGTCATGCCGGCGCCCCGTCCGAAGCGCCGGTTGATCCGGTGGGTCGCGACGACCTTGAGGTAGATCCCGTAGAGCTGGACGATCGGGATGAAGTAGAACACCACCGACCAGGCGGGCACTCCCCCGCGTGCGAGGATCTCGGCCTCGTTCAGGACGGGCACCCAGCCCTTCCACCCCTCCCCGTCGATCCGGGGGAACAGGCGCGAGAGCGCGAGGGCGTACCAGACGTAGACGGCCAGGCCGACGAGCAGGCCGAGTCCGACGATGATGACGAGCATCGTGGCCAGACCGGAGTCCGCGGGCGCGGTCATGAGTCCCCCTTCTTCCGGTCATCCAGTGAACCGGTCCATCCGAGCGTACCGAGCATGGGTCGTGCACCGAAGCCGGGGAGGCGCAGCGACCGCGTCCTGGCCACGAACGAGGTCGGCCGGATGCGGGCACGCAGGCGCTGCCACCGTGTCCCCGTCTTGGCGAGCTCCGCCCGCTCCGCGTCCACGAGGGCCCACGCGGCCGTCGCGTCCTCGGGAGTCGGCGGGTGCTCGGCGAACACGGCACGGTCCACGAGGGCGGCGAGCCGTTGCGCGGCCGCGCGACCGCTCGACTGCGCGCGCTGCGTCCGGGTGCCCTGCCCGGCCATGGGCACGTCGTGATCGGCGTAGACGTCGGCGAGCTCCTCCCAGGCGCCGGCCAGACGGACTTCGGGATCCGGGGCCGTGCGGCGCGCGTGTGCGCGCCTGCTCTTCGCGACGAGGAGCACGAGGAAGGGCAGGGCGAGCAGCAGCAGGGCGAGGAGGCCGAGGCCGACACCCCGGAGGATCGGCAGCAGGACGGCGAGGACCTCCGACGCCGGCTCCGCGAGCGGCGGCGCGTCGTTGTTCGCGTCGCTCTGCGCCTGCGGCGGGTCCAACGCCTCGGACCGCGGCTGCTCGGGGACCGTGGGATGCTCCGGCAGCTGCTCGCCCTCGGTGAGGGTGCTCGGCAGCATGGAGTACTGGGGCGTGGTGTCGACGGGGATCCACTCTCCCCCTGAGGTGCGAACCTCGACCCACGCGCTCATGTTCGCGCCGGTGCACACGTCGCCGCAGGCGGGGATCCCCGGGACCTCGTCCGCGCCGGCGAGGCGCGCGCCCATCACCACCCGGGACTCCAGCCCCCAGTGCTGCGCGAGGAGAGCCGCGGCCACGGAGAACTGCTCGTCGTCGCCGACCGCCGACACGAGCATCTCCGGCTTCGCGTCGGCGCCCGCCCGCCGCTCCTGCTCGGTCAGCGCCGTGAAGAGCTCTTCGATGCGGGCGGCGGAGTGCCCGGCATAGCTGGGCGCGAAGGCATACCCCTCGGACTGCTGCAGAGCGGCGATCCAACCGGCGGCCGCTTCGTCCTCCAGCAGCGCGTGGCTGAGATAGCCGCGGGACCGCAGGCGATCGATCACCTCGAGGTAGCCGGCGCCGGTCCGCGGCTGCTCCTGCATCTCGGCCCATTCGACGAGCGCCGGGTACCGATCGGTGTCGAGGGTCGAGCGTCCGCCCTGGAGCGCTGTGAGGTCACCGGGCTTGCCCGGCGCATCGATGAGCACGGCGTAGCGATCCCCGGGCACCAACCCCTCCCCGCCGCCCGGCGCGTCGGCGACGGTGATCGCGGTGTCGCCGTCGGCGTTCACGTGGAAGCCGTCGGCGAGCGCGTCCGCCCGCTCCCCGGAGAAGGCGGGAGCCTCGGCGAGGCCGGCCGGCGACGGAACCCAGATCCCCCGGTAGCCCTCGCCGATCGTGATCTCCATCGTCACCCGGCCGGGGCCGGGGAGGGCCGAACGGGGCAGGCGGCTGAAGCGGTCGTCGGCGTCGATGTGGAAGTCCTCGCCGTCGTAGGCGTCGAGGGTGACCAGACGGAGGCGATCCACGGCACCGGGATCGCCCTCCAGCTGCACGACCGGCGTGTCCAGCATGCCGCCGGCGAACCAGGATCGATACGAGCTGAGCGGGCTCGGCTGCTCCTGCACCACCACCATGGGCTCGATCTCGTCGCGGAGGACGGAGCGGTCCGACCAGCCGGCCGCCGCGGGAGCGATCGCGAAGCCCGCGGCCAGGGCGATAACGGCCAACCCCGCGGAGAGGAGGTGCCGGCGCACGGTGAGCCAGGCGGGGGTCGCACGGCGGGAGATGTTCGCCGCCGCCACGCTGCGCAGGGCGGCGGCGCGCTGCAGCCGCGTGCGTCCGACGAGCCAGACGAGGGACACCACGAAGACGGCGACGCCGATCAGCCATTCCCGGGGCGCGGGGAGCTCGACTCCGGCCACCGAGACCGGGGAGGACGTGCCGCTCACGCCGAAGGCGATGCCGAAGACGCTCATCGCCACGACCACGGGGACGGCGGCCACCGCCCGCCTGCCCCCGCTCCAGACGAGGAGGGTGGCGACGAACGAGCCGGACAGCATCACGACGAGGAAGGGGATGAGGACCGCCTGGTACTCGCCCAGCGGCGGGTTCAGGGTGAGCATCTGCTTCCACCCGAGCACGACCCCGAGCACCGCGTCCCGCACGCCGCCGAGGAATGCGGGAAGAGAGGTGAGCGCGGACGGGATGGCCAGTGGCACCGAGACCAGCAGGTACACGCCGACTGCGGCAAGCGCGGCGAGCAGCGTTCCCCAGCGCAGGATGCGCGCGACGACGGCGACGGCCATGCCGAGGAGGCCGCCGACGATCCCCACGGCGAGGGCCCGGGACGACTCGTAGACCGGCCAGGCGGCCGCTGTGGCGAGGAGCACGCCGACGAGCACGTATCCCAGCGACCAGAGGGTCAGGGCCGAGGGGAGGCTTCCGCGACGCGGCCGCCCGCGCTTCGGGCCGGCCGCGTTCATCGCAGGGCTCCGCGGGCGAGCATCTGCGGGAGGTCGCCGAGCGCCCCGAGGGTCATCACCGCGAGCTCCCTGGCCGTCCGCATCGTCGGCTGCGCACCGAGCTCACTGCGCACCGCCACGGCCTCCACGGCCGCCGGGAGCTTCACCGCCGCGTGACGCAGACGCTCGAGAGGCAGGAGGGAGCCGGTCAGCAGGAACCCGATCGACAGGTCGGGGTACGACTGCGCCGTGAGGGCGGCGACGGCTTCGAGCCGCATCACCCGTGCCGCCTGATCGATCGTGGAGGTCGCGTCGAGGAGCGCCTTGGGAGTGACCGTGGGCAGAGTGCGGATCGACAGCACCTCCGCGCGGCCGTGTTCCGGGATCTCGTTGCTCACCGAGAAGAGCACGTCCCTGCCGTCCCGCACGCCCTGCAGCGCCAGGGACGCGGCGGCGCTGACCGTGTTCTCGAACTCGTCGTCGCTCGCGTAGGACTCGGGGTCGAGGTCGAGGATGACGGCGATGCGCGCGTGCCGGGACTCCTCGTACTGCCGCACCATGAGGGTGCCCGTCTTCGCCGTCGACTTCCAGTGGATGTGGCGCGGCGAGTCGCCGACGACGTACTCCCGCACGGCGTGGAAGGAGAGGTCGGCGTCCACCAGGGTGGTGCTCGGCGTGCCCTCGAGGTCGCGGATCAGGCCAGCGCTGGTGCTGGGGAGCCGCACGGTCACCGGGTGCACATGGATGCGCTGCACGTCCGGCCAGCGCAGTTCTCGGCGGAGGATCCCGATCGGTCGCCGCGGGTGATCGTCATGGGGCCGACATCGATGACGCCGCGGCGGTGCGCGGCGATCGTCAGCTCCTCACGGTGGTGCGCGCCCGGTCGGAGCAGCGGCACGTGCGCCTCGACGAGGCCCTCCCCCACCGGCACGTCCACGACGCCGGGGAGCGAGAGGCGCTCGCCGTTGTTGCGGACGTCGAGCGTCGCACCGATCTCGGCACCGGCGACGACGCGGTCGCGGTCGAGCACGAGATCGATCCGGTAGTCATGGGCGCCGAGGATGAACGGCACGCAGGCCACCAGCAGCACGAGCGCGATCGTGGCGACCGCCCAGGCCTCTACCCAGCCGAACAGCAGCCCGGCGAGCACGCCGAGCACCACGGCCGCGGCGACGAGCATGCCCGCCGTGGTGACCGTCTCACGGACCCAGCCGACCGTGGCCCTCGTCGCGCGCCCCACGGAGCGGGCCACCCGACGCGCGCCGAAGACCGCGCCGCGCACGGGACCGCGGCGCGTGCGGTCGTAACGCGTGACGGTGGACGTCCGCGTCGACGTGCTCGTGCCGGCGGTCGTCCGCGTCAGGCGGGATTCGGTGCTGAAGGTCACGCAGTGCCGTTCTCGCGCGGAGGTTCGACGTCGAGGAGGATCTGTCCGACCACGGCCACGGCCGTCACCCCGTCGAACTCGGCTTCCGGTTCGAGCACCAGACGGTGCGCGAGGGCGACGACGGCGAGTTCGCGCACGTCGTCGGGCGTCACGAACGTGCGCCCGTTCTTGGCCGCCCAGGTCATCACCAGGCGCGACAGCGCCAGGGCCCCGCGCACACTGGCCCCGAGACGGACCTCGGACGCGCGCCGCGTGGCGTCGACGATGCGCATGATGTAGTCCGACACCAGCGGGTTCACGTAGACCCCGCGCGACATCTCCGCCATCGTCAGGATCGTGTCGGTGTCGACGATGCCGTCGAGCACCGTCTTCGCCCGACCGGCGCCCTGCAGGATGCGCATCGTCGCCGCCTCGTCGGGGTAGCCGATCGAGGTCTTGATCATGAAGCGGTCGAGCTGCGCCTCCGGCAGCCGGTAGGTGCCGCCCTGCTCGATGGGGTTCTGCGTCGCCATCACGAGGAACGGGGAGCCGACGGACCGGGTGACGCCGTCGACCGTGACCGTGCCCTCCTCCATGACCTCCAGCAGCGCGGACTGGGTCTTCGGGCTCGCCCGGTTGATCTCGTCGGCGAGCACGATGTTCGCGAAGACGGGCCCCGCGTGGAACTCGAACGTGCCCTCCTTCTGGTCGTAGACCGTGATGCCGGTCACATCCCCCGGAAGGAGGTCGGGCGTGAACTGGATGCGGCTGCTGGTCCCGTTGACCGTCTGGGCGACGGCGCGGGCGAGCGCTGTCTTGCCGGTTCCCGGATAGTCCTCCAGGAGGACGTGGCCGCCGCTGACGGCGGTGGCGAGCACGAGTTCGACCACGTGGCGCTTGCCGAGGATCGCCTGCTCGATGTTGCCGGTCAGGATCGAGAACGTCTCGGCGAACCAGGAGGCCTGCTCGGGAGCGATGGTGACGGGGGCTGCTGCGGTGGCTGGCATAGGGAAAGAGTATTCGTGTCGGTGTGCTCGGCGGTCAGGGGCACAGGCCCGTGACGCGATGCGTGATGGGGGTGAGGGTGGCGAAGGCTCCGGTCCACGTGATGGTCACGTCGAAGGTGCCGGGAGTGTCGACCAGGGGCGTCGCCTCGAGGATGTACGAGCCGCGTGCGGCGGCGGACACCGTCACGACGTCGCCCTCGACGACGGGCATGCAGGGTTGGAACACGGCGTTGACCACGGTCGGTGCGGTCGTCGCGGTGATGGTGACCTCGCCGGAGCAGGAGTTGCTCTGGCTGGCATGGCAGGCGCGGGCGAGGACCTGGCCCGGTGACGAGTCCGGGGTGAGCGCGAAGTCATCGCGCCACGATCCGTACATGTAGTACTTCGGCACGAACCCGTTCTCCACCTCGATGCGCGGGGCCGAGGCCAGCCCGTACTCGTAGCGGTTCCCGTCGCGCCGGGGGTCCTTCGCGACCGTGTAGGTCGTGTCGCCGCCGGGGCCGTCGACGAACGTGAACGTGAAGACCGTCGCGGTGGACGACTCCGCCACCCCGTAGCCGTTCGAGGCGCAGGCCTTGACGGAGTACAGCTGGTACGGCCGCAGCCCCTGGAGGGACGGGGACTCGGACTGCACCTCGCCGCCGGACACCGCGAGCGTGCCGTCGCCGCGTGCGGTGCAGCTGACGTTGCCCGACCGCCACGCCACGTACACGACCTGGACTCCCTTGGCGCTGCCGTTGGCCTGCGCGGCGATGCCGGAGACGTTCACCGCCGTGTTCGAGACGACCGTCGCCTGGGTCGCCGCCGGGTCGAAGTACACCGAGCCGGCGACCGTCACCGAGGTGCGGAACCCGCCGCCCTCGTTGCCGCCGCCGGTCGGCGGCTGGAACTGGCTGATCGGGACGATCGTCAGCGTCTGCGCCCCCGGGGACAGCGCGATCTCGGCCGTGGTGGTCGCCCCCGTGCGGTTGATGACCTCACCCGTCTCCTCGATCCGGAACGAGACGGCGTCGTCGGCGGCGTCGATCGACACCCGGACCGCCCCACGTCCCCGGTCGGAGACCCCCGGTCGGTACTCCGGCGTGGCCGTCGCGTTCGAGACGACAGGAGCGGCGTAGGCCCAGCTCGTGTGCGGCGACGTCGCGGCCGAGGTGCCGACGGCGTTGACGGCCGCGGCGGTGAACGTGTGCGGGGTGCCGTTCGTCAGCCCGTTGACCGTGCAGCGGTAGACGGCGCCGGCCGGGCTGCAGGACGCATTCGCCGGGGCGCCGTCCTGGAGGATCGTCACACCGGAGACCGCGGGATGCGCGCGTCCCGCCTCGCCGAGCGGCACTTCCAGCGCGACGGTCGTGCGGGTGAAGCCGACCGTCGTGACGCTCGCGGGGGCCTGCGGGAACCCCTGGAGGTCGAGGGTGAGCGTGCCGGTGCCGGTGCGGCCCTGCGCATCCGACACGACGAACGGGATCACGCACTGTCCGCCGGGCGCCTGCCCGCCGCCGGGCCAGCTCGCCGTGATGGTCTTGGCGCCTGCTGTCGAGACCGAGGCCACGTCGCAGCGCGCGCCGGCCCCGAGCGACATCAGGCGCAGCCCGGATCCCGGCTTCCCGGCGAAGGGATCGTACTCACCGGCGACGTCGACCACGTCGATCGAGCAGTTGGCGCTCGTGACGACGCACTGCTTGGTGAAGGTCGCTCCCCGCGGGGCGTCCGGCGGGGCCGCGCCGACGACGAGGCGGACGGACGCCGACGGCTGTCCGTACTGCGGCACGGTGACGCTGACGTTCTCGGTGTTGCCCGGTCGCGCATCGGCGCGCGCCTCGATCGTCAGCTTCCCGCCGCTCTGCGTGACGAGGAACGCCGAACCGGAGTAGACGATGCGGTACTCGAGGGAGGAGGCGTTGCCCTCCCGGCCCCCTTCCCACGCGGCCATGTTGGCGTAGAGGTCGACGCTCTCCGTCGCTCCGGGGGCGATCGTGTGCGAGATGGAGGAGAGCAGCAGCTGCGGCTCGGACGGGCGGACGCTGATGGGCACGTCGAGGTACGACCACCGCTTCTGCCCCTCCAGGCGCACCGGGATCAGGCAGGTGTCCGACCACGGCGCCTCGCGGCCGGCCCGGTACTCCGCTTCGCGCGGGCCGTCGGCGGTGCATTCTGCGGCAGCCCGCTGGGCGGTGAACGACCCGGTGCCGATCTCGATCGCATCGGACGACGGGAGGTCGGCGTAGTCCTGCACGGCGAAGGAGACGGCCGCGTCCTCGTCCACGACGACCGGCGTCGCACCGGGGACGAGCTGCACCTGCATGTCGTCGAACGCCGGGATGCGCAGGAAGCCGTTGCCGTGACCGTCCGCGGTGCCGTCCGTGACCGTCACGACAGGCGCGGGGGAGTCGAGGTCGTGCGGGTCCTCACCCTTCTCGGCGAGCTGCGTCCACTCGGTCGCGCCGTCCACGCACTGCTGGACCACCGGGAAGGCGAGCGTTTCGGGCGTGTCCTCATCCAGGCCCACCGACATGCTCACGGCGCCGCGCAGGTCGGTCGGCACCGGCGTGAGGGCGGTGTACGTGACGGCGCTCACGAGACCGTCGTCGCCGCGCTCGACCTGGATGGTCCAGTCGCCGTCGAGCGTGGGGGCTACCGAGGCGAGACCGTCCGGCATGGTGATGCGCAGGGCGGTGGTGGGCGAGGTGCCGCAGCCGTGCGAGAACGAGAAGGTCAGCACGCCGTGGTCGCCCGCGGCGAGCTCGTCCGGGCTGACGCTGACGTGCGCCCCGGCCATCGCGGGGACGGCGAGGGCGAGGGCGAGTCCGCCGACGACGCCGGTGGCTCCGAGGAGGGTGCGGCGCGGACGACGGGGACGGATGGTGGTGTTCGACATGGGGTCTCCAGATGCTCGTGTGCGGGCGCGCCGGAACAGCGCAACCCGGAAGGATGGGCCGTCGAACGGCGACGGCCGGATCGAGGGGACGGCTCAGCCGCCGAGGAGCATCGGAGGACCGCGTCGCGAGACCACGGCGGTCGTCGCGACGTCGAGCGGAGGGAGGAGGGCGGAGCGCAGCGGACGCGGGGGAGCGGGAGGCGTGGAGGCGGGCGTCGCCGTGCGTCGGAGGGCGGCTCGGAACCAGCGGGCGATCGTGCGCAGCACGCTCTCGCCATGCCACAGCAGCACCGTCGTCAGCAGGGCGGCGACGAGGTGCGCTGCCAGCATCAGAGTGCCGGGCCCCGGAGCGGGCGACAGGGGTCCCAGCGCGCTCAGGTCGAGGTGGTGGGAGTGGACGCCGAGTCCCGGCGCCTCCTCGGCGGTGGGCGCCCCCAGGAGCTGGAAGAGCAGGTGGAACGCGCCCTGCGCCAGGATCACGGCCACCGCGACTCGGGCGCGCGAGGACCGACGGCCGACCACGGCGGCGGAGAGCGGCACGAAGAGCGTCGCGACGGCGGCGATGAGCAACGGGTGCGGGGCGGCCCCGCCGGCGAGCGTGTGGGAGACGGCCGCGAGGAGCGTGGCGATCGCGGACACGGCGGCGGCGCGGAGGAAGCGCAGCTGCCGGGACGTCATCGTGCCAGCCTAGCGACGCTGCGCGAGCCGGGCGGATTCCTAGGCGGCGGGCAGTAGCGTGGGCTCGTGGAATTCCTGCTCTATCTGGGCGGCATCGTGTTCATGCTGATCGGCCTCGGCCTCTCGATCGGTCTGCACGAGGTCGGCCACCTCGTCCCCGCGAAGCTCTTCGGCGTGCGTGTCGGCCAGTACATGATCGGCTTCGGGCCGCGCCTGTGGTCGAAGCGGATCGGCGAGACGGAGTACGGTTTCAAGCTTCTGCCCCTGGGCGGCTTCATCTCCATGTCGGGGATGTATCCGTCGTCGAAGGACAGCGGGCCCGCGTCCGGGGCGTTCCGCACGCTCATCCAGGACGCGCGTTCTGCCAACGACGACACCATCGCGGAGGGCGCCGAGGACCGGGTCTTCTACAAGCTTCCGGTGTGGAAGCGCGTGATCGTGATGCTCGGCGGACCGCTCATGAATCTCGTGCTGGCCGTGGTGATCTTCACCGTTCTCGTCAGCGGGATCGGCGTGCAGCAGGGCACCACGACGGTCGCGGCGGTGAACGAGTGCGTGGTCCCCGCGTCGTCGACGGCGACCGAGTGCGGGGCCGACGATCCGGAGTCCCCGGCCGCTGCGGCCGACGTGCAGCCGGGCGACGTCCTCGTGTCGATCGACGGGAAGCCGGTGTCGACCTTCGCGGAGGCCACCGCCATCGTCCAGGCCTCACCGGGCGAGCCCCTCGCCCTCGTTGTGCGCCGGGACGGCACCGAGCGGACGCTGACCCTCACCCCCATCGCCGCGGAGCGCACCATCACGGACGCGAGCGGGCAGCCGGTGCTCGACGACGACGGCGATCCCGTCGTGAAGGAGGTCGGCTACGCGGGGATGATCGCGCAGATGGGCTACGTGCAGCAGCCGCTGACCGCCGGACCCCAGCTGGCGGCGGACACCGTCGCCCGGGTCGGCTCGCTGATCGTCACGCTCCCGGTGCGCCTGTGGGACGTCGGGGTCTCGCTCGTGACGGGAGGGGAACGCGATCCGAACGGGCCGCTGAGCGTCGTCGGCGTCGGGCGTCTCGCGGGCGAGGTGGCCGCGACGGACGCTCCGGTGCTCAACCGCTTCGCCGTGCTGCTCGGCCTTCTCGGCTCGCTCAACGTCGCGCTCTTCGTCTTCAACCTGATCCCGCTGCTGCCGCTCGATGGCGGGCACATCGTCGTCGCGCTGTGGGAGGGGATCAAGCGGGCGTGGGCGAAGCTGTTCCGGCGGCCGCCCCCGGCCCCGGTCGACGCCACCAAGCTCGTGCCGCTGACCGTCGTCGTCGCGACGCTGCTGATCGCGATGGGCGCGCTCCTGCTCGTGGCCGACCTGTTCAACCCGGTCAAGCTCCTGGGCTGAGCGGCCGGAACGCGCTCAGCGCAGGGCGTGCGCCGCCAGGCGCTCCAGCGTGCGGATGCCGTCGCGGGACAGGATCGATTCGAGGTGGCCCTGCACCGATGCGAAGCCGTCGCCGCGGAGCGCGTAGACGTCTCCGGTCACCGGATCCGCGGAGACCTCGGCCGCGCCCACCGTGGTCGCTCCGGGGTCGACCCGTGCCGTGAAGGTGTTGTAGAACCCGATCGAGGCGTCCTCGCCGAACACCGGCACGGCCTTCTGCAGCCCCTGGTGCGGAGCGTCGAGGGGCGTCAGCGCGATCCCCATCCGGTCCGCCAGGATCTGGTGGCTCAGGCAGACCGCGAGCAGCGGCGAATGCGCCTGCAGGCGGGCCGCCACGACCTCGCGCATCCGGGCGATGCGCGGGCTCGCGTCGTCTCGGGGGTCGCCGGGGCCGGGGCCGGCGACGACGAGATCGGCCGTCTCGACCGCCCCGTCGTCCACCTCGTCCCAGGACGCGATGGTCACGTCGAGCCCGAGGTGCCGCAGCTGATGCGCGAGCATCGTCGTGAAGCGGTCCTCGGCGTCGACGACGAGGGCGGAGCGGCCGGAGAACGGACCGGTGAAGTCCTCGCCCTGCGGGTTCAGCCAGAACTCGGCGAGGCGGGCGTTGCGCGAGGAGAGGAGCGCGGCGACGTCCGGGTCGTCCGCGAGACGCCGCGGCTCACCGGGGGCGTCGGCGTCGCTGCGGGCCTCGGCGACGCGGTCCCGATCGATCGCGCCGATCGCGCCGAGCACGCCGGCGGCCTTGCCGTGGGTCTCGGACACCTCGCCGTGCGGGTCCGAGTGGCGGACGAGGGTCGCGCCGACGGGCACGCTCAGCTCGCCGTCGCGCAGGTACACGGTGCGGATGAGGATGGGCGCGTCGAGGTCGTGCCCGCCATCGGCGTTGGGCGTGAAGAGCGCCGCGACGCCCGAGTAGTAGCCCCGGGGCTTGCGCTCGTGCCGCCGGATCACGGCGCAGGCGTTCTGCATGGGGGAGCCGGTGACGGTCGGGGCGAACATCGTCTCGCGGAGGATGTCCCGCGGGTCCAGCCCGCTCCGTCCGCGCAGCATGTACTCGGTGTGCGTCAGCCGCGACATCTCCTTGAGATGCGGGCCGGTGATGCGTCCGCCGTCGGCGCAGACGGCGCTCATCATCTTGAGCTCCTCGTCCACGACCATGAACAGCTCCTCGGTCTCCTTGGTCGACGCCAGGAAGTCGGTGAGCGTCTCCTTCGTCGCGCCGCCGGCCGGATGCCGGAAGGTGCCCGAGATGGGGTTCATGGTGACGACGCCGCCGCGGGCCACGACGTGCGCCTCGGGGCTCGCCCCGACCGCGATGTGCCCGGGGGTGACGACCGCGAACGTCCAGTAGGCGCCGCGCTCGTGGGCGAGCAGAGCCCGGAACCAGGTGAGCGCCGCCTGGCGCCCGTCGGCGTCGACGGTCGCGGTGAAATCGCGGCGGATGACGAAGTTCGCACCCTCGCCGCGGCCGATCTCGTCCGCGATCACGGTCTCGACGATCCGCGCGTACTCCTCGTCCGCGATGTCGAAGCCCTCATCGCGGAGCGCGATCGGGGCGGTCGGAAGCGCGTCGAGCACAGCAGCAGTTGGCAGGTCGAGGTGCTCCGCGACGACGAGGCAGCGCAACGGGGCGCCGTCGTCCTGGGCCACGAAGCCGCGTTCGCGGACCTGCCGATACGGGACGAGCGCGAACACCTCCCGCGGCTCTCCCTCGACCGTCAGGGGGATGTCGGCGAGCAGGTCGACGTCGGTCACATCTCCGGTGAGCAGCTCGACGGTGTCCGCGCCGTCCCGGGCGATCAGCACGAAGGACGCGGTGGGGTCGGCGCTGAGCTCGTCGAGGCGAGAGAGGGTCATCGATGTCTCCTGTGCGAGGGCTCCGGCTCGGCGCAACGAAAAGACCGCCCCGGAGGCGGTCTGGATTCGAGGGAACGCGAACACACCGCCTAGGAGGCGGGCCACCAGGTGATGTGCGCGATCATGGGGCGAAACTACCACACCCGCCGCATCCAGCCCTTCCGCATCCGGGCGGCGTAGGCTGGGATCGTGCCAGCAGTGAATCTTGGGATGCCGAAGGTCCCCGAAGTCCTCGCCCCGCGTCGCAAGTCCCGTCAGATCAGGGTGGGCAAGGTCCTCGTCGGCGGCGATGCGCCCGTCAGCGTGCAGTCGATGACGACGACGAAGACCACCGACATCAACGGGACGCTGCAGCAGATCGCGGAGCTCACCGCCTCCGGCTGCGAGATCGTCCGCGTCGCCGTGCCCTCGCAGGACGACGCCGACGTGCTGCACATCATCGCGAAGAAGAGCCAGATCCCGGTCATCGCCGACATCCACTTCCAGCCGAAGTACGTCTTCCAGGCGATCGACGCCGGCTGTGCGGCCGTGCGCGTGAACCCGGGCAACATCCGCAAGTTCGACGACCAGGTCGGCGAGATCGCGAAGGCCGCCAAGGACGCGGGCGTCTCGCTCCGCATCGGCGTGAACGCGGGCTCGCTCGACCGTCGCCTGCTCGAGAAGTACGGCAAGGCCACGCCGGAGGCCCTCGTCGAGAGTGCGGTCTGGGAGGCGTCGCTGTTCGAGGAGCACGACTTCCACGACTTCAAGATCTCGGTCAAGCACAACGACCCGGTCGTCATGGTCAAGGCCTACCGTCAGCTCGCCGAGCGGGGCGACTGGCCGCTGCACCTCGGCGTGACCGAAGCGGGACCGGCCTTCCAGGGCACGATCAAGAGCGCGACCGCCTTCGGCATCCTGCTGGGGGAGGGCATCGGCGACACCATCCGCGTCTCGCTGTCCGCGCCGCCGGCCGAGGAGGTCAAGGTCGGTCACCAGATCCTGCAGTCCCTCAACCTCCGGGAGCGCAAGCTCGAGATCGTCTCGTGCCCGTCCTGCGGTCGGGCTCAGGTCGACGTCTACACGCTCGCGGAAGACGTCACCGAGGGGCTCAAGGAGATGACGGTGCCGCTGCGCGTCGCCGTCATGGGCTGCGTCGTGAACGGCCCGGGTGAGGCACGCGAGGCCGACCTCGGTGTCGCCTCCGGCAACGGCAAGGGCCAGATCTTCGTCAAGGGCGAGGTCATCAAGACCGTCCCGGAAGCCGACATCGTCGCCACCCTCATCGAGGAGGCGAACCGCATCGCCGCCGAGATGGGACCGGACGCTCCGCTCGGCACCGCCCAGGTCGTCACCGCCTGATCCGAGGAGTGCCGTGTCCGACATCCTCCTGCCCGCGCCGGTCCAGGCCATGATCGACGCGATCAACGCCGGGGACACCGACGCCTTCGTCGCCGCGTTCACCGCGGACGGCTTCGTGAGCGACTGGGGCACCGTGAAAGCCGGTGCCGACGGCGTGCGCGGCTGGGCGGACAGCGATGCGATCGGCGCCGGGGCGCGGATGACCGTGCTCTCGGCCGCCACGGACGGCGACACGACGCGCATCCGGTTCGCGTGGAGCAGTCGCGTCTTCAACGGCGAGTCCGATGGGATCTTCGTCGTCGACGGCGACCGGCTCGCCAGCTTCACGATCCCGCCGTCCCACTGACACCCCGTGCCTGACCGGCACCACCCTTCCGTCGTCTCTCCGAGGAGCCCCATGACCACGCCCACGATCGTCACCTTCCCGGACGGCAGCCTCCGCGGAGACGCGGTCGTGACCCGCGTGGCCGACGACGCCGACGGAACCGTGGTCGTCGTCGACGCCACGCCGTTCCACCCCGTCGATCACACCTGGCCCGATCAGCCCGGCGATACCGGCGACATCTCCGGCGAGGACGGAGCCGTCGCCGTGACCGAGGCGCTCATGGCGGCGGTCTCGGATGACGGCGCGTTCGCGGTGGGCAGCGCGATCCCCGTCAAGCGCGGGACCGAGGGGTGGACGTGGCTGGTGGGCCACCGGCTCGATGGTGCCGCGCCCGCCTGGCTCGCGGAGGGGACGCGCGTGGCGCTCTCGGTCGACGAGGCGCACCGTGCCGGCCTCAGCCGCGGTCACACCGCGTGCCACCTCGCCTCCCTCGCCCTGGATCTCGCGGTCGCCGACCTCTGGCGCAAGGACCCGGGGGAGGATGCGCTGGGAAACCCGGACTTCGAGGGACGGGCGAACCAGTCCAGCCGCATCCACGAGGACGGCGCCGTCGACGAGTACCGCCTCGGCAAGAGCCTGCGCCGCGCGGGATTCGACACCGAGACGTTCGCGGCCACGCTGGCCGACCGCGAGCAGCGCATCAACGCACAGCTCGCCGCATGGGTCGCCTCCGCTGCCGCGAGCCGCATCGAGGTGGACGGACCGACCATCGTCGACCGGCGACGCTGGCACTGCGACCTCCCCGAGGGCGAGGCCGTGATCCTCTGCGGCGGCACCCACGTCCGTTCCCTCGCCGAGTTCGCCGCCATCGCGGTGACTCTGGATCTGTCCGACCCGCAGCTCCTCGTGATGACGACGACCGCGACTCCCGCCTCCTGAGCCCTCGCCCGCCTCAGGCATTCGCGCGAGGACAGGCGCCAGCGGCCGGTGTCGCCTGCTGTCGCGTGTCTGCCTGTTCCCGCGATGAGGTCAGCGCACGAACCCTGCCTGCACCCGACCACCGGCGAGTTCCAGTTCCTCACTGACCCGCGCCGCGAACCCCGGGATGTCTCCGGCGAGCAGCGGAGCGCTGAGCTGCTGCGAGCGCTCGGGGCTCCACGCACGCAGACGTCGGGGGAGCCACTTCCCGGAGCCGATCCACTGCCCGTCGGTCAGCAGCATCAGCTCGGCGATGCGCTCGAACAGCAGGCCGGCCACGACGTGCTGCTCGAGCGGGTCCGTGGCGTCCTGGAGGTCGTCGAGCAGATCGGTGATCACGTACCGCCGGAATCGTGACTCACTGTCCTCCACCGTGGGCCCGGCGGCGAGCACCGCACCCCACCGGGCCCGCAGGTCGTCGAGCCCGGGCCCGGAGAGCACCGGCACGCCCTCCACGAGCATGTGCACGATGACGGGTCGGTGCTGCGCAAGGCCGCGGTTCGCCCATGTCTCGAACCCTTCCGCCGTGTAGGCGAAGACCTCGAAGATCTCGCCCTCGAAATCGCAGGTGAGGGCCTCGCTCTGCTGGGCGCGATCGGTGAAGAGATCATCGTCGATGAGCAGGAGGTCGATGTCGCTCGAACGCGTGCGCTGGCCGCGGGCCGTGCTCCCGGCGACGATCGCGATGCGTGCGCGCGGATACCGCGCGGCGATGAAGCGCCCGACGCGCTCGACCTGATCCATCTCGACAGGGTAACCCGCGGCTCAGGCGACGATTCGCCGGCGCAGTGCGCGGAAGAAGCCCCGGATGGCGAGCTCTCGCTCTTCGGAGCCGAGGTGCTGCCAGACCTCGAGCTGTTCACGCCGCTTCTCGAGGTCCGGGGGAAAGGGGCCGTCGCCGGAGTCCCAGACCAGGAACGCGAGGATCATCTGCACTTCCCACGCGGCCGCCATCGGAGTGCTCAGGAGGGAGTTCGGGGCGAACGGGCTCACGCTCACCGCACTCTGCAGCGGGAGAAGGCTGGAAGCGAGGGGGCCTGGATGTGTCTCGCTCGTGCGGACGGCGATGCCGTCGTCGAGGATCGCCAGGATCCTCTGCCGCTGCGCTTCCATCGCGGCGAGGGCGCGGTTGCGCCAGGCGAGGCAGGCAGCGACCGCGACGAGGGCCACGGAGAAGGAACCCGCGACCTCGAGCTGGGGGCTCAGGAACCAACACGTGTACACCACGAGGATCACGGCCGCTGCGGTCATCGCCGTGTAGGCCCGTCCTGCGCGATGCAGGTCTGCGGTCGGTGCGGTGGAGAGGACAGGGGGAGTCAGCATCAGTGCCATCCACCCCCAGAAGGCGCCGAGCACGGCGATCGTGGCGAGCAGGAGCAGCACCTGGGGGTCCCGGCCGATCGTCGGTGTCAGCGCCGCCGCACCCGCGCCGATCGCCAGCAGCAGCGAGAACGCGACGGACAGCCCCAGTACTGCGGCACCGATCCGGTGCCGCGCCTTCCGGGCGAACCGGGTCACGCGACTGTAGCCGTTCGCGGTCAGAAGCGTGACCAGCAGGATGACGGTCGCCATCGAGCATCCGATCCCGATACCCATGCGAAGGGACATGTCGTTCGCGGTCGCAGCCGGCACAACGGTGAACGCGGCGGCTGCGCCGAGGGAGAGGAAGACCGCCAGGCACAGGCGGAAAAACCACCAAGGGGCGGAGCGCCAGGAAGACACCGGGACTTCCACGAACGAGGAGGCCAGCGCGAAGAGGTCGAGCGGGGGACGCGTCACGGATTCGACCGGCATGGAAGGCATGGAGCGAGTATGCCGACCAGCACGGACATCGTCCCGAGAGGCGCCGACGGCCGTCTCGTCTCGGGCTGACGCTGGTGGAGGATCAGGCGAACGCGGCAGCACAGGCGCTGGTGCCGGTAAGCGCCTGATCCGGCGTCCTCGCCTGACCCGGCGGAGTCAGACGGCGAGCTCGATCTCGCCCGTCGCGATGTCCACGCGCACGACGCGCAGCCGCACCACGTCCCCGGGCCTCGCGAGACCCACCGCCGCGGTCGTCGTGACCGCGGGCTCCGCGATCTGGACGGCGGCCCGCTCACCCCGGAGCTCGATGACCGTCGCCTCGACCGTCTGCCCGACCAGAGGCGTGAGCAGCGCGGCCTCGACGCGGTTCACGGTGTCCGCGTCCAGCTGCGACGCCCGTCGGCCCGAGTCCTGCATGAGCGCGGGGAGGTCGCCGAGGGAGGAGCGCACCCACTCCGGCACCGGCTGTCCCGTCGACACGGCGAGGCAGATGGTGAGGACCCAGCGGTCGACGAGCCGGCGGAGGGGAGCGGTCGCATGTGCGTACGGGGCGCCGATCGCGGCCTGCACGGCGTCGGCGGGCGGCTCCCCGTCGAACACGAGGTACCCCGCACCGCGGAACAGCGAGGCGGCGGCTTCCAGCACCGGGAGGGTCATCGGGTCGGAGCGGTCGAGGCCGCGGAGGTACTCGCCGTACGTGCCGTCGGTCCACGGGCGCCCGAGCGCCTCCGTCTGGTGACGGAAGGCCGCGAACGCCGCCTCGTCCGGCTCCGGCATCGTGCGGAGGATGCCCACGCCTGCGTCGATCATGAGCGTCGCGGCCGCCATCCCGGTCATGAGCGACAGCTGCGCGTTCCACTCCTCCACGGGCAGGGGGCTGCGGCGCTCGATCGCATAGGAGCCGTCCTCGGTGCGCACGACCTCCTCGTCCGGGACGTTGAGGCTGGCTCCACCGCGCCGACGCTCCTGCTCGAGGCGGAGGGCACCGATCTCCGGCAGCAGGGCCGCGTGGCCGCCGTCGCCCCGGTCCAGCGCCTCCTGGGTGCCCGCGTAGTCGAGCTGCGCACGGGACCGGATGAGGGCGCGCTCCAGCCGGAAGTCGGTCACGGTGCCCGCGGCATCCAGCGCGAACGTCCACACGAGAGCGGGACGGTCGACATCGGGGAGCAGGGAGACGCGGTCCTCGCTCAGCACCGGCGGATGCAGCGGGATCGTGCCGTCCGCGGCGTACAGGGTCTGTCCCCGTCGGCGGGCCTCCGCGTCCACGGCACCACCGGGGGTGACGAAACCCGGCACGTCCGCGATGGCGTACCGCACCCGATAGCCGTCGCCGTCGCGTTCGAGGTGGAAGGCCTGGTCGAGGTCACGGGCGCCGCCGGGTCGAGGGTCGCGAACGGGATCTCCGTGAGGTCGAGCTCCGGGGTCGTCGCCGAGGCCGCTTCCGCCTCGGCGAGTACGTCGGCGGGAAACGCGGTCGGCGTGTCCAGGGCCTCCCGCAGCGCCGAGAGCGCCGCGGCGAGCTCGGTCTGGGCGGCGGAGGGGGCGACATGCGAGCGGCGCTGGGGCATGCCGCCAGCCTAGGTCGAGCACCGGGACGATCCGCCGCAGCCGGCCCGCGTGCCCGCATCGGCCGCTAGCGTGGGGACATGACCACTGCTGCCAAGGCCCAGACCCTCGTCGGACTCTATGACGCCCCGGAGATCCTCCGCGTGGTGAACGTGTGGGATGTCGTCTCCGCACGCGCCGTCGCCGCGCTGCCGGAGACAAAGGCGATCGCCACAGCCGGTCACGGCATCGCCGCGTCGTTCGGCTACGACGACGGGGACACCCCGCGCGACGTCATGATCGACATGGTCGGACGGATCGCGGCGGCCGTGTCCGTTCCCGTCACCGCCGACCTGGACGACGGGTACGGCGACGCGGGGGAGACCACCCGCCTCGCGATCGCGGCCGGCGTCGTCGGCGCGAACGTCGAGGACCGCCTCAAGCCGCTGGATGAATCGGTCGCCGTCGTCGAGGCCATCGTGAAGGCCGCGGAGGCGGAGGGCGTGCCGTTCGCCCTCAACGCCCGGACCGACGCGTTCGTGCGTGCCGGGTCGCGCCCCGTGGAGCAGAGCATCGCGGATGCCATCCAGCGCGGTCGCGCCTTCCTCGATGCGGGCGCCACCGCGGTCTTCGTCCCCGGCATCCTGGACGCGAACGTCACGCGTCAGCTCGTCGAGGGGATCGGTGAGCGCAAGGTCAGCGTGATCGGCATCCCCGGCGCGCTCGCCGCCTCCGAGTACGAGAAGCTCGGCGTGGCCCGCATCTCCTACGGTCCGCTGCCGCAGCGCGTGGCGCTCACGGCTCTGCAGGAGCTCGCGGAGAGCCTCTACGGCGGCGGTGTCGTGCCGCAGGGACTCCCGGCCCTCAACTGAGCGACGAGGCGGGTGACCGCGGCTCACTACACTTGAGCCGTGGTCACTCGTCTTTCGAACTTCTTCCTCCGTACGCTCCGCGAAGATCCTGCCGGTGCCGAGGTCGCCAGTCACAAGCTGCTGATCCGCGCCGGGTACATCCGACCGCAGGCGGCAGGCATCTTCGCGTGGCTGCCGCTCGGCCTGCGCGTCAAGGCGAAGATCGAGACCGTCATCCGCGAGGAGATGGCCGCCGCGGGTGCGCAGGAGGTGCACTTCCCCGCGCTGATGCCGCGCGAGGCGTACGAGGCCACCGGTCGCTGGGACGAGTACGGCGATCTGCTGTTCCGCCTCCAGGACCGCAAGGGCGGGGACTACCTGCTGGCGCCGACGCACGAGGAGGCGTTCACGCTGCTCGTGAAGGATCTGTACTCGTCGTACAGGGACCTGCCGCTGACGATCTTCCAGATCCAGGACAAGTACCGCGACGAGGCCCGGCCGCGCGCCGGGCTCCTCCGCGGCCGCGAGTTCACGATGAAGGACGCCTACTCCTTCGACGCCTCCGACGAGGGGCTGGACGCGAGCTACCAGGCGCAGCGGGACGCGTACGAGCGCATCTTCCAGCGGCTGGGCCTCGAGTACGCCATCGTGCAGGCCGACGCCGGGGCCATGGGCGGTTCGCGGAGCGAGGAGTTCCTGCACCCGACCCCCGTGGGCGAGGACACGTTCGTCCGCAGTGCCGGCGGCTACGCGGCCAACGTCGAGGCCTTCAGCACCCCGGTACCCGCGCCGGTCCCGTTCGATGCCGACGGCGCCCCCGTGGTCTTCGACTCTCCGGACACGCCGACCATCGAGACGCTCGTGGCGCACTGCAACCGCGAGCTCGACGGCGAGTACACCGCCGCCGACACGCTCAAGAACGTGGTCCTCGCCCTGAAGCACCTCGACGGCACCCGTGAGCTCGTGATCGTCGGCATCCCCGGCGACCGCGAGGTGGACGAGAAGCGCGCCGAGGTGGCCTTCGCGCCGGCCGAGGTGGAGACCGCCACCGCCGAGGACTTCGAGAACAACCCCCTCCTGGTGAAGGGCTACATCGGTCCGTGGTCGCCCACGGGCGCCGTGCTGGGCGAGGAGTCCGCGACCGGCATCCGCTACCTCGTCGACCCCCGCGTGAGCGAGGGCACGAGCTGGATCACCGGCGCGAACATCGACCAGAAGCACGCGCACTCCGTCGTCGCCGGACGCGACTTCGAGGCGGACGGCATCGTGGAGATCGCGAACGTGCGCGCCGGCGACCCGGCGCCCGACGGCTCCGGTCCGGTAGAGCTCGCCCGCGGCATGGAGATCGGTCATGTCTTCCAGCTCGGACGGAAGTACGCGGAGGCGCTCGGCCTCAAGGTCCTCAACGAGAACGGCAAGCTCGTCACGGTCACCATGGGGTCGTACGGCATCGGCGTCACGCGGATCCTGGCGATCATCGCCGAGCTCAACAACGACGACAAGGGCCTCATCTGGCCGGCCTCGGTCGCCCCGTTCGACGTGCAGGTCGTCGCCGCCGGGCGCGACCAGGTCGCCTTCGACGTCGCGGAGGACCTCTCCGCGCAGCTCGAGGCCGCAGGCCTCGACGTGCTCTACGACGACCGTCCGAAGGTGTCGCCCGGAGTCAAGTTCGGTGATGCAGAGCTCGTCGGCGTCCCGAAGATCGTGATCGTCGGCCGGGGCGCCGCCGACGGCCAGGTGGAGTTCTGGGACCGCCGCACGGGCGAGCGCGAGGCGGTCTCGGTCGCCGAGGCCGTGGAGCGGCTCTCCGCCACGCGCTGACCCGGCGCCGCCGGTCGCTCAGCAGGTGACGCGGCCGTGGTCCATGATGTCGTCGTCCGGGGTGTCTCGGGTCACCAACGCCTTGAGCGCCCCGGCGGCCATCGCCACCTTGCCCTTCGCCGGTTCCCAGAATTCGGCGACGACCGGGGTGACCGCGAGCAGGGCGATGCCGGGGGTGTCCAGCCCGTCCTCGAACCAGATGTCGAGGGAGGGGGAGTAGAGCTCCTCCATCTTCGGGCGGTCGTGGACGACCTCGGCGGTGCCGGCGACGGACACGTAGCGCATGCCCTTCGCGTCGCAGTAGGCCAGCCCGACATCATGGTGACGGCGCGACTCCTCGACCTTCTCCGTGTCTTCCGCCGTGAAGAACCAGATGGCGCCGGCGTCGTCCATCTGCCTGGTCGACATCGGCCGGCTGACGAGGTTCCCATCCGGGTCGGTGGTGGTGAGCATGGTGAAGTCGATGTCCTCCACGAGCTCCTTGATGCGGGCGAGGGCCTCGGTTCCGGTGATCTCTGTCATGTCGCCATCGTGGCGCCACCGCCGACCGAGGGCACGGGCGTTGACACCGTGTCCCGCCCATGCTGCGGAGCGCGGGGGTGCGGATCCTCGGCGTTGCGTCCCGTCGGCGGGAGGCCGCGTGGGACGCTGGGGGCATGACCGAGGAACCGCTGCCGGCCGCTCTGAGCGACGAGATCAACCATGTGCTGGACGAAGCGGGGGTGTCCTCGGACCGCCGGCTCGTGATGCGGATGCTCCGCACGGCGCTGCTCCTCGGTGAGGACGACACCGACCGCCTCGACCTCAAGATCGCCTCCGCCGCCCTGGCCGAGATGCGCGACGCGTTCCGCCTCTTCGCCCCGTTCCGCGGCGTGCCGAAGGTGACGGTGTTCGGCTCCGCGCGCACCCTCCACGACGACCCGCTGTACCTGCAGGCGCGCGATGTCGCGGCAGCGCTCGCGAACGACGGCTGGATGGTCGTCACGGGCGCGGGCCCCGGGATCATGCAGGCCGCCGCCGAGGGGGCGGGGCCGGCGCTGTCGCTCGGCGTCTCCATCCGGCTCCCCTTCGAGGAGAAGGCGAACAGTCTCGTCGCGGGAAGCGATCAGGTCGTCGCGATGAAATACTTCTTCACGCGCAAGCTCATGCTCATCAAGGAGTCGAGCGGATTCATCTGCCTGCCTGGGGGCTTCGGCACGCTCGACGAGATGTTCGAGCTGCTCACCCTGCAGCAGACCGGGAAGGCCGAGCCGACGCCGATCGTGCTGCTCGACGAGAAGGGCGGATCGTTCTGGCAGGGCATGCGGCGCTTCGTCGACGAGCACCTCGCCCCGATGGGGGTGATCTCCCCGGGGGACTTCGATCGCGTCGTCATCACCGACTCGGTCGAGGAGGCCCGCGCCGAGATCACCGGGTTCTGGCGCAACTACGACTCGCTGCGGTGGGTCGGGGACACGCTCGTGCTGCGGCTCAAGGCCGAGCCGACGGACGCCGAGATCGAGGAGCTCAACACCGCCTTCGCCGCACTCCTGTCGACCGGGCGGATCGAGCGCACGGCCCCCCGGTCCCCGGAGGTCGCCGACGACGACCGCCTCGACCTCCCGCGCCTCGCCCTGCACCTGGATCAGCGTCAGGTGGGTAACCTCTTCCGTCTGATCGGCGCGCTCAACACCCTCCCGTCCGCGCCGAAGGCCTGACCAGGCGCCGGACTCCACGACGGAACAGGCCGCCGCGCGGAGGCAGGCCGGTTCCGGCAAGGGCGCCTGCTGTCGCGCGACGGCCTGTGCCGGCGAAGGCCGGATGGCCCGGGCGCGCGGCACACGGTATCGTTGTACGGATGTCGCGCGTGCATTCGGGCGCGACGAGAGCTGAATAGGGAGGCCGTCATGGACATCGAACTGAGTCTGCTGCGAGGGATCGAGAAGGAGAAGGCGATCCCGTTCGACGAGCTCGTCTCGATCATCGAGCAGGCGATCCTGACCGCGTACTCCAAGCACGTCTCGCCCGACGGCGCGACGCCGGAGGGCGTCCGCGTGCACCTCGACCGCAAGACCGGCCACGTCGCCGTCCTCCAGGTCGTCCGCGACGACGAGGGTGCGATCATCGGCGAGGAGGAGGCGACGCCGGACGACTTCGGGCGCATCGCCGCATTCGCCGCCAAGCAGGTCATCAGCCAGCGCCTCCGGGACATCGCGGACGACGCCGTCCTCGGCGAGTTCAAGGGCAAAGAGGGCGACATCGTCGCCGGCGTGATCCAGCAGGGGCCGAACCCGCGCATGATCCACGTCGACCTCGGCTCCGTCGAGGCCATCCTCCCGCCCGAGGAGCAGGTGCCCGGCGAGGAGTACACGCACGGGTCCCGGCTGCGCGTGTACGTCACCAGCGTCGCCAAGGGGCTCAAGGGTCCGCAGATCACCGTCTCGCGCACGCACCCGGGCCTGGTCCGCAAGCTGTTCGCGCTCGAGGTGCCCGAGATCGCGGCCGGCCTGGTCGAGATCGTCGCGCTGGCCCGCGAGGCCGGGCACCGCACCAAGATCGCGGTGAAGGCGAACGACCCGGCCATCAACGCCAAGGGCGCGTGCATCGGCGAGATGGGGCGCCGGGTGCGGGCCGTCACAGAGGAGCTGGCGGGGGAGAAGATCGACATCGTCGACTACGACGCCGACCTGCCCACGTTCGTGGCGCACGCGCTGTCGCCGGCGAAGGTCACGAGCTCGTTCGTCCTCGACGCGAGCACCAAGGCCGTCCGCGCCCTCGTGCCGGACTACCAGCTGTCGCTCGCCATCGGCAAGGAGGGGCAGAACGCGCGTCTGGCCGCCAAGCTCACCGGCGCCAAGATCGACATCCAGCCGGACAGCGTCCTCGACTGATCCCTGTCCGTCCTCGACGCCACGCCCGGTGGCGGCGAGGACGGACGGAACGCAGGTGTAAGATGGAACCCGTACGAACGTGCGTCGGTTGCCGCATGCGTGCTCCCCGCTCCACTCTGCTCAGGGTGGTTGCCCAGAACGACACCCTCATCCCCGATGAGCGTGCTGTCCTGCCGGGGCGTGGCGCGTGGGTGCATCCGACACCCGAGTGCATGGAAGCCGCTCTGCGGCGTCGAGCTTTCGGAAGAGCACTGCGTGTGACCACTCAGCTGGACACACGGATCTTCGAACAGCACCCACCAAGAAACAAAGGCTGAACAGCTATGGAAACAAAGTGAACGGCTCGAAATGAGACCCGTCCGCGACTAGTGGTCTGCCCTGTCTGGGCAGACCGACCCAGACAGGAGAATTGTGGCTGGTAAACCACGCGTACATGAGATCGCCGCCGAACTCGGCGTCGACAGCAAGGTCGCACTTGCGAAGCTCAAGGAACTCGGCGAGTTCGTGAAGAGCCCGTCCTCGACGGTCGAGCCCCCGGTGGCGCGCAAGCTGCGCGCCGCGATCGAGGCCGACCCGTCCCTGAAGGCGGCCTCCGAGCCCGCTGCGGCGAAGCCCGCCGCGAAGCCGGCACCGAAGTCCTCGGCGCCCACCCCCGGTCCGAAGCCCGGCCCCAAGCCGGGTCCTGCAGCTCCGGCCGCACCCGCCCCGAGCCCGGCGCCCGCCCCCGCGGCGGAGAAGGCTCCGGCGCCGTCGGCGCCCGCGAAGCCGTCGGCTCCGGCCCCGGCCGCACCGTCCTCCGGTGACGCAACGCCCCGAAGCCCGGCGCGCCCCGCCCCGGCAACAACCCGTTCTCGTCCGCACAGGGCATGGGCCAGCGTCCCGCGGGTCCCCGTCCCGGCAACAACCCCTTCGCCTCGGCGCAGGGGATGGGCCAGCGCCCGACCCCCGGCAACATCCCGCGTCCGCAGGCGCCCCGTCCCGGTGCTCCGCGCCCGGGTGCCCCGCGTCCCGGCTCGCCGCGACCCGGCGCACCTCGTGGTGGCCAGGGCGGTCGTCCCGGTGCTCCGTTCCAGCAGCGTACGGGCGGCCCCGGTCGTCCCGGCGGCGGTGGCGGTCCCGGTGCGGGTCCCCGTCCCGGCGGCGGCTTCGCCGGTCGTCCCGGTGGTGGCGGTCGTGGCCGTGGTCCCGGCGGCGGTACGGCCGGTGCCTTCGGCAAGGGCGGCGGCAAGAGCAAGCAGCGCAAGTCGCGGCGGGCGAAGCGGCAAGAGTTCGAGATGCGGAGCGCCCCGGTCGTCGGTGGCGTCAACGTCACCCGTGGCAACGGCGAGACGATCCGCATGCGTCGCGGTGCCTCCATCGCGGACTTCGCCGACAAGATCGAGGCCCTGACCGGCTACACCGTGCAGCCGGGCACCCTCGTCACGATCCTCTTCAACCTCGGCGAGATGGCCACGGCCACCGAGTCGCTGGATGAGGCCACGTTCGAGGTCCTCGGTGAGGAGCTGGGCTACAAGGTCCAGATGGTCTCGCCCGAGGACGAGGACAAGGAGCTCCTCGAGGGCTTCGGTCTCGACCTCGAGAAGGAGCTGGAGGAGGAGAGCGAGGACGACCTCGAGATCCGTCCCCCGGTCGTCACCGTCATGGGTCACGTCGACCACGGTAAGACGCGCCTCCTCGACGCGATCCGCCAGACCAACGTCATCGAGGGTGAGGCCGGCGGCATCACCCAGCACATCGGTGCCTACCAGGTCTGGACCGAGCACGAGGGCATCGAGCGGGCGATCACGTTCATCGACACCCCCGGTCACGAGGCGTTCACCGCCATGCGTGCCCGTGGTGCGCAGGTCACCGACCTCGCGATCCTCGTGGTCGCGGCCGACGACGGCATCATGCCGCAGACGGTCGAGGCGCTGAACCACGCTCAGGCGGCCAACGTGCCGATCGTGGTCGCGGTGAACAAGGTCGACAAGCCCGAGGCCAATCCGGCCAAGGTGCGTCAGCAGCTCACCGAGTACGGTCTGGTGGCTGAGGAGTACGGCGGCGACGTCATGTTCGTCGACGTCTCGGCCCGTGCCAACACCGGCATCCAGGAGCTCCTGGACGCGGTGCTGCTCACGGCGGACGCCGGTCTCGACCTGACCGCCAACCCGAACAAGGCCGCTCGCGGTGTCGCCATCGAGGCGAAGCTCGACAAGGGCCGCGGTTCGGTCGCGACGGTGCTGATTCAGTCCGGAACCCTCCGGGTCGGCGACGCGATCGTGGCGGGCACCGCCTACGGCCGTGTCCGCGCGATGATCGACGAGAACGGCGAGATCGTCGAGGCGGCCGCGCCGTCCCGTCCGGTCCAGGTGCAGGGTCTGAACTCCGTGCCCCGCGCCGGCGACGTCTTCATCGTCACCGAGGAAGACCGCATGGCGCGTCAGATCGCGGAGAAGCGCGAAGCCGTCGAGCGCAACGCCCAGCTGGCCAAGGCCCGCAAGCGCATCTCGCTCGAGGACTTCACCCGTGCTCTCGAAGAGGGCAAGGTCGAGTCGCTCAACCTCATCATCAAGGGTGACGTCTCCGGTGCCGTCGAGGCTCTGGAGGAGTCGCTCCTCAAGATCGAGGTGGACGACTCGGTGCAGCTGCGCATCATCCACCGCGGTGTCGGTGCGATCACCGAGTCCGACGTGAACCTGGCGACGATCGACAACGCGATCATCGTGGGCTTCAACGTCCGCCCCGACACGAAGGCGCGCGAGCGTGCTCAGCGTGAGGGCGTGGACATCCGTTTCTACTCCGTCATCTACAACGCGATCGACGAGATCGAGAGCTCGCTCAAGGGCATGCTCAAGCCGGAGTACGAAGAGGTCCAGTCGGGTGTCGCCGAGATCCGCGAGGTGTTCCGCTCCTCGAAGTTCGGCAACATCGCCGGTGTCATCGTGCGGTCCGGGACGATCACGCGCAACGCGAAGGCCCGCGTCATCCGCGATGGCGTCGTCATCGCCGATGGCCTCGCCATCGAGTCGCTGCGCCGGTTCAAGGACGACGTCACCGAGGTGCGGACGGACTACGAGGCCGGTATCGGCCTCGGCAAGTACAACGACATCCAGGTCGGCGACGAGATCGAGACGACCGAGATGGTGGAGAAGCCGCGCGGCTGATCCGCACGACTGCGGCGGCTGCCTCCTCCTCCCGTGACGGGGGAGGAGGCAGCCGCCTCCGCGATTCGCTGGGAACCGCGATGCACAGAGGTGGGAGAAGGAACAATGGCTGGTGAACGACAGGCCCGACTCGCGGATCGCATCCGCGTGATCCTCGCCGAGCGCTTGGAGAAGGGGCTGCGCGACCCGCGTCTCGGCTTCGTGACCATCACCGACGTCCGCGTGAGCGGCGATCTGCAGCACGCGTCCGTGTTCTACACGGTGCTCGGCACGGAAGAGGAGCGCCTCGCCAGCGGTGCCGCGCTCACGTCCGCGACCGGCATGCTGCGCAGCGAGGTCGGTCGACAGCTCAGCACTCGACTCGTCCCCACGCTCGAGTTCATCCCGGACGCGCTCCCGGAGAACGCCGACCACATCACCGCTCTGCTGCGCGAGGCGCAGGAGCGCGACGCGGAGGTGGCCAAGCTGGCCTCGTCCGCGACCCACGCCGGCGAGGCCGACCCCTACCGGTCGGACGACGACGACGAGGACTGATCCCGTCTGATACCCTCAGGTCCGCGGCGGGACAACCGGTGGATCTGGGGGGATCGACATTCAGGCGACGAGCACGCCCGCGGGCCCCTTCGTCGCGCCTGTCGTCGTGGAGCCGCTGCTGGATGAGCTTCGACGGCGGGATCTGTGCTGCGCGCCGCACGTGGCGGCGCAGCTGGCCGCCGCGCTGCCTGACGATGCCGAGGCCGTGCTCGCCGTCGCGGCCCGCCTCACACCGGAGCAGCGCCGCGGATCGAGTCGGATGCCGTGGCCGCTGCCGTCCGCGGCGGTCCATGCCGGCATCCGCGGGCTGGCGAGCGCCGACCGACTGCTCCTGCTCACGGTGGTGCTGGCACTCGAGGAGGAGCTGGATCCGATCCTCGCGGCCGACGGACGCCGCGTGGAGGAGATACGGGCCAGCGCCGCTGCGCCGCATCTGACGATCCACGCGGGCTCGATCCGGCTCACCGACCCGCGCGTGGCCGCGGAGGTGTACGCGGCTGCGTCGGCGGCGGAGGTCGCGCGCGTGCACACCCGGCTGGCTGACGCCGCGGTCGCACGCGGCGACCGGAGTGGCGAGGCGTGGCATCGCGCGCGATCGTGCGCCGCGCGGGATCGTCGGGCCGCAGCGGTCCTGACAGCGCGGGCCCGCGTCGCGGCCGACGCGGGGCTCACCGAGCGCGTGCTGCTCCTGGCCGGTGAGGCCGCCGCGCACGCGACCGGCGTCGTCGGCGAGGAGGCCAGGGTGCTCGCCGGCTGCGCGGCGCTCGCCTGCGGCTACGCCGCGGATGCCGAGGCCTGGCTGAGCGGTCTCTTCCCGGGCGCCGCGGAGCATCGACGGGCACGGGCGCTCGGCCCCTACCTCGCCGCCCGCACCCTTCGGCGCGGCCTCGTTCCCGCCGTCGATCCGCGGCGGCTCGCCTCCGGCTCCGCGGCCGACGCCACGGCATGGGCGCGATCCGCGGCGCTCGTCGCGATCCTGTGCGCGGAACGTCGCGACCGCGGGGCCGAGTGGCGCTGGCTCGCCCAGGTCCGCGGAGCCTCCCACGCGGGGACGGACCGTGCGCTGCGCGATGCCGTGGTGGGGGTGTGCGCTCTCCTCGCCGGCGACGTCATGCCGGCGAGCGGGACCGCGGGGCTCGGTGGGCTCGGCGGCGTAGCGGCGGCGCTGCAGACGGCATGCGCGGGCGACATCGACGAGGGCCTGCGGATGCTGCGCACGGGAGGACTTCCCGGAGCGGAGCGCGATCCGGTGTTCCCCGGCTTCGAGAGCAGCCCGGTGGTGCGGGCCTACCGCGCCGTCACCGAGGTGCTGCTCCTCGTCTGGCGGGGAGACATCGGTCCGGCCAGGGAACTGCTCCGGCACGCGGCGGTCGAACTCCCCGTCGCGATCCCGTTCGCCGGTCTCGGTGTCGTCCTGGCGCGGCGGCTCGACCTGGCGGTGCTCGGCGCCCTGGGCCCGATCGCGCGTGCGCTCACCGACGTCCTCCCTCCCGCCGCCGAGACGGACGTGCTGGTCGATCGCGCCGTCGAGGCCTTTCTGGACGGTTCTTTCGAGGTGGCCGTCGGCGCCATGGGGCTGTGGCGGGACCGCGGAGCCCCGCAGCCGCTGTTCGCGGTGCCGGGCGTCGACGAGGTCGTACTCTGGTCGCCGGGGGGATACCGGCCGGGGACCGTGCGCCCGCTGGAGAGCGAGATCGCCGCGGCGCTGCGGCGGGCGGTCGTCGGTTCCGCCGGCCCCACATGGCGCTCGGACCAGGAGGAGCTGCGGGTGGCGGCGAGCCGGCTTCGGTCTCCGTTCGCCCGCGGGCGGGTCGAGGCCCTCCTCGGGGTCCGATCCGGTCTGCACGGAGACGTGGTCTCGGCACGCGGGCACCTCGCGCGGGCCGAGCGGCTGTTCGAGGTCGCCGGAGCGCGGGCCTGGGAGCGCGCGGTGCGACGACGGCGGGAACGGCTCGAGGCGTCCGGGACCACGGCGGACGGGACGGCGGCCCTGCCCGCCTGCCGGAGCGCCTGGGCTCAGCGACTGACGCCCCGGGAACTCGAGGTGGCGATGCTCGCGGTCGGCGGGACGGCGAACCGCGCGATCGCGGAGCGGCTGTCGGTCTCGGTCCGCACGGTCGAGGTGCACCTCGGACGCGCGTTCGCGAAGCTGCATGTCCGCAGCCGCGTCGAACTGACCGTGCTGGCCCACCGCACCGAACAGCTCCTCTGAGCGCTCACCGTGGCAGGGAGAGGCCCTCCCCGTCGGCTTCCGCGAGCCCGTCGGCGATGAGGGAGTCGATCGCACGGTCCCGCTGACGCACGTCGGGCCAGTCCGGGAGGACGGCGGTGAGCGGGACCGCGGCGGGGGCGGCGGCGCGCAGGAGCCGGAGCACGGCGCCGCGGGCCTGGCGGTCCGAACCCTCGTACGCAGCCTGTCGTCGTCGCTCATCCCCGGTGTCGGGTCGGCCGGCCGCGAGCCACGCACACCCGTCAGCCAGCGGGCAGCGGTCGCATCGGGGCGCACGGGACGTGCAGATCGTCGCGCCGAGCTCCATCGCCGCGGCGTTGAGCACGGCGGCCTCTGCAGGGTCCGCGGGTAGCAGCGCCGCCATGAGCGCGAGGTCGCGGCGGGACGGGGACCCCGGTTGCGCTCGTCCCTCGACCGCCCTGGCGAGCACGCGCCGGGTGTTGGTGTCGACGACGGGATGACGGTCGCCGTACGCGAACACGGCCACGGCACGGGCGGTGTAGTCGCCGATCCCGGAGAGGGCGAGGAGGGCGTCGACGTCACGCGGCACGACGCCGCCGTGGCGTTCGACCACCTCGACGGCCGCACGGTGCAGCCACAGGGCGCGCCGCGGATAGCCGAGGTTCGCCCATTGCTGCACGACGTCCGCCGGAGACGCGGCCGCCATCGCGCGGGGTGTGGGCCACCGCGTCAGCCACGCGTCGAGGTGCGGGATCACGCGGGTCACGGGCGTCTGCTGCAGCATGAACTCGCTCACCAGCACGCCCCAGGCGCCGAAGGCGGCGTGGAACTCCGGCCGGCGCCACGGCAGATCGCGCGCCTCCTCGGCGTACCAGCCGTGCAGGGGCGTCATCGTCGCAGGAGACGGTGCGGGCGCGGCCATCCCTCCAGCCTAGGCGAGCGGTCGCCGCTCCCGGCCTCGGTAGGCTGGAGGGATGGCGACCCCCGGCATCCTCCTCGTCGACAAGCCCGGCGGGCTGACCAGTCACGACGTGGTCGCCCGCACCAGACGGGCCTTCGGGACCCGCAAGGTAGGCCACGCCGGGACTCTCGACCCGATGGCCACCGGACTGCTCGTCATCGGCATCGAGGGCGCGACCCGCCTCCTCACCTACATCGTGGGCGCGGACAAGACGTACGAGGCGACCATCCGGCTCGGATCCGTCACCTCCACGGATGACGCGGAGGGCGAGACCCTCCACCGCGCGGATGAGAGCGCCCTCGCGGCGATCGAGGAGGCGGCGATCGATGCCGGAGTGGCCGCGCTGACGGGCGCGATCTCCCAGGTCCCGAGTGCGGTGTCGGCGATCAAGGTCGACGGCCGCCGCGCCTACGACCGCGTCCGTGCGGGGGAGGAGGTGGTCCTCCCGGCGCGAGACGTCGTCGTGTCCCGGTTCGACGTCGTCGCGCGTCGCCGCGACGACCACGCGATCGATCTCGATGTCGTCGTGGACTGCTCGTCCGGAACCTACATCCGCTCGCTGGCCCGCGACCTGGGCGCCGCGCTCGGCGTCGGCGGCCACCTGACCGCCCTCCGCCGCACCCGCGTCGGCCCGTTCGACGTGCGCGACGCCGTGGCGATCGACGCCCTCGACGGGGCTCCGATGCTCACCCCCGGTCAGGCGGCCGGCCGCGTGCTCCCCGCCCTCCCCGTCACAGCGGAGGAGGCGCGGGACCTGCGACACGGCAAACGTCTCGCGGGGCAGGCGGTGCGCCTGGACGGACCGCTCGCGGCGGCCGTCGAAGACGACGGCACGCTCGTGGGGATCGTCGAGAAGCGCGGTGCCGATGTGAAGAGCGCCATGAACATGCCGGAGGTCTCCCGATGATCCTGTGGTTCACGATCGTGCAGATCGTCGTCGCCGTCGCCGCCGGGCTCTTCTGCCTCGGCGCCGGGTTCGCCGGCCGTCGCCCCAGCGACTTCTCCGTCGGCGCGCTCGCTCTCGTCGAGGTGCTGCTCGTCGCGCAGATCGTCGTCGCCATCGTGGCGCCCCTCGCCGGGAACCCGCCGACCGGGGATCTGCTGGAGTTCTGGGTGTACCTCGTCTCGGCGGCCCTGCTTCCGATCGGGGCCGTGCTCTGGGCGCTGATGGAACGCAGCCGGTGGAGCACCGTCGTGCTCGGCGTGGCCGCGCTCGCGATCGCGATCATGCTCTGGCGCATGCAGGTCATCTGGACCGTGCAGGTCGCCTGAGGAGCACCCGGAGCGGACGCCGGGCAGCTCGCCCGGCTCTAGGATGGAATGCGCTATGAGCTCCACCGCCCCCTCCACTCGGATGACCGGTATCGGTCGTGTCCTGGTGATCGTCTACGCCGTGATGGCGCTGGCGGCCACCGGGCGCAGCTTCGTGCAGATCGTCCGGCGATTCGACGAGGCCCCGTTGGCCTACAGCCTCTCGGCGCTGGCCGCGATCGTGTACGTCCTGGCGACGCTCGCGCTCGTCTTCGCGCGTCGTCGCGGCTGGTACACCGTCGCGTGGGTGGCGATCGTCTTCGAACTCACCGGTGTCCTGGTCGTCGGCGTGCTCAGCCTCGTCCTCCCCGAGCTCTTCCAGCACGAGACCGTATGGTCGCTGTTCGGGCGCGGCTACCTCTTCATCCCCCTCGTCCTCCCGATCTTCGGGATCTGGTGGCTGCGCACGCACCGGCCCGTCGAGACCGCGCGTCCGGTCGAGGTCGCCGCGTGATCGTGTTCCGGAATCCGGACGAGGTGCCGGAGGACTTCGGGCCCAGCGCCGTCGCCATCGGCAAGTTCGACGGCGTGCACGAGGGGCACCGCGCCGTCATCCGCCGCCTGGAGGTGGCGGCCGCGGCCTCGGGGAGCCGTGCCGTCGCGGTCACGTTCGACCGCAACCCCCTCGCCGTGATCCGTCCCGACCGGTGTCCCGAGAACGTCGTGACCGTCGACCGCAAGCTGGAGCTCCTCGGCGAGCTCGGACTCGACGCGACGCTGGTGCTGACGTTCGACGAGACGCTCGCCGCCCGGAGCGCGGAGGACTTCGTCGTCGACATCCTCGTCGGCGCGCTGCACGTGTCCACGGTGCTCGTCGGCGCCGACTTCCGCTTCGGACACCGGGGCGCCGGCACCCCCGAGCTGCTGCGGGAGCTCGGCCCCCGGTACGGGTTCACGGTCGAGGTCGTCGACGACGTCTACCTTCCGGGGTCGAGCCGCCGGGTCTCGTCGAGCTGGATCCGCGAGCTGCTGATGGCGGGGGACGTCGCCGAGGCGGCCCGCGCCCTCGGGCGGTATCCCGACGTGCGCGGCGTCGTCGTCCACGGGCTGAAGCGCGGACGCGAGCTCGGGTTCCCGACCGCCAACCTCTCCACGATCATCGACGCGTTCGTCCCCGCCGACGGCGTCTACGCCGGCTGGCTCGTCGACCACGACACCGGCATCCGGCACCCGTCGGCGATCTCGGTGGGCACGAACCCCACCTTCGACGACGTGCTCGTCCGTCAGGTCGAGGCGCACGTGCTGGGGGAGACCGGGCTCGATCTCTACGGTCACGACGTGACGGTGGAGTTCGTGCAGCGGCTGCGCGGCATGGTCGCGTTCGAGGGCATCGAGAAGCTGATGACGCAGATGGCCGCCGACGTCGCACAGGCCGCGGCCATCCTGGACGTGTCCGCGTAACACGACGGCGCCGTGCTCCCGCGGCCAGTGCCAGGGATGACATAGAATAGGGTCAGGCTCCCACCGGTCCCGCACGTATCGCGTGCTCCGGCGGGAACACCGATCCACAGTCCGCACGGTCCTGGCTCACGCCACACGCGGACGACGAGAACGGCTCACGGCTCCCTGAGGGCGCCGGAGCCCTTCAGGCTCAGGAGGAGCATGCCGACCACGGCAACCGCCGCCCCGCGGCGCAAGAAGACGTCCCGTCGCGATGACGAGGCACCCCTCATCCCGATCCTCGCGCGCAAGGTGCGCGAGATCGAGGCGAAGTCCCAGCGGGGGAAGCTGGGTCCCACGAATCGCACGAAGTTCCAGGTGATCGCTTTCCTGGTGCGCGAGGAGCGCGCCAGGGTGAAGGCCGACACGGAGATCACCGACGCGGCCCGCGCCGAGCTGCTCAAGCGGCTCGACGGTGTCGCGACGATCCTCGCGAAGACGGCCGCGCGGGACACCTCCCTCATCCAGCTGCTCGAGGCCGACCAGGCCACCTCGCCGGTCGCCAAGCGGATGCGGCGCGACTGGCTGCTCGAGTCGGGGGCCGAGCTCCCGCCGGAGGAGCTCATCATCGCTGACCCCGCGCCCGTGCAGGTGTCGGTGGTCCCCGCGGCCATCGCCGAGCGTCAGGTCACCCCGCCCTCGGTGGAGGCCCGTCAGCTGGCCAACCCGTTCCTCGCGCCCGACCTGACCCCGCGTCCGGCCAGCACGCCCCGCCGCCGCCTCGACGGCTGGGAGCTCATGGGGCCGCTGTACAAGGCCTTCGAGACCGGCGCGGGCGGTGCGGCGGCGTCGATGGAGCTTCCGCCGGCCCCGGAGTTCGATCACATCTCGCCCAAGGGCCGCGAGATCATGGTGCACCAGTCCCGTTTCCTCGAGGCTGTGCGCGCCGGACACCGCAGCTTCCTGCTCGCCGACGAGCCGGGCCTCGGCAAGACGGCGCAGTCGGTGCTCGCGGCCTCCGTCGCCGGCGCCTATCCGCTGCTCGTCGTGGTGCCCAACGTCGTGAAGATGAACTGGGCGCGCGAGGTCGAGCGGTGGACGCCGCAGCGTCGTGCCACGGTCATCCAGGGCGACGGCGACGACATCGACGCCTTCGCCGACGTGTTCATCGTCAACTACGAGATCCTCGACCGTCACATGTCCTGGCTCGCGTCGATCGGCCTGCGCGGCATGGTCGTCGACGAGGCGCACTTCATCAAGAACCTCTCGTCGCAGCGTTCGCAGAACGTGCTCTCGCTCGCGGCGCAGGTGCGCGAGCGCACGCCGGGGCACGATCCGCTCATGCTCGCCCTCACCGGCACTCCGCTCATCAACGACGTCGAGGACTTCGACGCCATCTGGCGTTTCCTCGGCTGGACGAACGGCGAGAAGCCCGGACCGGAGCTCATGGAGAAGCTCGACGCGACGGGGCTCACGCCCGCGGACAAGGCCTTCTACCCGGAGGCCCGCGACGCGGTGATCTCGATGGGGATCGTGCGACGGAAGAAGAAGGACGTCGCCGCCGACCTCCCCGACAAGCTGGTCGCCGATCTGCCGGTGCAGCTCGACGACGAGTTCGGTCGCAGCATCCGCCAGGCCGAGCGCGAGCTGGGGGAGCGCCTGGCCGCCCGCTACCGCCGCATCATCGAGGCACGCGGCGACCGCGGTCTCGCGCCCGGAGAGATCGACGACGACATCGTCCGGCTCGTGGCGCAGAACGAGCTCGAGGAGTCGAAGGCCGCCGGCACCGGGGGAGACAACGTCTTCACCATGGTGCGCCGCATCGGTCAGGCGAAGGCCCTCCTCGCGGCCGACTACGCCGCACAGCTGCAGCGGTCGGTCGGCAAGGTCGTGTTCTTCGCGAAGCACATCGACGTCATGGATCAGGCGGAGGCGCACTTCGCCTCCGCGGGCATCCGCGCGGTGTCCATCCGCGGCGACCAGACGAACACGGCGCGGCAGCAGGCCATCGACGATTTCAACGGCGACCCCGAGGTCGGCATCGCGGTGTGCTCGCTCACGGCGGCCGGCGTCGGACTCAACCTGCAGGCGGCCTCGAACGTCGTCCTCGCGGAGCTGTCGTGGACCGCTGCCGAGCAGACGCAGGCCATCGACCGCGTGCACCGCATCGGCCAGGACGAGCCGGTCACCGCCTGGCGGATCATCGCCGCGCACACGATCGACACGAAGATCGCCGAGCTCATCGACCAGAAGCAGGGCCTCGCGGCCCGCGCTCTGGACGGCGAGGCGACGGAGGAGACGGCGAGCGAGTCGGTGCAGCTGGCGGCGCTCACGCACCTTCTGCGCGAGGCCCTGGGCGGGCGCTGAGACGTCGTCAAGAACACAGGTTCTTAACGGCGATTCCAGGGCCTCATCCTGCCGGGACGCGAAGTTCGGCGTGATCGCTCCTCGCGGCCGTCAAGATCCCCGGTTTTCGACGCGCTCGAATGGCACGCGAGGGGGCGGCGCGCTAGTGTCGATCGCAGGCACTGTCGCCGCACCCCCATCCCTCGACCTCCGAAGGCAGCAGCATGAAGATCGGCATCCTGACGAGCGGCGGCGACTGCCCCGGACTCAACGCGGTCATCCGCGGCATCGTGCTCAAGGGCACCACGACCTACGACCTGGAGTTCGTCGGCATCCGCGACGGATGGCGCGGCGTCGTCGAGGGCGACTTCATGCCCCTGACGCGGCATGAGGTGAAGGGTCTGTCCAAGGTGGGCGGCACGATCCTCGGCACCAGCCGCACCAACCCCTACGAGGGGGAGCGCGGAGGTGCCGACAACATCGCGAAGACCCTCTACGGGCACAAGATCGACGGCATCGTCGCGATCGGCGGCGAAGGCACCCTCGCGGCGGCGGACCGTCTCGCCAAGGACGGCATCAAGGTGCTCGGCGTTCCGAAGACGATCGACAACGACCTCCGGGCCACGGACTACTCGTTCGGCTTCGACACCGCCGTGAACATCGCCACGGACGCCATGGACCGGCTCCGGACCACGGGCGACTCCCACCAGCGTTGCATGGTCGCCGAGGTCATGGGTCGTCACGTCGGCTGGATCGCCCTGCACGCCGGAATGGCCGCGGGTGCGCACGTCATCTGCATCCCCGAGGTGCCGATGTCGCTGGACGAGATCACCGCGCTCGTCACGAGCGCCCACGATCGCGGTCGCGCGCCGCTCGTCGTCGTCTCCGAGGGCTTCAAGCTCGCCGGCATGGACGAGGCCTACAGCGACAAGGGCCTGGACGCGTTCAACCGTCCGCGGCTCGGTGGCATCGGCGATCTGCTCGCCCCCGAGATCGAGCGGATCACGGGCATCGAGACGCGGGCCACGATCCTCGGCCACATCCAGCGTGGCGGCTCGCCGTCGGCCTTCGACCGCGTCCTCGCGACCCGGCTCGGCCTGCACGCCGCGGATGCCATCGTGGACGGCGCCTGGGGGCAGATGGTCGCGATGCAGGGGACGGACATCGTCCGCGTCCCGTTCGCCGACGCTCTGGGCGAGCTCAACACCGTGCCCCGCTACCGCTACGACGAGGCCGCCGCCCTCTTCGGCTGACCGCCGGCTTCAGGCTCTCGCGCGGCTTCAGGCGTCCTGCTGTCTTCCCTGCCTGTTCTCCCGCGAGTGCCTGTGTCCGCGTGGCCGCCTGTTCTTTCGGCCTCGCGCCCTGTCAGGCTCTCGCGCGGCTTCAGGCGTCCTGCTGTCTTCTTGCCTGTTCTCCCGCGAGTTCCTGTGTCCGCGTGGCCGCCTGTTCTTTCGGCCTCGCGCCCTGTCAGGCTCTCGCGCGGCTTCAGGCGTCCTGCTGTCTTTCGTGCCTGTTCTCGCGCGAGTGCCTGAGCTTGTGGTCGGTCTGCTCCGCGCGGGCCGTCGCGCGACGGCGTGCGCGATGCAGCCCCTGCGCGAGCGCGGACAGGACGGTGTCCTCCACGTGAGTGTCATCGACCATGACCTGGTGGTAATCGAAGCGCAGGACGGTATACCCGCGGAGCGCGAGCCTCGCGTCCGCCGCGAGGTCTCGCCGCCGGTCGCCGGCGGCGCTGTGGTGGCGGAAGCCGTCGATCTGAATGGCGAGCCGTTCGCCTATGACACCGTCGAGCGGATGGCCGTCCACCCACACCTGCTGTCGCACGTCGATGCCGATCGCGCGCATCCGTTCGACGAAGACCGTCTCGGGGCCGGAGTCCGACCGGCCGCGGACGATTCGAGCGAGGCGGTCAGCGGCGTGGCACCGCCACCGCACCCGCGGGAGCGTATCCAGCTCCACCGCCCCGTGGCGGATGGCGGACTCCCAGATCGCACGGGCCTCGACGGGCGGCCGGCATCGCGCGACCTGGAAGAGGACATTCAGGACGGGATCGACCGCCGCGCGCGGATGCGCCGGCACAGGCCCCTGGGCGCAATGCACCTGGACGCCGCCGCGGTCGAACCGAGAAGCGGTCCGGGGGAGGGCGACGTGCACGTCCGTGGCCCCGATGTCCCACCATCCGGCGAGAGCCGCAGCGCTCACACAGGTGACTCTCCCGCCGACCGAAGCAGCCGCCCGGCGCCGTGGATCGACATCGGGGAGGAGGAGCCACGACCGGCGCACACGCTCGAGCGTGCCTTCCTGCACCGCACGACGCATCTGGTACTCGGTGAAACCCGCCTCACGTGCGCGCGACGAATGCGCGGAGCCTCCCTGCTCTCGAACCCAGCTCTCGACCCTCGTGCGTCTCACCTCTCCACCCTGAGCGCTCGCGCAGCACTCTCCATCGCAGCACTCGGGATGGGGAGATCGTTCGCGAAATCCTGGCCCTGTGCAGGATCAGTCGTCGCGTGTGGTCACCACAGGCGTCCGCGCGAGATCAGGCAGCAAGAGCCTCTTGCGCCTGATGCCGCGCGAGCGCTGATGCCGCGCGGTAGCCTGAGCCCGCGTCGGACACGGGAGTGCAGGCTTCCGCGCGAGATCAGGCCTGGAGAGCCACTCGCGCCTGATGCCGCGCGAATGCCTGATGCCGCGCGCGCCTGATGCCGGGCGTGACCGTTGCCGTCAGGCGAGGTGGAGGGTGTCCAGGAGCCAGGCGAGCTCGAACGCCCGCTCGCGCCAGGAGTTGTACCGCCCGCTCACGCCCCCGTGCCCCGCGACCATCTCGCACTTGAGCAGCACGTCCTTCGCGCCGGCCTCCCGCAGCCGGGCGACCCACTTGGCGGGCTCCACGTAGAGCACGCGGGTGTCGTTCAGCGAGGTCACCGCGAGGATCCGCGGGTACTCCACGCCGTCGCGCACGTTCTCGTACGGCGTGTACGACTTCATGTACGCGTACACCTCCGGGTCGTGCAGCGGGTCGCCCCACTCGTCCCACTCGATCACCGTGAGGGGGAGCGAGGGGTCGAGGATCGTGGTCAACGCGTCGACGAACGGCACCCCCGCGAGGATCCCGGCGAACAGCTCCGGGGCGAGGTTGGCGACCGCGCCCATCAGCAGACCGCCCGCGCTGCCGCCCTCCGCGACGAGCTGGGCCGGGGTCGTGGTGCCCTCGTCGACGAGGTGCCGGGCGCAGGCGACGAAGTCCGTGAAGGTGTTCCGCTTGTGCAGGAGCTTGCCCTCTTCGTACCACTGCCGGCCCATCTCGCCGCCGCCACGCACATGCGCCACGGCGAAGACGACTCCGCGGTCCAGCTCCGAGAGTCGGGCGACGGAGAAGCCCGGGTCGATGGAGTGCTCGTACGAGCCGTAGCCGTAGAGGTGGACGGGCCGGGGCGTCGCGCCGGGCTCTCCGAAGGAGCGCTTCCAGACGAGGGAGATCGGCACGCGCGTGCCGTCCTCCGCGGTGGCCCATTCCCGCCGCTGTCCATAGTCGGCGGGGTCGTAGTCGCCGAGCACCGTCACCTGCTTGCGGAGGACGAGTTCGCGCGTCGCGAGGTCGAGTTCGTAGACCGTGCCTGGGGTGACGAACGACGTGTAGCCGAGGCGCAGGAAGGGGGAGTGCCACTCCGGGTTGCCGCTGACGCCCGCCGAGTAGAGGGGCTCGTCGAACTGCAGCTCCTCCACGGCGTCCGTCGAGTAGTCCAGGAGCCCGACGCGCTCGAGGCCCTCGCTGCGGTACTCCACCGTGGCGAAGTCGCGGAACGCATCCACTCCGAGCAGCCGTCGTCCCGGCTGATGCGCGACGACGACGCGGCGCTCGCCCTGCGGGTCGTCCGCCGCCACGGAGACGAGCTCGAAGTCCAGGGCGTCGTCGTTGTGCAGGATGAGCAGGCGGTCCTCGCCGTCCACGACCGCGTGCTCGAGCGAGTACTCCACGCCCTCCCGCCGCGGCCATACCGGACGTGGCTCCGCGGTGATGTCACCGGTCAGGTCGACGAGGTACTCCTCGCTCGTGATGCTGGAGCCCACGCCGATCACGAGGTAGCGACGGCTGCGCGTGATCCCGGCGCCGAGCCAGAACTTCTCGTCGGGCTCGTGGAAGAGCTGGATGTCGTCCGACACCGGGGTCCCGAGCCGGTGCAGCCACAGGGTGTCGGGGCGCCAGGCGTCGTCGCGCGTCGTGTAGAGGATGCCGGTGCCGTCGGGGGTGAAGAACGCGCTGCCGGTGTCCGGGATCTCGTCGGCGAGCGTGACGCCCGTCTCCAGGTCGCGGACGCGCACGGTGTAGAGCTCGTCGCCCTCGAAGTCCGTCGACCACAGCAGCTTCGTCGCGTCGTCGGAGGTGTCGAACGCGCCGAGGGAGAAGAACTCGTGCCCCTCCGCCTCGGCGTTGCCGTCCAGCAGCACCACCTCTCCGGGGACGGGCACCCCCGGCTCGAGACGCGGCGGCGTCCAGTCGCCCTCGACGGCGGCGGCCCGGCAGTGGATGCCGTACTGCGCGCCTTCCTCGGTGCGGCTGTAGTACCACCAGTCTCCGCGTCGCGTCGGCACGGAGAGATCCGTCTCCTGCACGCGGCCCTTGATCTCCTGGAACAGCGTCTCGCGGAGCGCCGCCAGATGCGCCGTCTCCGCCTCGGTGTGCGCGTTCTCGGCCTCCAGGTGCGCGATGACCTCGGGGGAGTCCTTGGCACGCAGCCACTCGTACGGGTCGTCGACCGTGTCGCCGTGGTGCGTGCGGAGGGTGGAACGGCGGGCGGCGATCGGGGCGTCAGTCACCGTCCCACGCTATCCCAGGTCGAGTTGACCGGCGCGGGGGACGGTGGCAGGATTTACCGGGGCCGGTAAACGGAAGTCAAACCCACGGTGAACTCTTCGTTCGTCACGTCGATCCCGTCGACATCTCCCTCTTCCTCAAGACCGAAAGCGAACGGTGGAAACCGCAGCCCTCATCGTCGTGCTCGTCATCGCGCTGGCACTCTTCTTCGATTTCACGAACGGGTTTCACGACACCGCGAACGCGATGGCCACGCCCATCGCGACCGGGGCGCTCAAGCCCAAGACCGCGGTGCTCCTGGCCGCTCTCCTCAACCTCGTCGGCGCCTTCCTGTCGACCGAGGTGTCCAAGACCATCTCCGGCGGCATCATCCAGGAGGATGCGATCCTCGCCGCGGGGGCGGAGCTGTTCCTCTCGCTGATCTTCGCCGGACTCATCGGCGCGATCACCTGGAACATGCTGACCTGGCTGCTCGGCCTGCCGTCCAGCTCGTCCCACGCCCTCTTCGGCGGTCTGATCGGCGCGACGCTCGTGGGAGCCGGCCTCGGCGGCATCGACTTCGGCGCCGTGCTGTCGAAGATCGTCCTCCCCGCTCTCATCGCCCCGATCACCGCCGGCATCATCGCCTTCGTGGCGACGAAGATCGCCTACTCGATCACCCGGCGCTATGACGGCAAGCCCGACGGGCGCGACGGCTTCCGCTGGGGTCAGATCTTCACGTCGTCCCTGGTCGCGCTCGCCCACGGCACCAACGACGCACAGAAGACGATGGGCGTCATCACCCTCGCGATGATCACGATCGGCTGGCAGTCCGGTGCGCACCACGAGCCCGAGCTCTGGGTCATCGTCGCCTGTGCGTTCACGATCGCCCTCGGCACGTATCTCGGCGGCTGGCGCATCATCCGCACGCTGGGCAAGGGCCTGACCGACGTCAAGCCGGCTCAGGGCTTCGCGGCCGAGAGCTCGACGGCGGCGACGATCCTCGCCTCCAGCGCCCTCGGCTTCGCCCTCTCCACCACGCAGGTGGCCTCGGGATCGGTCATCGGATCGGGTCTCGGTCGCCGCGGCTCGACGGTCCGCTGGCGGACGGCCGGTCGCATCGGCGTCGGCTGGCTGCTGACCCTGCCCGCGGCCGGTGGGGTCGGCGCCCTGGCGGCGCTGCTCGTCGTCTGGCTCGGTCCCTGGGGTGTGGCCATCGATGCCGTGCTCGCCGTGGTGATCATCCTCGGGCTGTACATGCGTTCCCGGCGCAACGCCGTCACGCCCGCCAACGCCATGAGCGACGTCGCCGAGTCCCACCTCGCGGTCGAGGTCCCCGAGACACCGCCGCCCACGCGTCGCCAGCAGCGCATCGCTCAGGCCAAGGCGGAGGCGAAGGCCCGCGCCGAGGCCAAGGAGAAGGCGAAGGCCGAGGCCAAGGACAAGGCGAAGAAGAAGGCCAAGGCCAAGGCCGACGCGAAGGCCGCGAAGACCGGCAGCGTCTCCTCGTCCGACGCCTCGCAGAACGGGGACTCGGCATGAACGTCACGATCGACTGGATCGCCTTCCTGCAGGTGTTCGCCGCCGCGCTCATCGGCGCCGCCGCCATCGTCACCTTCTACGCCCTGGGCCTGCGTCTGCTCGTACGCAGCGGCCGGGCGCCCGTGGTGAGCCCGGCGGAGTTCACCGACGCCATCACGGTGATCTCCGAGAAGGAGCTCAAGCGGGCCGCCAAGCAGGCGGCGAAGGCGGCGAGGAAGAGCCCGCTCACCGAGGGGCAGAAGACCCTCGCCCTCGTGGGAGCCTACGGCTGCTTCGTGCTCTGCGGGGCCGCGGTCATCGCCGGCATCCTGCTCATCGTCGTCGGCCACTGAGCCTCCGGCGCGCCAGGGACGGGCGTCGGCACCCGCCCCTAGGCTGAGGGCATGTCCGCAACCAACGGAACGCCCCCGGTCTTCGGCCGATACGCCCCCGCGTCCCATGTCCTGATCCATGTCAGCGACCCGCACTTCCTGGCCGGAGGCGCCGCGCTGGGGGGACGGTACGACGTCGAGCACACGTTCGCGCGGACGCTCGAGGCGATCCGCGCCGTGCATCCCGCTCCCGCCGCCATCGTGATCACCGGGGACCTCGCCGACCTCGGCGAGCCGGATGCGTACCGCCGGCTGCGTGCGGCGATCGAGCCGGTCGCCGTCGAACTGGGCGCTCCCGTGGTCTGGGTCGCGGGCAACCATGACGAGCGCCCGGCGCTCCGCGAGGCGCTCCTGGACGGCGAGCCCACCGAAGAGCCGGTCACCGGGGTGTGGGATCTCGACGGGCTGCGGCTCGTGGCCCTCGACACGAGCGTCCCGGGATGGCACCACGGCGACCTCGACCCGGCGCAGCTCGCGTGGTTGGCCGACGTCCTCGCGGAGCCCGCGCCGCACGGGACGATCCTGGCGATGCACCATCCGCCGCTGCCCAGCCACCTGCCGCTGTTCGACATCCTCGAGCTCCGTCATCAGGACGAGCTCGCCGCCGTCATCCGCGGCACCGACGTCCGCGGCATCCTCGCCGGCCACCTGCACTACTCCTCACACGGTCTGTTCGCCGGCGTCCCGGTGAGCGTCGCGTCCGCGACCTGCTACACCATGAACGTCGCCCGTCCGGCGGCGGAGGTGAACGGCATGGACGCCGCCCAGGCGTTCCAGCTCGTGCACGTGCGGCCGGAGACCCTCACGCACACGGTCGTCCCCGTGGTCGACGCGCCGACCGACGACTACTTCTCGGAGGAGTGGATCGCGCGGATGGCGGCGCTGACCCCGGAGGAGCGCCTGGAGGCGTTCTCCCGGAAAACCGCGCAGGGACCGGCGTAGACTGGTCGCATCCCCCACTTTTCCGTTCGCCACGACCCACGAGGATGTGACATGGCTTCTGCCGCGCCCGCCCATACCCGCACCGAGACCGATTCGCTGGGGAGCATGGAGATTCCCGCCGACGCGTACTGGGGGATCCACACCGCCCGCGCCGATGCGAACTTCCCGATCACGAAGCGCCCCATCTCGGTCTATCCCGAACTGGTGATCGCCCTCGCGATGGTGAAGCAGGCCAGCGCCAGGGCCAACAAGGAGATCGGCGTCCTCGACGCCGAGCGGGCCGACCTCATCGACCGCGCGGCACAGCGCGTCATCGACGGCGAGTTCCACGACCAGTTCACGGTCGGCGTCATCCAGGGCGGCGCCGGCACGTCGACGAACATGAACGCGAACGAGGTCATCACCAACATCGCGCTGGAGATGGCCGGACGCGAGAAGGGCGACTACGCCTTCCTCTCTCCGATCGACCACACGAACCGCAGCCAGTCCACCAACGACGTGTACCCGACCGCGGTCAAGATCGGCCTCTCGCTGACGCTGCGCTCGCTGCTCGACGAGCTGGACGCCCTGCGCGTGGCCTTCCTCGGCAAGGCGGGGGAGTTCCACGACATCCTCAAGGTCGGCCGCACCCAGCTCCAGGACGCCGTGCCCATGACGCTCGGCCAGGAGTTCCACGGCTTCGCCACGACCCTGGGCGAGGACCACAGCCGCCTCACCGAGAACGCCTCCCTCATGTTCGAGATCAACATGGGCGCGACCGCGATCGGCACCGGCATCACGACCCACCCCGACTACGCGCCCGCCGTGCTGAAGCACCTGCGCGAGATCACCGGACTCGACCTGGAGACGGCCACCGACCTCGTCGAGTCCACGAGCGACACGGGCGCCTTCATGTCGTTCTCCTCATCGCTCAAGCGGAACGCCATCAAGCTCTCGAAGATCTGCAACGACCTGCGCCTGCTGTCGTCGGGTCCGCAGGCGGGCCTCGGCGAGATCAACCTGCCCGCACGGCAGGCCGGCTCCAGCATCATGCCGGGCAAGGTCAACCCGGTGATCCCGGAGGTCGTGAACCAGGTGGCGTTCGCGGTCGTCGGCGCCGACATGACCGTGACCATGGCCGTCGAGGGCGGTCAGCTCCAGCTCAACGCCTTCGAGCCCGTCATCGCGCACTCGATCTTCCAGTCGATCACCTGGATGCGTCAGGCCATGTGGACGCTGCGCGTGAACTGCGTCGAGGGCATCACCGCCAACCGCGACCGTCTGGGCGCGATGGTCGGCGCGTCGGTCGGCGTCATCACGGCGCTCACGCCCTTCATCGGCTACGCGGCGGCCGCCGCCCTGGCCAAGACGGCCCTGCTGACCAACCGCAACGTCGCCGACCTGGTGGTCGAGGCCGGACTCATGTCCCGCGACGAGGTCACCAAGCAGCTGTCTCCCGCCCGTCTGTCGGGCCTGGAGGCGGTCACGGCGGCCATCCCGATCGTCACCCCCGACGACCTCATCCAGATCTGAGCGTCGACCGGATACGCGAAGGGGACGGGAGCTCGCAGCTCCCGTCCCCTTCGTCGCGTCCGGGTCAGTCGAGGATGCGGCAGTGCGTCGTGAGCTCGCCGATCCCGTCGATGCCGACCGTGACGGTCGAGCGGTCGCGGAGGAAGATCTGCGGGTCGCGCGAGTAGCCGGCGCCGCCGGGGCTGCCCGTGGAGATCAGGGTGCCGGGGAGCAGGGTGAGCGACTGGGAGAGGTGGGCGATGAGCTTCGCCACCGAGCGCACCATCTGATCGGTGCTGGCGTCCTGCACGGTGTGTCCGTCCACCACGGTCCAGATGTGGAGGTCCTGCGGGTCGGCGATCTCGTCGGCGGTCACCGCGAACGGGCCGGTCGGGGTGAAGCCGTCGAACGACTTGCAGCGGGACCACTGCGCCTCGGAGAACTGGATGTTCCGTGCGGTGATGTCGTTGACCACCGTGTAGCCCCACACGTGCGTCAGGGCGTCCGCCTCCGGCACGTCCTTCGCGGGGGTGCCGATGAGCACGCCCAGCTCGGCCTCGTAGTCGACGGCCTCGCTGAGGCTCCGGGGCCAGGACGTGGTCTGGTCGTGACCGGTCAGCGAGTTCGGCCACAGCGTGAACACGGTCGGCGCGGCGTCGGTCTTGAGTCCGAGCTCGCTGGAGTGCGCGGCGTAGTTGAGACCGACGGCGAGCACGGCCGGCGGCGCGATCACGGCGGAGGCGAACCCCCAGCCGGTCAGCGGGTGGCGCGGGGCCGTGCTGTCGCGCAGGGCGGCGCGGAGCTCGTCGAGTCCGGCGTCTCCTCGCTCGATCAGCTGCTGCAGGGTGGCAGGCGCGTCGGACAGGAGATCGGAGACGAGGATGGCGTCCGAGCCCTCCACCACGGCGAGAACCGCCTGGGAGGAGTCTGGACGGCGCAGGTGAGCGAACCGCATGGTTCTACGCTACCGGGTGCGTGCGGCCGGTCGGGTGGAGGAAGCCCCCAGAGCCCGGCGCGGATGCTTGTGCCCCATAAGCTTTGAGCATGACCTTCGGAGGACCGTCCGACCCCCAGCAGCCCGCCCGGTACACGCCGCCGTCCGCGCCGCCCGCGCAGCCGAGTGCGTACTCCGCCGCGCAGTACGCACAGTCGCCGCATCTGCCGCCGTCGTTCGGACAGCAGCCGGGCTATGCGTCGGCCCTCGCGCAGCCGACGCCCTACACGCCACCGGCTCCCGTCGCGCCGTCGCCCGCCGAGTCGCTGCCGGCTCTCCCGGTGCCGAACGAGAAGGGCCGGACGATCTCGCTGTGGCTGTTCGGCTTCCTCGGGTTCCTCCTCCTGGCGCTCATCGGCTACTTCGGCTGGGCGCTCGGACCGACCGCCTCGGTGATCGGGCTCGTCCTGGCGTTGATCCCGCTCACGATCGTCTTCCTCGGGGTGCGCATGATCGACCGGTGGGAGCCGGAGCCCAAGCGTCTCGTGGCGTTCGCCATCGCCTGGGGTGCCGTGGCCGCGGTCGGCCTCACGCTCCTCGTCGACATCGGCCTCACGATGCTGTTCGACATCCGCTCCGAGGAGTTCTCCGCGGTGGTCCAGGCGCCCATCGTCGAGGAGTTCTGGAAGGGCCTCGGGGTCTTCCTCATCTTCCTGCTCGCGCGGCGCTCCTTCGACGGTCCGGTGGACGGCGTCGTCTACGGGGCGCTCGTCGGCGCGGGCTTCGCGTTCACCGAGAACATCCAGTACTTCGCGATCAGCCTGATCGAAGGCGGCGGCGAGCAGCTCGGCGTCACCTTCATCGTGCGGGCGGTGCTCTCGCCGTTCGCTCACGCGATGTTCACCTCGCTGACGGGGTTCGCGATCGGCCTCGTGGCTCGACGGCACGCCTCCGCGGGAGCGGCCGCCGGCGCGGGCCTGCTCGGCATGGTCGGGGCGATCCTCCTGCACGGCCTGTGGAACGGCTCGGCCACCTTCGCCGACTTCTTCGGGCTCTACTTCACCCTGCAGGTGCCGCTGTTCATCGGCTTCATCCTCGGGATCGTCGCGCTGCGGCGAGAGGAGGCGCGGCTCACGCGGGCGCGCCTGGCCGAGTACGCGGCCGCCGGCTGGTTCACGCCGGAGGAGGTCACGATGCTCGCCACGCCCGCCGGGCGCAAGGTCGGGCTGGCGTGGGCGGCGCAGCTGCGCGGCGACCGCCGGCCGCTGATGCGTGAGTTCATCAAGGACGCGACGGCTCTGGCGGCGGTCCGCCAGCGGGCGATCACCGGTCGCGACCCGCTCGCGGTCGAGGACGAGCGTGCCCTGCTGATCCGCACGAGGGCGGCACGCGCCGCGCTGCTGGCCTACTGAGGGACCGCTCCGGACAGACTCAGCGCCCGGTGCTGCGGCGATGCCTGCATGTCTCCCGGGCGCTGAGTTGATCTGCCACCAGGGTGCACCCGGCCCCGGGGATGTGTCAAGGGTCTCCGCGAAGGGCGGCAACGGCGGCTCGACGAGGTGTTCGCTGTGAGCAGGTGCGGTCGCGTTGACCGCGCGCGCGACGGTCGGGTTGGATGGAGCCATGACTGATCGCACAAAGCCCGAGTTCGACGCCCCGACCGGCCCTGCCCCCGCAGAACTGGTCATCCGCGACATCATCGAGGGTGACGGTGCCGAGGCCAAGCCCGGCGACACCGTGACCGTCCACTACGCCGGCGTGGAGTTCGAGTCCGGCGAGGAGTTCGACTCGTCGTGGGGCCGCGGGGAGACCATCCAGTTCCCGCTCCGTGGCCTGATCCAGGGGTGGCAGGACGGCATCCCCGGCATGAAGGTCGGCGGCCGCCGCGAGCTGATCATCCCGCCGCACCTCGCCTATGGCCCGGCCGGGGGAGGGCACTTCCTCTCCGGCAAGACGCTGATCTTCATCATCGATCTCGTCGCCGTCGGCTGACATCCTCGTCCGGAAGCGCCCCGCACCCTGTGGTGCGGGGCGCTTTCGATGTCTCCGGACTTTCTGCTCGACACGGGAATACATGCGAGTGAATGTATGTTGTCGGAAGGGTGCCGCGGACGATCGCGGTGCCATCCCTTCGCCGCCGCCGCGGCCGACGTCTCCTGAGGAGCAATCATGAGCAGCATCGACATCCCCGGTTACCGCCCCGGCACCTGGGTCCTGGACCCGTCCCACAGCGAGGTGACCTTCAGCGTCCGCCACATGATGATCTCGAAGGTGCGCGGCACCTTCGGTGTGAAGAGCGCGACGCTCGTGGCTCCGGAGAACCCGCTCGACGCCAAGGTCGAGGCATCGGTCGACGTGACCTCCGTCGACACGAAGGACGAGGGTCGCGACCAGCACCTCCGCTCCGCCGACTTCTTCGACACCGAGAAATTCCCGACCATGGACTTCGTCTCGACCGGCGCGCGCGTCGAGGGCGGCGACTTCCTCGTGGACGGCGACCTCACCATCCGCGGCATCACCAAGCCCGTCACGTTCGAGCTCGACTTCGGCGGCTTCGGCAGCGACCCGTGGGGCAACTACAAGGCCGGCGCCTCGGCCAAGACGGTCATCAACCGCGAGGACTTCGGCCTCACCTGGAACGCCGCGCTGGAGACCGGCGGCGTGCTCGTCGGCAAGGACGTCACGATCACGCTCGACCTCCAGGGTGCGCTGCAGCAGGACTGACGCGCGCAGACCGCTGAGAACCCCGGGCCCGTCAGGGCTCGGGGTTCTCTGCATCGTAGGCGCGGAACCGCGGGTGCCGACGGGCGAGGAGGGCGACGAGCACGATCACGAGGATGCCGCCGAGCAGCGGGGGGAACCACAGCGACGTCAGCGTCGCGAGGGTCCCGGCGTAGAGGGCGCCGACGCGGGGGCCGCCGGTCACCACGACGACGAAGAGCCCCTGCAGGCGTCCGCGCATGGCGTCGGGTACCGCGGCCTGCATCATGGTGTTCCGATAGATCGAGCTGATGTTGTCCGAGGCGCCGGAGAGCGCGAGCGCCACGCAGGCGGCGACGATGAGCAGGACGTGCGGCCGGCCCTCACCGGCGGGCGTCGCGGAGAAGGCGCCGATCAGGAGGACGACGCCGAAAAGAGCGATCGCGGCACCGTAGGCCTCGATGGCACGGGCGATCCCACGACCGTGCCACCGGTACTGCACCACGCGGCCGGAGAACAGGCTCGAGGAGAAGGTGCCGACGGCGACCGCCGCCGTGAGGATGCCGGTCGTGAACGCCCCGCCGCCGAGGATCACGGTGCCCAGCGCCGGGAAGAGCACGAGCGGCTGCCCGAAGGTCATCGCGATGATGTCCATGACGTACTGCATCCGGATGTTGCCCGCCCGGCGGAGGAAGCGCCAGCCCTCGACGAGTGAGGCGAGACCGGGGCGCACGGTGTCGCCTTCGGGGCGCAGGGCGGGGAGGGTCCACAGTCCGAGGAACATCGACAGCATGAGCACGACGTCGATCGTGTACGTCCAGCCGTACCCGGTGAGGGCCACGAGGAGTCCGGCCAGCGCGGGGCCGGCCATGACCGTGAGCCCGAAGGCGACGCCGTTGAGCGCGGACGCGGCGGCGAGCATGCGGCGGGGGATGAGTCGGGGGACGATCGCCGTCCGGGTGGCCATGCCGACCGAGTTCGCCGCCGAGTTCACGATGCTCAGCGCGTACAGCCACCAGATCGTCTCCGTCCCCGTCCACGTGAGCGCGGCGAGGAGCGCGGTGGAGGCGAACGTCACGGTGGCCGCGATCAGCGCGACCCGCCGGCGGTCGAACGCGTCGGCGAGCATGCCGCCGTACAGACCGGCGAGGATCATCGGGAGGAGACCGGCGACGGCGATCATCGAGACGGCGAACGTGCTCTCGGTCAGTTCGAACACGTGCAGCATCACGGTCACGATGGTGAGCTGACCGCCGATGCCGGCGAGCGTCGAGCCGATCCACATCCGGGCGAAGGCCGGGCTCGCCTTCAGCGGGGTGAGGTCGATCAGATGGCCGCGTCGGGAGCTCACAGGGCGATCTTCTTCTGCACATCCCGAGCCTAGTTGACCGGTGCGCTTCGCTCCGGACCCCGTGTCCCGCCGTGGTCGTTCGGGCTGGTAGACTCGTCAGGTTGCCGTTCGATCGGCCGCGGATAAAGAGAGCTCACGCATCAGGCGTCGGGCGCCGCGCAACAAGCAGAGAGGGGATCGAATCTATGGCACTGGAAGCAGACGTCAAGAAGGCGATCATCGAAGAGTACGCGACGCACCCCGGTGACACCGGATCCCCCGAGGTGCAGGCCGCGATGCTGACGCAGCGCATCAAGGACCTCACCGAGCACCTGAAGGAGCACAAGCACGACCACCACTCGCGTCGTGGTCTGTTCCTGCTCGTGGGTCAGCGCCGTCGTCTGCTCGGCTACCTCCAGAGCGTCGACATCGAGCGGTACCGCTCGCTGATCGCACGCCTTGGTCTTCGCCGATAAGGCACCACGGACCCAGCGTTCAATCGCGCAGAACATTCTTGAGAAGGCCGCCCCACGGTGTGGGGCGGCCTTCGTCATGTCCGGACGGTGTGGATCCGCTCAGGCGGTCGCCTGCACCAGGTCTGGGTGGTGGATGGCCGCCACGTCGGGGTGCGCCCGCAGGCGGGACTTCATGGCGTTCTCGCCGTAGGTCGCGTGGATCGGATTGCTCGGGTCCTCGGTGACTCCGGTGGCCTCGGCGGCGAGGTCGGCGGGGAGCTCGAGCAACGGCAGTTGCTGGTCGAGGGCGGGGTTGAAGAAGAACGGGATCGAGATGCGCTCCTCGGGCGCCCGCGGCGAGATCACCCGGTGGTTCGTCGCCTTGAGGTAGCCGCCGGTGGCGTACTCGAGCAGCTCGCCGATGTTGACGACGAAGGCGCCGGGAACCGGGGGAGCCGACACCCACTCGCCGTCACGCTCGACCTGGAGCCCGCCCTTGCCGGGCTCGACCCAGAGCAGCGTCAGCACCCCGGAGTCCTTGTGCGCGCCGACGCCCTGCTGCGGTTCCGGCTCGTTCGTGCCCGGGTACCGCACGATCTTGATCAGGGTGGACGGATCGCGGAACGTCTCGTCGAAGTAGGTCTCCTCGGCCCCGAGAGTGAGGGCCCAGGCGCGCAGGAGCTTGCGGGCGATCTCCGTCAGGGCGTCGTGCCACTCGGTGACGACCTGCTTCAGCTCGGGCTGGGCGGCCGGCCAGAGGTTGGGGCCGATGAGGCGGTTGAAGGCGGGGCCGCCGTCCACCGGCTCGCGCTCGGGGCCGATGTCGATCTGCTCGCGCCAGTCGACCTTGCCCTGCGTCCGTTCCCCGCCGATCCGGGTGTAGCCGCGGAAGTGCGGGCTGTTGACGTTCTCGATCGCGAGCTTGTCCTCCTCCGGCAGGGCGAAGAAGTCGAGGGCCGCCTGGTGCAGCCGCGCCTCGAGTTCCGGTGAGATCCCGGTGCCGGTGAGATAGAAGAAGCCGACGTCGTGAGTGGCCGCGCGGAGGTCGTCGCGGAAGCGCGCCGCGGCCTCGGGGCCGTCGTCGAGCTGGGACAGGTCGAGGATGGGGAGCGAGAGTTCAGCCATGGACCGAGGCTATGTCGGGGATGTGGCCGGAGGACGCTCTGTTGCACTCCATTACCTCCGGCGGTGGTGTCGGGGCGGCGCCGGTCGCGGTGCTAGAGTCTCGGTGGTAAGGGATGCCTTACCTCAGTCGTCAGTCAGAGAGTGTCTCCCGTGCTCGCCACCTTCCTCATCGGACTCCGCGAGGGTCTCGAAGCCGCGCTCGTCGTCGGCATCCTCGTCGCCTACCTCCGCCGTCTCGGTCGCCGGGACGCGCTGCCGAAGATGTGGGCCGGGGTCGGTCTCGCGATCGCCCTCGCTCTGGGCATCGGCGCGATCCTGACCTTCGGGGCCTACGAACTGACCTTCCAGGCGCAGGAGCTGATCGGCGGCGGGTTGTCCCTCGTCGCGGTGGCGATGGTGACGTGGATGATCTTCTGGATGCAGCGCGCCGGCCGCACCATGAAGGCGACTCTGGAGGGCGGCATCGATCGCGCGCTGACGGTGGGTGGTCTCTGGGCGCTCATCGCGATCGGCTTCGTCTCCGTCGCCCGCGAGGGGATCGAGACCACGCTGCTGCTGTGGTCGATGGTGCAGTCCTTCGGCGACGCCCCCTCGGCCCTCGTCGGCGCGCTCCTGGGACTCTCCGTGGCCGTCGTGCTCGGCTGGCTCATCTCCCGCGGGGCGCTGCGCCTGGACCTGCGCCGCTTCTTCGCCTGGACGGGCGGCTTCCTCGTGATCGTCGCGGCCGGCGTCCTCGCCTACGCGCTGATGGATCTGCAGGAGGCGGGCGCCCTTCCTGGCCCGTTCACCGCCGCCGCTCCGCTCGACCCGGTCACCGGCGCCGTCGCCGTGGGCGCGGCCGGCTTCCCGTTCGGCTGGGCGTTCGACGTGTCGGCGGCGATCGCTCCCGGCGGCGCGCTGGCCTCCGTCCTGCAGGCCACGGTCGGCTTCATGCCCGCCATGACCTGGCTGCAGGTGCTCGCCTGGGGTCTCTACATCCTCGTCGTGGGCGGGCTCTACCTCCGCGGCCTGCGCTCGGCACGCCCTTCGACGCGCGGCGCCTCCGCCGCCACCCCGACGTCCTCCCTCACACAGCAAGGAGCAGCATGATCACCTCGCACCGGGTCCTCGCCGCGGCAGCCGCCGCGGGTACCGCCGTCCTCCTCCTCAGCGGCTGCGTCGCGAAGAGCGATGCCCAGGCGACGGCGGCGTTCGACGTCTCATCCACCGCCACGGACTGCGCCGTCTCCGCGTCCACCGCGAAGAGCGGGACGCTGACGTTCGATGTGACGAACGACACCGACCAGGTCTCCGAGTTCTACCTGCTGGCCGAGGACGGACTGCGGATCGTCGGCGAGGTCGAGAACATCGCCCCGGCCGCGTCCCGCACCCTCACGGTGGTCGCCCAGCCGGGCGAGTACTTCACGCTCTGCAAGCCGGGCATGGTCGGCGACGGTGTCGGCCGGGCGTCGTTCACGGTGACCGGAGACCGCGTGGCGGTGGACGGCCCCGACGCCGAGCAGAAGCAGAAGGCCGTCGATCTCTACGGGGCGTTCGTGAAGGATCAGGTCGGGCAGCTCGTGCCGGCCGTGGAAGACCTCGTGGCCGCCTACGAGTCCGGCGACGACGAGACCGCCCGCACGCTCTTCCCGCAGACGAGGGCGTTCTACGAGCGCATCGAGCCCGTCGCCGAGGCGCTCGGAGACCTCGACCCGCGGATCGACTACCGAGAGGTCGATGCGGTGGCGGAGGGCCTGGACTGGACCGGCTTCCACCGCATCGAGAAGGACCTCTGGGTGCCGGCGAAGGACGCGCTGAACGCCGACGGAGAGACCCCGGCATGGCAGGACTGGGCGCCGTCCACGCCCGCGGAGCGCGCCGATTACGGCGACCTGCTCCTGGCCGACGTGCAGGAGCTGTACGACTACGTGCACTCGGACGACTTCACCACCGCGCTGGACGACCAGGGGATCGGCGGCATCTCGAACGGCGCGATCGCGCTGCTCGACGAGGTGGCCACCGGCAAGATCTCCGGCGAGGAGGACTGGTGGTCCGGCACGGATCTCTTCGACTTCGCCGCGAACGTCGAGGGCTCCAAGATGGCCTTCTCGCTGGTGCAGGACTTCGCCGCGGCGCAGGGCGACGACGGCGAGGCCCTCGTCTCCGAGATCGAGACCGGATACACCGCCCTCGAGGAGTCCCTCGCCGCGCACGGCTCGCTCGCCGAGGGCTTCGTGGGGTACGGCGAGCTGACCGAAGCCGACAAGCGCGAGTTCACCGACCTCATCAACGCGCTCGCCGAGCCGCTCTCGCAGCTCACCGGCACGGTGCTCGACTGACGGCGGCACACGGAGGAGCACGGACGTGAACGAGTCGGAATCCGTCGCCCGGGAGGCGCCGGCGGCCCTGCCGTCGGAGCCCTCCGGCGGCGGTCTCAGCCGCCGCGGGCTGCTCGGGCTGGCCGTCGGCGGTGGTGTCGCCGGCCTGGCCGTCGGGCTGGGGGCCGGGACGGCCGGAGGCATGGCGCTCGGGCGTGCGCGTGCCGCCGAGGACGCCGAGTCGCGGTACGAGTTCTTCGGCGCGCACCAGGCCGGCATCACGACGCCGGTGCAGGACCACCTGCACTTCGCGAGCTTCGACATGATGCCCCGCACCGATCGGGACGACCTCATCTCCCTGTTGCAGGACTGGTCGTACGCCGCGGCACGGATGACGCAGGGGCTGGAGGTGAGTGCGAGCGGCGCGGTGAACGGTCCCGCCGAAGCGCCCCCGGATGACACGGGGGAGGCGCTGGGGCTCCCCGCCGCGGGCCTGACCCTCACGTTCGGGTTCGGTCCGGGGCTGTTCGAGAACGAGGACGGCGATCGCTACGGTCTCGCCGCTCGGCGTCCGTCCGGCCTCGAACGGCTCCCCGCCTTCCTCGGGGACGACCTCGATCCGGCGGCGTCGCACGGCGACCTGTGCATCCAGGCCTGCGCCGACGACCCCCAGGTCGCTGTGCACGCGATCCGCAACCTCAGCCGCATCGCGTTCGGGCGGCCCGCCTGCGCTGGTCGCAGCTCGGATTCGGCAAGACCTCGCGCACGACGGCAAGTCAGGCCACGCCCCGGAACCTCTTCGGCTTCAAGGACGGCACGGCCAACATCCTCGCCGACGACACCGCGGCGCTCGCCGAGCACGTCTGGGTCGCCGAGGGTGACGAGTCGTCCTGGATGGCCGGCGGTTCGTATCTGGTCGCCCGGAAGATCGCCATGCTCATCGAGACCTGGGACCGGGTGCGCCTGGCCGAGCAGGACACGATCATCGGACGGGACAAGGGGGTCGGGGCACCGCTCTCCGGAGGCGACGAGTTCACGGCCCCCGACTTCCGCGACACGGAGATCGATGAGAACAGTCACGTCCGGCTCGCGCATCCGGAGCAGAACGACGGCATCCGCATCCTGCGCCGCGGGTACAACTACGTCGACGGCAACAACGCCCTGGGACGACTCGACGCCGGGCTGTTCTTCCTGTCCTACCAGCGTGATCCCGCCCAGTTCATCAGCCTGCAGCGCCGCCTGTCGACCGACCGACTCAACGAGTACATCCGTCACGTGGGCTCGGGCATCTGGGCCATCCCGCCGGGAGCGCGACCGGGTTCGTACGTGGGGGCGGAGCTGTTCGCCTGAGCAGACTCAGCCGGCGACGACGTCTTCGAGGACGGCGACGGCGTCCGCGGCGAACGCATCCGCTCCGGCGTGATCGTGAGCGGTCACCGTCACCACCGCGTCGCCGAAGAACAGCAGCAGCTGGCCGTGGGCTCCGTGCAGCCGCCACGCCCGCCCCGGACCCTGCCAGCCCGCGAGCGCATAGCGGTCATAGCCAGGGTTGACGCCCGCGACGACGCCGTCCTCGTGCATGGCGTCGATCCACTCCGGGGCGACGAGTCGACGTCCCTGCCAGGAGCCGCGATCACGGATGAGCAGCCCCAGGCGCGCGACCTCCTCGGTGCGGAGCGGCAGGCCGCCACCCGCCTCGATGCGTCCGTTCGGGCAGCGGGACCACGTCACGTCGTCGATGCCGAGCGGGGCGAAGAGGCGCGTCGAGAGGTAGTCGCCGACGTCGCCCACGCGGGTCGCGAGGGCGGTCATCGCGGTATAGGTGCTCGCGTTGGAGTACTGGAACACACGCCCGCGCGACGGCCGTCGCAGGAACTCGCGGGCCAGATCCGGCCAGTCCGTCATCAGCGTCTCGGACCACGGCAGGTCGATGCCGCTCGACATCGACAGCAGATGACGCAGGGTGACGTGAGCGACGCCCTCGCCGAGTTCGTGCTCCGGCAGGAGGGTGGCGACGGTGTCGTCCAGGCCGATCAGTCCGTCGTCGGCGGCGAGGGCGGCCGCAAGCACGCAGACGCCCTTCGCGATCGAGTGCACGTCCTCACGGACGTCGGGCGTCCAGCGGTGATCCGCGGTGTCGTCGCCGATGCGCACGTGGAGCCCGTGCGCGGCGAACCCCTGGGAGTCGGCGATGGCGACGAGCCGGTCCCGGACCTCGGACGCGGGGCGGGCGGCTGTCATCGCGGACGCCGGGAGCCGGTCGGATCGTTGCGGCGACCTTCCCGCGACGCGAGCTCGGGATCGGCGAACAGCCACCGCGGCCGCGGCTCCACGAGCGGACGGAACACCCGCCGCACGGGCTTGGTCGCGAGCAGCAGGGCGAGGACCACCGAGAGTGCGGTGACCGCAGGGAGCCAGAACCAGGTCGGCTCGAGGTCGCGCAGCACGCCGCTCTCGCGGAACGGGTAGAGCACGAAGGAGTGCAGGAGGTAGACGTACATCGTGTACTGACCGAACGTGGTCCACCAGTACGCGCCGCGGGGGATGAGGGCGAAGAAGGCGGCGCACAGCACGACCGCGAGCAGCATGAGCAGGATGCGGATGCCGCCGGCCCACCACTGGTCGCCGACGAGGTCGACGTAGGAGTCCTCGTAGAACAGCCAGTGCCGCAGGTCGACCGCCTGCCACAGCGGCAGCCAGTTCCACGCCGCCCATCCGGCCGTGCCGAGGACGACGAGCGCGAGGACGCGGCTCCACCACGGGCGGACGTCGAGGAGGCGGAGGCGGTCGACGACGTTCTTCTCCCGGAGCCACCAGCCCAGGGTGAAGAACGGCAGCAGGCCCAGGGTCCGGGAGAGTGAGAACGTGCTGTCGACGTTCGGCAGATAGCCGGCGCCGATGGAGATCACGATCGTCCACAGCAGCGGCCAGCGCAGGAGCGCGAGGTACGGGAGGACGAGACGGAAGATCCCGAGCGCGAGCAGGAACCAGAGCGTCCAGCTGGGCTGCGTCGGGTTCGGGGTGGTCTCCCCCTCCACGAGCCACTTCGTGAGCGTCCAGAGCGCCTCGAAGATGACGTAGGGGAGGATGATGTCGGTGATGACGCGGGCCATCTGCGTCCGGGTGGGGGAGCCCGACTTGGAGAAGTAGCCCGAGATGATGGCGAACGCCGGCATGTGGAACGCGTAGAGCGCCAGATAGAAGGCGAAGGCGATGTCCGAGTCGTAGCTGAGGCGCTGGATGGCATGGCCCAGCACGACGAGGACGATGCAGGCGTAGCGGGCGTTGTCCCAGAAGGGCACGCGGCGGCGTCTGCGGGGAACCGGTCCGGTGCTGGGTCCTGTGGTGCCGACCCCGGTGGTGCTCATTCTCCGAGGCTACCGGTCGGGAATAAAGTTGCCGTGCACGCGTTGACCCAATTACATTCAAATGAATAGAACCGGATGTCCGGCATCCGATTCGGAGAACACGGAGCAATCATGAGCGAGCAGTCAGGCGCGCAGGCGATGCAGTTCGGCATCATGTCGGTCAGCGACATCACCCGCGACCCCACCACGGGAGTCACCCCCAGCGAGCAGGAGCGGATCAAGGCGACGCTGGCCATCGCCACGCACGCCGAGGAGGTGGGCCTCGACGTCTTCGCCATCGGCGAGCACCACAACCCGCCCTTCTGGTCGTCGAGTCCCACGACATTCCTCGCCGCGCTCGCCGCCCAGACGGAACGCCTCATCGTCTCGACCTCGACGACGCTGATCACGACGAACGACCCGGTGCGCATCGCCGAGGAGTACGCGATGCTGCAGCACGTCTCGGACGGCCGCATGGACCTCATGCTGGGCCGCGGCAACACCGGCCCGGTGTACCCGTGGTTCGGGCAGGACATCCGTCAGGGCCTTCCGCTCGCGATCGAGAACTACGCGCTGCTGCACAAGCTGTGGCGCGAGGACGTCGTCGACTGGGAGGGCAAGTTCCGCACGCCGCTGCAGGGCTTCACCTCCACGCCCCGTCCGCTCGACGGCATCGCCCCGTTCGTGTGGCACGGTTCGATCCGCACCCCGGAGATCGCGGAGCAGGCCGCGTACTACGGCGACGGCTTCTTCGCGAACAACATCTTCTGGCCGAAGGAGCACTACCAGCGGCTCATCGAGCTGTACCGTCAGCGCTTCGAGCACTACGGCCACGGCACGCGCGAGCAGGCGATCGTCGGTCTCGGCGGCCAGGTGTTCATGGCCGCGAAGTCGCAGGACGCGGTGAACCAGTTCCGCCCGTACTTCGACAACGCGCCCGTCTACGGTCACGGCCCCAGCATGGAGGACTTCACCGAGATGACCCCGCTGACCGTGGGATCACCGCAGCAGGTGATCGACCGGTACGCGGCGATGCGCGAGCACTACGGCGACTACCAGCGCCAGCTGTTCCTCATCGACCACGCGGGTCTGCCGCTGAAGACGGTCCTCGAGCAGCTCGACATCCTCGGCTCCGAGGTCGTGCCGGTGCTCCGCAAGGAGCTCGCGAAGGACCGCCCGTCCACGGTGCCCGACGCGCCGACCCACGCCGCGCGCGTGCGGGCGACGTACGGCGACGGGCCTACCCGGCAGGCGCGCCCCGGTGCGAACCGCGGAGACAACCTCACCGGGGACTCGCCCTACCAGGACACGCCGGCGCCCGCGGGTGCCGCCTTCGGACTCGGCCGGAAGGAGGCCTGACATGACCACGCGTCGCATCGCCGTCGTCTCGGCGGGGCTGTCCAACCCCTCGTCCACCCGGATGCTCGCCGACCGGCTGGCCGCGGAGACCGTGAAGGCGCTCGCGGAGCGCGACATCGAGGCCACCGTCGACGTGATCGAGCTGCGCGACCACGCGCACGACATCACGAACAACATGCTGACCGGCTTCGCGCCTCCCGCACTCGAGACGGCGATCAACACCGTCGTCTCGGCCGACGCGCTGATCGCGGTCACCCCGATCTTCTCGACGAGCTACTCGGGCTTGTTCAAGTCGTTCATCGACGTGCTCGACCCGGACGCGCTCACCGGGAAGCCGGTGCTGATCGGAGCGAACGCGGGAACGCCACGGCACTCGCTCGCGATCGACTACGCGATCCGTCCGCTGTTCGCCTACCTGCATGCCGAGGCCGTCTCGACGGGCGTCTTCGCGGCGTCGAGCGACTGGGGCGGCGCGGGGGACGACGTCGCGCCGCTGGCGAAGCGGGTCGAGAAGGGAGCGAGGGAACTCGCCGAGGCGGTCGCACGCCGGGATGCCGCCGCGGTCGTCGACCCGTACGACCCCGCCACCTACCTGGGTGAGGGACGCTCCTTCGGTCACATGCTCGGCGGTCTCGCCGGGGAGTGACCGGAACGGCCGCCCGACAGCGACGTGCCCCGTGCCTTCCGGCGCGGGGCACGTTCGTGTCTGCGGAGGGGGATGCGGGAGCAGGAGACCGGCTCCCGCATCCTCGCGGTCAACCGCTCTTGCGTCGGAACTCGCGCCGCGTCTGCGGGGCGTGGGCGGCGTGCACGGCGGAATCGCCGTCGAGGTGAGCCTCGCCCTGCCGGTGGTGCGCGTTCTTCTTCTCGAGCGCTTCCTTGAACTTGCGCTTCATGTCCTCGGAGGAGGAGCCGGCGCCTTCTTCGGTGCTCATGCTCCCGAGCCTAGAGCACGGCCGGACGAGCGGCGAGGGTCGCCGCGTCGGTCGCGACCGACCCCGAGGCGGTGAGCGGGAACCAGAGCGCGGATAGCCGGTGACCCGTTATCCAGCATCCGGTGAACATCCGGTGCCCGACGCCGATTCCCCTCGGCGGGGACGGGGAGCGCCGCCATCCTGAGGGTGTGAGAGTCGCGATCGTCACCGAGTCCTTCCTTCCGCACATGAACGGTGTGACCGGATCCGTGATGCAGATCCTCCGTCACCTGGAGCGCCGAGGGCATGACTCCTGTGTGCTCGCTCCGGCCGCGATCGGAATGCCGGCGGAGCTGCACGGCGCGCCTGTCACCGCGATTCCCAGCGTCCCGCTCCCGGGGTACCGGGACGTCCGGGTGGGCGCGGCGACCATTCGGAGGATCGGCGCGGAGCTCGATCGCTTCCGTCCCGACGTCGTCCACCTGGCGTCGCCGTTCGCGCTCGGGTGGCGGGGCCTGCTCGCCGCAGAACGCGGGGGTGTCGGAACGGTCGCGGCGTACCAGACCGACGTGGCCGCCTATACGGAGAGATATCGCGTCGCGGCGACGACCGGGATCGCCCATGCCCACATCGCCCGACTGCACAGGAGGGCCACTCTCACGCTCGCGCCGTCCACCGAGTCGGTACAGCAGCTGAGCCGGCTCGGCATCGACCGCATCCGGCCCTGGGGGCGGGGTGTCGACGCCGAGCTCTTCCACCCCTCGCGGCGCAGCGACGCGCTCCGGGCCGAGTGGGGAGCCGAGACCGTCATCGGCTACGTCGGACGCCTCGCCCCCGAGAAGCAGGTGGAGGATCTCGCCGCGCTGCACGGCATCCCCGGCACGCGTCTCGTCATCGTCGGAGACGGCCCCCGGAGGGAGCGGCTGCAGGAGCAGCTTCCCGACGCCCTCTTCCTCGGGCGGCTCGACGGGGAGGCGCTCGCGGCGGCGCTGGCGTCCTTCGACGTCTTCGTGCATCCGGGGGAGAGCGAGACCTTCGGGCAGACACTCCAGGAGGCCCATGCGAGCGGTGTCCCCGTGGTCGCCACAGGCAGAGGAGGCCCGCTCGACCTCGTCCGGCCCGGCGTCGACGGGTGGCTCTACCGACCAGGAGACCTCGCAGACCTCCGCCGTCGCGTGACCGATCTCGCCGGAGACGAGCGCCGGCGTCGGGCGTTCGGGGAGGCGGGCTGGAGCGCGGTGCAGGGCCGGAGCTGGGCGCACCTCGGAGATCAGCTCCTGGATCATTTCGAGGAGGCGCGGACGCTGCATGCCGTGGACCGTCGTCTGCGCGCTCGCCGCCTCGTCCGGCCGGAGCCGGCCCTGCCGGCCCCCGCGCGCCGCTGGCGGCGGATCGTCGCCCTCGGCGACTCGGTGACCGAGGGTCTCTGCGATCCCGGACCCGACGGGGCGCTCCGCGGGTGGGCGGACCGGCTCGCGCTGCTCCTCGCCGCGCGGGGAGGCCTCCACTACGCGAACCTCGCGATCCGGTCGAAGCGGGTGTCCGACGTGTGCGGACCGCAGCTGGAGCGGGCGCGCGAACTCCGCCCCGACCTGGTCACCGTCCTGGTGGGTGCCAACGATCTCGTGAGGCACCGGGTCGACGTGCCCGCGCTCGCCGCGAGCCTGGAGACCGCGGTGCGGCGGCTGCGCGCGACCGGTGCCGACGTGATCCTGGTCACGCCGTTCCTGCCCGCCCGTCGAGCGGCGGCGCTGTACGCGCGGCGCTTCTCCGCTTTCGCCACGGCGCTCGCCGGGGTCGCTGCGCGGACCGGTGCGATCCTCATCGACACCGATCTGCTCCCGGCGCTGGGGGAGCGACAGCACTGGGGCGAGGACCTCGTGCATCTCGGCAGTCGGGGGCACCGCGTGCTCGCCTATCGCGTCGCGGAGGTGCTCGGGGTACCGCACGCCGATGCGCTGGGAGCGCTGGATGCGGCGTTGCACGAGAACGAGCCGATCGGACGAGCGGCCTGGTGGCGGCAGTACGCGCTCCCGTGGGTGTGGCGACGACTGCACGGCCGCGCCGCGGGAGACGGGCGTCGGGCGAAGCACGACGACTACGTCTACCTCGGGCGCTCCACCGTGCCGCAGGACGCCAGTGTGGTCTGACGGGCGCGAGGCCTCAGCGTCGCCCCATCCCGTGGTAGGTCCAGCCGGCAGCCCGCCAGGCGTCGGCGTCCAGACAGTTCCGCCCGTCGATCACGATGCGGCCCCGCACGAGCCCGCCGGCGTGCTGCGGATGGAGCTCCCGGCGGTACTCGTCCCACTCCGTGACGACGACGACCGCATCCGCGTCCCGCAGGGCCTCGTCCCTGGACGAGGCGTACCCGAGCTGCGGATGCCGTGCGCGGGCGTTCTCGATCGCCGCGGGGTCGGTCACCACGACATCGGCGCCCAGTCCGCGCAGCCGCACGGCCACCTCCAGGGCGGGGGAATCGCGGACGTCGTCGCTGAAGGGCTTGAAGGCCGCGCCGAGGACGGCGATCCTCCTCCCGAAGACGAGGCCGCCGAGCGCATCCACCACGAGGCGCACCGCCCGATCCCGTCGGCGGAGGTTGATGGCGTCCACCTCGTGGAGGAACCCGACGGCCTCCCCGCGTCCGAGCTCCTCGGCGCGCGCCGCGAACGCGCGGATGTCCTTGGGCAGGCAGCCGCCCCCGAACCCGATCCCCGAGCCGAGGTAGCGGCGGCCGATGCGCGAGTCGTGTCCGAGTGCTTCGGCGAGGAGGGTGACGTCCGCTCCGGCCGCCTCGGCGATCTCGGCCATGGCGTTGATGAACGAGATCTTCGTCGCGAGGAACGCGTTGGCGGCACCCTTCACGAGCTCAGCGGTGGCGAGGTCGGTGACGAGGAAGGGCGCGCCCGCGTCGATCGCCGCGGCGTACACGCGGCGGAGCAGGTCGACGGCGGCGACGCCCTGCCGGGTGTCCTCGGCCCCGACCACCAGACGGTCGGGCCGGAGGGTGTCGTGGACGGCCCAGCCCTCCCGGAGGAACTCGGGGTTCCAGGCGAGCGTCGCGCCGGTCTCCGCGATCCGACGGGCGAGACGGGCGGCGGTGCCCACGGGCACCGTCGACTTCCCGGCCACCACCGCCCCTGGTCCCAGGTGGGGGAGCAGCCCGTCGATCGCCGCGTCGACGAAGCGGAGGTCGGCTGCGGGCCCGGAGGCGGACTGCGGGGTGCCGACCGCGAGGAAGTGCACCTCCGCCCCGGCAGCGGCCGCCGGATCCGCGGCGAAGCGCAACCGCCCTGACCGCACTCCCTCCGCGAGGAGCTCGGCGAGGCCGGGCTCGAAGAAGGGCGCGGCACCCGCGGTGAGGTCGGCGACCTTGCCCTCGTCCACGTCGATCCCCACGACATCGTGACCGAGCGAGGCCATCGCCGCGGCGTGCACCGCTCCCAGATACCCGCATCCGATCACTGACATCCGCATGCGCTCAGCACAGCCGAGCCTTCTCTCGCTCCGGCGCACGCGCGGTGAACACCGGGTGACGGTCGGGTGTCGGGACCGGGTCGCGCGTGGAGCCCTCGGGTCTTCGCGGACACGCTGGTAATGTGGTCGAGGGTGACCCCGGTCATCCGATAACTTCACATCGACTCATGGAGCGATCGGCGGAGAAGCTGGTCCCCTGTGGTGGGTTCCTCGGCGCAGGTCGGGTGGCTTTCTACTGGTGGCCAGCGCAGGCGAGATTCGCGGGAATGCCCGCGCGCCCGAACCCTTCCGTTCCGCTCCTTTGAACACGCTCGCGCGTCACACGGATTCGCGAGTCTAAACAAAGAAGGAGAGACCTCTTGGAAGGTCCTGAAATCACCGCCACCGAGGCCGTTCTCGACAACGGCCGCTTCGGCACCCGCACCATCCGCTTCGAGACCGGCCGCCTCGCGCAGCAGGCTCAGGGCGCCGTCGCCGCCTACCTGGACGGCGAGACCATGCTCCTGTCGGCCACGAGCGCGGGCAAGCACCCGCGTGAGGGCTTCGACTTCTTCCCGCTGACGGTCGACGTCGAGGAGCGCTCCTACGCCGCCGGCAAGATCCCCGGCTCGTTCTTCCGTCGTGAGGGTCGTCCCTCGACCGAGGCGATCCTGGTCTGCCGTCTGATCGACCGCCCGCTGCGCCCGTCGTTCGTCGACGGCCTGCGCAACGAGGTCCAGATCGTCATCACGGTCCTCTCGATCGCGCCGGGCGAGTTCTACGACGCCCTCGCGATCAACGCCGCGTCCGCGTCGACCCAGATCTCGGGTCTGCCGTTCTCGGGCCCCGTCGCCGGTGTGCGCCTCGCGTTCATCCCCGGTCACGGTCAGCACGAGGACCAGTGGGTCGCGTTCCCGACCGCCGAGCAGGTCTCCGAGGCCGTGTTCGACCTCATCGTCGCCGGCCGCGTGGTCACCAAGGCCGACGGGTCCGAGGACGTCGCGATCATGATGGTCGAGGCCGAGGCGACCGAGGGCAGCTGGAACCTGATCAAGGCCGGCGCCACCAAGCCCGACGAGACCATCGTGGCCCAGGGCCTCGAGGCCTCGAAGCCGTTCATCGCCCAGCTCGTCAAGGCCCAGGCCGAGCTCGCCGCCACCGCGTCGAAGGAGCCGGGCGTCTACCCGGTCTTCCCCGCGTACAGCGACGAGGTCTACGACTTCGTGTCCGAGCGCGCGTTCGCCGAGCTGAGCGACGTCTACCAGATCGCCGACAAGACCGAGCGCCAGAACGCCGACGACGCGATCAAGGACCGCGTCAAGGCCGAGCTCATCGAGGCCACCGAGGCGGGCTCGCTCCCGGCTGCAGCCCCGCTGGAGTTCTCCGCGGCGTACAAGTCCGTCACGAAGAAGATCGTGCGTGGTCGCATCCTCACCGAGGGCACCCGCATCGACGGCCGCGGTCTCGCGGACATCCGTCCGCTCGACGCCGAGGTGCAGGTCATCCCGCGCGTGCACGGCTCCGCGATCTTCCAGCGCGGCGAGACCCAGATCATGGGTGTCACCACGCTGAACATGCTCAAGATGGAGCAGCAGATCGACTCGCTGTCGCCCACGACCAGCAAGCGCTACATGCACCACTACAACTTCCCGCCCTACTCGACCGGTGAGACCGGCCGCGTGGGTTCGCCGAAGCGTCGCGAGATCGGGCACGGCTTCCTCGCCGAGCGCGCTCTGGTGCCGGTTCTGCCGAGCCGTGAGGAGTTCCCGTACGCGATCCGTCAGGTGTCCGAGGCGCTGAGCTCCAACGGCTCCACCTCGATGGGCTCCGTCTGCGCGTCGACCCTCTCGCTCCTCAACGCGGGTGTGCCGCTGCGCGCCCCCGTCGCCGGCATCGCGATGGGTCTCGTCTCCGACGAGGTCAACGGGGAGACCCGGTACGCGGCGCTGACCGACATCCTGGGTGCGGAGGACGCGCTCGGTGACATGGACTTCAAGGTCGCCGGCACGAGCGAGTTCGTCACCGCCATCCAGCTCGACACGAAGCTCGACGGCATTCCGTCGTCGGTGCTCGCGGGCGCGCTGACCCAGGCCAAGGACGCTCGTCTGACGATCCTCAACGTCCTGAACGCCGCGATCGACGCTCCCGACGAGATGGCACCCACCGCGCCGCGCGTCATCAGCGTCCAGATCCCGGTCGACAAGATCGGCGAGCTGATCGGCCCGAAGGGCAAGACGATCAACGCGATCCAGGACGAGACCGGTGCGCAGATCTCCATCGAGGAGGACGGCACCGTCTACATCGGCGCGACCGACGGCCCCTCGGCCGAGGCCGCCCGTGCCCAGGTCAACGCGATCGCCAACCCGACCAACCCGGAGGTCGGCGAGCAGTTCCTCGGCACCGTCGTGAAGATCGCCACCTTCGGCGCCTTCATCTCGCTGCTGCCGGGCAAGGACGGTCTGCTGCACGTCACCGAGGTGCGCAAGCTCGCCGGTGGCAAGCGTGTGGAGAACGTCGAGGACGTGCTCTCCGTCGGCCAGAAGATCCTCGTGAAGATCACGAAGATCGACGACCGCGGCAAGCTGTCGCTCGAGCCCGTGCTCGACGACGCGCCCGCTGCGGACGAGGCTCCGGCCGAGGACGCCGCCGAGTAAGACAACGGATGACACGGAACCCGGGTCTCTCCGTCGGAGGGGCCCGGGTTCCGTCGTCTGTGCCGTGATCGAAACGTTATGGGAAGTTTGCGCGCCGTTCCCCGGATTGGTCGGGACGTTCGCGCACGTCGCATACCCTCGAAGTACGCACCGGGGGGTGCCAGCGAAGCAGTGATGTCGATCGGCTCCGGCCGATCACGGCGGGGGTGAGAGTATGCGGTTGTTCAGCGTAGGCGCAGGAACACCTGCTGAACGCGCCCCGCAGGAGCATGAGGACCACCCCTCCGCCCCCATCCCGATCGTCGGGCCCGGCGTGGGGGAGTCCATCCGCGCCGCCCTCGGCGAGACCGGGTACGAGACGTTCCCGCTCATGCTCGGCGCCGCGGAGTTCGGATGGAACGTCGATCTCGAGACGAGCCACGGCATCCTCGACCGCTACGTGGAGTTCGGTGGCAACGCCATCCATACCGCGGACGGGTTCTCCGGCGGGCGCAGCGAGCACATCCTCGGGCAGTGGCTGCGGTCGCGGGACCAGCGCGAGCGGGTGGTCCTGAGCGTGCGCATCGGCGCGCACGCCGACAACCCCGGCCTGGGATCGGTCAACCTCGTCCGTGCCGTCGAGGGGTCGCTGACCCGGCTCGGCGTCGAGCGCATCGACGTGCTGTACCTCGACGCCACGCTGGATGCGACGACCAACCTCGAAGACACCCTGGCCACGGTCGAGTGGCTCGTCGAGGCGGGGAAGATCGGGGCGCTCGGCGCGTACGGCTTCACGCCGGAGAGGCTCGTCGAGGCGCGGATCCTCGCGTCGGCGGGTTATCCGCGCATCACGGTCATCGACACGCCGTACAACCTCGTCCGTCGGCAGCCGTTCGAGGGCGACCTGCGGCTCGTCGCCGGCGCGCAGAACCTCGCCGTGACGCCGTCCCACGCGCTGGAGCACGGATTCCTGTCCGGCCGTCACCGGACGAAGGCGGTCGCGTCGCGCGGCGTCCGCGGCGAGCAGCTCCGGGGTCACCTCAACCGCCGAGGGACCAAGGTGCTGCGTGCGCTGGATCAGGTCGCGGCGGAGCTCGCCGTGCCTGTCGCGGCCGTGTCCATCGCGTGGCTGCTCGCGCAGCGCACGGTCGCCGCGCCGATCGTGAACACGTTCGCGACCGACCACGTCGACGAGCTCATGCAGGGCGCGGGCGTGACGCTGTCCCGGGTACAGGTCGCCGACCTCACCCGCGCGGCGCCTGAGCTCGCGGCGCCCGTGACATAGGGTGGAAGAGGAAGACCGGCGGATGCTGGCGACGAGGCGAGCGAGCGAGTTGTGACGCACTACATATATCTGGTCAGACACGGTGAACATCAGGATGCCGAGCACGGCCTCGCCGACGGACCCCTCTCCCCGCGCGGTCAGCGGCAGGCGGAGCTCATCGCGGATCGCCTGTCCGGCCTCCCGCTCGACGCCGTCTGGCATTCGCCGCTCCTCCGCGCCGCGGAGACGGCGCGAGCGATCGCCGGCCGACTCCCCTCCGTGGATCCGGAGCCCTCCGCTCTGCTCTTCGACTGCGTGCCGACGGGGATGACGGAGGAGACGCCGGCCGTGTTCGAGCCCTTCTTCGGCTCCGTGACCGAGGCGGAGATCGAGGCGGGCCGCGCGCAGATGTCCGATGCCGTCAACGAGTTCCTCGTGCGGAAGACCGGCGACGTGCACGAGGTGCTCATCACCCACAACTTCGTGATCTCGTGGTTCGTGCGCGAGGTGCTCGCCGCACCGGACTGGCGCTGGATGACCCTGAACCAGTCGCACTGCGGGTTGACGGTGATCGCGCAGAAGCAGGGACGGCCATGGACCCTGCTCACGCACAACGACACCGGCCATCTTCCGATGGAGCTGCGGACGGGCATCCCGGACGCGCTGCTGGTCTGATCGACGCCTCCGCGCGCCGCGACCCCCGGCCGACGCCCGGAAATAGACTGGACGCATGACCACGAAGGTAGCCCTCGTCGGCGGGACCGGAAAGCTCGGGACGATCATCGCTGCGGTGATCGAGGAGCTCGAGGGCTTCGAGGTGAGCCGGGTGCTGACGTCGGCGAGCGACCTGTCGGAGCTCGCGGGCGCCGACCTCGTGATCGATGCCTCAACCCCGCAGGTCAGCATCGACGTGGTGCGCACGGCCGTGGAGCACGGGCTCAACATCCTCGTGGCCACCTCCGGCTGGTCGGCGGAGCGGATCGCCCTCGTCCGGCCGCTCGTCGAAGCCGCCGACACGGGAGCGGTGTTCATCCCGAACTTCTCCCTCGGCTCCGTTCTCGGCTCGGCCCTCGCGGCGGCCGCCGCGCCCTACTTCGGCTCCGTGGAGATCGTCGAGGCACACCGGGAGACGAAGGTGGACTCGCCCAGCGGGACTGCCGTCCGCACGGCGGAGCTCATCGCCGCCGCGCGCGCGACCCAAGGTCCGGTGAGTGCGCCGCATGCCGATCAGCGCGCCCGAGGTCAGCAGGTCGGCAGCGTGCCCATCCACTCGCTCCGCCGTCCAGGGGTGATCGCCAAGCAGGAGGTGATCCTGTCCGGTCCGGGGGAGTCGCTGACCTTCACGCATGACACCACCGACCCGGGCCTGGCGTATGCGCCGGGGATCCGCCTGGCCGTGCCCTATGCGGCCACCGCCACCGGCGTCGTGGTGGGCCTGGAGAACATGCTCGACATCGGCATCCGCTCGTGATGTCGCGGATCGGGGTCGGGCTGATGGCCGCGGCCCTCCTGCTCTACCTCGTGGTGGCGGGCTGGCTCGCCGTCATGTTCCTCGCCGTGGGCACGCCTGTCTCCATCGGGATGGGCATCACTCTCCTCGTGCTCGCACCCGTGGGCGGGTGGGCGCTGGTGCGCGAGATGCTCTTCGGGTTCGGTGCCGACCGTCTGGGACGCCTGCTCGACGCCGAGGGCGGCATGCCGCCCGTGGAGACCGAGCTCACGCCCAGCGGACGCATCGCCCGCAAGGATGCCGACGCGCTCGTCGCGCGCTACACGGCGGAGGCGGAGGCGGCGCCCACCGACTGGCGGGCGCGCTACCGTCTCGGCGTCGTGCAGGACGCTGCGGGACGCCGCAAGGACGCCAGGGCGAGCATCCGACAGGCGATCAGCCTCTCCCGCGCCTGACGTCCACGCGGCTCAGGCGAGAGTCGCCTCGAGCGTGATCTCGATGCCCGCGAGAGCCTGGGACACCGGGCATCCGGTCTTCGCGCCCTCGGCGATCTCCTGGAACTTCTCCGCGGTCAGACCCGGCACCGTCGCGTTGACGTTGAGGTGGCTGCCGGTGATGCCGACGCCCGGCTTGAAGGTGACCGAGGCGCTGGTGTCGACGCGCTCCGGCGGCGTGCCGTTCTCGGCGAGTGCGTGCGAGAGCGCCATGCTGAAGCAGGAGGCATGGGCCGCGGCGATGAGCTCCTCCGGCGTCGTTGTCGTCTCGCTGCCCTCGCTGCGCGACTTCCAGTCGATCGGGAACGTCCCCAGATGCGAGGAGGAGAAGGCGACCGTGCCGGAACCCTCCGTGAGCGATCCGGTCCAGGTGGCGGCGGCTTCACTGGTGACGGGCATGGTTCCTCCGGTTCTGACGCCACCGGGGGAGCGGCGTCGCTTGCTCGTCAGCCTACCGAGGGTCCGGGCCTTCGGGAACCGGCGTCAGGCGGCGCGGCGCGGTCGTCCGGTGAGCCCGACGCGCTGCAGCAGGAGGTAGAGCTGGCACCCGAGGCACAGTCCGAACACGGCGTTGAGGAAGGCGGCGAGGAACGCGGCGGCGGTGGCGATCGGAAGGGCCCACGGCACCCCGGCGAGGTGGAGCAGGAGGCCGAGTCCCACGACGACGAGACCCACGCCCTGGGCGAACCGCGGGGGACGGGGATCCTCCAGCTCTGCGGGCGGCGCGAGGCGCGGACGGACGAGGTGGCGGTAGAGGACGCCCCATGGTGCGGTGGACGGCGAGACCACACCCCAGAGGAAGAGCAGCGCGATCAGCGTGGCCAGGAGGAAGCCCGGATCGAGCACGCGCGCGACAGGCCCTGCGGAGGAGACCGCCCAGCCGCCTCCTCCGATGAACGCGAACTCCGACGATGCCGTGAGCGCGAACCAGCGATCGGCGGTCCGCGCGGTGGAGATCCCGATGAGGGCCAGGAACGTCGCGACGGCGAGCAGGAGTGCGGTGATCCCGGCGGCGAAGCGAGGCCCGCGCGGATCGATTCCGGGGGGAGGGGTCATCATCTGCTCCAGACGGGGTCTCAGACGGCGGCGAGGGCGTGGGTCAGGCTCTCGCGAGCGGGTATGCCCGCGAACCGGGCCTTGACGCGCCCGGTGGCGTCGAGCACGAAGGTGGTCGGTGTCTGCAGCACACGGTAGCGCGCCGAGAGATCCGGACGGTGCGTGAGATCGACCTCGATGTGCGCGAGGCCGGCGTCCCCGGACGCATAAGAGCCCAGAAGACGACGCACCTGGGGGCAGCGGGCGCAGGTCTCCGTGCTGAACTGCACGAGCGTCGCGGTGGCACCCAGCGCCGCGCCCTCCGCATCGGCCGGATCGAACCGCAGGTCGCCGCCGTCGCGGCGGCGGCCCTCTCTCCCGCGGAGCACGAGACCGACCACCGTGGCGAGCACCAGAAGCGCGGCCAGGGCGGCGAAAGCGAGCGCGGGGGACATCCCTCGAGGCTAGAGCCGCGGCTGTGGAAGCGTCGCGATGTTTCCGTACGTGACGCGCGGATCGCGTCACGGTCACCGCCTCCGACGGGAGCGGGGCGGGTATCCTGACAACCATGAGCGCCGCTGTCCCGACTCCGTACGAAGACCTGCTCCGCGATGTGCTCGAGACGGGCACGCACAAGAGCGATCGCACCGGGACGGGGACCACCAGCGTGTTCGGGCGCCAGATCCGCTTCGACCTCGCGCAGGGGTTCCCCCTCATCACCACGAAGCGCGTCCATTTCAAGTCCATCGCGTACGAGCTGCTGTGGTTCCTGCGGGGCGACTCCAACGTCCGCTGGCTGCAGGAGAACGGCGTCTCGATCTGGGACGAGTGGGCGGACGAGGACGGCGACCTCGGCCCGGTGTACGGCGTCCAGTGGCGCTCCTGGCCGACACCCGACGGCGGCAGCATCGATCAGCTGACCGAGGTCATCGAGCAGATCCGACGCTCACCCGACTCACGGCGCCTGCTCGTCTCCGCTTGGAACCCCGCAGACATCCCCGATATGGCCCTCGCGCCGTGCCACGCGCTCTTCCAGTTCTATGTCGCTGACGGAAAGCTCTCCTGCCAGCTCTACCAGCGCAGCGCGGACATGTTCCTCGGCGTCCCGTTCAACGTCGCCTCCTACGCGCTGCTGACGATGATGATCGCGCAGCAGGTGGGGCTGGAGCCCGGCGACTTCGTCTGGACCGGCGGGGACTGCCACGTCTACGACAACCACGTCGAGCAGGTGCGCGAGCAGCTGACGCGAGAGGCCTATCCGTACCCGACGCTGCGGTTCGCACGAAAGCCGGAATCGATCTTCGACTACCGGTTCGAGGACTTCGTCGTGGAGGACTACCAGCACCACGCACCGATCAGGGCGGCGGTGGCGGTATGACCTGGGTGGGGCTCATCTGGGCCGAGGCCGCCGGAGGCGTGATCGGCGCCGAGGGCGGCATGCCCTGGTACGTGCCGGAGGATCTGGCGCACTTCAAGGAGACCACGCAGGGCGCTCCGGTCGTCATGGGACGCAAGACCTGGGACTCGCTGCCCGAGCGATTCCGCCCCCTGCCCGGTCGCGACAACATCGTCGTGACCCGCCAGCAGGGCTGGACGGCGGAGGGCGCCCGCCGTGCGTCCACGGTGTCCGAGGCCGTGCGCGGCCAGGAGAAGGTGTGGATCATCGGCGGTGCGGAGATCTTCCGTCAGGTGATCGCCGACGCCGACCGGCTCGAGGTCACCGAGCTCGACCTCACGGTCGACGGCGACACCTTCGCTCCGCCGAAGGCCGGGTGGCGCGTGGTGGACGAGGGGGACTGGCAGACGTCCCGCACCGGCGTCCGGTATCGCTTCCTGAGGTACGAGCGCTGATGCCCACCGCACTGATCACCGGAGCCAGCGCGGGGCTGGGCGCCGAGTTCGCCCGTCAGCTGGCACGTCGACGCGCCGACCTCGTGCTCGTGGCCCGCTCGGAGGAGTCGCTCTCGGCTCTCGCGGGGGAGTTGCGCGGCGAGTGGGGAGTGGCTGTCGAGGTGCTCCCGGCCGATCTGTCCGAGGAGGTCGGCGTCGAGCTCGTCGCGGCTCGGCTCCGTGATCGGGACGATCCGATCGACCTGCTCGTGAACAACGCCGGGTTCGGATTGCCGTTGCAGTTCGCCGACAACGACATCCAGGACGAGGTGCGGCATCTGCGTGTGCACGTTGAGGCCTCCATGCGCCTGATGCACGCGGCCCTGCAGACCATGCGGGGGCGGGGCGGTCGGATCATCAACGTCGCCTCGGTGGCCGGTTTCATCTCGCGGTCGACGTACTCCGCCTGCAAGGCCTGGCTCATCGACTTCAGCCGGTGGGCGAACACCGCCTACGGCCCGGACGGCGTGAGCCTCACGGCGCTCTGCCCCGGTTTCACGCACACCTCCTTCCATGAGCGGATGGGTCTCGCGGTCGGCGAGGAGGGCGTGCCGACCTTCCTGTGGCTCGATGCCCGAGACGTCGTGCGCGAGGGGCTCCGCGACGCGGCGCGGGGCAAGGCCGTGTCCATCCCCTCGGTGCGGTACAAGGCCGTCGTGGCCGCGACGAAGGTGCTGCCTCGGTCCCTCACCGCGGCGGTCGCCCGCCGGGGTCGGGTCTGACCCGCCGTCAGCGGAACCGCCCGAGACGGATCCCGGCGAGGGCGATGGCGGCGATCGTCTCGCCGTCCGTGATGCGGCCGTCGGCGATCATCCGCAGGACCTCGCCGAACGCCACCCACTCCACGGTGTCGATGCCCTCCTCCGCGCGGCTGTCGACCGCATCGTGGACGCGCTCGATCTCCCGGGCCAGGAAGACGTGCTCCGTGGCCTCCGCGACGCCGTCGAGCGCGTGGGTCGTGCCGAGGAGCTCCCACCGGAGCGCCCGGTACCCGGACTCCTCGAGGAGCTCGCGTTCCGCGGCGGCACGCGGGTCCTCGCCGTCGGTGCCGCCGGCGGGCACCTCGACGGACGGGCCGATCGTGTAGCGATCGACGGTGACCAGGCAGACTCGGTCGTCGGCGTCCATCGCGACGATGAACACCGCCGGGTTCCGCACCGTCATGACGCCGTAGACGCCCCGGCCACCCGGTCCGGTGACGTCGTCCTCCCGGACGCGGATCCAGGCGTTCTCGTAGGTCGTGCGTGAGGCGTGCGTGATCCAACCCATGGTGCGAGCCTACGGCCGACAGGGGAGGAGGACCGGACCCGTCCGCGACAGCGGCATCCGACCCGATACGCTGGACGCATGACGCACTCGGGCAACCCCTTCGGACAGGTTCTCGTCGCGCTCGTCACTCCGATGACGGCCGACGGCGAAGTCGACTGGCCCGCCGTCGAGAAGCACATCGATGACGTGATCACCGCAGGCGCGGACGGCATCGTCGTGACGGGAACGACCGGCGAGACCTCGACCCTGACGGACCCGGAGAAGCTCAAGCTCGTCGAGGTCGGCAAGTCCGTCTCGTCGGGACGCGCGAAGATCATCACGGGTGGCGGATCGAACGAGACCGCGCATGCGATCGAGCTGTACAAGGCCAGCGAGAAGGCCGGCGCCGACGGCATCATGATCGTCACGCCGTACTACAACAAGCCGACGCAGGCGGGCATCCTCACGCACTTCCGGCTCGTCGCCGATGCGACCGACCTGCCGGTCATCCTGTACGACATCCCCGGGCGGACCGGTGTCCCGATCAAGTACGAGACGATCCTCCGGCTCGCCAAGCACCCGAACATCCTCGCGGTGAAGGACGCCAAGGGCGACTTCTCCGAGGTGAGCCGTGTGCTCAACCAGACCGACCTCATGTACTTCTCCGGTGACGACGCGAACGTGCTGCCGCACCTGTCGATCGGGGCGACCGGCCTCATCGGCGTGACGGCGAACGTCGCCGCCGCTCCGTACCGGACCATCATCGATGCGGTGAACCGAGGCGACCTCGCCACCGCGACCGCCGAGCACAAGCGGCTGGAACCGCTGGTCCGGGCCGTCATGACGCACGTCCCCGGCACGGTCGCCGCGAAGTACATCCTGCACGGGCTGGGCCGCATCTCCAGTCCGCGTGTCCGCCTTCCCCTCGTCGGCCCGGAGGAGTGGGAGGCCGCCCTCATCGAGGACGAGCTCGATCTCGTCAGCGGCGTGCCGGGGGCGGACTTCTCGAACTTCCGGCCCGACCGCAACGCGGCCGCGGGCGGCGCCCTGCCGAAGGTGCACGGCACGACGCGCTGAGCCGCGTCACCATGAACGAACGGACGCGTGGAGTGTCCGACTGAGGAGACAGCATGTCCATTCCCCTGGCCGAACCGTCCGCTCTCGACGAAGGGACGCTCCGGGTCATCCCGATCGGCGGCCTGGGGGAGATCGGTCGCAACATGACCGTGTTCGAGTACGCGGGCAAGATCCTCATCGTGGACTGCGGGGTGCTCTTCCCGGAGGAGCACCAGCCCGGCGTCGACCTCATCCTCCCGGACTTCGAGCCGATCCGTGACCGTCTCGACGACATCGTGGGCGTGGTGCTGACGCACGGGCACGAGGACCACATCGGGGCGGTTCCGTACCTGCTGCGGCTGAAGAGCGACATCCCGCTGATCGGCTCCGGACTGACGCTCGCCCTCGTCGAGGCGAAGCTGAAGGAGCACCGCATCAAGGCCTTCACCCTGACCGTGAAGGAAGGCCAGCACGAGAAGGTCGGGCCGTTCGACCTCGAGTTCGTCGCGGTGAACCACTCCATCCCGGACGCGCTGGCCGTCGCGATCCGCACCCCCGCGGGCATGGCCCTCGCCACCGGCGACTTCAAGATGGACCAGCTGCCCCTGGACGGCCGCATCACCGATCTGCGCGCGTTCTCGCGCCTGGGGGAGGAGGGCGTCGACCTCTTCCTCGTCGACTCCACCAACGCCGACGTCCCCGGCTTCACGCCCACGGAGCGCTCCATCGGCCCGGTCCTCGACCAGGTCATCGGCAAGGCTCCGCGCCGCGTGATCGTCGCGAGCTTCTCCAGCCACGTGCACCGCGTGCAGCAGGTGATCGACGCCGCGCACGCGCACGGGCGTCGGGTCGCGTTCCTCGGCCGCAGCATGGTCCGCAACATGACGATCGCGGAGCAGCTCGGCTACCTCAAGGTGCCGGCGGGCGTGCTGATCGACTTCAAGAAGGCACGCGACCTCCCGGACGAGCAGATCGTCTACATGTCGACCGGTTCGCAGGGCGAGCCGATGGCCGTGCTGAGCCGCATGGCCAACATGGACCACGCCATCGAGGTCAGCGAGGGCGACACCGTGATCCTGGCGTCGAGCCTCATCCCGGGCAACGAGAACGCCGTCTACCGCGTCATCGACGGGCTCACGAAGCTGGGCGCGAACGTCGTGCACAAGGCCAACGCGCGGGTGCACGTGTCGGGGCACGCCGCGGCCGGCGAGCTGCTCTACTGCTACAACATCCTCAAGCCGAAGAACGTCCTCCCTGTCCACGGGGAGTACCGGCACCTGATCGCCAACGCCAAGCTCGCCCAGGACACCGGGATCCCTGAGCAGAACACGATCATCGCCTCCAACGGCACCGTGATCGACCTGAAGGACGGCGTCGCCCGGGTGGCCGGGCAGCTCGACCTCGGGTTCGTCTACGTCGACGGCTCGACCGTCGGCGAGATCACCGATGCCGATCTCAAGGACCGCCGCATCCTCGGCGAGGAGGGGTTCATCTCGGTCATCGTCGTCGTGGATGCCGCGACCGGGCGCATCATCTCGGGGCCGGAGATCCACGCGCGCGGCGTCGCCGAGGACGACGCCGTGTTCGACGACGTCGCTCCGAAGATCGTCGCCGCGCTGAAGGAGGCGTCCGGCAACGGCGTGCGCGACACGCACGCGCTGTCGCAGGTCGTCCGTCGGACGATCGGCCGCTGGGTGAACCAGAAGCTGCGTCGTCGCCCGATGATCGTCCCTCTCGTCATCGAGGCCTGACCCTCCGATCACGGCGTGCCGTCGCGCGCCGTGATCGTCGAGTTCCGCGTGGTGACGCGGAGATGTCGGTCGCGGGTCGTACCGTGGAGGCATGGCCAGGAGCAGCACCAAGACCGAGCGCGCCTCGACGAGCGCCCCGTCGCGCCCCAAGCGGCAGGCGGCTCCGAAGGCGCAGCCCGCACCCAAGAAGTACATCGACGAGGCGGACAAGCCGCCCGTCGCCGCGCGCGCCTGGAACGGGCTCGCGCACGGCGTCGGCGGACTCTTCCGGGCCTTCGGGCCGGAAACGCTGCAGAAGGACGACCGCAGGGACGGATTCCCGTTCCTGCTGGTGATCCTGGCGGCGCTCGGTGCCGTCAACGAGTGGTTCTTCATCGGCAACGAGGTCGCCGCGAACATCAGCGCCTACTCGGTGGGGCTCTTCGTCGGTCGGGTGGCCTTCATCATGCCGGTGCTGCTGCTCCTCCTGGCGGGATGGCTGTTCCGGCATCCGTCGTCCGTGCACGACAACGGGCGCATCGGTATCGGCTTCGGGATGTTCGTGCTCGCTCTGGCGGGGATCTTCCACGTCGCCGGCCCTCGTCCCCACCCGAACCAGGGCATGCCAGCGCTGAGCGAGTCCGGTGGCCTGCTCGGGTGGCTCGTGGGCCAGCCCCTGACGTACCTCACCGACATCCCGGCGTACCTCATCCTCGGGCTGCTCGCCGCCCTGAGCATCCTCATCCTCACGAAGACCCCGCCGAACCGCATCGGTGCCCGGCTGGGAGATCTCTACGCGTGGATGTTCGACGCGGAGCGCCCGGAGAAGCCGGCGAAGGACACCGCGGCCGCGGTCGACGAGGCCGACAAGGTCGACGACCCGGACGTGCTGCCCTGGTGGCGACGCAACAAGACCGGTCGCGAGGAAGACCCCGACGAGGGCACGCTCGCGTCCGACGACATCACCGCGCTCCTGTCCACCACGGAGGCCACGCCGGCATACGACCAGGCCGTGACGGTGGCGAACCCGTACGACGCGGCGACCGAGGTGCTCAGCGACGTGCGCTCCGTGACGGACGCGCTCGCGGAGCAGCAGACGACCGCGCTGCTGGACGACGAGTCGGACACCGGCGAGATGCCGGAGCTGCCCGGACTGGACGGCTTCGGCACGGAGGGCCCCGGCGACCGCGGTCCGCAGGCCCCCGTGGCCCCCTACATCCTCCCGTCGCCGGGCGTGCTGTCCGAGGGACCGCCTTCGGTGGCCCGCTCGGAGGCGAACGACCGCATCGTCGAGCAGATCACCAGCGTCCTCGACCAGTTCAAGGTCGACGCCAAGGTCACCGGCTTCTCCCGCGGTCCGACGGTCACGCAGTACGAGGTCGAGGTCGGCCACGGCGTCAAGGTCGAGAAGATCCTGCAGCTCAGCAACAACTTCGCCTACGCGGTCGCCTCCAACGACGTACGCATCCTCTCGCCGATCCCCGGCAAGAGCGCGATCGGCATCGAGATCCCGAACACCGACCGCGAGACGGTCGCCCTCGGCGACGTGCTGCGCTCGGCGGCCGCGCAGAAGAGCACGCACCCGCTCACGATCGGCGTCGGCAAGGACGTCGGCGGCAACTTCGTCGTCGCCAACCTCGCGAAGATGCCGCACCTCCTGGTGGCGGGCTCGACGGGGTCCGGTAAGTCCAGCTTCGTGAACTCGATGATCACGAGCCTGCTCATGCGGGCGCGCCGTCCGACGTGCGCATGGTCCTCATCGACCCGAAGCGTGTGGAGCTGACGAGCTACGCCGGTGTCCCGCACCTGATCACCCCCATCATCACGAACCCGAAGAAGGCCGCCGAGGCGCTGCAGTGGGTCGTGAAGGAGATGGACATGCGGTACGACGACCTCGCGTCGTTCGGCTTCCGCCACATCGACGACTTCAACCGCGCCGTGCGCGCGGGCGAGGTGGAGGTGCCCCCGGGCAGCGAACGGGTGCTCAAGCCGTACCCATACCTCCTCGTCGTGGTCGACGAGCTCGCGGACCTCATGATGGTCGCCCCGCGCGACGTCGAGGACTCGATCGTCCGCATCACGCAGCTCGCCCGCGCCTCCGGTATCCACCTGGTGCTCGCCACGCAGCGGCCGAGCGTCGACGTCGTCACCGGCCTCATCAAGGCGAACGTGCCGTCCCGTCTCGCGTTCGCGGTCACGAGCGTGACCGACAGCCGCGTCATCCTCGACAGCCCCGGCGCCGACAAGCTCATCGGACAGGGTGACGCGCTCTTCTCGCCCATGGGCTCGTCGAAGCCGTTCCGACTGCAGGGTGCGTGGGTCGACGAGAAGGAGATCGACGCGGTCGTCAAGCACGTCACGCGTCAGGCGCGTCCCGAGTACCGCGCCGACGTCCAGGAGGCGATGGAGCCGGCGAAGAAGAAGGAGGTCGACGAGGACATCGGCGACGACCTCGAGCTCCTGCTCGCGGCGGCCGAGCTCATCGTCTCCTCGCAGTTCGGATCGACGTCGATGCTGCAGCGCAAGCTGCGGGTCGGCTTCGCCAAGGCCGGACGCCTCATGGATCTCCTCGAGTCGCGCGAGGTCGTCGGCCCCTCGGAGGGTTCGAAGGCGCGCGATGTGCTCGCGACCCCCGAGCAGTTGCCGCAGGTCATGGCGAAGCTTCGCGGCGAAGATGTTCCGTCGGCTCCTGCGGCTCCGGCTGCGCCCGCCGCCGCAGCGGTGCCGCCGGCCGAACGGGACCCGTTGGAGGCGCAGTACGACGGCCTGCCGGTCGTCGAAGCGGAGGGCGACGAAGACGCCTGGGGCCTGACGGGACGCGACTGATGGCGATCCCTCGGCAGCTCCCCAACGCCATCACGGTGGCGCGCATCCCGCTCGCCGTGGTGTTCTTCGTCCTCCTGCTCGTCGGCGGGACGTACGGCCTCGCCGATCTCACCGTGCGCTGGATCGCCGCCGTCCTCTTCATCGTCGCCATCTCGACCGACTGGGTCGACGGCTACCTCGCACGTCGCTACGACATCGTCAGCGACTTCGGCAAGCTCTGGGATCCGATCGCGGACAAGCTCCTCACCGGCGCCGGATTCGTCGGGTTGGCGATCCTGGGCGAGGTCTCCTGGTGGATCGTCGTGATCATCCTCGTCCGCGAGTGGGGGATCACCATCCATCGGCTGGTCGTCGCGAGCGAGCACGTTGTCGCGGCCGCCTGGATGGGCAAGATCAAGACGGCTTTCCAGGGCGTCGCCCTCGGCTGGGCTCTCCTGCCGCTGCACGTGTTCATCGGGCTCGGCCCGTGGACCGTCGTGACGACCGTCCTCATGGTCATCGTGCTCGTGCTCACCGTCGTCAGCGGGATCGACTACATCGTCGCGCAGGTGCGCGGCGCGCGTCAGAGCCGATGAGCGGCACGACGCCGGCCGAGGCTCTGGACGCTCTGCGTGAGCGAGGCTGGACCCTCGGTGTCGCGGAGTCGCTCACCGGCGGTGCGGTGTGCGCGGCGCTCGTCGCGGTTCCCGGCGCCTCCGCGGTGCTCCTCGGCGGCGTGGTCGCCTACGCCACCCCCCTCAAGCACACGCTGCTCGACGTCGACACCGACCTGCTGGAGCGATACGGGCCGGTGCACCCGGAGGTCGCGCGGCAGATGGCTGCCGGAGTGCGCGACGCCGTCGCGGTGGATGGTCTCCCCGCCGATGTCGGGGTGTCCACCACGGGGATCGCGGGCCCGGAGTCCCCGGATGGGCAGCCCGTGGGCACCGTCCACATCGGCGTGGTCACCCCGACAGTGAGCCGGACCCGACCGTTCCACTTCGAGGGGGACCGCGACGCGGTGCGAGCACAGACGGTCGCGGCGGTCCTCGATGTGCTGGCCGCTGCGCTGCGGGAATAGCGACTCCCCGCGTCATGTTGATACGGATGTGCTCACATTTAAACCACAGAGTGCAAGGGTAGATTCTGTGCAAGCCAGGAGGACTAGACTGGCCGTCTCTTCGAGGGAGACCTCGATTCACGAACTGCGGAGGAGGTTCCGATGATTCTTGTACGACAGGAGATCGGCGACGTGCTGAGGGACTTCCGTCTGCAGAAGGGGCGGACGCTCCGGCAGGTCGCGAGCAAAGCATCCGTCGCTCTCGGTTATCTCAGTGAGGTCGAGCGCGGACAGAAGGAGGCCTCGAGCGAGATCCTCGCCTCGGTGGCAGAGGCGCTCGACGTCCCCATCTCCACGATCATGCGCGAGGTCGGGGACCGCATCTCGGTGCTCGAAGGCATCCAGGTCTTCCCGGACGTCGTTCCGGACGACCTGGTCGCGTCCGTGGAGCCCGAGCTCTCGCTCCGCTGACACTCGGAGATCACCCTGATGCGACGCAGTGAGTTCCTGCGCGCCGTCGACGCCGAGTTCCATGCCCGAGCCTCTTCTCTGGTGAATGACCTCGTGCTCTCCGGCATGGGGGGACGAACGGCGCTCGAGGCTCTCGAAGCCGGGGTACCTCCGCGCCACATCTGGCTCGCGCTCTGCGCCGACATGGATGTTCCCGAATCCCGTCGCCACGGCGTGGGGCGTCTGGAGCCGCGCGGCCGGTGACGGCGGCTTCCCGGGTGTGCGGAAGTCCGACACGCCGAACCGGCGTGTTGTCGAAAATCTGTTCGAACCAGGCGTAGTCTTCTGCACAAGTGGTCAGACGGTTCTGGTCCCCACGATCCGCGGCTCCTCGACGCAATGTCGGAGGCCCGCCGTACCGTGAGGTCCAGGCTGAAAAGCCATACGCCTTGTCGGAGAGTTCCTTCCGCCGGAAGAGCCGCGACAGCCTACAGGCGGCAGCACACGCGCAGAAGGAGCACACCATGCCATCACCCGCCGACCGCGAGAAGTCCCTCGAGACCGCCCTCGCCCAGATCGACCGCCAGTTCGGAAAGGGCTCGGTCATGCGGCTGGGCAGCGATGAGCGCGCCCCCGTGGCCGTCATCCCCACCGGCTCCATCGCCCTCGACGTCGCCCTCGGCGTGGGAGGTCTGCCGCGTGGCCGCATCGTCGAGATCTACGGCCCGGAGTCCTCGGGTAAGACGACGCTGACGCTGCACGCCATCGCCAACGCCCAGCGAGCCGGCGGTATCGCGGCATTCATCGACGCGGAGCATGCGCTCGACCCCGACTACGCCGCGAAGCTCGGCGTCGACATCGACGCCCTTCTCGTCTCACAGCCCGACACGGGTGAGCAGGCTCTCGAGATCGCCGACATGCTCGTGCGCTCCGGTGCCATCGACCTCATCGTCGTCGACTCGGTGGCGGCCCTGGTGCCGCGTGCGGAGATCGAGGGCGAGATGGGAGACTCCCACGTGGGTCTCCAGGCCCGCCTCATGTCGCAGGCGCTGCGGAAGCTCACCGGTGGTCTGAACCAGACGAACACGACGATGATCTTCATCAACCAGCTGCGCGAGAAGATCGGCGTGTTCTTCGGCTCGCCGGAGACCACTGCCGGTGGTAAGGCGCTGAAGTTCTACGCGTCCGTGCGTATGGACATCCGCCGCATCGAGACGCTCAAGGACGGCACGGACGCCGTGGGTAACCGCACCCGCGTCAAGATCGTCAAGAACAAGATGGCCCCGCCCTTCAAGCAGGCGGAGTTCGACATCCTCTACGGCGTCGGCATCTCCCGCGAGGGCAGCCTGATCGACTTCGGCGTCGAGCACGGCATCGTCAAGAAGTCGGGATCGTGGTACACCTACGACGGCGATCAGCTGGGCCAGGGCAAGGAGAACGCGCGGACGTTCCTGCTCAACAACGCCGACATCGCCTTGGCGATCGAGAGTCAGATCAAGCAGAAGCTCGGTATCGGCGGCCCGGCCGCGGCTCCGGGTGCTGATGAGCTGGCCGAGCGTCGCCCGGCCTGATGAGTGACCAGCGTGGGGGCGATTCCGAGCGGATCGCCCCCATCATCCCTCTCTTCGGCGGACCCACGCGTGCGGAGCATCCGGCCGCAGGCGGTGCAGACGAGTCGTCGTCCGCGCCGCCTGCGCGGTCGGGGCCGCCCGCGGACGCGGCGGGACTCTGGCGCTCGACGTGGCACGAGCCCACGTCGGCAGGGTCCCCGTCGGTCGACGACGGTTCTCCCAGCGCGAGGCACCCCGCCCGGGGTGCCTCGGCGCGGGCCGCTTCCTGGGGCGGGAAGACCACCACATTGCGCGCCGTCGGCGATACGTCCCGATCGACCGGAGGGGGAGAGGGCACGGAGAACGGCCCCTCGGCGGCGGAGATCCGAGCGACGGCGGAGGAGTCGTTGGTGCGGAAGCTCCGCACGCGGTCGCTGTCCGTCTCCGAGGCCCGGCTGGTGTTGAAAGGGCACGGGCTTGCGACGGACGCCGTCGAAGACGTGATCGACGACTTCGTACGGCGCGGATACCTCGACGACGCCGTGCTCGCCGAGCTCCTCGTCACGTCCGGCGTCGAACGCAAGGGCCAGGGGCGGGTCGCGCTGTCTCGAGCGCTCGCGCAGCGGGGCATTCCTCGTGACGTCATCGACGCCGCGCTCGATGAGCTGCCCGACGACGACGCGGAGCGGGCACTGGAGTTCGCCCGGACCAAAGCGCGTTCGATGGGACGCCTCGACCCCGACGCGGCGCTCCGCCGGTTGGTCGGGCAGCTGTCGCGCCGCGGGTACGGGGGATCGGTCGCCATGAACGCGGCGAAGACGGCGCTGCGGGAAGCCTCGTTCGGCGGGGGCGTCTCCGGCGTCCGGTTCGTGGATTCCGACTGACGGTTCGCACGCGATCGGCTCTCGGTGACGCTCGTACAATGGGAGCATCATGACTATCCCCCGCAGTGAACCGACGATCATCAGCGCGTCGTCGGCGGCCGTCGACGATGACGGGCGCCAGCGATCCTACGAAGTGCGCACCTTCGGCTGCCAGATGAACGTCCACGACTCCGAGCGTCTGTCCGGATCCCTGGAGAGTGCCGGCTACATCCGCGCTGAGGCCGGAGCCGAGGCCGACGTGGTGATCATCAACACCTGCGCCGTCCGGGACAACGCCGCCGGGAAGCTCTACGGGACGCTCGGGCACCTGGCCGCCGTCAAGCGCCGCAAGGCAGGGATGCAGATCGCCGTCGGCGGCTGCCTGGCGCAGATGGACAAGCAGGCCGTACTCGACAAGGCCCCCTGGGTCGACGTGGTCTTCGGCACGCACAACATGGGATCCTTGCCCGGCCTCTTGGAGCGCGCGCGCCACAACGGTGACGCCGAACTCGAGATCCTCGAGTCCCTCGAGGTCTTCCCGTCGACGCTTCCCACCAAGCGCGACTCCGCGCACAGCGGCTGGGTGTCGATCTCCGTCGGCTGCAACAACACCTGCACCTTCTGCATCGTCCCGAGCCTCCGGGGCAAGGAGAAGGACCGTCGCCCGGGCGACATCCTCAACGAGATCCGCCTGCTGGTGGAGGACGGCGCCATCGAGGTGACGCTCCTCGGGCAGAACGTGAACTCCTACGGGGTGGAGTTCGGGGATCGTCAGGCGTTCGGAAAGCTCCTCCGCGCCGCCGGCGAGATCGAGGGGCTCGAGCGCATCCGCTTCACGAGCCCGCATCCCGCCGCCTTCACAGACGACGTGATCGACGCGATGGCGGAGACGCCCGCCGTCATGCCGCAGCTCCACATGCCGCTGCAGTCGGGGAGCGACCGGATCCTCAAGGCGATGCGTCGCTCCTACCGCAGCGAGCGCTTCCTGGGCATCCTGGACCGCGTCCGCGAGCGCATCCCGCACGCGGCCATCACGACCGACATCATCGTCGGCTTCCCCGGCGAGACCGAGGAGGACTTCGAGGACACGATGCGCGTCGTCGAGCAGTCGCGCTTCTCCGGAGCCTTCACCTTCCAGTACTCGATCCGCGAAGGCACCCCTGCGGCCACGATGCCGGACCAGGTGCCCAAGGACGTCGTGCAGGCTCGCTATGACCGGCTGATCGCGCTCCAGGAGCGCATCTCGCTCGAGGAGAACCAGAAGCAGGTCGGCCGGGAGGTCGAGGTTCTCGTGTCCACGGGCGAAGGCAAGAAGGACACGGAGACGCGTCGCCTGACCGGGCGGGCGCAGGACAACCGGCTCGTGCACTTCGAGGTCACTCCCGGGTCCGAGCTGCCGCGCCCAGGGGATGTCGTCACGGTGACGGTGACGCACGCCGCGCCGTTCCACCTCCTCGCCGACGACCCGACGGGTGCCCCGCTCCGCATCCGTCGGACGCGTGGTGGCGACGCCTGGGATCGGGGACAGGCCGAGTCGTGCGCCGTGCCGGCACCGAGCGACGGCGCTCCGCGCGCCGTCTCCCTCGGCCTGCCGACCCTCCGCGTCGGAGTGTGACCGCGCCTCGGCTCTGGGCCGTCGTCGGCGCGACCGGCACGGGGAAGAGCGATCTGGCGCTCGATCTCGCCGAGGAGCTCCGGCGGCGCGGCAACCCGGCGGAGATCGTCAACGCCGACGCTATGCAGCTCTACCGCGGCATGGACATCGGCACCGCGAAGCTGTCGGTCGCCGAACGTCGCGGCATTCCGCACCACCTCTTCGACGCGCGAGAGGTGACGCAGGACGCTGCCGTGGCCTGGTATCAGCCGCTCGCACGAGAGGCCGTGCAGCAGATCCACGCGGCGGGAGGGGACGCGATCCTCGTCGGTGGATCGGGACTCTACGTGTCGAGCGTCGTCTACGAGTTCCACTTCCCGCCCCGGGACCCCGCCATCCGCGAGCGTCTCGAGCAGGAACTCGATCGCGAGGGTGTCGGGTCCCTGCTCCAGCGGTTGCGCGAGCGTGATCCGGGGGTCGCGGCCCGAGTGGACCCGCGCAACGGGAGACGCGTGATCCGCGCGCTCGAGATCATCGAGCAGGGGAGCGCGACGCATGGTGCCGTCCTCCCCGAGACGCCGACGCTCTGGTATCCGCACACGCGTCTGATCGGGCTGCACGTGGATCGGGGCGAACTCGTCGCCCGCCTCGATGCGCGTGTGCGTCGGATGTGGGAGCACGGCCTGGTGGCCGAGGTCGCCGGGCTGCGGGACCGCGGTCTGGAGCGCGGGACGACAGCCCCGCGGGCGATCGGATACGCACAGGCGCTCGCACAGCTGGACGGTCGCTCCACCGCCGAAGAGGCGATCGCCGAGACGCAGGCTCTCACGCGACGCTATGCACGTCGACAGGTGTCGTGGTTCAAGCGCTACCCGGAGCTGGAGTGGGTGACGCCACCCGTGGCCGTCGCCGACCTGTTGCGGGACTGACCGCGATGTCGGTGGCCCGTGCGAGCATGCGCGTATGGCCACTCACTACTTCACCGCGTCCAGCCTGGACGGCTTCATCGCCACTGCCGAGCACTCCCTGGACTGGCTGCTGAGCCAGGACATCGACATGGAGGGTCCGATGGCGTACCCCGCCTTCGAGAAGAGCATCGGTGCGCTGGTGATGGGGGCATCCACGTTCGAGTGGGTCATGCGCCATGAGGAGGGCCGCTGGACGTACACGCAGCCCACGTGGGTGCTGTCGCATCGTGACCTTGCGGTGCCGGCCGGGGCCGATGTCCGGGTGACGAGTGCCGACATCCGCGACGTGCACAGCGCGATGCTCGACGCCGCGGGTGGCAAGGATCTTTGGGTGGTCGGCGGGGGAGACCTCGCCGGGCAGTTCGCCGACGCGGGGCTGCTGGACGAGGTCTGGGTGCAGTACGCACCGGTGACCCTCGGGAGCGGCGCCCCGCTGTTGCCGCGGCGGCTCGATCTGGAACTGATCGAGGTGGCTCGCAACCGCAGCTTCCTCTGCGGGCGCTATCGCGTCGCACGGCCGGGCGCAGGGTCGTCGGCTCCCTAGACTGGTCCCATGGTCGCATTCACCAAGGGGCACGGTACCGGCAACGACTTCATCATCATCGCCGACCCCGACGGGCAGCTGGAGTTGACGGCGGAGCAGGTCGCCGTGCTCTGCGATCGCCACTTCGGCATCGGCGCGGACGGCGTGCTGCGCGTCGTGCGCTCGTCCGCGATCCCGGAGGGTGCAGCCGCCCTGGCAGAAGAGCCGGATGCCGAATGGTTCATGGACTATCGCAACGCCGACGGCTCCGTCGCGGAGATGTGCGGGAACGGGATCCGGGTCTTCGCCCACTACCTCGTCCGCTCGGGTCTCGCGGCGATCGAGCCCGGCAGCACGCTCCCGATCGGCACCAGAGCCGGCGTCCGTGACGTCACCCGCAGCGTGAGCGGCTATCAGGTCGACCTCGGCGCGTGGAAGCTGTCGGGACACGACCCGCTGGTGCGCGCGGACGGGCTGACCGTCACCCGTCCGGGACTGGGCATCGACGTCGGGAACCCGCACGTCGTGGTGGCACTGGCCTCGGACGCGGAGCTCGGACTGCTGGAACTCACCCGCACGCCCGAGCTGGAGCCGGCTCCGCCCGCGGGAGCCAACGTCGAGTTCGTGGTGCCCGGTGAGCCCCTCGTGCGCGACGGCATCGGGCACGTGCGGATGCGTGTCTTCGAGCGCGGCGTCGGCGAGACACTGAGCTGCGGGACGGGTGTCGCCGCCACGGCTCTCGCTGTGCGCTACTGGGCCGGCGCACAGGCCCCCGACAACTGGCAGGTCGAGGTTCCGGGCGGCACGCTCGGAGTTCGCATGTTCCCCGCCGAAGACGGGGAGCACGTCGCCCTGTCCGGGCCCGCGCAGCTCGTCTATCAGGGTGAGGTCGACCTCGTCTGAGGTCGCGGGGCGGACCTCTCAGACGAGGTCGATGGGCTCCGTCGGCGGTGTTCCGTGCTTGCGCACCTTGAGGATGCGGTACCCCTTGCCGGTCGCCGTCCGGAAGACGCTGTAGCCGGGCTGGAAGGTCGCCGCGATCCAGCGCTGCAGGGAGTCGGCGCCGAGGTTCCGCTGGACGACGAGCCACGCATCGCTGCGCTCATCCAGCCTCGGGATCCACTTCTCGAGCAGACCGTGCAGCTCGTTCTTCCCCACCCGGATCGGGGGGTTGGACCGGATCGTGCGGAAGGTCACGTCGGCGGGAACATCTTGGGGCAGTGCGGCGTTGACATTGGTGAGGCCGAGGGCTGCGGCGTTGCGACGCACGAGGTCCAGAGCCCGCTCGTTCACATCGACCGCCCAGACGGTCGCGTGCGGAGCGGCCAGCGCCATCGACAGGGAGATCGGCCCCCACCCGCTGCCGAGGTCGAGAAGATGACCTCCCGGTGGAACCGGAGGCATGTTGGCGAGAAGCACTGCGGTGCCGGCGTCGAGTCGATCCGGGCTGAAGACGCCACCCGCGGTGGTCACTTCGAGCTCACGTCCTGCCAGGGATACGCGGATCTTGCGCAGGTTCTCGGGGCTAGCCGGGGCCGCAGTGAAGTAGTGGTCGGACCCCATACGGTGAGCGTACCGGACGGCGCGGGCTAAGGTTAAGGCTCGCGAGGAAACCAGAGACAGGAACGGATGACGGAGACGAAGACACCCTCCACCGACGACCAGACGGTCGACCGCGTGCTGGCGAACGCAGAGAAGCGCTCGGAGGTGCGGATGTTCGGCGCCGCGCAGGCGCTCCAGGACGAAGCGACGGCCGCGCACTCGACCGCGGACGGTGACCAGTGGGACCTCGAGGACCGGCATGCGCTGCGGCGTGTGGGCGGTCTGTCGACGGAGCTCGAAGACGTCACCGAGGTCGAGTATCGCCAGCTGCGGCTCGAGAACGTCGTGCTCGTCGGCGTGTATCCGCAGGGCGCCCAGGAGGACGCGGAGAACTCGTTGCGTGAGCTCGCCGCGCTCGCGGAGACGGCAGGCGCCGTCGTGCTCGACGGCGTGCTGCAGCGCCGTCCGCACCCGGACGCCGCCACCTACCTGGGACGCGGCAAAGCGCAGGAGTTGAAGGACATCGTCGCCGCCGTCGGCGCCGACACCGTGATCGCCGACACCGAGCTGGCCCCCAGCCAGCGACGTGCGCTCGAAGACGTCGTGAAGGTCAAGGTGATCGACCGGACCACCGTGATCCTCGACATCTTCAGCCAGCACGCCAAGAGCCGAGAGGGCAAGGCCCAGGTCGAGCTCGCGCAGCTCGAGTACCTGCTGCCGCGCCTGCGCGGCTGGGGTGAGTCGATGAGCCGCCAAGCCGGTGGACAGGTCGGTGCCGGAGGCGCGGGCATGGGCTCGCGCGGACCCGGTGAGACGAAGATCGAGCTCGACCGCCGGCGCATCCGGACGAAGATGGCGCTCCTGCGCAAGCAGATCCGCGACTTCGCGCCCGCGCGCGAGGCGAAGCGGGCCGAACGCAAGCGCAACACAATCCCCTCCGTCGCCATCGCCGGGTACACGAACGCCGGGAAGTCGAGTCTGCTCAACGCGCTGACGAGCGCGGGCGTGCTCGTGGAGAACGCGCTGTTCGCGACCCTCGATGCGACCGTTCGTCGGTCCGAGACCGAAGACGGCCGGGTGTACACGCTCACCGACACGGTGGGATTCGTGCGCAACCTGCCGCACCAGCTCGTCGAAGCCTTCCGCTCCACGTTGGAGGAGGTCGGTGACGCGGACGTCGTGCTGCATGTGGTCGACGGCTCGCACCCCGACCCGGCCGGCCAGCTGCAGACCGTGCGCGACGTGATGGGCGATGTGGGCGTGCGCGACATGCCGGAGATCGTCGTCTTCAACAAGGCCGACCTCATCCCCGAGGACGAGCGGCTCGTGCTGCGCGGCCTGGAGCCGCAGGCGCACTTCGTCTCGTCACGGTCCGGCGAGGGCATCGTCGAGCTCCGCGCGGCGATCGAGGAGGCGCTGCCGAAGCCGGCCGTCGAGCTCCACGCCGTGATCCCGTACGACCGCGGTGACCTCGTCGCGGCGATCCACGAGACCGGGATGCTGCTGTCCGTCGAGCACCAGGAGGCAGGGACCGCGGTGCACGCGCACGTGTCCGAGCGTCTCGCCGCCGACCTCGCGGCCTACGTCGTCAGCGACTGACGGCGGAGGCTCAGCGAGCGAGGAAGCGCGCCTCGACGGTCGCCGTGAGGACGATGTCCTGCGGCTCGTACTCCATGGCCGGCGCGGTGTCGGCGGCGAAAGCGACGGCACCGCGCGCCTTCCCCAGCGGTGTGCCGGGCGTCGGCGCCGTGGTGGAGAGCAGGCCGGTATCGGCGATCTCCAGGGGAGCCACGTCGGCGAGGCCGAGCGCGGCGGCGTAGGCCTCGGCTCTCGTCACGGCCACGTGGACGGCCTGCGTGGCCACCTCTCGTTCCACGCGAACGCGGGTCTCGGGGGTGAGGTGCCAGTCGACACCGCCGACCTCGACGCCATCCCAGGCGGAGATGTCGGAGATCCAGACCGACAGTTCCGACGCCTCGGCGAAGGTCGCGGTGACGTCGATGCTCGCGTAGTAGACCGGGGCGAGACGCTTCCCGTCGGCGTTCCACGGGCGCTCCGCACGGACCGAGAGGCGGGTGCTGCTCCAGTCGAGAGCGGAGCCGGCTTCCACGCGGCCCACGATGCTGGTCCGCACGGGCTCGGCCAAGCGCATCACATGGTCGACGACCGCGGCTCGGTCCGGCCCTTCCGCGCGGACCGCGACGTGGACGGTGGCGCGCTCCGGAGCCAGACGGGCCTCGTGCTCGCCGCGGACGGTGACAGTCACATCGCTCATGGCGCCGACTCTACGCGACCTCCGCGGGCGGCGTGGAATGGCGACGCGGGCGGGAACGTTGTATCCTGTGATGCTCGGGTGCTCGTCGCCCGAGGCTGACAATTCCACAGTGTGACAGCGGCTCCTTCGAGAGAAGGACTACGGGGCTGATCGGTTTCGACAGCGCCTGTGAATCCACGAGAAGCGGGCCGAGGATGCAGAGTTATCTCGTAAACGCTCTCTGCAAAACAATAGTTGCCGAATCCAAGCGCAACGACTTCGCCCTCGCTGCCTAAGCGAGCCCGATAGTCCGTCAGACCGTATGTGATTCCGATACGGATCCTGGCGTCATCTAGGAATCTTGCTGCGTGACGGCGTCTGGACGTCACGTGGGACTCTTCCCAGGCTGGGCTCGTCGACTTAGGTGTCTGTGACAAAGGTCGGAGCCGAGCAGAACGCTTCCACAGACTGCGCCCGGAGAAGGCGTGGAGACTCAGCGTTGGACGGGGGTTCGATTCCCCCCAGCTCCACCAGGTCGCTGTCGCACAGAACGAGGCCCGCCTCCCTGGTCATTTCCGGGGAGGCGGGCTTCTTCGTGTCGGGGAACAGCTCGTGGGCACTCGCGCTCGACCGCTTCATCACCTTCCCACCGTGGACGATCGAGACCGCGGAGGGACCCGAGTACGCGCTCTGGTGGGAAGCCCGCCGGGGAAGCGACTGCGAAGACGGCCTGCGATAGGCTCCGCGGCTGGTGACCGCGGTCGACTATGCGGTCACCCAGCGGACGCCGTCGGCGTCGGGGGCGAAGCGGCGCCCGGCGTCCGTCTCCAGCTCCTCCATGAGCGGGATGATGACGCTCCACAGCGCCCAGTGCTCCGGCGTGCCTTCACCACCTTGTGCCCTCCCTTCCCACCGGGCGGCTGCCGGAAGCGGAACGCGGAAGCCGAACCGGGTCCCCGTCGAGTCGGTGACCTCTGCGCTCAGCGACCCCGCTCCGGCCGCCAACTGCGTCAGGGTGAAAACCCGGGGGACGATGAGTGTTCCCCGCCCACGGTCCCAGGCCTCGCGGACCGCCGTCAGGAACGGCCCCGCGATGATGTCGGTCGTCATCAGAAGTCTCCTTCCCCGATCGGCGGGACAGCGCCCGCCCGTTCGACTCCCTCATCGCGATGATCGCAGGCGGAGTGACCGGATGTCTGTCCCCTCTTCGGGGGACGCGACCGATGCGCGGTGCGCGTACGACCGAACCGGCGCGCGCGCAAGGGGGTCGGAGGCGACTGCGGTCGCGCGGTACCAAGCGGGTCCACGACGAAGGGAGACGCCATGCCGAAGGGCGATGTCGACACGTTCCACCAGGAAGGCGGCTGGTTCAATCGCGTCCAGGGCGAGGTGAACACGTTCAGCGGGCCGCATGACACGAAGGACGAGGCGGTCGCCGTCGGGCGGGAGACGGCTCGGGCGCGTCAGGTCGAGCACCTCATCCGACGGGAGGACGGCACGATCGGGGAGCGGAACAGCTACGGCAACGACCCGAGGGACGTCCGCGGCTGAGACGCGGGTGGGGAGGCGCGGCATGACGGCCCTGGTGGCGGAGTCGGGCGAGGCCTACCATTCGCACATGGGGTTCATCATGTACGACAGCACGAGCCAGCTCCACATCGAGGACCGCGCGCTCGCGCACCTCAAGGTCGTGATCGCGACGAAGCTCCGACGCAACGAGAGCTTCACGGTGTCGTGGACCCACCCCGAGGGCGATGCGTACGGACGCTCCACGATCTGGCTGCATCCGTCGATCCCGCTGCGCTTCACGTTCGAAGGGCGGGAGCCGCCCAAGCTGAACCCGAAGTGGATCGACGACCTCATGCAATCGGCGAACTCCACCGGAGGCATCACGCTCGTCGACGAGATCGTCCAGGGCTCCACGACCGAGTGACAGCGCAGGAGCCCCGCCTCTTTGCGAGGCGGGGCTCCTGCCATCCGGACGAGCGGCTCAGTGCGAGCGGTCCGGGTCTTCGGCGCGCACGTCGTCTCCGTCGTCGTCCGATCCGTCCGTGGGCGGAACGGTGCGCGGCTCGCCCTTGTTGTCCTCGGCGCCGAGGTTGTCGTTCTCCTCGGGGCCGGGGGAGGGCTCGGTGCTGATGTCGTTGCGGTCGCTGTCGTTACCCATGCGCATTCCTTTCCTCGACGGATGTCACCAGCCTCGTCCGTCCGCGGCCTCAGGCCCAGCGGCTTGACAACACCAGCCCGAGTGGTGTGCGGCGTCAGCGCTGTCCCTCGATGAGGAGGAGCCCCTGCTTCGTGTCGGCGACCTTCACCCAGCCGTCCCCGAAGAGATACGTCATGCCGTACCCGTCCTCGTCCGTGCTCATGGCGAACTGCGGGTCCTCGGTGACGTACGTGCCCTGAGCGTCTTCCTCGCTCCGCCACCCCTGCTCCTCGAGGCCCGCCTGTGCGCGCTCCGCCTCCTCGGCGGACAGGGGAGACCAGCCGTACATCTGACCGTGGTCCGAGGGCACGCTGAAGTCCGCCCAGAAGCAGAGGAGTCCCTGTGTCAGCTCGACGTCCCCGACGCGGAACTCGCGTGGCTCTGCCGTCCAGCCGGCGTCGGTAAGGGCCGCGACGGTGCCTTCGGAGATCATCGACTCGCACGTGAGCTCGTCCCCGCCCGGTGTCGCGCTCGCGCCGCCGTCTCCCGTGGGAGCGGCCGAGCCCGGCGCCGACGGCTCAGGCGTGCCGCCACCCGTGCACGCCGTCAGGGCGGCTCCCGCGAGCACGAGACCGGTCAGGATCGCGAGTCGTCGGGTGGTCATCGTGGCCTCGGGGTGGTCAGTCGTGCAGGAGACGGAGGAACTCGTCGTGAAGGGTGCCGTTGGTGGCGAGCGTCGAGCGGGCGGAGATCGTCTCGGAGCCGTCGAATGCGGTCATGCGCCCGCCGGCCTCATTCACGATCGCCACAGCCGCTGCGATGTCGTACTCCTTCACATCGAACTCCGCGACCGCCTCCAGTCGTCCTTCGGCGAGGAGCATGTAGGCGTAGACGTCGCCGTACGCCCGGTCGCGCCAGACGTGCGCGCTCAGGCGCAGCAGGGCATCCAGCTGCCCGGCGTCACGCCACTGCGCGATGCTCTGGAAGCTCACGCTGGCCTCGTCCAGCGAGGAGACGGTGGAGGTGGCGAGACGGCGCTCGGTGCGGTCGCTCACCGTCCAGGCACCGCGTCCTGCTGCGGCCCACCAGCGCCGCCCGAGGGCGGGCATGCTGACCACGCCGACACGGGGCACGCCATCGATCGCCAGGGCGATCATCGTCCCCCACAGAGGAACGCCGCGGAGGAAGTTCGCGGTGCCGTCGATCGGGTCGATGATCCACTGCCGAGCGGTGCCGCCCTGAGCCCCGAACTCTTCGCCGAAGATGCCGTCGTCGGGACGTTCCTCCTCGAGGATCCGGCGGATCGCCCGCTCCGTCGCCAGGTCGGCGTCCGTCACGTGCGAGTGGTCCGCCTTCGTGGAGATCTCCAGGTCCGCGGCGTCGAAACGCGGGAGCGACTGGGCATCCGCGGCGTCGGCGAGGCGGAGGGCGAGCTGGAGATCGGCGCGCAGGTCGGCGGCGTCGGGAGTGGCGGTCACGCTCTCAGGATAGTCGCCGTCCCGACGGCGCCCGCAGAGACCATCGGCCAGGATGAGGGGGCGAAACGCCCGAGCCACGCCCGGGCCGCGCTGGATTTCGTGTCGGCGCCAACCGCTGGTAATGTAATTCCTCGGTCGGGGTTATCCCGGGCCACGCACCTCTAGCTCAATCGGCAGAGCAACTGACTCTTAATCAGTGGGTTCAGGGTTCAAGTCCCTGGGGGTGCACGGAACAAGCCTCAGAGATCTCGCCATCTCCGGGGCTTTTTCTCTGCCTGTTTCGGGGCTGGATCGCTCAGGGCGGGATCGAAACCGTGCCTCTCGCGGCCGGGAGAGGCACCTTATCGAACCGGCATGGGGCGGGAGGGACGACCTGCCGACGCGGGGATCGGAAACGCGCGTTGCGGCGGCGGGTGGGGTGCGCGTCAGGCGCGGCGGACGGAGAGCAGCTGCCAGCCCTCCGGGACCTTCGCCTCGATGCCCGCCATGTCCTCGGCCTCGATCTGCTCGACGCCGTCGACGCGCTGGAACGTCCCCGTGGCCTCCATCTTCGCCTCACCCTTGAGCATGTGCACCGGGGCGGAGGTGAGCGCGTAGCCCGGCTCACGATGAGCATCGAGCTGGGCGTGGACGTCTTCGAGGGATGTCCCGGTGACGTCGACGGTCATGGATCCTCGGGGGCGGATGAGGGCGACGAGCATCCGTCCAGTCTACGAGCGGACCGTGCTGCTCAGAGATCCCAGTCGAGCGTGGAGCGCACGTCGATGGGGGCGTCGTGGCCGGCGTCCTCGCGGATCAGGTAGACGACGACACGCGACTGCGCGGTGATGAGCACGCTCGTCAGAGCGTCGCCCGTCGCCAAGTCGATGAACGTCGGTTGCGAGCGCGCCGCCGCTTCGATCCGAGACATGAGGTCCGCGACATCCGTGCTGCGAGGCAGGAGGAAGTCGTGCCCATCGATCTCGATGTGCGTCGTCGTCATTCCCGTCTGGTTCCCCATGCGCTCCACGGTACGAACCTCCTCGAAACCCGACAAGAGGGGTTGAACCCCGCCGAAGAGCGTGTTAGGACCGGGTGAGAGCGCTCTCGCTGCCGTCCGGCTGCTGCTGGTCCGCGGGCTCGGGGACGAGGTACAGACCGCTCGGGGCGTTGGCGGTGAATGCGAGGGCCTCGATCCAGGCGCGGTTGACGCTGGGCTGGCGACTGCCGTGGTACTTGTACACCAGCGAGCTTCCGGCATGGATCCAGACCGTCGTCCGGCCGCCGCCCATGCTGACGTCGTCCTTCCAGGTGAAGCCGAAGGGCTCGCCACGGCGGAGCTTCGCGGTCATGACCAGCTGGATGTGAGTGAGAGCGCGGTCTTCGATGTCGACCTTGACGCTGTTCTCGTAGATGAACTTGCCCATCGCAAGATTCCCTTCTCGCCACGGGAACCTGTGCTAAGAGGCGCGGACGCGATGACCGCTGGTGTGGGGTGTGCTCAGCGTTTCACACTTCTGCCCGTTCTCCTACCCGACCGGGGTGTCGTGCGTCGTCGCGTGTCTCCCTGTTTCAGGCCACCGGATCGAGAAGCGTGGGATCGGACGGGTCGACGGTGCGCGTGTTGCTCACCTTGCGGTCGACGACGTGTCCGCGGAGCGTCGCCGCGACATCGGCGGAGGTGTGATCGAGCATCGCCAGCGTATCGAGCTTGGTCTGCCCGGTGAGCTTCTCCGGTGTGAGCCAGGCGTCCCAGGTGTCCGGAGTCAGGAAGGCGGGCATCCGGTCGTGCACCTCCCCACCGGCATCGCGTGCCTCCCGGGTGACGACGACGAAGCAGCGCACCTTCTCTCCCTCATGCTCCATCGACCAGGTGAGGCCGGCGGCGGCGAGCAGGCCGTCCCCGTGGAGGAAGTGCGGGGTCTTGTGGCCTTTCTCGCCCGTCCATTCGAAGTACCCGCGCATCGGCACGAGGCACCGCGCGGCGGAGAACGCCGGCGCCCAGAACCCGGCGGCGAGCTTCTCCATCCGTGCGTTGATCAGCGGGGCGCGCTGCGGACGGTTGGGAGGACTCTGCCAGTCCCACCGCACGAGTTCGAGGATGCGGCCCTCACCGCGGTCCCGGACGATCGGGGCGCTCTCGGTGGGCGCGATCGAGTAGGCGCCGTGCCAGGACTTCCACCAGTCCTCCGGGCGGCCGCCCTCGGCGACGAACTCCCTGATCAGCTCGTCCGTCGCCGCGTCGTTCGCGAATCGTCCGCACATGTCATCGCCTCCGTCTCGCCGGTCGCTCGCGCCGCGGCCGGCATCGCCTCCATCATGGGGCATGGCGCGGACATCGGGTCAGACGACCTCGATCACCGTGCCGGCGGTCAGATCCGACAGCTGGGCGAAGGTCAGCGGCATGACGGTGTGCGGGTGGCCCGCCGCCGCCCACACCACGTCGTACACCTGCAGCGCGCTGTCGATGAAGGTCGGGAGGGACGTGGGATGGCCGACGGGCGCCACTCCGCCGATCGCCTGTCCGGTGGCGTCGCGCACGGTGGCGGGCGGTGCCATGACGACCTCGCTCGCCCCCACGCTTCGCGCCAGGACGGCGAGGTTCGCCCGGTGCCCGCCGCTGGTCATGACGAGGACGGGGCGGCCGTCGGCGAGGAAGACGAGACTGTTGGCGATCGCGGCGACGTCGCAGCCGATGGCGGCGGCCGCCTCGGCGGCGGTGCGCGCCGAGTCCGGAAGAACCCGGATCTCGGTCTCGACACCGGCCGCGAGGAGGTGTTCCTGCACCCGTCGGCTGCGCTCGGGGAGGGGAGGAGCGTCGGTCATGCCCCCACGGTAGCCGAGCAGGTCAGCCGGCGTCACCGACGAGGATCGCCGCCGCGTCCTCGGCGGTCGCATCAGCCGGCTCGTCGTCGATGTGCGCGAGGACCTTCCGGCCGAGGAGGATCGTCAGCGCGGCCAGCAGGACGGCGGCGGCGGCGAAGAGGTACGGCACGGTGGCGCTGAACAGGTGCCACAGCAGGGCGGCGATCGGCGGGGCCATCGCGCCGCCGAGGAAGCGGACTGCGGAGTAGGCCGAAGAGGCGACGGAGCGGGGGAGGTCTGTCGCCTCCATGACGGCTTCGGTCAGCACGGTGTTCATGATGCCGAGGAGCAGACCGCCGACGATGATGCACACGACGAGAGCGGCCGGTTCGGCGACCACGAGTCCCGCGACCACGAGATCGACGGCGAGCAGGGGCAGCACGGTGAGGATCACGTGCGTCCGCGGCATCCGGCGCATCAGCACCGGCGCGACCCACACGCTGGTGATCGCGAGGGCGACACCCCAGCCGAAGAAGGTCAGGCCGATGCCCATCGCGCCGAAGCCCAGGGGGAAGGGCGAGAACGCGAGCAGCACGAAGAAGCCGATGTTGTAGAACAGGGCGGCCACGGCGAGGATCGCGAGCGCGGGACGGCGCAGGGCCGTGAAGGGGGCGGAGAACTTCACCGGCGTGCGCTTCTCGCCCGGACCCCGCAGCAGCACGAGCACGGCGATGAAGGCGATGGCCATCAGGGCCACGACGCCGAAGAACGGGCCGCGCCAGCTCTGCTCGCCGAGGATGCCGCCGAGCAGGGGACCCACGGCGATGCCGAGGCCGAGTGCCGCCTCATACAGCACGATGGCCGCGCTGCTGCCGCCGGATGCGGCGCCGACGATCGTGGCCAGCGCCGTCGAGATGAACAGCGCGTTGCCCAGCCCCCAGCCGGCACGGAAGCCGATGACCGCGTCGACGCTGCCGCTGATCGCGCAGAGGAAGGCGAACACGACGATCAGGCCGAGACCGACGAGGAGGGTCGCCTTGGCGCCGATCCGGCTGGAGATCCAGCTGGTGACGAGCATCGCGAGGCCGGTGACGAGGAGGTAGCTGGTGAACAGCAGTTCCGTCTCGACCGGCGTGGCCTCGAGGGACTCCGCGATGGCCGGGAGGATCGGATCGACGAGGCCGATGCCCATGAAAGCGACGACGCACGCGAAGGCGACGGCCCATACCTGGGCCGGCTGCCGCCAGACCGAGGGGGCGGGTGTAGCGGGGGCGGTGTTCAACGGATGTCTCCTGTCCGGTCGGCAGAGGTGCGGGCGGCGAGGATCTCGGCCGCACGGGTGAGGGCATGCCAGTCGTCGTCGTCGAGGTCGGCGAACCGCGGTGCGATCGTCTCCCGGAACTCGGAGCGCCAGGCGGCCAGGGCCGCCGTGCCGTCGGGGGTCGCGGCGACGACGGTGGCACGGGAATCGTCGGGGTCGGGGGAGCGGCGGACGAGGCCCTCGCGTTCGAGGGTGCCGAGCAACCGGGTCATCCCGGGCTGTGTCGTGCGGGCCGCCGCGGCGAGCTCGCCGACGCGACGGGGACCCGACTGGTCGAGCAGGCTGAGCACCCGCCATTGCGCGGCGGGCGCCTCGTTCCCCGCGTCCTGGGCGGCGATGCGACCCAGCGCGTAGCCCGAGAGCACGAGCGACGGGATGACCTCAGAGCGATTCATACCAGAAAGTATATACCGGCTGGTATGTATTAAGGTCACCGTCGGGCGTGCGCGATCCTCGCCGAGAGCTGATGCGCGTGAGCGAGGAGGATCCGGCCCAGCTCGGCCTGACGCTCCGGGCCGAAGCGGAAGGCGACACCGGTGAGGCTGAGCGCCCACTCCGGGCGTCCGGCGCGGTCGAACACCGCCGCGCCGAGGCCCCAGCTCCCCTCGACGATCAGGCCGGGGTTGACGGCGAACCCGCGTTCCTTCGTCTCGGCGAGGCGCTTCCGCAACGGGCGCTCGCCATGAGCGCGTCCCCAGTTCTCGACGAGCTCCGGATGGCGCTCCAGGTAGGCATCCACATCGTGGTCGGGGAGGAACGCGAGGATCGCGAGGCCGGCGCTCGCCACGCCGAGCGGGAAGCGCACCCCCTCGCTCAGCACGAACGAGCGGATGGGGAACGACCCCTCCTCGCGCAGCAGGCAGACCGTCTCGTCCGCGCGGCGGACGGAGAAGAAGGCGCTCTCCTCGGTCTTCACGGCGAGCGACCGCACGATGTCCCGGGCCAGGGCCGTCACGTCGTATCGTGCGGCGGCCACGGATCCCATGAGGAAGAGCTCGGGTCCCGGCATCCAGCGCGTGCTGTCGGCGTCGCGGTCGACGAGGCCCTCCGCGCGGAGGGCGCTGAGCAGGCGATGCGCAGTGGGCCGGGAGAGGCCGGCGCTGCCGGCCAGTTCTTGCAGGGTGGCGCCGTCAGCGCCGGCGGCCGTCACCAGTCGCAGGAGCCGCGCCGCCCGCGCGACGGCCTGAGTGCCGGGGACGGGGTTCATTGCAGTGTCCACATCGTGGACGCTAGTGGCGCGGGCGTCCACATCGCAAGAGGGCGCTGGTCATGGCTCCGCCGGGGCGGGAGGCTGGTGGGGACACGGAACCGAAGGAGCAGACGTGATCGACAAGCAATGGGAGTCCGCGGCGGCCGCGGTCGCCGACATCCCGGACGGCGCCTCGCTCGCGGTCGGAGGCTTCGGGCTCTCCGGGAACCCGATCGCCCTCATCGAGGCGCTCCTCGCCCAGGGCACGACAGACCTGAGCGTCGTCAGCAACAACTGCGGGGTGGACGACTGGGGCCTCGGCATCCTGCTCGCCGCGCAGCGCATCCGGAAGATGACGTCGTCGTACGTGGGGGAGAACAAGGAGTTCGAGCGGCAGTTCCTGTCCGGGGAGCTCGAGCTGGAGCTGACCCCGCAGGGCACGCTCGCCGAGAAGCTGCGGGCGGGAGGATCCGGAATCGCGGCGTTCTTCACCCAGACGGGCGTCGGCACCCAGGTGGCCGAGGGCGGTCTGCCTCGCCGGTACCACGCCGATGGCTCGATCGCGGTGGCCTCGCCGCGCAAGGACGTACGCACGTTCACGGTGCACGGCGAACCGCGCGAGTTCGTGCTGGAGGAGGCGATCACCACCGACTTCGCCCTGGTCCATGCGGTCCGCGGCGACCGGCACGGCAACCTCGTGTTCCGGAAGGCGGCGCGGAACTTCAACCCGCTCGCTGCGATGGCCGGGCGCGTGTGCATCGCGCAGGTGGAGCGGCTCGTCGAACCGGGAGAGCTCGACCCGGACGCGATCCACCTGCCCGGCGTCTTCGTGCACCGGATCGTCGAAGTCGGCGAGGACATCCCCCAGCGCATCGAGCGACGGACCGTCGCCGCGGAAGGAGCCTGACATGGCGCTCACGAGAGACCAGATGGCCGCGCGTGCGGCGGCCGAGCTGCCGGACGGCGCGTATGTGAACCTCGGCATCGGCCTGCCCACGCTCGTGCCGAACCACGTCCCGTCCGACGTGACCGTGGTGCTGCAGTCGGAGAACGGCATCCTCGGGGTCGGGCCCTATCCGCGGGAGGACGAGGTCGACCCGGATCTCATCAACGCGGGGAAGGAAACGGTGACCACGCTGCCCGGGGCGGCGTTCTTCGACTCCGCCCTCAGCTTCGGCATGATCCGCGGCGGGAAGATCGATGCCGCGATCCTCGGGGCGATGCAGGTCTCCGCCACGGGAGATCTCGCGAACTGGATGATCCCCGGCAAGATGGTCAAGGGCCCAGGGGGTGCGATGGACCTCGTGCACGGCGCCGGACGGGTGATCGTGCTGATGGAGCACGTCGCCAAGGACGGCTCGGCGAAGATCGTCGACGCGTGCACGCTGCCGTTGACCGGACGCGGCGTCGTGGACCGGATCATCACGGACCTCGCGGTGATCGACGTGACGCCGGACGGGCTCGTCCTGGTCGAGCTCGCGCCCGACGTCTCGGTGGAGCAAGTGCGGCAGGCCACGGAGCCGCCTCTCCGCCTCGCCCCGGAACTGGACAACGGAAGGACCGAGATCAATGAGTGAGAACGATGTCGTCATCGTCGCCGCGGCGCGCACCCCGCAGGGGCGGCTGAAAGGACAGCTCGCCGCCTTCACCGCGCCGCAGCTCGGATCGTTCGCGATCCGCGGTGCGCTGGAGCAGGGCGGGGTGGACCCGGCAGACGTCGATGCGGTCATCGTGGGGCAGGTGCTCGCCGCGGGGTCGGGACAGAACGCCGCCCGTCAGGCCGCCATCGGCGCCGGGATCGGCTGGGACGTCCCCGCCCACTCCGTGAACAAGGTGTGCCTGTCCGGTCTCACGGCCGTGATCGACGCGGCGCGCATGATCCGGACCGGGGACGCCGAGGTCGTCGTCGCCGCCGGCATGGAGTCCATGACCCGCGCACCGCACCTGCTCATGGGATCGCGCGATGGCTGGACCTACGGCACCGTCGAGGTCCTCGACCACATGGCCTACGACGGGCTGACGGACGCCTACGACCGGGAGAGCATGGGCGCGTCCACTGAGCGGCACAACGCGCGCTACGAACTCACCCGGGAGGCCCAGGACCAGGTCGCCGCGCTCTCGCATCAGCGGGCCGCCGCCGCGCAGGAGAGCGGTGTGCTCGACGCGGAGATCGTCGCCGTCGAGGTGCCGCAGCGCCGGGGCGAACCCGTGCGGGTGACCCGAGACGAGGGGGTGCGCCCCGAGACCACGGTGGAGACCCTCGCGGGACTGCGCGCCGCCTTCGCCGAGGGCGGCTCGATCACGGCGGGCAACTCATCCCAGATCTCGGACGGCGCCTCCGCCGTCGTCGTCACGACTCGCGGGACGGCCGAGGCCAAGGGCTGGCCGGTGCTCGTGACCGTCGGGGCGAGCGGCCAGACCGCCGGCCCGGACAACTCGCTCCAGGCGCAGCCGGCGCGGGCGATCGAGCAGGCATGCCGGAAACAGGGCATCACGCCGCAGGACCTCGACCTCGTGGAGATCAACGAGGCGTTCGGGGCCGTCGTGGCCCGCTCGCAGACCGAGCTCGGGCTGGACGGGGAGATCGTCAACGTGCACGGCGGCGGCATCGCGATCGGTCATCCGATCGGTGCCTCCGGCAACCGCCTCGTGGTGCACGTCGCGCACGAGCTGGCCCGCCGGGGAGGCGGAACCGCGGCGGTCGGCCTGTGCGGCGGCGGCGGTCAGGGCGAGGCACTCATCCTCACCCGGTGACGCGGGAGGCGCGGGGGTGCGTCAGGACCGCTTGTCCTGGGCGTGCCCCTGCGCGTCGGCGAGGGCCTTCTGCGAACGGAACTGCAGACGCTGCGCCTTCTTGGACTTCTTCACCGACTGCGGGGAGTCCGCGTCCACCGGCACGCCGTGGCGCTCACGGCGCATGTCGACGACCGCGCCGACCGCGAGCGCCATGGTGATGCCCCAGCTCACCCACGACAGGAGCGAGCGCCAGGTGATGGGTTCGTTGCGGGTGCCGCGCAGCAGCGAGATCCCAGCCGAGATCGCGGCGACGAGTCCGGTGCTGAAGAGGTAGCGCATGCCCCTACGGTACCCGCAGGGAGCGCACGCGGGTCGGTGGCTTGACAAGGCGGGGGAGCGACTGGCAGGGCATGCGTCCTGAGGCACCGGATATCATGGGAGGGTCGCGGTTCGCCCGCGGCCGCAGAAACCGTGTATCTACCGGCCGTCGGCATCTCCGGCGGACAGCGGCGGCACCCGACATCGCGTCGTCGACGCGCGAGAGCCATGACACACGCCAGCACCACGCCCGATATCGCCGAGCCGAGCCTCTTCCGCCTCGCCGGCCTGCCCTACTTCCTCATCGCGTTCATCGCGCGTCTGCCCTTCGCCATGATGGTGGTCGGTGTGCTGACCGTCGTCGTGTCGGCGCGGGAATCCCTGTCGCTCGGCGGGCTCACGTCCGCTGCGGTCGGTCTCGGCACCGCCTGCTTCGGCCCGCTCCTGGGCGCCGCCGCCGACCGCTTCGGCCAGCGCACGGTCCTCCTCGCGCTCGCCGTGGGCAACGCGGCGATGCTCCTGCTCTTCACCGCGGTGGTCTACGGTCCGGCCGCCGACGGCTTCGTGCTCCTCACCGCGATCGGCATCGGTGCGACGGCTCCGCAGGTGGCGCCGCTCTCGCGCTCCCGTCTGGTCACGATCATCGGCGAGCGGATGCCGGCGGAGCGCCGCGCCCGCACCGTCTCCGGCACGATGGCGTACGAGTCGGCCGCCGACGAGACCGTCTTCGTGTTCGGTCCTTTCCTCGTGGGCGTCCTCGCCTCGGCACTCGCACCCTGGGCCCCGCTGGTCGGCGCCGCCGTGCTGACCCTGGTGTTCGTCGGGGCCTTCGCGCTGCACCCGAACGGACGGCATGTCTCGCAGGACCGGACCGAGGACGGTCGGGCGCCCTCCGCCGTTTCCGAGCTGTTCCGGCCGCAGCTCCTCATCGTCGTCCTCGGCATCCTCGGCGTCGGCATCTTCTTCGGAACCATGCTCACCTCGCTCACGTCGTTCATGGCCGACCTCGGCGCCCCGGAGCAGGCGGGCCTGCTGTACGGCGTGATGGGCGTCGGCTCCGCGCTGCTGGCCCTGGGTGTCGCGTGGCTCCCCGCGCGGTTCTCGCTCCGGGCGCGATGGCTCGTCTTCTCCGGAGTCCTCCTCGCCGGCTCGCTGCTGCTCGGCATCGTCGACTCGCCGGCGGGGATGATGCTCGCCCTGGCCATCATGGGCATCGGCATCGGCCCGACCCTCGTCACCCAGTACAGCTTCGGAGCGGCGCGGAGCCCCCGTGGCCGATCGGCGACGGTGATGACGATGCTCGGCTCCGGCGTGATCGTCGGCCAGTCGATCGGCGCCGCGGTGGCGGGGGAGGTCGCGGAGAGCCTCGGCACGTCGGCCGCCCTCGTGCTTCCGATGATCGCGGCCGGCATCGCGTTCGCGGCGGGTCTCGCCAACTGGGCCCTCAGCGGTCTGCACCGCGGAACGTCCGCTGTCAAGGCCTGAGCGCGGACCAGCGGTCGGCGCTCATCCTCGGTAGGTTGGAAGCTCCTGGACCGAGGAGTGCCCCTGTGACCGCTGCTGATTTCGTCGTCGTCGCCAACCGCCTCCCGGTGGACCGGGTCGTGGGGCCCGACGGCGAGGAGACCTGGCGGACGTCGCCCGGCGGCCTCGTCGCCGCCCTCGAGCCGATGATGCGCCGCGTGCACGGCGCCTGGGTCGGCTGGCCCGGTCAGCCGGACGTGGAGCTCGAGGCCTTCGACGCCGACGGGATCCATCTCATCCCGGTGTCGCTGAGCTCCGAGGAGGTCGCGGACTACTACGAGGGCTTCGCCAACGACACGATCTGGCCGCTCTACCACGACGTCATCGCCCCGCCGCAGTACCACCGTGAGTGGTGGGAGGCGTATGTGCGGGTCAACCGCCGGTTCGCCGAGGCCGCCGCGGCCGCCGCCGCTGAGGACGGCACCGTCTGGGTCCACGACTACCAACTCCAGCTGGTGCCCCAGATGGTCCGCGAGCTGCGCCCCGACGTCACGATCGGCTACTTCCACCACATCCCGTTCCCCGCGCACGGCCTCTACGCGCAGCTTCCGTGGCGCGACCAGGTCCTCCGCGGACTGCTCGGCGCCGACGTCATCGGCTTCCAGCGGGCGCAGGACGCGACCTACTTCCTCACCGCGGTGCGACGCCGGCTGCGCTACGAGGTGAAGGGGCCGAACATCACGGTCCCGGAGCAGGGCGGCTCGCGGACGGCGATCGCCAAGGCGTTCCCGATCTCCATCGACACCGCCCCGTACCTCGAACTCGCCGCGCGGGAGGACGTCCGGGCGCGGGCCGCGGAGATCCGCGCGAGCCTCGGCAACCCGAAGCGCATCCTCCTCGGCGTCGACCGCCTGGACTACACCAAGGGCATCGGGCACCGGATCAAGGCCTACGGCGAGCTCCTCGAAGACGGCCGCCTCGATGTGGAGGACGTCACGCTCATCCAGGTGGCGAGTCCGAGCCGGGAGAGGGTGGACGCCTATGCGCACCTCCGGGACGAGATCGAGCTCGCGGTGGCCCGCATCAACGGCGACCATGACACGGTCGGCCACTCCGCCATCCGCTACCTGCATCAGGGATACCCGCGCGAGGAGATGGTCGCCCTGTACCTCGCGGCGGACGTCATGCTCGTGACGGCGCTGCGCGACGGCATGAACCTCGTCGCGAAGGAGTACATCGCCACGCGGACGGACAACCGCGGCGTGCTGGTGCTCAGCGAGTTCACCGGCGCGGCGGACGAGCTCCGTCAGGCCGTGCGCGTCAACCCGCACGACATCGCGGGGCTCAAGGACGCGATCATGGAGGCCGTGGAGATGTCGCCCGCCGAGCAGGGACGCCGCATGCGGTCCCTGCGTCGACGTGTGCTGGACAACGACGTGAACGCCTGGTCGTCGTCCTTCCTCGAGGCCCTCGCGGACGTCCGCAGCCGCTGACCGCCCTTCCTGCACCCCCTTCTTCCTCTCGATCGGAGACACCGTGACGCGCCCCTGGATCCCCGGAACCGCCGACGCCGACCTCACCGCCCTCGCAACGACGCCGCGCCTGGTGGTCGCCCTCGACTTCGACGGCACCGCCTCCCCGCTCGTCGTGGACCCCATGGCCGCGCGGGCGCTTCCCGAGGTGGCCGCGCAGATGAATCGCCTCGCTGCGATGCCCGACACCGTGGTCGCCTACGTCTCGGGGCGCAGCATGCACGACCTCCGGGAGATCACCGAGCATACCGACGACTCCGTCGTGGTGCTCGCCGGCTCCCACGGCGCGCAGTACTGGTTCCCCGGCGAGGGGGCCGCCGACGCGCCGGGCGATGCGACCGAGACCGGGGCGCGGGAGGAGCTGTGGGCGGCCGCGCAGCCGATCATCGACCGCTACGAGGGGGCGGAGCTGGAGCCCAAGACCTTCGGCATGGGCGTGCACACCCGCCGCGCGGACCGGGACACCGAGGAGAAGGTCTTCGCCGAGATCGACGCCCTCGTCGCCGAGCGCTTCCCGCACTGGCGGCGGCGCGCCGGTCACCGGGTCCTCGAGTTCTCGTCGCGGAACGAGGGCAAGGACGCAGCGATGATCGCCCTCCGGGAGCGCTTCGACGCGACGGGCATCCTCTTCGCCGGTGACGACGTGACCGACGAGGATGCGATGCGCGTGCTGCAGGAGGGCGACCTCGGCGTGCGCGTCGGGCCGGGGGAGAGCGCCGCGACCCTCCGTGTGGACTCCCCACAACAGATCGCCGCGCTTCTGGAGACGCTCGCGAACGAGAGGTCCGTCGCGCAGGAATAGACTCTCGTCATGTCCTCGCATGATCCCTCCGCCAGCGCGCCCATCGACATCAAGCCCCGCAGTCGCGTCGTCACCGACGGCATCGAGGCCACGACCTCCCGCGGCATGCTCCGCGCCGTGGGCATGGGGGATGCCGACTGGGACAAGCCGCAGATCGGCATCGCGTCCAGCTGGAACGAGATCACGCCCTGCAACCTGAGCCTCGACCGGCTCGCGCAGGGGGCGAAGGAGGGCGTGCACTCCGGCGGCGGCTACCCGCTGCAGTTCGGCACGATCTCCGTCTCGGACGGCATCTCGATGGGCCACGAGGGGATGCACTTCTCGCTCGTGTCCCGCGAGGTCATCGCCGACTCGGTCGAGACCGTGATGATGGCCGAGCGCCTCGACGGCTCCGTCCTCCTCGCCGGCTGCGACAAGTCCATCCCCGGCATGCTCATGGCCAGCGCGCGCCTCGACCTGTCGAGCGTCTTCCTCTACGCCGGGTCGATCGCACCGGGCTGGGTCAAGCTCTCCGACGGCACCGAGAAGGACGTCACGATCATCGACTCGTTCGAGGCGGTCGGCGCCTGCCGTGCCGGCCTCATGAGCGAGGAGGACCTCAAGCGCATCGAGTGCGCCATCGCTCCTGGTGAGGGCGCGTGTGGCGGCATGTACACGGCCAACACCATGGCCTCCGTCGCCGAGGCGCTCGGGCTCAGCCTCCCGGGCTCCGCCGCGCCGCCCGCGGCCGACCGTCGTCGCGACTACTTCGCGCACCGGTCGGGCGAGGCGGTCGTGAACCTGCTCCGCCAGGGGATCACGACGCGCGACATCCTCACCAAGGAGGCGTTCGAGAACGCGATCGCCCTCGCGATGGCCCTCGGCGGCTCGACCAACGTCGTCCTCCACCTCCTCGCGATCGCCCGCGAGGCGGAGGTCGAGCTGAGCCTGCACGACTTCAACCGCATCGGCGACAAGGTCCCGCACGTGGCCGACATGAAGCCGTTCGGCAAGTACGTCATGAACGACGTCGACCGGCACGGCGGCATCCCCGTGATCATGAAGGCGATGCTCGATGAAGGGCTGCTGCACGGCGACGCGCTCACGGTCACCGGCAAGACGCTCGCCGAGAACCTCGCCGAGCTCGACCCGCAGCCGATCGACGGCGAGGTCATCCACACGTTCGACAACCCCATCCACGCCACCGGCGGACTCACGATCCTGCACGGATCGCTCGCGCCGGAGGGTGCCGTCGTCAAGACCGCCGGCTTCGACGCGGCCGTCTTCGAAGGTCCGCGCGGGTCTTCGAGCGGGAGCGCGCCGCCATGGACGCGGTCGCCGAGGGCAGCATCGAGCCGGGGACGGTCATCGTCATCCGGTACGAGGGCCCCAAGGGCGGACCGGGCATGCGCGAGATGCTCGCCATCACCGCGGCCATCAAGGGCGCGGGGCTCGGAAAAGATGTACTACTCTTGACGGACGGACGATTCTCAGGCGGCACAACCGGCCTGTGCATCGGCCACATAGCACCCGAAGCGGTGGACGCAGGTCCTATCGCCTTCGTGCGCGATGGTGATCTGATACGGGTCGATATCGCAGCTCGCTCTCTCGATCTACTCGTCGACGAGGCAGAGCTCGCCTCCCGCCGCTCTGGCTGGGAGCCGCTTCCCCCGCGCTACACCCGAGGCGTTCTTGCCAAGTACTCGCGCCTCGTGCGGTCCGCCGCCGAGGGCGCGACGACCGGCTGATCCATCGACCGGCTCAGCAACCGCTCGATCGGAGCGCCGGTGTCCCGCACAGTTCATCAGAAGGAAAGTCATGACTGCTGACTCCGTCTCGGCCGTGCCGAGGCCGCCCGCCCGCCCATCCGCTCCGGAGATCACCGGTGCGGAGGCCGTCGTCCGCTCGCTCGAGCTGCTCGGCGTCACGGACGTCTTCGGCCTTCCCGGCGGCGCGATCCTCCCGGTCTACGACCCGCTCATGGACGCCTCGCAGCTCCGCCACATCCTCGTGCGGCACGAGCAGGGCGCGGGCCACGCGGCCGAGGGCTACGCGTCCGCATCCGGCAAGGTCGGCGTGTGCATCGCCACCTCCGGTCCGGGAGCGACCAACCTCGTCACGGCGATCGCCGACGCCTACATGGACTCGGTGCCGCTGCTGGCGATCACCGGTCAGGTGTTCTCGACGCTGATGGGGACGGATGCGTTCCAGGAGGCCGACATCGTGGGGATCACGATGCCGATCACGAAGCACTCGTTCCTGGTGAAGGACGCCGCGGACATCCCCGGCGCCATCGCCGCGGCCTACGAGATCGCCGGCACCGGGCGCCCCGGTCCGGTGCTCGTGGACATCACCAAGGATGCGCAGCAGGCGACGGCACCGTTCGTGTGGCCGCCGAAGATCGACCTCCCCGGGTACCGACCGGTGACCAAGGCGCACGGCAAGCAGATCCAGGCGGCCGCCGCCCTCCTCGCGGAGGCGAAGAAGCCGGTGCTGTACGTGGGCGGAGGCGTCGTCCGCGGCCGGGCCGCGGCCGAGCTGCTCGAGCTCGCCGAGTCGACCGGCGCGCCCGTCGTGACGACGCTGATGGCGCGCGGCGCGTTCCCGGACTCGCACCCGCAGCACCTGGGCATGCCCGGCATGCACGGCACCGTTCCCGCCGTGCTCGCGCTGCAGGAGGCCGACCTCCTCGTCTCGCTCGGCGCCCGGTTCGACGATCGCGTCACCGGCAAGGCCGCGCTGTTCGCGCCGCACGCGAAGGTCGTGCACGTCGACATCGATCCGGCGGAGATCTCCAAGATCCGCACGGCCGACGTGCCGATCGTGGGCGACGTGCGCGACGTGCTCACCGACCTCGACGCCGCCTTCCGCGGAGCGACGGCCGACGCGAAGCCCGACATCGAGGAGTGGTGGTCGTACCTCGACGGGCTCCGGAACGAGTTCCCGCTCGGGTACGCGCCGACGACCGACGGTCTGCTCGCCCCGCAGTACGTGATCCAGCGCATCGGCGAGCTCACCGGTCCGGAGGGCATCTTCGCCTCCGGTGTGGGGCAGCACCAGATGTGGGCCGCGCAGTTCATCAAGTACGAGCGTCCGAACGCCTGGCTGAACTCCGGCGGAGCGGGCACGATGGGCTACTCGGTGCCGGCGGCCATGGGCGCCAAGGTCGCGGAGCCGGAGCGCCAGGTCTGGGCGATCGACGGCGACGGCTGCTTCCAGATGACCAATCAGGAGCTCGCCACCTGTGCGATCAACAACATCCCGATCAAGGTCGCGATCATCAACAACTCGTCGCTGGGCATGGTCCGGCAGTGGCAGACGCTCTTCTACGACGGCCGTCATTCCAACACCGACCTGAACACCGGGCACGGCACGATCCGCATCCCCGACTTCGTGAAGCTCGCGGAGGCGTACGGCTGCCTCGCGATCCGCGTGGAGAAGGAGGAGGAGGTCGACGCCGCCATCCAGCTCGCGCTGGAGACGAACGACCGCCCCGTGGTGATCGACTTCGTCGTGAGTGCCGACTCCATGGTGTGGCCGATGGTGCCGCAGGGGGTCAGCAACAGCTATGTCCAGTACGCGCGCGACCACGCGCCCGCGTTCGACGAGGAGGACTGAGCCATGTCGACCCACGTCCTGAGCCTGCTGGTGGAGAACACCCCCGGCCTCCTGACCCGCGTCGCCGGCCTGTTCGCGCGCCGGGGCTTCAACATCGACTCCCTCGCCGTCGGCGTGACCGAGGTGCCGGGGATCTCCCGCATCACGGTCGTCGTCGACGTGGAGGAGCTGCCGCTCGAGCAGGTGACCAAGCAGCTCAACAAGCTGATCAACGTCATCAAGATCGTCGAGCTGGACCCGGCGTCGTCCGTGCAGCGCGAGCACATGCTCGTGAAGGTGCGCACGGACAACGCCAGCCGTTCGAACGTGATCGAGGTCGTCAACCTCTTCCGCGCCTCGGTCGTCGACTACGCCGCCGACGCCCTCGTCATCGAGGTCACCGGGGACAAGGGCAAGGTCGAGGCGCTGCTGCGCGCTCTGGAGCCCTTCGGCATCAAGGAGATCGCCCAGTCCGGCCTCCTCGCGATCGGCCGCGGCGGCAAGAGCATCACCGAGCGCGTCCTGCGCGGCTGACCCTTCGACAGACTCAGGGACCGCGCGTCCCGCACAACCACAACCAAGGAGAGAAACCAGTGAGCACCGAGATCTTCTACGACGACGACGCCGACCTGTCCCTGATCCAGGGCAAGAAGGTCGCCATCGTCGGCTACGGCTCGCAGGGCCACGCCCACGCCCAGAACCTGCGCGACTCGGGTGTCGAGGTCGCGATCGCCCTCAAGGAGGGCTCGAAGTCCGCCGCGAAGGCCGAGGAGGCCGGCTTCCCCGTGAAGACCGTCGCCGAGGCGACCGAGTGGGCCGACGTCATCATGATCCTCGCGCCGGACCAGCACCAGCGCACGATCTACAGCGAGTCGATCGCCCCGAACCTGACGGCGGGCAAGACCCTGGCGTTCGCGCACGGCTTCAACATCCGCTTCGGCTACATCGACGCTCCCGAGGGTGTCGACGTGATCCTCGTCGCGCCGAAGGCTCCCGGCCACACCGTGCGTCGCGAGTTCGTCGCCGGCCGTGGCATCCCGGACATCATCGCCGTCGAGCGCGACGCGTCCGGCCAGGCCTGGGACCTCGCGCTCTCGTACGCGAAGGCGATCGGCGGCACCCGCGCCGGCGTCATCAAGACGACCTTCACCGAGGAGACCGAGACCGACCTCTTCGGCGAGCAGGCCGTGCTCTGCGGTGGCATGAGCCACCTGGTGCAGGCCGGCTTCGAGACCCTCGTCGAGGCGGGCTACCAGCCGCAGATCGCCTACTTCGAGGTGCTGCACGAGCTCAAGCTCATCGTCGACCTCATGTGGGAGGGCGGCATCGCCAAGCAGCGCTGGTCGATCTCCGACACCGCCGAGTTCGGCGACTACGTCTCCGGTCCGCGCGTGATCGACGAGCGCGTCAAGGAGAGCATGAAGGGCGTCCTGTCCGACATCCAGTCCGGTGCGTTCGCGAAGCGCTTCATCGAGGACCAGGACAACGGGGCCGAGGAGTTCCTCGCCCTCCGCGCCAAGGAGGAGCAGCACCCCATCGAGGCGACCGGCAAGGAGCTGCGTTCGCTCTTCGCCTGGAAGCAGCAGGACGAGGACTACGTCGACGGCAGCGCCGCGCGCTGATTCGACTCGCGAACGAACGGGCGTCCCTCCGGGGGCGCCCGTTCGGCGTTCCGTACGGCATTCCCTGGCACAGACATCCGATGTCTGTGCCAGGATGGACGCATGCGACAGGAATGGTTTGATGACGCCCGCTTCGGCATGTTCGTCCACTTCGGCCTCTACAGCGGGGCCGCGCGGCACGAGTGGGTGCAGAACTACGAACGCCTCACCGACGAGGAGTACCGCCCCTACTTCGACAACTTCGACCCCGACCTCTTCGATGCCGCGGCCCTGGCGAAGACCGCCAAGGAGACGGGGATGGGCTACGTCGTGCTCACGACGAAGCACCACGACGGCTTCTGCCTCTGGGACTCGAAGCTGACCGACTTCACCTCCGTCACGGCGGTCGGACGGGACCTCGTGCGCGAGTACGTCGACGCTCTCCGTGCCGAGGGCATCCGTGTCGGCCTCTACCACTCGGTCATCGACTGGCATCACCCCGATTTCACGGTGGACTGGAACCACCCCCGACGTGACGACGAGAACGCGCACGCCCTGAACGAGGGGCGCGACATGGCCCGCTACCGGGAGTACCTGCACGGTCAGGTCCGCGAGCTGCTCACCGGGTACGGCGACATCGACTACCTGTTCTTCGACTTCACCTACCCGGAGTCCAAGGACGGCTGGGAGGGCAAGGGGCCGCAGGACTGGGACGCCGAGGCGCTGCTCGCGCTGTGCCGCGAGCTGCAGCCGGAGATGCTCGTCAACGACCGGCTCGGCATCCCCGCGGACTTCGTGACGCCAGAGCAGTACCAGCCGACGGCTCCGATCGTCCGCGACGGGGTGCCCCTCGTATGGGAGGCGTGCCAGACGCTCAACGGCTCCTGGGGCTATCACCGGGACAACACCGACCAGAAGTCGCCGGTGCTGCTCGTGCAGATGCTCGTCGACTCGGTGTCGATGGGCGGCAACATGCTGCTCAACATCGGTCCGGACGGGCGCGGGGCGATCGCGCCCCGGGATGCGGCGACCCTCGCCGAGATCGGGGAGTGGATGCGGCTCCACGACCGCGCCGTGATCGGGGCCGGCCACGCGCCGTTCACGCCGCCCCGAGAGGGCGTGTACACGCTCCGCGGCGACCGGCTCTACCTGAGCCTGTTCAGCTGGCCGCTGGGCTTCGTGCATCTGCCCGGTCTTGCGGGCAAGGTCTCGTATGCGCGCCTGCTGAACGACGGGTCCTGGCTGCGCACGAGCGTCAGCGACCCGGACCAGCAGGCCGACCTGATGACGCCGGCGGGCGAGGCCGAGGGGACGCTCACGGTGCACCTCCCGGTACGCCGTCCCGACGTGCTGATGCCGGTCATCGAGCTGCGGCTGACGGGGGAGTGAGGCCGTCGGTGGCGACGGCTCAGGCCGTCGCCACCGGGATCTCCATGCCCTCCAGCGCGAGGCGCGCGGCGCCGTGCAGGATCGCGTCCGCGCCGGTGGCCGCAGCCTCGATCCGCAGGCGCTGGGTCGCGAGCGGGTGGCAGGCCTCGTAGACCCGGCTGCGCACCGCGGCGATGAACGGCTCGGAGGCGCTCATGCTCCCGGTGAGGAAGAGGGCGTGCGGGTTGAAGAAGTTCACGACCCCGGAGAGCGCCTGACCCAGGTGGGTCCCGGCGGTGCGGACGAGCGTCGTCGCCAGCGGGTCCGCGTCCCGTGCCAGTGTCAGCACGTCGGCCGTGGTGCGGACGTCGGTGTTGCCGCGCTCGCGCATCTGGCGGACGAGGCTCGCGCCGCTGGCCACGGTCTCCAGGCAGCCGGTGTTGCCGCAGGAGCAGGGGATGTCCCCGCTGCCGTCGATCCGCGTGTGCGTGATGTCACCGGCCGCAGCGGTGGCCCCGCGGTGAATGTGGCCGTCCACGATGATCCCGCTGCCGATCGCGGTGCCCGCCTTGACGGTGATGCTGTGCTGGGTGTGCCCGAGCTGGCGACGGTGCTCGCCGAGGGCGGCGAGATTCGCGTCGTTGTCGACGACGACGGGGACGCCGTGGCGCTCCGCGAGGTGCTCGCCGACGCGGAATCCGGGCCACCCCGGCATCCGCGAGGGCTGATCCACGGAGCCGGTCGCGACGTCGACGGGGCCGGGCAGGCTCACGCCGATCGCGTGGACCCGCGTCTCGGCGAGCAGGCGCTCGAACACCTCCGACACTCTCTCCAGCGTGGCCTCCGGGCCGTCCGCGACGTCGATCGCGATGGTCTCCGAGTGAAGCAGGCCGCCGCTGAGGTCGTGCCGCCCGATGCGGGCATGACGCCCGCCGAGATCGGCGGACAGCACGATGCCGTCGCCGGCGATCCGGAGCACGCGCGGCCGTCGTCCGCCGCGGGAGGTGCCGGCCCCGGCCTCCTCCAGCACGCCCGCATCGAGAAGCGCCTGCACGCGCAGGCCGACGGTGGAGGCGGCCACGCCGAGAGCGGAGGCGAGCTCCGAGCGGGAGCGGGCCTGACCGCGCGCGACGAAGTCGAGGATGCGCCGGGTGTGCGGATCGTCGACGGGGGTGTCGGCGGGGTTCGTCATGGAGGCCCTTCGTCTCGGAGCATCGTCAGCGTAGCGGGGGTGTCGCATGTTTCGGGGGAGTGACGAATTATCACCACCCTATAAACATCGGATGTTCAGCTTGCGGCACCTTGCGAACTATGACAGCGTAACTTCATACGAAATCCTAATTGGTTAGTTCGAGTCTCGAAATAACCGTTCCCTTCTCAGGAGGCATTCAATGAAGAAGTTGCGTGTGGGGGCTGTCGCCGCTGTCGCGGGCGTGGCCGTGGCGATGACCGGCTGTGCGAGCAGCGGGGGATCCGGAGGCTCGGCCGACGGCGACACCATCGTCGTGGACATGTGGGCCGGCAGCGAGTCGGACGTCGACGCGCTGGAGGCGCAGATCGAGTTCGCGCAGAAGCAGAACCCGGACATCAAGATCAAGCTGCAGACTTCGCCGTGGAGCGACTTCTTCACGAAGCTCACCACCAACATGGCCAGCGGCAACATGGCCTGCATCACCGGCATGAGCGGTGCGCAGCTCGGCGGCTACACGGCGGGCTTCCGTCAGCTGAGCGACGAGGACCTCGAGACCGCCGGCATCGACTGGTCGGAGTTCAACCCGAGCGCGGACGGCATCCTCAGCTTCGAGGGCAAGGTCTACGGCGTGCCGTTCGACGTCGCCACCATGCTCGTCTACTACAACCAGGACATGCTGACGGCCACCGGCGCCGCGACTCCGGAGATCGGCTGGACGTTCGACGACTTCGCCACGATCGCGGCCGACGCCACGAAGGACGGCAAGTACGGCTTCGGCATGGGCATGGGCGGCTACCAGTGGATGTCGATGCCGATCGCCTACTCCGCCACGCAGCCCGCCTCCGAGGACGGCACACTGCACATCGACGACGAGGACTTCGTCGACGCGGCGTCCTGGTACGCCGGCCTGGTCACCGAGAAGAAGGTCGCGGCTCCGGTCGCCTCCGCGTCGGACACCGGCTGGGGCGAAAACCAGTACACGGGCGGCAACGCGGCGATGGCCGTCGACGGCACCTGGAACGCGGTCAGCTACCTCAACAACGAGTCCGGCTTCGCCGCCGGCATGGTGCCGCTGCCCGCCGGCGTGGACGGCAACCCCGGCCCGATCCTCGGCTCCGGCTACGGCATCGCCGAGAACTGCAAGAACCCGGAGGCCGCGCTGAAGGTGCTCGGCTCCCTCGTCGGCGAGGACGCGCAGGACTACATCGCCTCGTCCGGCCGCTCCTACCCGGCCCGCACCTCGTCGCAGCCGCTGTACTTCGAGTCGATCGACGAGCAGTACCGGGACCAGGTCCAGTCGGTGTTCGAGGCCGCGTTCGGCGACACGGTGCCGCTCTACATGACCAAGAACTGGCAGAAGCTCGACAGCTACATCCAGCCCAACCTCGTCAGCGTCTACAACGGCCAGATGACGATGGAGGAGCTGCTGTCGAACGCCCAGGCGCAGTTCGGCGAGTGAGCCGGATCCGGCCCGCACAGCAGTAACAGAGAGAGACGACGAGATGACGATCACGACGAGACGTCGAGGATCGCTCGCCAAGGTCGAGGGCCGCCAGGCGCTGGGTTTCGCAAGCCCGGCCCTGGTGGGCCTCGCCCTGTTCACGATCGTGCCCGTGGGGCTGTCGATCGTGATGAGCGTGTTCGACTGGCCGACCTTCGGCGAACGCACCTTCAACGGGGTGGACAACTACGTCAAGCTGTTCACCAGCAGCCCGGACTTCTGGCCCGCGCTGCGGAACTCGGCCGTGTACACGCTGCTGTACGTGCCGTTGAGTGTCGCTCTCTCGCTCGTGCTCGCCCTCGGACTCGGCCCCCGCATCCGCGGCCGCGGTGCCCTGCGGGTCCTCTTCTTCATCCCCGTCGTGACCCCGATGGTCGCGAACGTCCTGGTGTGGAAGATGATGCTGCAGCCCCAGGGGCTCTTCAACGGCCTCTCGGTCACCTGGTTCGGCATCGAGCTGCCGAACTTCCTCGCCGACCCCAACTGGGCGATGATCATGGTCGTCGTCATGAGCGTCTGGCAGGGTCTCGGCTACAACATGCTGATCTTCTCGGCAGCCCTCGAGCAGCTCCCGGAGAGCGTGCTGGAGGCCGCCAGCATCGATGGTGCGCAGGGGTTCCGGCGGGTCTGGAGCATCATCATCCCGATGATCTCGCCGTCGATCTTCTTCGCGACGATCATGACGATGATCACCTCGCTCCAGGTCTTCGTCCAGCCGCAGATGCTCACCGGAGGCGGCCCCGGCAACGCCACCAAGCCGCTCGTGATGTACATCTGGGAGCAGGGCTTCACGTTCGGCGACCTCGGGCTCGCCGCCGCCGCCGCATGGATCCTCTTCGCGATCATCATCGCGATCACGGGCATCCAGTTCGCCGCACAGAAGAAGTGGGTGCACTATGAGCACTGAGACCCTCGTCCGGCCCACCGGCACCGCCCCGCGGCGTCAGCGCGAGCGGGAGCGGGCCCGCGGAGCGGCGACAACGCCCGGCGCGCGTGCCCGGCTGATCCTCGCGCACGTCACCATCTACGTCGCGGCGCTCATCTTCATCGCGCCGCTCGTCTACGCGTTCTTCTCGGCCCTCAAGCCGAACTCGGAGATGTTCTCGATGCCGCCGACCCTGGTGGGCTCCGAGATCCGCTGGAGCAACTTCGTCGACGTCTTCGCCTACGGACCGTTCCTGACGTACATCATGAACTCGTTCATCGTGGCGATCGGCGGCACCCTGGTCGTGCTGGTGGTGTCGACCACGGCCGGATACGCGTTCGGGCGCCTGCGGTGGAAGGGCAGGGACGCGGTGTTCGTCCTCTTCCTCGCCACGCTGATGGTGCCCGCCGAGGTGCTCGTCATCCCCATGTTCCAGGTCATGCAGTGGTTCAACTGGGTCGACACCTATCAGGCGCTCATCCTGCCCTTCGCGTTCGGCGCCTTCGGCACGTTCCTGATGCGGCAGTTCTTCCGCGGCATCCCCTACGAACTGGAGGAGGCGGCCCGTGTCGACGGCGCAGGTCCCGTCCGGTCGTTCCTGCAGATCATCCTGCCGCTGTCGAAGTCCGCGGTCGCCGTGCTCGCGGTCTTCACGTTCCTCTCGTTCTGGAACAGCTACCTCTGGCCCCTCATCGTCACCGTCGACTACAACGCGCATGGCACGCTGCCCGTCGGTCTGGCGAGCTTCGCCGGCCTCACCGGCACCCGCTGGGACCTGCAGATGGCCGCCGCCATCATCTCGATGATCCCCACCACCCTGCTCGTCATCGTGCTGCAGAAGCACCTGGTCAAGGGCATCGCGATGGCCGGGCTGGGCGGACGATGAGCGCGGTCGGGCAGCAGACGGACGACCCTCGACGAACCACCACGGGCCTCGCGGCCGACCTGGCGCTGGCGGGGGTGGACATCGGGGGCACGAAGATCGCCGCCCTCGTCGTGGACGCCTTCGGAGCCGTCCTCGCACGCGGAAGCGTGCCGGCGCCCGCGAGCGTCGGCGGCGCGGCGATGGCGGATGCGGCGGCCGGTCTCGTCGCGCGGCTCGCGGCCGAGGCCGGTGTCACGGTCGCCGCGGTGGGGGTGGGTGCCGCGGGGGTCATCGACCACGAGAGCGGCACCATCCGCGCCGCGTCCGCCCTGTTCGCGGACTGGGCGGGTTTCCCGCTCGGCCCGGAACTGGCGCAGCGCCTCGGCGTCCCGGTGCGGGTGGAGAACGACGTGAACGCCTTCCTCCTCGGTGAAGCCGCCGCGGCGGGTCCGAGCGTGCCCGATGTGCTCGGTGTGATGCTCGGCACGGGCGTCGGCGGCGCGCTGGTCATCGGCGGGGAGCTGCACCACGGCCCGCACGGCGCGGCCGGGGAGATCGGGCACACGCCCGGCTACAGCGATCTCGTCTGCACCTGCGGGCAGACCGGCCACCTGGAGACCCTGGCCTCCGGGACGTCGATCGCCCGGCGCTTCGCGGAGCGCACCGGCCGTCCGGTGAATGACGCCAGGGAGGTCGCGGAGGCTGCCAGGGTCGGCGACGCCGACGCCCGCGCGGTGTTCGACGACGCCGGGCGTGCGCTCGCTCTCGCCTGCGCCAGTGCGGCGACGCTCCTCGACCTGCCGACCGCCATCGTCGGCGGCGGGGTCACGGCGGCCTGGGACCTCCTGTCGCCGTCGATCGAGCGAACCCTTCGCACCGACGCCCCGGTGTCCGGCATCGCGCTGCGCATCGTCCCCGCCGTCCTGGGCGCCGACGCCGTCGCGCTCGGCGCCATCGAGAGCGCCCGGCGCGCCCTCGCCCCCGTTTCCTGACCAAGACTGCGACCGCAGAGGAGAACAGCACCGTGACCGCACGCCCGGAAGCCCACGAGATCTGGATGGGTCCGCTGCCGCCGCTCGCCGAGGGCGGGCTCGCGCGGCCCCGGATCGGCATCGGCGGCATCTCCATCGAGTCGAGCACGTTCTCCCCGCACATCTCCGGGGACGAGGCCTTCACGATCCGGACCGGCGACGCGTTGCGGGCGTACTACCCGTTCCTCGATGCCGGGCGTGAGCTCGCCGAGGCCGCGGAGTGGGTCCCGCTCACCCACGGTCGGTCGCTGCCCGGCGGCGCCGTGGACCCGGACACCTACCAGCGGATGAAGGATGCGCTCGTCGAGGGGATCCGCGCGCAGGGGCCGTTCGACGGCTTCTTCTTCGACATCCACGGCGCGATGAGCGTCGTCGGGATGGACGATGCCGAGGGCGATCTGGCCCTCGCGGTGCGCTCGGCGTTGGGGCCGGACACCCTCGTCTCCACGTCGATGGACCTGCACGGGAACGTGTCGGAGACGCTGCGCGACGCGGTGGATCTGCTCACCTGCTATCGCATGGCCCCGCACGAGGATTGGCTGAACACGAAGGAGCGAGCGGTGTGGAACCTGCTCGACCGTCTCCGTGGCCCGCACGGCGGCGACGTGCAGGCGCGGCGGCCCTTCACCGCCTGGGTGCCCGTTCCGGTGCTGCTACCGGGGGAGAAGACGAGTACGCGGCTGGAACCCGCGCAGAGCATCTATGCCGAGCTCCCCGGGATCGAGGCCCTGCCCGGTGTCGTCGACGCCTCGGTGTGGATCGGCTACGCGTGGGCGGACGAGCCGCGCTGCCAGGCCTACGTCGTGGTCACCGGCGACGACCGGGAGGTCATCGCCCGGGAGGCGGAGCGCGTGGCCGGGATGTTCTGGGAGGCGCGGGAGGACTTCGTCTTCGTCGCGAAGACCGGAAGCCTCGACGACGCACTGGAGGAGGCTCTGGCGTCCGGAGCCCCGCGTCCGTACGTGATCTCCGACTCCGGGGACAACCCGACGGCCGGGGGAGCGGGCGATGTGACCTGGACCCTCGCCCAGCTGCTCCAGCGACCCGAGCTCACCGACGGGACGCACACGACGCTGGTCGCCTCGATCTTCGATCCGCGGGCCGTCGCCGAAGCCGTGGAGGCGGGCGTCGGTGCGACGGTCACGCTGTCCGCCGGAGCCGCGGTCGACTCCGGGCCCCACGGACCGGTCGAGATCACCGGCACGGTGTTCTCCGTCACCGACGGCGACCCGGACGCCGGCACCCAGGTGGTGATCGCTGTCGGCGGGCTGCACGCCATCGTGACCGCGCGCCGCAAGCCCTTCCACCATCTCTCCGACTTCCGGATGCTGGGGCTCGAGCCGACGACGGCCGACGTCGTGGTCGTGAAGATCGGCTATCTGGAGCCGGAGCTGTACGAGCTGGCGGCGGGATGGACGCTGGCGCTCACCCCGGGCGGGGTGGACCAGGACCTGCTCCGCCTCGGACACCATCGCCTGCGCCCCGGGGTGTTCCCGTTCGACACGACCGGCGACCCCGACCTGACCGCGGTGGTCGTGCGCCGCGGCGCCGATGAGGAGGACACGGCATCATGATGAACTTCGAGAAGCGCACCGGCCCCGACTTCGGTGCGGCGGCCCCGGTCTACCCGGCGAACGGCGTGCCGGACTGGTACCGCGACGCCAAGCTCGGCTTCTTCGTGCACTGGGGCCTGTACTCCGTGCCGGCGTGGGCCGTGCAGCACGGGGAGGGCGCGAACATCCCCACCGAGGACGCCTATGCGTGGCACCAGTACGCGGAGTGGTACGGCAACACGGTCCGCATCCCGGGCAGCCCGACGTGGGAGCGCCACCAGCGCACCTACGGACCCGGGACCTCCTACGAGGACCTCGCCGACCGATGGGACGCCGCCGCGTTCGATGCCGACGCCTTCGTCGGCGAGCTCGTCGCGGCCGGGGCCCGCTATGTCGTGCCCACGACCAAGCACCACGAGGGGTTCTGTCTGTGGGACACCGCCACGACGGGATTCAACGCCGTCGCGCGCGGCCCTCGTCGCGACCTCATCTCCGAGTTCCACGACGCCACGCGGCGGGCCGGAGCCAGGTTCGGTGTGTACTACTCCGGAGCGCTCGACTGGCACGTGAGCGACTTCCCGCCGATCGAGTCGGACACCGACCTGTTCCGGTTCCGTCGCAACGACGCCCCCTTCTCCCGGTACGCCGCCGCGCAGCTCGAGGAGCTCGTGGAGCGGTTCGCGCCCGACGTGCTCTGGAACGACATCGAGTGGCCGGACGGCGGCAAGGGCACGGAGGACTACGCCGTGGCCGCACTGCTGCGGCGTTACTTCGACGCCGTCCCGGACGGCGTCGTCAACGACCGGTGGGGCGTGCCGTACCACGGCTTCCTCACCCGCGAATACACGGACATCCCGGACATCATCCCCGAGCCCTGGGAGTCGACCCGCGGGCTCGGCTACTCGTTCGGGTTCAACCAGGCCGAGGACGAGCGGCACTCGCTCTCCGGGGCGGCCCTGATCCGGCTCCTCGTCGACGTCGTCGCGAAGAACGGCAACCTGCTCATCAACGTGGGCCCCGCGGCGGACGGGTCCATTCCGGCGCTGCAGCGGAAGGCGATGCAGGAGCTCGGCGGCTGGCTGGCCGTGAACGGCGCGGCGATCTACGGCACGCGGCCCTGGACGCGGATGGGGGAGCGGACGGGGGCTCCTCGTCGCTACACCACGTCGACGGATGCGGTGCACGTGCACGCGCTGGACCCGGCGGCAGGCGAGTTCGAGCTGCCGTCCGAGCTCGCGGGCGCTGGGCTGTCGTGGGCGGACGGGACTCCGGCCCAGACGTCCGCGGACGGCGGTTCGACCCGCATCGTGATCCCGGCCGGACTCCGCGAGGCTCCGGTCGCCGTGCTCACCGCGCACGGCGCCTGACACAGGCGCCGCAGAAGGGCCCCCGTCGGTGATCCGACGGGGGCCCTTCGTCGCTGGGCTAGGGGCGCGTGCGCTCCTCGAGCACCTCGATCACGTGGCGGTACGGGCGGCCGGTGGCGCGGGTCATGCCGATCTCGCAGGTGCGGTTGGCCGACACGAAGGCGTCGAAGCCGCCGCGGGCCGCATCGGCCGCGGAGACCTCGGCCGATTCCTGCGCCGTCGCGCTCGCGGTGAGCTCGGGGTGCAGCATTCCTCGGTCGCCGGCGAACGCGCAGCAGCCCCAGCCGTCGGGCACGAAGACCTCGTCGGCGACGGCGGCAGCGATCGCCGTCAGCGCGCCCGTCGCGCCGAGCGCGGTCGTCGAACAGGTCGGGTGCACGGCGATCGAGGGGAGCTTCGCATCGACGGAGAGGCGCGGCAGCACCTCCCGCGCGACGAACGTGGTGGCGTCCTCGATGCGCAGACCGGCGTACTCCGGATGGGCGGCGACGGCCTGGGTGAGCATCACGTCGAGGCCCTCGGTGCAGGAGGCGGCGTCGCAGACGACCGGGAGCTCCCCGTGGCGGCTGGCGTCCCAGAGCGAGGCCAGCACCCGGTCCGACATGAGGCGATAGCCGTCGAGGTGTCCCTTGGACTTCCACGGCGTCCCGCAGCAGAGCCCGCCGTTCTCCTCGGGGACCACGACGGCGATCCCGGCGCGGTCGAGCAGCGCGCGCAGGGCGTCGCGGGAGCCGGGGCCCTCGTCCTCCGGGCCGAACATCGTGCCGATGCAGGCGCCGAAGAAGACGGCCTGCGCATCGGGCGGGGACACCGGTCGCGCCGGAGCAGTGCCGCCGCGGGGGAGGCCGCCGTCATAGAGGGGCACGGTGTCGGCGCCGAGCACCGCCCGTCCGATCCGCGTCGCGCCGCGCACGAGCGGGACGGGAAGCGCGTCGGCGACCGTCAGGGCGACGCCCCCGGCGCGCGTGACGGTGCTCCAGTGCTTCGCCGCCGTTCCCCACGCGGCCCCCTCCACGGCGTTCTCCTGCTCGGCGCGGAGGCGGCGGACGAGGTCGCCGGTGTTGATGTCCACCGGACACGCGACGCCGCACATGCCGTCGACCGCGCAGGTCTGCACGCCGTCGTAGTCGTAGTCCGCGCGCAGGTCCCGCAGCAGCGTCGTGTCGCCCTGCTCCTCGGCCCAGGCCATGTCCCGGCGCAGCACGATGCGCTGCCGGGGTGTGAGCGTGATGCTCTTGCTCGGGCACGTGGGTTCGCAGTAGCCGCACTCGACGCAGCGGTCCACCTCCCGCTCGACCGTGGGCACGCGCTTCAGGTCCTGCAGATAGGAGTCCGGGTCGTCGGAGAGCACGACGCCGGGGTTGAGGACGCCGTCCGGATCGAACAGCCGCTTGATCTCCCACATCATGTCGGTGAGCTCGTCGCCGTACTGCCGCCGCACGAACGGCGCCATGATGCGGCCGGTGCCGTGCTCAGCCTTGAGGGATCCCTCCTGCGCGAGGACGAGCTCGACGAGGTCGTCCGTGAAGCGGCGGTACCGCGCCACGCTGTCGGGGTCGTCGAAGCGCTCGTTCAGCAGGAAGTGGACGTTGCCGTCCTTCGCGTGCCCGAAGATGACCGACCCCTCGTAGCCGTGCTCCGCGAAGAGCTCGATCAGGCGTTCGCAGGTGGCCAGCAGCCGGGGGACGGGGACGACGATGTCTTCGAGGAGGGCGGTCGTGCCGGACGGCCGCGCTCCGGCGACCGCCGTGTAGAGGCCCTTGCGGACGTGCCACAGCGCGGCGCGCTCTGCCGCATCCGTGGTCAGTCGCGGAGTGACGGCAAGGGGGAGGGCGTCGAAGTGCGCCTGCGCGGTCGCGCTCGCGACGGCGAGGGATTCGTCGTCGGCGGCGTGCACCTCGACGAGGAGCGCGGCGTGGCCCTGGACGTCGATCTCGGAGATCGCGGCGGGGACGTCGCTCAGGCCCTGGGCGACGCGCAGTGAGGCGGCGTCCAGGAGCTCGATCGTCGCGAGCCCGAGCTCCGTGAGAGCGGGGAGCGCGGTCATCGCCGCCGACAGCGTATCGAAGACGAGCAGACCGGTGGCGATCGCGGGGCGCACCTCGATGGTGCGGAAACGGGCCTCCGCGACGAAGCCGAGGGTCCCTTCCGATCCGATGAGGAGGTGTTCGAGGATCCGCACCGGGTCGTCGAAGTCGAGCAGGGCGTTCAGTCCGTAGCCCATGGTGTTCTTCATCGAGAACTGCTGTCGGAGGAAGGCGACATTCTCGGGCGAGGCGAGCAGCCGCTCCCGGAGCGACGAGAGTCCGGCGAACAGGGCGGGTTCCGCGGCGCGGAGCACGTCCGCGGCGTCCGCGCGTCCGGTGTCCAGAATCGTCCCGCTGGGGAGCACGACGACCATCGAGGTGATCGTCTGGTACGAGTTCTCCGTGATGCCGCAGGCCATGCCGCTGGAGTTGTTGGCGACGACACCGCCGATCGTGCAGGCGATCTCGCTGGCCGGATCCGGCCCGAGCTTGCGGCGGTACCGGGCCAGCCGGGTGTTCACCTGCCGGACGGTGGCTCCGGGGCCGACCCGCACCGCGGCGCCGTCGTCCTCGATGCGGATGTCACGGAAGTGGCTGCGCGTGTCGACGAGGATGTCGCCGCTGATGCCCTGTCCGGAGAGGCTGGTGCCGCCGGAGCGGAACGTGAGCGTGCGCCCGGCCGCCCGGACCGCCGTGAACGCGCGGGCGACGCCGTCCGCGTCCGCGGGGGAGAGCACCGCGTCCGGGACGAGCAGGTAATGCGAGGCGTCGTGGGCGCGGGCGAACCGGTCGATTGATCGGGCGTGGACCTGCGTCTCGGCTCCCAGCAGCGCCGGGTCGAGAGGGTGGTCGAGGGTGGTGGGCACGGTGCTCCTCTGCTCCGCTCGAAGATTGTCAGACAAGTGTACTGAACGACGGACGCCTCACTAGACTGTTCCGCATGACCTCGATCGCGGAGCGCCCCCTCGGCGTGGTCGGCGTGGTCGACGCCGTGACCGGACAGCTGCGCACCCGGATCCTCTCCGGCGAGATCCGCTCGGGGGAGCCGCTCACCGAGGCGGCGGTCTCCCAGGCCTACGGCGTCGCCCGCCCCAGCGCGAAAGCGGCCATCGAGCAGCTGGTGGCCAGCGGACTGCTCGTGCGGACGGCCCATCGCACGGCGCGCGTGGTCGGCATCGAGGCGGAGACCGTCCGCGACGTCTACCGCACGCGGATCCGGCTGGAGAGCGCGGCGCTGCGCGAACTGGCGGAGAGCGCCGCCGTGCCGGCGGCCGCTGTGGCGGCGAACGCCGAGCTGCAGGCGATGGCACCGGGCCCCGATCCTGCGACGGTCGATCCCGACCTCCGTTTCCACACGGCCCTCATCGACGGGCTGGGCAGCGAGCGCACCAGTCGCATGTACCGGAGCGTGCTGGACGAGGTGCGGCTGTGCATGGCGCAGGTGCAGGGGCGGCGTCTCCTCGACGCGGAACTCATCGCCGCGCAGCACGCGGAGATGCTCGAGGCCGTCGCCGCCGGGGACGCGGAGCGCGCGGCCGCGGTGCTGCGTGCCCACCTCGCCTCGGCGGAGGATCGTCTCGTCGAGGCCCTGGGCGCCTCCTGACGTCAGCCCGCGTCGGCGGGGGCGTCCTCGATCTGGATCGGCGCATCCGTCGGGTCGGCCCAGACCGGAGCAGGCAGAGGCGTGTCGACCTGGCCGGCCTGGATCGCGCGGAGGGCTTCGGTGATCTCGTCCGCGTTCTCGGGCACCGCCAGTCCGCAGGTGCGCAGCTCGGACGCGAACTGCAGGGTGAGCCGGATCTTCCCCGCCTCGATGGCCTCGGAGGTCGTGCCGGTGCGGATCTCGCTGCCGGTCTGGATCGCGGGCACCTCGTCGCAGACGTGATAGACCTTGCCGCCGTCGACCCACACGACCTCATCGGCCCCGAGGAGCTGGATCACGGCGGACTGGTCCGCGGTGTACTGCTCGACGGACGGCGGGGCGAAGCTCGTCCCGACGATCGCGGCGAGGACGGCGAGGACGATGCCGACGATGCCGGCGGTCGCCTTCTGTCCTTTGTCCATGTCCTTGTTCAGGAAGATGAGGATGACCAGGGGGAGGAAGGCGACGACCGCGATGATCGCGCCGAGCTGGTTCTGGACGAAGAACCGTGTCTTGTCCGCGCGCCGCGCCGGGTCGAGGGTGTTCGCCTTCTTCCACAGGAGCGAGCCGATGATCGACAGCGCGGCGATCACGACCAGCAGGACGAGCAGGGCGATGAACGCCCACTGCGGGAACTGCGCGGTCGCTCCCTGCTCTTCCAGGAGGCCGGTGTCCGGATCGCGGAGCAGCGCGCCGCCCTCGTCGACGAACTCGCGCTGGCGCAGGAGCCAGAAGATGCCGACAGCCTCGCCCGCGATCGCGAGCGCCCAGAGGACGGCGGCGATGATGCGGAAGCGCGTCGCGGAGGCCTTGGCCTCCGGGCTCGGCGTCCACCCAGCGGGCGGCTCTCCGGTCGTGGCGCCGGTCGTGGCACGACGCGGCGCGGCGGAAGACGTCTGCTCGTTCTCGGCCATGGTTGTCCTTTCCCCCGAAAGTGCCCGGCGACCCCGCCGAGGCATCCCCGAGCCTAGTGGCCGCGGTGTCCTACGCTGGAGAGATGACATCCGATTCGGACGACGCCCTGAGCTGGGAGGGCGACGACAGCGCGGAGCGACGCCCCCGGGACGCCGCACGGCGCACCACGCCGGCTCCGGAACCGACCCCGGCCGAGGCCGTCACGCCCGCGGCGTCCGCACCGGCGTCGTGGGACGAGGCGACCGCGGCGCCCTCCGGGCTCAGCAACGCGATGCTGGTCCTCGTCGGCGTCGTCGGCGGCGTCTACCTGCTCTACACCCTCGGCTGGATCGCGGGCGGTCTCCGGCTGCAGCCGCTCGCCTCGTTCCTCGTCGCGGATTTCATGTTCCTGCCCTGGTTCGTGCTGGCGATCGCCGCCCCCGCGCTGTGGTTCCTCGCGACATGGGTGCTGACGCGGGGCCGGGCCTCCTGGATCCGCGCCGCCGTGCTCCTGGCGGGCGTCGTGCTGCTCGTGCCGTGGCCGTTCGTGACCGTGGGGGTGATCGGCTCATGACCGCTCCGAAGTCCCCGTCCGCGGTGGCGACCGGCTCGCCGCGCTGGCTCGTATGGACCGTCGTCGCCCTCGCCGGGCTCTTCTACGCCTACGCGGTGTGGAACGCGGTCGCCCACCTCATCACCATGGCCCAGACCGGCCTCACCGGCACCGGATGGGCGACGCTCCTGTTCGGCGTGGTGTTCCCCGTCCTCGTGTTCGGGTTCGCCTTCGCGATCGGTCGGCGGCGGCGGGTGGGCGAGCTCGCTCTGACGTTCCTCGCCGGACTCGGGATCGTCGCGGTGTTCTGGATGAGCCTGCTCGCGCTGAGTCTGACGCTGCCCAGCGCCTGAGCAGGATCCGTCACGCCGTCACACGGCACGGAGCGGTCCCGGCGCTCCGGTAGAGTTGTCGCGATCGCGCCCCCGACGGTGTGCGGCGCATCGGCCCCTCCCGCCTGTCGCGCTGCCCCGAAGGATCCACTGTGCCGAAGCCTGTCGTGCTCATCGCCGAAGTACTCTCTCCCGCCACGATCGAGGCGCTCGGCCCCGACTTCGACGTCCGCCACGTCGACGGCACCGATCGCGAGGCGCTCTTCGCCGCCCTCGCGGAGTCGGACGCGGTGCTCATCCGCTCCGCGACCCGCATCGATGAGGAGGCGCTGTCGCACGCGCCGAAGCTCAAGGTCGTCGCGCGGGCCGGCGTCGGCCTCGACAACGTCGACATCAAGGCCGCGACCGCGGCCGGCGTCATGGTCGTCAACGCCCCGACGTCGAACATCGTCTCGGCCGCCGAGCTGACGGTCGGCCACATCCTCAGCCTCGCCCGCCGGATCCCGGCCGCGCACGCCTCGCTGTCCGCCGGGCAGTGGAAGCGCAGCTCCTTCACCGGCGCCGAGCTCTTCGAGAAGACCGTCGGCATCGTCGGACTCGGCCGGATCGGCGCTCTCGTCGCCGCTCGCCTCGCCGCCTTCGACATGCGCGTGGTCGCGTACGACCCCTACGTCACCTCGGCGCGCGCCCAGCAGCTCGGCGTGCAGCTCCTCTCGCTCGACGAGCTCGTCGCCGAGGCCGACTTCCTCACGATCCACATGCCGAAGACCCCGGAGACGACGGGCATGATCGGCGCCGAGCAGTTCGCCGCCATGAAGCCGACCGCCTTCGTCGTCAACGTCGCCCGCGGCGGGCTCATCGACGAGGAGGCGCTGCACGAGGCGCTCGTCGCCGGCGAGATCGCCGGCGCCGGCCTGGACGTCTTCACCTCCGAGCCCCCGGCCGAGGGCGGGAGCGCCCGCGCTCTGCTCGACCTCCCGAACGTCGTCGTGACCCCGCACCTCGGTGCGAGCACGGAAGAGGCGCAGGAGAAGGCCGGCGTCTCGGTCGCGCGCTCGGTGCGGCTCGCGCTCGGCGGCGACCTCGTCCCGGACGCGGTCAACGTCGCGGGCGGCGTCATCGACCCGTACGTGCGTCCCGGCATCTCGCTCGTGGAGAAGCTCGGCCAGATCTTCGCTGCGCTGGCCACGTCGCCGCTCACGAGCCTCGACGTCGAGGTGCACGGCGAGCTCAACGACTACGACGTGAGCGTGCTCAAGCTCGCCGCCCTCAAGGGTGTCTTCACGAACATCGTGAGCGAGACCGTGTCGTACGTGAACGCTCCGCTCCTGGCGGAGCAGCGCGGCATCACGGTGCGCCTGCTCAAGGACGACGTGAGCGAGGAGTACCGGAACGTCATCACCCTCACGGGGGCGCTGTCCGACGGATCGCAGCTCTCGGTGTCGGGCACGCTGACCGGACCGAAGCAGGCCGAGAAGCTCGTCGGCATCAACGACCACGCCCTGGAGCTGCCGATCGAGAAGCACCACGTCGTGATGCTCTACACCGACCGCCCGGGCATCGTGGCCGTCTACGGGCAGAAGTTCGGCGAGGCCGGGATCAACATCGCCGGAATGCAGATCTCGCGGCTCGCGGCGGGCGACCAGGCGCTCAGCGTGCTGACGCTCGACTCGCCCGTGTCCGAGGAGCTGCTGGACGACGTGCGCGGCGCCATCGACGCCGACCTCTTCCGTCAGATCGAGATCACCGAGGTCTGACACCGCAGAGCGGGGGAGAAGGGCGGGAGCGCGATGCTCCCGCCCTTCTCCGTATCTGCAGCCTTATCCGGCGTCAGGCGGTGGCGCGCAGCACGAGCGCGATGAGGTCGGCGAGCTCGTCGCTCCGCGGGACCAGGCGCTCAGGCCCGTGCACGTCGAGCGAGTTGTTGAAGTAGAGGCCGTCGCTCACGAGCATCACGAGGTCGAGGCTGGCGGTGTCACGGACGTGCGGACGGATCGTCTCCGCCCAGCGGCGCCGGGTATCCCGGAGCATGTCGGACGCGGCGGTCGAACCGCCCTGGGCCAGCCGGGTCGTGGCGATGAGCGCCCGATCGAGGGCGTCGTCCTCCATCACCGAGGTCCGGACGTAGTACGCGACGGGACCTTCGTCGGCGGTGCGCATGCGCTCCAGGTCGAGCGTGGTCAGGTGGTCGAGGCGCTCCAGGAGCCCGGCCTCGAGGTCGTCCTTGGAGCGGAAGTGGTAGAGCAGGCCGCCCTTCGACACGCCGGCGGCCTTCGCCGTGGCCTCGAGCGTCGCGGCGCGTTCGCCCTCGTCGATGAGAATCGCCTCGAAGGCGTCGAGGACCTTCTCGCGGGCGAGGGGAGGGCGGGGCATCGGTCATCCTCTGAACGGAAACGGGAGGGCGGCATCTGTTACTATACCAGCCGGACGGTTTAGTAACGAGTCGTCCGCAGGAAGGAAAGGTGTTCCATGACCCGTACTGCGTCGATCCCGACGACAGAGACGGAAGCTCCCCGCGTCGGGGCTCGGGGGTGGGCGGCGCTCGTCGTCCTCATGCTCCCGGTGCTGCTGGTGTCGGTGGACAACACGGTGCTGAGCTTCGCGCTGCCCGAGATCTCGATCTCGCTCGCGCCGAGCGGGGCCGAGCAGCTCTGGATCATCGACGTCTATCCGCTCGTGCTCGCCGGACTCCTGGTGACCATGGGAACGCTCGGGGACCGCTTCGGGCGTCGCCGCCTGCTCCTCATCGGCGCCACCGGATTCGCCGTGGTCTCCGCGCTGGCCGCCTTCGCGCCGACCGCGGGCCTGCTGATCGCCGCCCGTGCGCTGCTCGGCTTCTTCGGCGCCATGCTGATGCCGTCGACGCTGTCGCTGCTGCGATCGATCTTCCAGAACCGCGACCAGCGCCGCATGGCCATCGCGGTCTGGGCGTCCGCGTTCTCCGCTGGATCCGCGCTCGGCCCGATCGTCGGGGGCTTCCTCCTCGAGCACTTCGCGTGGGGCTCGGTGTTCCTCATCGCCGTCCCCGTCCTCATCCCGTTGCTCATCGCCGCACCGCTGCTCGTGCCGGAGAGCCGTGACCCGAACCCCGGCCGCATCGACCCGCTCAGCATCGCCCTCTCGATGGCCGCGATGATCCCGGTCGTCTACGCGATCAAGTCGTTCGCGGTCGACGGTCCGTCGCTGTACGCCGGGGGATGGGCTCTGCTCGGTCTCGTGATGGGGACGCTGTTCGTGCGCCGTCAGCTCCGCGCCGACACCCCGATGCTCGACATGGCGCTGTTCCGCCGTGGGTCGTTCTCGGGCGCGATCCTGGTGAACCTGCTCAGCGTCGTGGCCCTCGTCGGGTTCCTCTACTTCGTCTCGCAGCACCTGCAGCTCGTGCTGGGGCTCTCGCCGATGGTCGCGGGCCTCGCTCTCGTGCCCGGGATGGCGGCCATGATCGTCGCCGGACTCACGGTGGTGCCGATCTCGCGGCGGGTTCCGCCGCATGTGCTCATCCCAGCGGCGCTGGTGTTCTCCGTCGCGGGGTACCTCATGGTCGCGTTCACGACGCACGAGCACGGCGTGGCACCGCTCATCCTCGCCTTCGTCGTCCTCGGCATCGGCATCGGTGCGGCCGAGACCATCTCGAACGAGCTCATCCTCTCCAGCGCCCCCGCGGCGAAGGCGGGTGCCGCGAGCGCGGTGTCCGAGACGGCGTACGAGCTCGGCGCCGTGCTGGGTACCGCCATCCTCGGCGGCATCATCACCGCGTTCTACCGCGGCGCGCTGGTGTTGCCCGAGGGGCTTCCGGCCGAGGTGGCCCGCGCTGCGCAGGAGACGCTGGCCGGCGCGTACACCGCCGCCCACGAGCTCCCGGCCGCGCTCGGCGACGCCCTGTGGCAGGCGGCGGCCGATGCGTTCGGCTCGGGAGTCACGGTCACGTCGCTCATCGGGGCGGGCCTCGTCGTCGTCGCGGCGGTCATCGCGGCCGTCACACTGCGCAAGGCACCCACGCACTGACCACTACGCTGGGGGGACCGGCCCGTTCGACCCGCGGTCGCGCCGCGGCCGGTCCACCCCCGTGCAGTGCGCAAGGAGTCTCATGTCGCGTGTCGTGAAGCTGGCCGTCATCCCGGGTGACGGCATCGGTCCCGAGGTCATCGCCGAGGCGGAGAAGGTGCTCGACGCCGTCACCGCCGACAGCGCCGTGACGTTCGACAAGACCCGCTTCTCGCTCGGTGCCGGCCGGTACCTCGAGACCGGCGACACGCTCACCGACGAGGACCTCGCCGCGATCTCCGCCCACGACGCGATCCTCCTCGGCGCGGTCGGCGGCACGCCGGGGGACCCGCGCCTGAAGGACGCGAACATCGAGCGCGGACTCCTGCTGAAGCTCCGGTTCACCCTCGACCACTACGTGAATCTGCGCCCCTCGAAGCTCTTCGCCGGAGCGCCCGGTCCGCTGTCCGACCCGGGCGAGGTCGACTTCGTCGTGGTCCGTGAAGGGACGGAGGGGCCCTACGTCGGCAACGGCGGAGCGATCCGGAAGGGGACGCCGCAGGAGGTCGCGAACGAGACCTCCGTGAACACGGCGTTCGGCGTCGAGCGGGTCGTCCGCTACGCCTTCGCGCTTGCCGAGCGCCGCCGTCAGAAGCTCACCCTCGTGCACAAGACCAACGTGCTCGTGCACGCCGGTGCGATCTGGCAGCGCATCGTGAACGAGGTCGCCACCGAGCACCCCGACGTCGCCGTCGACTACCTGCACGTCGACGCCGCCACGATCTTCCTCGTCACCGATCCCTCGCGTTTCGACGTGATCGTGACGGACAATCTCTTCGGTGACATCCTCACCGACCTCGCCGGCGCCGTCACGGGCGGCATCGGCCTCGCCGCCTCGGGGAACATCAACCCCGATGGCGCCTTCCCGTCGATGTTCGAGCCCGTGCACGGCTCGGCTCCGGACATCGCGGGTCAGCAGAAGGCCGACCCGACCGCCGCGATCCTCTCCATCGCGCTGCTGCTCGACCACCTCGGCCTGACGGCCGAGTCGGCGCGTGTCAGCGCCGCGGTCGAGGCGGACATCGCCGCCCGCAGCGGTGCCCGCACCACCGCGGAGATCGGCTCCGCGATCACTGCCCGTCTCTGAACGGCGGGCGTAGGCTGACAGGGCGCGAGGATGCGCCCACCCCACGAGGATTGGATGACGACATGACGACGATCGACGCCGAGACGAGCGTGGCTCCCCTGGAGTTCGCCGTGACGAAGAACCTGAACGCGGCCTCGCCGGCACGCGTCGCCGAAGTGCTGGAGAACCCCGGTTTCGGGGTCGTCTTCACCGACCACATGGTCGACATCTGCTGGTCGGCCAAGGGCGGCTGGCACCGTCCGCGCGTGCAGCCCTACGGCCCGATCCCGCTCGACCCCGCGGCGTCCGTGCTGCACTACGCGCAGGAGATCTTCGAGGGCATCAAGGCCTACCGGCACGCGGACGGTTCGATCCACACCTTCCGTCCCGACCGCAACGCCGCGCGCCTGCAGGCGAGCGCCCGCCGCCTGGCGCTGCCGGAGCTGCCGACGGAGTACTTCATCCAGTCGCTGCGCGAGCTCATCGCCGTCGACGGCCGCTGGGCGCCCTCCGGCGCCGACCAGAGCCTGTACCTGCGGCCGTTCATGTTCGCCAAGGAGGCCTTCCTCGGCGTGCGCGCGGCGCAGAAGGTCGCCTACTACGTGATCGCGAGCCCCGCCGGTGCGTACTTCACGGGCGGCGTGAAGCCCGTGCGGATCTGGCTCTCCGAGGACTACGCCCGCGCGGGTCGCGGTGGCACCGGCAAGGCGAAGACGGGCGGCAACTACGCCTCCAGCCTCCTGCCGCAGGCCGAGGCCAGTGCGAAGGGCTGCGACCAGGTCGTGTTCCTCAACGAGAACCGCGATGTCGAGGAGCTCGGCGGCATGAACGTCGTGTTCGTGTTCAAGGACGGTCGTGTCGTCACGCCCGAGTCGGACAGCATCCTCGAGGGCATCACGCGCGACTCGCTGCTGCAGCTGGCCGAGGACCGCGGCTACACGGTCGAGAAGCGTCCGATCTCGATCGACGAGTGGCGTGAGGGCGTGGCCTCCGGTGACATCGTCGAGGTGTTCGCCTGTGGCACGGCCGCGGTCGTGACCCCGATCGGAGCGCTCGTGGGCGAGGGCTTCGACGAGCCGCAGCCGCTGGGCGAGCTGGCGCTGTCCCTCCGTGAGGAGCTCACCGACATCCAGTACGGGCGCCGCGAGGACAAGCACGGCTGGCTGCTCCGCCTCGACGCCTGATCCGATTCCCCGAGACCCCGTCTTCCCGCCGACACCCCGCCGTGTCGACGCGTGGAAGGCGGGGTCTCGGCGTGTACCGGGGGGCTCGCGCGCTGGGACTGTTCCTGCACAATGCGGGGGGAGTGGGGGAAGAGAGGTGGGGGGTGTGGAGAACGAGAGGTGAGGGGAGTAGGCGGGGGAGAGTGAGGGGATGTCGCGGCGCCTCTCGTTCTCCGAAGCCTGGGATCTTGTGCGATCGCGGGAGGACGTCCTCGACACGGGGGTCACGGAACGGGAGCTGGGGGAGGCGGTCGCACACGGCAGGCTGCGGCGCGTGCACCGCGGGGCGTATGTCGACGGGGAGGTCTGGGACCAGCTGTGGCCCGAGGGAAGGCAGCTCGTGCGGGTGTGCGCCGTCCGTCGGGCCAGCCCCGGCGGAGGTCCGGTGTTCTCGCATCTCTCCGCGGCGGCGCTCTGGGGGCTGCCGCTCGTGGGGCCGATCCGGGACGACGTGCACACCGCGATCCGCAGCCGTCGGCACAGCAGGACCGAGGCCGGGGTCGTCCGACACCAGATGGCGCTCGACGAGAGCGACATCGTCCGGCGGCACGGGCTCCGGTGCACCTCGTTGATCCGTACCGTGGTCGACCTCGCCCGGCTGCTGCGCCCGGAGGCCGTCGTCGCGGCCGGAGACGCGGCTCTGCGGATGGTCTCGATCGACGGACACGAGGTCGACCACGATGAGGTCGACGCCTGGCGGGCCGAGGTCGACCGGCTGTGCGTGGCGGGGCTCCGGGGCGTGCGTCGCGCGCGGTGGATCGGAGCCTTCGCCGACGGACGGGCGCAGCTTCCGGGCGAGAGCGTGAGCCGCCTGCAGCTCCACCGACTCGGCTTCCGGGACATCGATCTGCAGATCCCCGTCGTCGGCCCCGACGGCGCGCGGTACTTCGCCGACTTCGGGTTCCCGCGGTCGCAGGCCTTCGGGGAGTTCGACGGGGAGGACAAGTACCGGGACGCGGAGCTGCGGACGACGCCCACGGCGGCCGATGCGGTGATGGCGGAGAAGCACCGCGAGGACGAGATCCGTGGGGTCACGGGGTGGCGCGTGGTGCGCTGGGGCTCCTCGCACATCCGCACCCCCGAGGATCTCGGGCGCCGGCTCGCCGCGTTCGGCATCCGCCCGCCCGGCTGAGGTCTGTCGAGCCCCCGGGGTCGCGTCGAGACCCCACCCCGCCTCCGCACGTGAGCCGGGGTCTCGACGAGAGAGCGGGGTCTCGACGGGGGAGCAGGGGATCTAGGGTGGAGGGATGAAGATCGCTCGGTTCCGCCACGACGACGCCATCATGTACGGGATCATCGACGACCGCGAGCTCGTGGTCCTCGCCGGGGACCCGATGTTCTCCGGGTACGAGACGACCGGCGCGCGTATCCCGCTGACCGATGCCACGCTGCTCGCTCCCGTGATCCCGCGCTCCAAGGTCGTGTGCGTCGGGAAGAACTACCACGACCACGCGGCCGAGATGGGAGGAGTGGCCCCCGAGGAGCCGCTGCTGTTCCTCAAGCCGAACACCGCCGTGATCGGCCCGGACGACGCGATCGTGCGTCCTGTCGCGCTGTCCGAGCGGACGGAGTACGAGGGCGAGCTCGTGGTCGTGATCGGGCGGATCGCCAAGAACGTGAAGGCGGAGAACGCCCTCGACCACGTGCTCGGCTACACGATCGGCAACGACGTCACGGCGCGCGACCTGCAGCGCAAGGACGGGCAGTGGTCGCGGGCGAAGGGCTTCGACACGTTCTGCCCACTCGGCCCCGTGATCGAGACGGACTTCGACCCCGCGCAGGCCACGATCGAGACGCGGGTGAACGGCGAGGTCCGCCAGCATGCGCCGCTCACCGACATGATCCACTCGGTCGCCGCGATCATCGAGTACGCCTCCGCGGTGTTCACGCTTCTTCCGGGCGACGTCATCATGACGGGGACCCCCGCCGGCGTGGGCACCTTCGAGGCGGGTGACACGGTCGAGGTCGAGATCTCCGGACTCGGCATCCTCCGCAACACCGCGCGCGACGCCGCTCCCGCGTCATGACCGAGGTCGCCCTCACGGCGACGCAGCAGCAGGCGGTCCAGCGCCGCACCGTGCTCGTGCTGTCGCTGGGGCAGGTGCTCGGCGGCATCGCCTTCGGAGCCACCGTGTCCCTCGGTGCGCTGCTCGCCGCGGACATCTCCGGCAGCGACGCGCTCTCCGGACTCGCGACGGCGTCGGTGACCCTCGGAGCCGCGGTCTGCGCGATCCCGCTGGCCCGGATGGCCGCGCGCCTCGGACGGCGTCGCGCCCTCACCCTCGGCAACCTCTTCGCCCTCGTCGGCATCGCCGTGGTGATCCTCGCGGCATCCGTGCGCGTCTTCCCGCTCCTGCTCGTCGGCATCCTGCTGATCGGTGCGGGGAACGCGGGCAACCTGCAGTCCCGGTTCGCGGCGACGGACCTCGCGGCGCCGCAGCATCGCGGGCGCGACCTCTCGATCGTCGTGTGGTCCACGACGATCGGCGGCGTGGCGGGCCCGCTGCTGCTCGGTCCGGGGGAGATCGTCGGCCAGGCGATCGGCATGCCGCCGCAGACCGGCTCGTACGTCTTCTCGTTCGTCGCGCAGTGCGCGGCGCTCGCCCTCTACCTCGTCGCCCTCCGCCCGGATCCGCTGCTCGCCGCGCAGCGACTCGCGCAGGCGGCGGCCACCGCGACGAGCGCCGCCGTGGCGGACCGCCCGCGCGTGGCCCGCTACGCGATCTTCGCGATCGCGGGCTCGCACGTGGTGATGGCGTCGGTCATGGCGATGACTCCCGTGCATCTGTCCCACATGGCGCACGGCGCCCACGGTGCGGCGGCGACCCCGGCCGACGTCTCGGCGCTCGTCGGCATCACGATCGCGCTGCACGTCGGCGGCATGTACGCGCTCTCGCCGGTGTTCGGCGTGCTGGCCGACCGCTGGGGGCGGCTGCGCGTGGTGCTGCTCGGGCAGGCGCTGCTCGGCGGGGCCCTGGCCTTCGCCGTCTTCGCGGGCACCGAGGCGTGGGGCGTCATGGTGGCGCTCATCCTCCTCGGCCTCGGGTGGGGCGCCGCCACGGTCGCCGGCGCCGCCCTGCTCACCGAGGCCTCGGCCCCCGACGTCCGCACGCGGCGACAGGGACGCAGCGACTCGCTGATGAGCCTGTCGGCCGCCGCCGGGTCGGTCCTCGCAGGCGTCGTGCTGTCGAACTTCCAGTACGCCGGGCTCGGCATCGCGGCCTTCGTGCTCGTCCTCGCGATCGTCGCGCTGTCGCCGCTCGCCCGGAGCCGCGCGCGGTGAAGGCCTGGGACGGCGTCGGGGAGGCCTATGCCGCGTCGTACGCCGCCCTGTGCGCGGGGACCTTCGATGTCCTCGCCGCCGCCCTCGGACCGGCGGAGGGTCGCAGCCTCCTCGACGTCGGGGCGGGGGAGGGTGGCCTCGCGGCGCGCTTCGCCGGCCTGGGGTGGAACGTCACGGCCTGCGAGCCCGAGCCGACCATGCGCGTCGTCGCCCGCCGGAGGCACCCGACGCTGCGCATCATCGACAGCGGCCTGCCGACGCTGCCCTTCGACGACCGTTCCGTCGACGCCGTCGTGGCGAACTTCGTGCTGAACCACGTCTCCTCCCCGCGGACCTCCGCCCGGGAGCTGGGTCGGGTCGCGCGGGTCCAGGTCGCCGCGACGACCTGGACCCGTTCCCCGTCGTGGTTCTGGGCCGAGGTCGTCGAACGCGCGGGGCTGCGGCCGTCTGCGGGGGAGAGGCTTCCGGCCGAGGAGGACTTCGCACGCACGGCGGACGGCTTCGCGGCCATGCTCGTCGAGGCCGGACTCCCAGAGGTGGCGGTCAGCGAGCACACCTGGACCTGGCACGCCGACCCGGACGCCCTGTGGGTCTCGGTCGAGGGCGGTGTGGCCGGCGCCGGGGCCCAGTATGCCGGGCTCTCCTCCGCCGAGCGATCCCGGTTCCGCGCGGGGTTCGAGGAGACGGTCGCGGCGCATCGGGTGGGTGCGGTGCTCCCGCTGGAGCACCGCGCGGCCGTGGCGATCTCGCGCCGGGGCTGACCGGCCCGCACCCGTAGAATCGAAGGGCTATGGCTACTCCGCATCCCCTCACCACGACCGCCAGCGGCGCCGACGTCCGCGTCCGCTTCTGCCCCTCCCCGACGGGGCTGCCGCACGTCGGCATGGTCCGCACGGCTCTGTACAACTGGGCGTACGCCCGTCACAACGGCGGGAAGATGGTGTTCCGCATCGAGGACACCGACGCCGCCCGCGACAGCGAGGAGAGCTTCCGCCAGCTCGTCGACGCGCTCACGTGGCTGAAGATCGACTGGGACGAGGGCGTCGAGGTCGGGGGCCCGCACGCCCCGTACCGCCAGTCCGAGCGGCACGACATCTACCGCGAGGTCATCGACAAGCTCCTCGCGACGGGCGCGCTCTACGAGAGCTACTCGACAGCCGAGGAGATCGACGCCCGCAACGAGGCCAACGGCCGCGCGAAGCAGCTCGGCTACGACAACTTCGACCGTGACCTCACCGATGAGCAGAAGGCCGCCTTCCGCGCCGAGGGCCGGCAGCCCGCCCTCCGCCTGCGGGTGCCGGACGAAGACCTCACGTACGTCGACCTCATCCGCGGCGAGGTCACCTTCCCCGCCGGATCCTTCCCGGACTTCGTCGTCGTGCGCCCCAACGGTGTGCCGCTGTACACCTTCGTGAACCCCGTCGACGACGCGCTGATGGGCATCACCCACGTGCTCCGCGGCGAAGACCTCATGCCGTCCACCGCGCGCCAGCTCTCGCTCTACGCCGCTCTCATCGACGCGGGTGTGACGACGTTCGTGCCGCGGTTCGCCCACATGCCGCTCGTGCTGGGCGAGACCGGCAACAAGAAGCTCTCCAAGCGCGACCCGCAGGCCGATCTGTTCCTGCACCGGGAGCGCGGCTTCATCCACGAGGGCCTGCTGAACTACCTCGCGCTGCTGGGTTGGTCGATCGGCCCGGACCGCGACGTCTTCTCGCTCGACGAGTTCATCGCCGCGTTCGACATCGAGAACGTGAACCCCAACCCGGCCCGCTTCGATCAGAAGAAGGCCGAGTCGATCAACGGCGACCACATCCGCATGCTCGACGTGAAGGATTTCGCCGAGCGCACGGTGCCGTACCTCGCCGCGGCCGGCCTGTTCGACGAGCCGACCCACGAGCAGCTCGTCCTGGCGTTCCGTGCGGCTCCGCTGGTGCAGGAGCGCGTGCAGCTGCTGGGCGAAGTTCCGGGCATGCTCGGCTTCCTGTTCCGCGACGAGGTGTCGTACGACGCGGATGCGCTCAAGGGGCTGCCGGCCAACGCGGCCGAGGTGCTGGACGCCTGCGTCACCGCCCTGGAGCCGGTCACGGACTTCACCCCGGAAAGGATCCAGGAGGCGCTGTCGACGGCGCTCGTGGAGAACCTCGAGCTGAAGCCGCGCGTGGCCTACGGGCCGCCGCGCGTGGCCATCACCGGCCGCCGCGTCTCGCCGCCGCTGTTCGAGTCGATGGAGCTGCTGGGCAAGGACGAGTCGCTGCGCCGCCTGCGCGCGCTCTCGGCGTTCCTCGCCCACTGATCCGCGACGCGCCCGAGCAGCGACACGGCACCGGTGGTTTGGTGATCGGTCGCCGCTCGGGTAAGCTTGACTCTCGGTGCGAGGCTCCGGTTTCGCCCTTGGGGTATGGTGTAATTGGCAACACGGCTGATTCTGGTTCAGTTGTTCTTGGTTCGAGTCCAGGTACCCCAGCACTTCGAAAACCCCCCGCTCCGGCGGGGGTTTTTCGTTTCCGGCACGGTGGCCTCAGTTCCTCACGCGGCTTCAAGGAAGGGCTCGTACCGATAGCCCGCCTCATCGACGATCGATACCGTCGATTCAGGGACCTCTGTGAATGCACCGGGCAGATCGTTGAGGGGCTCGGACACGATCACGTGCGCACGGCGGCCGAAGACGCGCAGCCGTTCGGCATCGGGGTACATCCGGCGAAGAGTCTCGATGTCGGTGGAGTGGAAGAGGGAGCGGGAGCGCCCAGCCGTCGAGTACCGGAACGCCCAGACGGTGGTGCCGTCGGACACCGCGAAGGTTCCCTGGACCGGGAAGCGGACGCCATGCTCGCGCCCCACGCGCTCGGCCTCGCGGATGGTCGCCCGCATCCCCGCGATCGGATCGTCCTGGAGGCCGAGGGTCAGGGCGAGGTGGAACAGCACCTCAGAGTCGGTGGTGCCCTGGATCTCCGGGTAGAGGGAGGGATCGACGGCAAGGATGAGGTCGCGTTTCACGGTCACGAAGTCCGCCAAGCCGCCATTGTGCATGAAGAGCCAGTTCGCGTGCCGGAACGGGTGGCAGTTGGTCTGCTGGACCGGCGGCCCGGCGGCAGCTCTCACATGGCTGAAGAACAGCGGGCTGCGGATCGTGCGGGAGATCTCGCGCAGGTTCAGATCGTTCCAGGCGGGCTCCATGCTGCGGAACAGTGCAGGCTTCGGAGGCTGCCCAGAGTCGTCACCGTTCGACACCGGATACCAGCCGAGGCCGAACCCATCCCCGTTCACGGTCTCCGCGCCGAGGGGCGAGTCCAGAGACTGCGCCACCAGGGAATGTCGCGCGTCGAGGATCACCTCCGATGGGTGCAGCGGTTCTCCCACGTACGCCAGCCACCGACACATGTCGACACCTCGTCCCCGACCCGATCACGTCTGTGCCCGACGATACGCTCGGTCAGCCTCCCCGGCGAGACCCGCGGATGGCTGACCGGCTACTCGCACTCCCCGAGGAACCCGAGATAGCACACGGCCTCATGCGTAACGGCCGGCTCGGCATCGTCGTTCGAGACCTGGCGCGTCGCGGTCTCCGGCGTCCGGGTGAGGTGCCCGAAGTCGCCGAGGGAGGCCACGTACATCCCGTCCGCGTCCTCCGCGTCCTCCGCGATCATCCGGTCGATCTCGGTACGGTGCTGCGCGCACAGGTCCGCGGAGGCAGGGACGAGGTCGACCCCGGCGCATGCTCCCGCGTACTCGGCCTCCATGAGCCCGATGCAGTCCGTCCAGTCCTGGTCCACCGCGCACGGGCTCACGCCGTCGTCGGCGACGAGGTACTTGCCGGTCTCGTACTCCTCGCTGTGGAAGGTCTCGGGCTTCTCCGGTACGTCGATCTTGGTCCAGTGGCGTGCGGTCGCGAAGGCGAACACCGTCACGATCGCGGCGATCAGGAGCAGCGCGCCCACGATGCCCAGCGTCACCCAGAGTCCGGCCCGGCTCTTCCGCTCCGGGCTCTCCGCGGGCGTGGGGGTCCACGGGTCGGCGGCGGGTGCCGGCGGGGGTGCCGCGGCGAATGCCGGCGCGGCGGCGACGGGGAGCTCGTGTCCTCCGAGCGGTGCCGCCGCCGGGGCGGTCGGCGCCGGCGCCGTGGTCGCGAGGAAGTAGTCGTACCACGCCCGGCTCGCCTGCTCGTCCGCGGCGACCTGCTGCGCCTCGGCGTCGGTGAGCACGAGGCCCCACGCGTCACGGGCCGGTGCATGGGGGAGGGCGGAGCGGAAGTCTTCGAACGACACGGGCATGTTCGCAGAATATCGGCTTCTTCCCCGCGACCCGGGCGGTCATCCGATGTCCCCGGCTCCTGGAACAATGACGAGGTGATCGGTATGAAGTCCTTCTGGAACGCGTTGCCCACCGAGGGACGCTGGCTGCTGTCGACCGTGGCGATCCAGACCCTCGGGCGGGGGATGACGCTGCCGTTCACGATCATCTACCTCCACGAGGTCCGCGGCTTCGACCTCGGGTTCTCCGGAGCGCTCATGAGCCTCATCGCGATCACGGGGCTCGTGGTCACGGGTCCCGGCGGCACGCTAATCGACCGCTTCGGCGCCCGGCGCGTGCTGATCGTGGGCCTCCTGGCGATGATCGCGGGGTGCACGCTCCTCGCCTACGCCACGCATCCCGCCGTCGCGACGGTCGCGGTCGTGCTCATCGGGATCAACTTCGGGGTCTCCTGGCCCGGCTTCAACGCCCTCATCGCCTCGGTGGTCGACGGCGAGGTCCGTCAGCAGTACTTCGGCGTGAACTTCGCCCTCGTCAACCTCGGCATCGGCGTGGGCGGGATCATCGGCGGCTTCTTCGTCGACGTGACGGAGCCGTCGACGTTCACCACGATCTTCCTCATCGACGCCGCCACGAGCCTCATCCCGCTCGCTCTGCTCCTCGGCCCGCTCCGGCACGTGCGCACCCAGGCGGACCCGGACCCTGCGGTGACCACCGAGGGCGGTTACCGGGAGATCCTGCGGCGCCCCGCGGTGCTCTGGATGACGCTGCTGACCTTCTTCTCCGTCTTCATCGGCTACGGACAGATCGAGGCGGGCTTCCCCGCCTACGCCCGTCAGATCGCCCAGGTCTCGACCGCCGTCGTCGGCATCTCGTTCGCGGTGAACACGGCCGTCATCGTGCTGCTGCAGTTCGCCGTCCTCCGGCTCATCACCGGGCGCCGGCGCACCAGGGTCATGCAGGTCATGGCCCTCATCTGGGCCGTCTCCTGGGTCATGCTCGGCGCCGCGGGCCTGCTTCCCGACTCGGTCACGGCTGCGATCGCCGTCATCGCGTTCATGGGCGTGTTCGCCTTCGGGGAGACGATGATGCAGCCGACGATCCCGGCCATCTACAACGATCTCGCGACGGACCGCACCCGCGGGCGCTACAACGCCCTCAACTCCGCGGCCTTCCAGGGTGGTGCCATCCTCGGCCCGCTCGTCGCGGGAGTGCTCCTCGGAGTCGGCGTCAGCGGTTGGTTCATCGCGGTCATGGTTGCGGGCAGCCTCGCCGTCGGCGTGCTGGCGGTGGTGCTGGAGCGGGTGCTCCCGGCAGCGGCCAACGGCAGCAGCGCCGAGGTCCATCGAACGGACGAGGTCGAACGGACGCCGCCGGTCTAGGCTCCGAGCATGGCCCTCGAACCGCTCTTCCTCCGTCTCGACCGGATCGCGGGTGGGCGGCAGGCCGGCGTGCTGATCAGCGACGCCGGTCGCACCCATCCGCGGACCGTCCGCGCCTTCACCTGGATCCTCTGGCTCCTCGTCGCCGAGCTGGTGCTCGGGGTCGGCGCCGTGGTGGTCGCCCTGGTGCTCGCCGCCGACGGCGACAGCGTGCCCTTCGCCGTGTGGATGCGCACCCTCGTGGTGCTGGCGATGACGGCGACGCTGTTCTACTTCGCCTGGCGCGCGCGCCGCGGATGGCGCTGGGCCTATCTCCGCCTGCGGCTGTTCGCGCAGATCTTCCCCGTCATCACGCTCGTCATGGCGGCGATCCCCGGCCTCTACCCGGTCTGGATGGTCACCGAGCAGATCGTCTTCAGCCTGATCATGATCGGCATCGCGGACTTCCTCACCAGCGACCACATGCGGGCGGTCTTCGCGAAGGACGCCGACGCGGATAGCACGCCGGCGGGGTGAGACGCCACTCCCTTCCCGCCGAGACCGCGGTCACTCCACACTCGGAGGAGCTGCACGGCGGGAGGAGAGACGCATGGCGCGACTGGTGCGAGTGGTACCCGGCCAGGACCCGGGTTTCACACGGAAGCGGACGAGCTCGGGATTCCGGTACGTCGATCCGACGGGGGAGCCGGCGCCCGAGGCGGATCGCGAACGCATCAGCGACCTGGTGATCCCGCCGGCATGGCAGGACGTGTGGATCGCGGCCGACCCGCTCGCGCACATCCAGGCCGTCGGGATCGACACCGCCGGGCGCAAGCAATACCTCTACCACCCGCTCTGGCGGGTCTCCCGCGACCGTCGCAAGTTCGTCCGTGCGCTGGACCTCGCCGCAGCTCTGCCCAGCGCTCGGGCTCAGGTCACCAAGGCGCTCAAGGAGGACGGGCAGACCAAGGAGCGCGCCCTCGCGATCGCCTTCCGCCTCCTCGACGACGCCGCGCTGCGGATCGGTTCGGAACGCTACCTGGCGCGTCACGGCAGCCGGGGCCTGACCACGCTCCGCCGCCGCGACGTCCGCATCGACGGCGGCGACGTCGCCCTCTCCTTCCCGGCGAAGAGCGGACAGACCGCCGCGATCGAGATCACCGACGAATCCCTCGCCGAAGCCCTCACCGACTTCGCGAGCGGCGCCTCGACCGCCTTCCTCCTGGCGTACCGGAAAGGCCGGCGGCGGGTGAAGATCACGCCCGCCGAGGTCAACACGTACCTCAAGGACGTGCTCGGGGCCAGCTTCTCGGCCAAGGACTTCCGGACGCTGCACGGCACGATCATCGCCGCAGACGCCCTCGCCCGCATCGGAGCCCTCGACCGCCGCGGTCAGCGGAACCAGGCCGAACGTCTCGCGGTGCAGGCGGCGGCGACCGCCCTCGGCAACACGACCGCGGTCGCCCGCAACAGCTACATCGATCCCCGTGTGTTCCGGCAGTACGGTCGGGGGCGGACGCTCGACCTCGACGTGACGCCGGAGACGGCGATCCGGCGACTGCTGGGCGGACCGGAGACGTCGCGGAAGGTCAACCGGCGAGGAACGGGGCGGCGCGGCTGAACGCGCAGACGCTCCCCGGTCGTCGCCGGGAAGATGCCAGGATGGGGGGATGCACACCGCGAACCTGACCCGTGAGGAGACCGCGGCGCGATCCGCTGCGATCACCCTGCACCGCATCCGCGTCGAGCTGGACCTGACCGGAGCCCCGGAGCGAGCGCGCACGGGCTTCCCGACCACGACCGTCCTGGAGTTCGATGCGACCGTCCAGAGCACGTGGCTGGACTTCATCGGCGAGGAGGTCGTCCGCGTCGAGGTGAACGGGGAGCAGCGGGACGTCGTCTACGACGGGGCGCGCCTGACGATCGACGGCCTCGCGGCCTCGAACGTCGTCCTGGTCGAGGCGGTCGGTGCCTACAGCCGGTCGGGGGAGGGTCTGCACCGGTTCCACGACCCGGCAGACGACCGCACCTACCTGTACACCCAGTACGAGCCCGCGGACTCCCGCCGGGTGATGGCCTGCTTCGAGCAGCCGGACATGAAGGCTGAGTACACCTTCGTCGTCGACGCGCCGTCCGGGTGGGAGGTGCTCTCGAACCAGTCGCCGGCTCACGTCGACCTCGGCGTCGGCGTGCAGCGGGTGCAGTTCGCCCCCACCCTGCCGATCTCGAGCTACATCACGGCGATCGCGGCCGGCCCCTATGCCCGCGTCGACGGGGAGTGGACCAGAGACGAGCAGCAGGTCGCCCTCGGGGTGTTCGTCCGCCGCTCGCTCGTCGATCACCTCGAGGCCGACGAGATCCTCGAGGTCACCCGGCAGGGGCTCGACTTCTTCACCGACGCCTTCGCCTATCCCTATCCGTGGGGCAAGTACGACCAGGTCTTCGTCCCCGAGTACAACCTCGGTGCGATGGAGAATCCCGGTCTGGTCACCTTCACGGAGGGCTACCTCTCGCGCGGCGCCGCCACCGAGGCGCAGCGGGCGAGCCGGGCCAACACGATCCTCCACGAGATGGCGCACATGTGGTTCGGCGACCTCGTCACGATGACGTGGTGGGACGACCTCTGGCTCAAGGAGTCGTTCGCCGACTACATGGGCTCGCACGCCTCGGCGGTGGCCACCCGGTTCCACGACGCGTGGGTGACGTTCGCCATGCGTCGCAAGGCCTGGGCCTATCAGCAGGATCAGCTCCCCACGACCCACCCCATCGTCGCCGACATCCCCGACCTCGAGGCCGCGAAGCTGAACTTCGACGGCATCACCTACGCCAAGGGCGCTTCGGTGCTGAAGCAGCTGGTCGCCTTCGTAGGCGACGAGGCGTTCTTCGAGGGGGCTCGCCGGTACTTCGCCGCCAACGCCTTCGGCAACACCACTCTCGACGACTTCCTCGTCGAGCTCAGCGCGGTCTCCGGCCGGACATGACCGACTGGGCGGCCGCCTGGCTGCAGACGACGGGCGTCTCGACGATCTGGACGGAGACCGACGCCGACGCAGCACACCACCTCGTGCAGGACGACGTCCGTCCGCACCGCCTGCGGATCGGGCTGTACGACCGCGTGGATGGCCGCATCGTGCGGCGGGAGCAGCGGGAGCTGGACCTGATCGGGGAGCGCGTGGACATCGACCTCTCCGAGGCCGATCTCGTGCTGCTCAACGACGACGACCTCACCTATGCGAAGGCGCGCCTCGACGAGCGGTCCCTCCGCACCGTCGAGGAGTCGCTGTCCGACATCGAGGACCCGCTCGCCCGTGCCCTCGTGTGGTCGTCGCTCTGGAACGCCACCCGTGACGGCGAACTCGACGCGGCTCGCTTCGTCGCGATCGTGCGGGCGCACGCGCCGCGGGAGTCGAACGGCGGTCTGCTGGCCGCAGCGCTCCTCGACGCCGCTTTCGCGCTGCGGCATTTCGTCCGCGACGACCGACGCGACGCGGAGCAGCGCGCCTGGACCGAGGCCACGTGGTCGACGCTGCAGCAGGCGGACGCCGGCAGCGACGCCCAGCTCTCCTGGGCGCGCGCGCTGGCGGCGGCCTCGGCTTTCGATGACATCCATCACGCCGAGGTCCGTGCCCTGCTCGACGGCGATGTGCCCGAAGGGCTCGTCGTGGATCCCGACCTGCGCTGGCAGCTCCTCACGGCCCTCGTGACGACCGGCCACGCCGATCTTGCGGACATCGCTGCGGAGGAGGTGCGGGACGACACCGGCGACGGACGCACCGCCGCCCGCCGCGCTCGCGCCTCCGTCCCCGACGCGGCGGTGCGCGCGGCCGCCTGGACGGCCGCGTGGGACGACCGGTCGCTCACCAACGACCACCTCGATGCCGAGATCGGGGGCTTCCGCGCCGGCGGCCGCCGCGAACTCATCGAGTCCTTCGACGAGGAGTACTTCGAGCGGATCGGGACCGCGTGGTCGGAGCGGAGCATCGAGATCGCTCGTCGCCTGGTGATCGGTCTGTTCCCCGCGCGGTCCTCGCTGGACCTGGTCGATGCCTGGCTGTCGGCCAGCCCCGAGGCCCCGGCGGCGCTGCGACGACTCCTCGTCGAGCAGCGCGACCACCTCGCGCGTGACCTGCGGGTGCGGGGCGCTCAGGGCTGACCGACAGCGATCCCGGCAGCGGTCAGCGCCTCAGGCTCTTCGCGATGGCCTTGCCCTCAGGGGACTCTGCCAGCGTGTCCCAGAGGTCTGCGGAGCTCAGCGACACGTACACCCCTGGCGCGCCCTGCTCGCCGCAGCCGTCCCCGTAGGACACGACGCCGATCTGGTAGGCGGTGTCGCGCGCCGGAGATCGGCGGAAAAGCGGCCCGCCGCTGTCTCCCCGGCAGGAGTCCTTGCCGACGACGCCGGCACACATGTTCACTCCCGGGCGGAAGGAGTCGTAGCTGAGCTCGCACTCCTCCGTCGCGAGCATCGGCACCTGGACCTGACGGAGCCGGTCCGGGAAGTTCCCGAGAGCGGTGTCGGTGTTGCCCCAGCCGATGACCGTCGCCGACTGTCCAGGACGGAGGAGGGCGTCCGTCCCCTTGGTGGGCAGCTTCACGGGCACGATGCCCGAGACCGGGCGGTCGAGCGTCACGAAGGCGAGGTCGTAGGCCTCATCCCCCTGGAGGTACCGCGGGTGCACGACGACCGGGCCGCCGGCGTCCGCGCCGGCGAGACCGCGATCCTGACCCTGACTGCCGTCGGACAGCACGGTGCGGCCGACCGTCACCGTCACTCCGTCCACGTCGGGCACCGGGAGCCCGCTGAGGGGGTCGGCGCCCGTGACGCAATGCGCGGCGGTCATCACGACGCGCGGCGCCACCAGCGAGCCGCCACAGAAGGCCTCGCCGGCGAACTGGAGGGACGCCATGAACGGATAGGCGTCGTTCGGCACCGCCGTGCCTCCGATGATCCGCGAGCTGGCCCGTTCCTCGCGGTCGCCGGAATCGTCGTCCGCCCGTGCCGTCGCCGCCGTCGTGCCGACGAGGCCGGACGCGACGAGGGCGACGCCGGCGAGGGCGAGCCCGATCCTCTTCCTGCTCTGGTGAACTCCGGTCATCATCATGAGGACTGTTCCTTTCGTGACAGGTAACACGTTACGAGCGCCCGGTACAGCATCCGGTCACGACCGGAGCAAGAGTGCCCCGGTATCCTGGCCCGAAGTCAGGAGGCGCGGCCGGCCGCGTCCTCCACGGTCATGCCCATCACGGTCCGCACGATCCATGGATGGGCGTGGTCATCGGCGATGTGGCTCATGCCGAGCTTCTCCGCCACGCCTCGTGACGCCTGGTTCTCGGGGTGGATGATGGCGGTGAGGAGTATCGGCGCGAACGTCTGCGCGACGAGGTCGACGCATGCGCGCGCCGCCTCGGTCGCATAGCCGCGCCGCTGGCGGTCGGCGCGGACGTGATAGCCGACTTCGAGGACGGGGGAGTCGTTCACCGACTGCCAGGTGAGACCGCAGTCGCCGAGGAACTCCCCGTCGTGCGTCTCGATGATCCAGAGACCGTGGCCGTCCTCGCGGTAGCGCTGCTGCATGCGCGCGATCCACGCGGCGGCTTCGGTTCGCGACTTCGGCGCCGGGTAGTAGGCCATGACTTCCGGATCCCCGAGGAGCGCCGCCATCTCGTCGAGGTCGTCGGCGGTCATCTCCCGGAAGGCGAGCCGCGGCGTCGGGGCGGGCAGGAGGCGTCGCGGTGCGGTCACAGATCCACGGCGTCGCCGGGTTCGAGCACGAGGAACTCGCCGCCGCCCTGCTCGGTCGCCCACTGCAGCCGCTGGCGGTGCATGTTCTTGCCGATCACGGACAGGGTCATGTCGTGCGTGCCGAACGCGCGGCGGGGCTTCACGGCGAGCACGTAGTCGATGGCTTCCCCGATCTTGAGCCACGGGGCTCCGAGCGGCGCGGCGAGGGTGCCGACCTCGACGCCCTCGGGCACCGCATAGGAGTCGCCGGGGTAGTAGAACATGTCGTTGACGAGCACGCCCACGTTGTCGATGGTCGGGATCGACGAGTGGATCACCGCGTGCGTGCCGCCGAAGAAGCGCAGGGTGAAGGCGCCGACCTCCACGGTGTCGCCGGGGGAGACGACGGTGACCTCGTAGCCCTCCGCCGCCTTCGCCACGCCCTCCGGCCCGAAGATGGGGGTGCCGGGGGCCGCGCGGAGGATCCGGTCGAGGTGCTCCGGCGTCCAGTGGTCGGGGTGCTCGTGCGTGAGCACGATGGCGACCAGTCCGCTGAGATCGTGCAGCGGGGCGGTGAAGGATCCGGGATCGATCAGGAGGGTGTCGTCGTTCTGGTCCAGGCGAAGGGTGGCATGTTCGAACTTGGTGACGCGCATGAGACGAGTCAACTCCTTCCCGGGGTCTGCGGCAAACGGAAATCGGCGCGCCACGCCCGGGATCTCGGGTGAAGCGGCCTCGATTTGGCGCAGTGAGAATCGCCGTGGCATACTTGAACGGTTGTCGCGGAACGGAAAAGTTCCGCAAGACGGCCCCATCGTATAGCGGCCTAGTACGCCGCCCTCTCACGGCGGTAACGCGGGTTCGAATCCCGCTGGGGTCACACAACACGACGAAAGCCCTCCGGGTCTCCGGGGGGCTTTCGTCGTTCCCGACCGTGCGCGTCAGTCGTCCGCGCGCAGCGACAGGGTCCGGAACGCGCGGGCCCGGAGCGGCACGAGCATGAGCGTCATCATCGCGCCACCGGCCACGACGAACGGCACCCAGACGGCGGTGAGGGAGGCGAGTGCGCCGAAGCCCGCCATCGCGAGCGGCATCAGGCAGTCGTCGCCGAGCCGGGTGAGGGAGCTCATCCGACCGAGGAACGCGGTGTCCACCGTCGCGGCGAACGTCGCGCTCAGCAACACGGAGGCGTATCCCGCGGTGGCACCGACCACAGCCGCGGCGACGGCCACCGTCCAGACGGGGCCGAACCCGAGCGCGACGATGCCCGCTCCCTGCACGAGGAGAGCGCCGAATCCGCTCCGCGCCTCGTGGCGCGGCCGCCATCTCGCGACCGCGGCCGCGCCCACGGCGGCACCGAGGCCGAGGAGGCCCTCGAACAGGCCGACCGCGGGAGCTCCCCAGCCTTCGGCGTGCGCCCGCAGGGCGAGGCCGATGCCGACGGCCGGCCCGACCGCGAGGTTGAGCCCGGAGAGGGCGATGACGAGCGTGCGCGTCGTGAGGTTCGCCCCGAGGTGGGCGAACGCCGCGCCGATCGCGCGCAGGGACGACGTGCGCGGGGCCCGGGCGAGCCGGAACCGCGGGCGCAGGGCGATCGCCAGGAATCCGACGACGAGGGCGAAGGTCACCGCGTTCGCCGATGCGCTCCCCGCGAGACCGGCCTGCGCGACGAGCAGGCCGCCCAGAGCGGCGCCGCCCATCGTGCCCAGGCGTGATGCCGTCTGGATGACAGCCGCGTAGGAGGGGAGATCGTCCGTGCGCACCAGCTGTCGCCCGATGGTGCCGGCCGAGGGCTCGTAGAACGCGTCGCACACCCCGAACGCCATGGCGGCGGCGAGCAGGACGGGCACGGTCGGCGCCTGCGAGACCGTCCACACGGCAGCGGCGACGAGCACGCCCACACGCGCCGCGTTGCAGACCGTCATCACCCGGCGGGCGTCGGCGCGATCCGCGATGACTCCGCCGAAGAGCAGGACCATGGCGCGCGGAATCGTGCCGGCGGCGACGACGAGTCCGGCGACGGCGGGGGAGGCGATCTGCACGGCCGTCCACGCCACCGCGATCGTCCACACGGCGTCGCCGGCATCGGACAGGGCCTTCACGCCGATCCACGCGTGCACCATCCGGTCGCGCCGGAACGGAGGAGGGGCCGAGAGCTCGAGGGGCGGGGTGAGTGCGGTCATCACGGTTCCGTGGGGAACGCGTGGGCGAAGAAGAACACGGGCGTGCGCTCCTGGCCGTCGTCCTCGTCGATCGATGCCTGCCAGTCCCGCAGCGCCTGCAGGACGCGTGCGGAGAGATCGCGCAGCTCGTCCGGGGTCGCCCAGGCGGTGGCCTCCGTGTTGGAGGCGTCGTAGTCCGCCACGGCGGGATCGCCTCGTCGGCGGTGCCAGCGCTGCAGACGGTCGATCTGCATGCGGATGCCCTGGCGTTGTGCTTCCCGGGCGAGGAGCGCATCGCCGGGGGAGTCGGCGAAGTCCTCCACCGACCAGGTGAGGCCCCGCCGTGCGACCGTCCACCAGCTCGTGCGCCGATCGCCGGTCGGGTCGGGGGCACGCGCGACGATCCCGGCGCGCTCGAGCATCCGGAGGTGATGGCTGATGCTGCCGACCTGGCTGTCGAGCGCGCGGGCGATCGCCGTCACCTGCGACGTGCCGTAGAGCAGGAGGTGGTCGTAGATGCGACGCCGCAACGGATGGTGCACGGCGGTGATCACGGAGATGTCTTCCACGCCCCGAAGGCTATGCAGCGGTTCGGAGACGCACAAGACTTCTTGTATACCGCGGAACGTCGGGTTATTCCTCCGTGCGGGGCTCAGCGGACGCGGCCTTCCGGCGCCGTCGGCCGCGGCGGACGAGCCAGACGACCAGGACGACGACAGCGGCCACCGCGAGCCAGGGGAGGAGGAAGCCGAACGCGACCACCAGGGCGTTCAGCGAGACCACCAGACCGTTCCATCCGGCTCGCAGCCCGTCGCCGAAGCCCGCGGGGTCCGCTGCGGCCGGGGCGTCCGCCCGCGACAGCTCCACGGTGAGGGACGACAGGGCCACCTGGTCCTCCAGGGCGGCGAGCTGCTGTTCGTACGACTCGAGCTGTGCCTGGCGATCGGTGAGCGCGACCTCGGCCTCGATGAGATCGGCGACCGAGCCCGACTGGCTCATGAGCTCCGTGAGCCGCTGCACCGAGGCGCGGGTCGACTCCACGCGGGCGCGGAGATCGATCGCGGTGGCGGTGACGTCCTGCTTCGTGACGGAGGACGACAGGACCTCCCCGGTGTCGCCGAGGGCGGCGATCACCGTCGTCAGGTCGTCGGCGGGAACGCGGACCGTGATCCAGCCGTACCCGGAGTCCGCGGGGACCCGCTCGGCGGGGGCATCCGTCGCGACCGCCTTGCCGACCTCGGTGCTCTCGACGTAGCCGCCGTGCTCCGCGGCGAGGTCGCCGATGGCGGCAGCGGCGTCGGCGATGTCCTTCACGCGCAGAGAAGCCTGGGCCGTGGCGACGATCTCCCTGGCATCCTCGGCGGATGCCGCCGCGTCCGATCCGACGGCACCGGGGAGGGTCGCCCCTTCGACGGCCCGGTCCGGCACGGCCGAGCCCGCCTCGTCGGTCGACCAGCCCACGACGCCGTCCGCGGTGGACACGGACGAGCCGCCGCCTCCCACGGCACCGAGGATCGGCGGCGTCACCAGGACCCCGACGACGAAGGCCGCCGCGATCCCGCCGGCCGTGAGCCACCGGCGTCGACGTCTCCTGGAGCGCTCTGCGCGCGGCGGAACCGGCGGCCGCTCACCCTGGATCTCGCTGAAGACGGCGTCCTCGATCCGAGCGACGATCGCGTCGGACACGGGCGGGAGGCTCTGCTGCGGGGTCTGGTCGTTCATGCGTCCCTCACTTCCTTGACGGCGCCGCGCAGCTGGGTGCGCACGCGCGAGAGACGGTTCCGGACGACGGCGTGCGTCACGCCGAGCTCGTCGGCGGCGGCCTGGTAGGCGTAGCCCTCGGACGCGCACAGCCGGAAGATCTCCCGGTCGAGCTCGTTCAGGGTGCCCACCTCCGCGGCGATCCGCGCGGCGAGCGCCGCCGTGATCACCTGGTCCTCGACGCTGACGACGTCGGGGAGCTGGTCGTCGGCCGCGTCCGTCGTGTGCGCCTGGTCGCGGCGCCGCTGACGCAGCCGGTTCGCCGCTTGGAAGCGGCAGATCGTCGCGAGCCAGGGGAGGATCGATTCTCCCTGCAGCTCCAGGCCCGGAAGCTTGCGCCAGGCGACCACGAAGGTCTCCTGCGTCACGTCCTCCGCGTCGGCGGCGGCGCCCAGGATGCCATGTGCGATCCAGTACACGGGGCGCACGTGGGCACGGTACAGCGCGCGGAAGGCACTCTGGTCGCCGGCCGCCGCTTGGGCGGCCCATCGCTGGTCACTCGTCTGTGCGGGCATCCTGGTTCCGTTCGGTGTCTCTCCCTGGAGAGTGTCGGCGGATGTCCCATCGTCTCAGCACGGATGCGGATCCGCCGTCGTGTGTCGACTTCCTCGTCCCGATGACCCCCGCCTCCGGTAGCATGGCCCGGGCGAGAGGGAGTATCCCGAATCCGCGCGTAACGTCATCACGAGCACCGACATCGCTGCTCCGGGCGCGCGCCGCACATCTGCGGGGGAGAGACTTTCGACTCATTCCCGACCCCTCGCGAAAGGTGCACAGCGCCCGTGGACATCCCCGTCTGGTTCGAGATCACCTCGATGGTCGTCCTCACGATCATCCTGATCGGCGACCTGCTCCTCATCCGGCTGCGCCCGCACATCCCCTCCACCAAGGAGTCGACCCTCTGGGTCGTGTTCTATGTGGGCCTCGCCCTGCTCTTCGCGGTGCTGCTGGGGACCGTGGGCGGATGGCGGAACGCCGGGGACTTCATCACCGGGTGGGCGCTGGAGTACAGCCTCTCCGTCGACAACCTCTTCGTCTTCGTGCTGATCATGGCGCAGTTCGCGGTGCCGCGACGTCTGCAGCAGCAGGTGCTGATGGTCGGGATCATCATCGCGCTGGTCCTGCGCGGGCTGTTCATCCTCGTCGGCGTGACGATCATCGAGAACTTCTCGCCGATCTTCTACCTGTTCGGCGCCTTCCTCGTCTACACCGCCATCCGGCAGGCGATGCCGGAAGGCGAGCACGAGGACGACGTCAAGCGCGAGAACTTCATCGTCCGGCTGCTCCGCCGCCGGATCGACATCAGCGAGACCTACGACGGCTCGAAGATCCGCACGACCGTCGACGGGAAGCGGATGTGGACGCCGATGATCATCGTGTTCATCACGATCGGCGTCACCGACCTCATCTTCGCGATCGACTCGATCCCCGCGATCTTCGAGATCACGACCAACGGCTTCCTCGTCTTCGCCGCCAACATCTTCGCGCTCATGGGGCTGCGCCAGCTCTACTTCCTCCTCGGCGACCTCCTGGACCGCCTCCGCTACCTGCACTACGGCATCGCCGTGATCCTCGGGTTCATCGGCATCAAGCTGATCCTGCACGCGCTGCACGTCAACGAGCTCCCGTTCATCAACGGCGGCGAGCACGTGGAATGGGTGCCGGACATCGACAACATGGTGTCGCTGGCCGTGATCCTCGTGTCGATGACGGTCGCGACGATCGCGAGCCTGATCGCCTCGTCCCGGGAGAAGCGCGCCGAGAAGCGCACCATCCCGGTCGGCGACTGAGTCCGCGCGGAGCGGGTCAGAACGCCTGCAGATTCGCCTGCAGACCGCCGTCCGCATAGTCGCGGCGGAGGATCCCGCGGCGGCGGAGGATCGGCACCAGCTCGTCGAGGGTGCGGTGCAGGGTCACGGGATGGAAGTCGCCCCAGAGGAGCACGCCGTCGTTGCCCCACTCGCCGAGTTCCTCGACGAGATCGGCGAACTCCTCCGCGGTGCCCACGAACCCGCTGCGGTCGCGCAGCCGGCCGGTGCGGGCGAGTGCGGTCAAGTGCGCGCGGAGCGGGGCGTCCTCGCCCCGATCGCCGATCAGGCGCTGGATGCTGCCGCGGGAGACGTGCGCTCCGAAGATCGACGTGTCGAGGGGGCGGTCCAGATCGAGGGTCGTGAGATCGGTCTCCAGATCACTCGACTGCTTCCGGGCGATCTGCGCGAGTGCGGCGTCGTCCGGGTGTGCGGAAGCGGCCACGATCCGGTCGGCCTCCTCGGCGGACGCCGTGATCACGGGCTGGATCGCGAAGAGGATCTTGACGTCCTCGGCCCGGCGTCCGCGGGCGAGAGCCGCGTCGTGCACCCGCTGCCGATACTCCCGCACCGACTTCTCGTGCAGGGGAGCGAGCGCCAGCTGGACGTCCGAGTTCGCCCCCGCGAACGCCAGGCCGCGCCCGGAGCCGCCGGGGGAGACGATGGCCGGCTCGCCGTCCGTGAAGGGCAGGGCGTTCAGAGGGCCGTCGAAGTCGTAGTGGGGGCCGCGGTGCTGCACCGGACGCATCCGCGTGCCGTCCGCGTAGACCCCGGAGACGGGATCGGCGACCAGCGCACCGTCGTCCCAGCTCCGCCAGAGCGCGCGGATGCCGGCGAGCCATTCCTCGGCACGGTCGTACGCCTCGTCATGGCCGAGTTGCGGGGCCGCCGAGAAGTGCCGGGCGCTGCCGGTGTCGGTGACCACGTTGAGGCCGAGCCGGTGCCCGCTCAGGTGCTGCAGGGTCGCGAACTGCCGCGCCGAGGTGTAGGGCAGCGAGGCCGCGGGGTTCACGGTGGGCACCATCCCGAGATGACGGGTCGCCTGGAAGAGGTACGGTGCGAGCAGCAGGGGATCGTGCTTCGGGCCGCCGAACGCATGACGCACGCGCAGGTCGATCGTGTCCGCCGAGCCGAGCGAGGGGCTGTCCTCGATGATCACGAGGTCGAAACCGGCCTGCTCCAGGGTGCGGGCGGCTTCCTGGTAGACCTCCGGTCGCGTCCAGTCGTAGTCCCAGTCCAGGGACGGATATCCCCACCCCTGAGGACCGAAGCCTCGGGCGAGGAACCACCCGAAGTGCTGCAGGCGGCTCATGCCACCGTCTCCCTGACGCTCTCGAGCACCCGCGCGAGGTCGCCGATCAGGTCGTCGACATCCTCGATGCCGATCGACAGCCGCAGCGTGCCGGGGCCGACGCCGAGGATCCGACGCTCCTCGTCGGTGCGCTGCGCGTGGCTGGTCGTGCCGGGGTGCAGCACGAGCGACCGCACGTCGCCGATGTGCGTCATGTGGGTGAACACGGACACCTCCTCCACGAAGCGACGGGCCGCTGGGAGACCGCCGCGCAGCGTGAAGGTGAAGATGGAGCCGAATCCGCCGTCGAGGTAGCGCAGCGCGGTCTCGTGGTGAGGATGCGAGGGCAGGCCGACGTACTCCACGCTCTCCACGGCGTCGTGTGCGGCGAGCCAGCGTGCGACGGCGAGGGCGTTCTGCGACTGGCGCTCCACGCGCAGGCTGAGCGTCTCGGTGCCCTGGCCGATGAGGAACGCGTTGAGGGGCGAGGGCGAGGCACCGAACCGCGGAGCCACCGACTCCCTGGCGTATCCGATGCGTGCGCGGCCGCCGTGCCGGGCGAAGACGCTGGGTGCGCCGCCCCGCCCCGGCAGCACGAGGTGCGGGGCGTTGTGCCCGGCGCGCTCCGCATCGAACCGGCCGTCGTCGATCACCACGCCGCCGAGCACCGCGCCCTGCCCCGCGAGGAACTTCGACGCGGAGTGCACGACGATGGCCGCGCCGTGCTCCAGCGGCCGGAGGAGGGCGGGCGTGGCCAGGGTGTTGTCGACGATCAGGGGGACGGCGATCTCGTCGGCCACGGCGCTCACCGCCGCCACGTCGAGCACGTCGTTGCGGGCGTTGGCGAGCGACTCCGCGAACAGCGCCCTGGTCGTCGGGCGTACGGCCTCCCGCCAGGCATCCGCGTCGGCGATGTCGTCCACGAACGTCGTCTCGATGCCGAGGCGGGCGAGGTTGTCCAGGAACAGCCCGCGGGTGCCCTCGTAGATGTGGGTCGAGGAGACGATGTGGTCGCCCGCGCCCACGACCGAGAGCAGAGCGGTGGTCACCGCGGCCTGTCCGCTGGCCACGAGCACGGCGTCGGCACCGGACTCCAGGCTCGCGAGCTGCCGCTCCACCGCGTGCACCGTGGGGTTGCCGGTGCGGGTGTACCCGAATCCGGTGCCGGTGCCGAAGTGGTCGGCGGCGTGATCGAAGTCGTCGAACTCGAACCCGGCCGTCAGGTAGATCGGCGTCACACGGGAGGCGGCAGCGGCTCGGCCTCTCGCGGCGTGGACGGCGCGGGTGGCGAAGCGGGCGGTCTCGACGGTCATGCGGGGGCCTCTCGGTCGATCGGGTGAGCAACAGAGTGTCACGGCGTGTCTCGGCGTGTCCGAGCGGTGGTAACCTGACGTCATGCGGACCGTGCTCCTTCTTAGCGGCCGCGGCGAGACCTCGATCTGAGCCCCTCCTCGTCGCGGAGTCCATCGTGGGCCGAACCGCCATCCACAGGAGACACGCCATGACCACCACCGCCGGTGCGGATTCCGCACGCCCCAGGACGCTCGCCGAGAAGGTCTGGGACGACCACCTCGTCGTCAAGGGCGAGGACGGCCAGCCCGACCTCATCTACATCGACCTGCACCTCGTGCACGAGGTCACCAGCCCGCAGGCCTTCGACGGCCTCCGCAGCGAGGGACGGCCGCTCCGCCGGCTCGACCTGACCATCGCCACGGAGGACCACAACACGCCGACGTGGGAGATCGACAAGCCCATCGCCGACCTGACCAGCCGCACGCAGATCGAGACGCTGCGCCGCAACGCCGCCGAGTTCGGCGTGCGTCTGCACTCACTGGGGGACGCGGAGCAGGGGATCGTCCACGTCGTCGGCCCGCAGCTCGGCCTCACCATGCCCGGGATCACCGTGGTCTGCGGCGACTCGCACACGTCCACGCACGGCGCGTTCGGCGCGATGGCGTTCGGCATCGGCACCAGCGAGGTCGAGCACGTCATGGCGACCCAGACGCTGCCGCTGAAGCCGTTCAAGACGATGGCCATCAACGTCGAGGGCACGCTGCGTCCCGGCGTCACGGCGAAGGACATCATCCTCGCCGTGATCGCCAAGATCGGCACCGGCGGCGGTCAGGGCTACGTGCTCGAGTACCGCGGCAGCGCGATCCGCGCGCTCTCCATGGAGGGCCGCATGACGATCTGCAACATGTCGATCGAGGCGGCGCCGCGCCGGCATGGTGGCTCCGGACGAGACGACGTTCGCCTACCTCGAGGGGCGTCCGCACGCGCCGAAGGGCCAGGACTGGGACGACGCGGTCGCCTACTGGCGCACGCTGCCGACCGACGAGGGCGCCACCTTCGATGCCGAGGTCTTCATCGACGCCGACGAGCTGGAGCCGTTCGTGACGTGGGGGACGAACCCCGGCCAGGGCAGCTCGCTCTCCGCCTCGGTGCCGAACCCGGCGGAGATCGCCGACCCGAACGAGCGGGCCGCCGCCGAGCGGGCGCTGGAGTACATGGACCTGACGCCGGGCACGCCCCTGAAGGAGGTGCCGGTCGACGCGGTGTTCATGGGCTCGTGCACGAACAGCCGCATCGAGGACCTCCGGGCCTTCGCCTCCATCATCCAGGGCAAGAAGAAGGCCGACGGCGTCCGGGTGATGGTCGTCCCCGGCTCCGCCCGCGTGCGACTGGAGGCCGAGGCCGAGGGCCTGGACCAGGTCATCAAGGACTTCGGAGCGGAGTGGCGCTTCGCAGGATGCTCGATGTGCCTGGGCATGAACCCCGATCAGCTCGCCCCGGGGGAGCGCTGCGCCTCCACCTCGAACCGCAACTTCGAAGGGCGCCAGGGCAAGGGCGGCCGCACGCACCTCGTGTCCCCGCTCGTCGCGGCGGCGACCGCCATCCGCGGCACCCTGTCCAGCCCGAGCGATCTGGAGGCCTGACCATGGAGAAGTTCACCACCCACACGGGCATCGCCGCGCCGCTGAAGCGGTCGAACGTCGACACCGACCAGATCATCCCCGCGGTGTTCCTCAAGCGTGTCACCAAGACGGGCTTCGAGGACGCGCTGTTCCACGGCTGGCGGCAGGACCCGGAGTTCGTGCTCAACCAGGCGCCGTATCAGGGGGCGTCCGTCCTCGTCGCCGGGCCCGACTTCGGCACCGGTTCCAGCCGTGAGCACGCCGTCTGGGCGCTTCGCGACTTCGGCTTCAAGGTCGTGCTGAGCCCGCGGTTCGCCGACATCTTCCGCGGCAACGCGGGCAAGCAGGGCCTCCTCGCGGCGACCATCTCCGAGGCGGATCTGGAGCGGTTCTGGGCGATCATGGACGCCGATCCCGGCGCGCGCATGACGGTCGACGTCGAGGCGCGCACCGCCGCCATCGGCGACCCCACCGGAGGCGCGGAGGCCCGCTTCCGGGCCGACATCGGGATCGACGATTACACTAGATGGCGGCTCCTCGAAGGGCTCGATGACATCGGGCTCACGCTGCGCAACGAAGACAAGATCGCGCAGTTCGAGGCCCGTCGCGAGTCGTGGCGGCCGCGGACCCTCCCCGTCCAGTGAGACGGAGGGGGCGGGGGAGCCAGGGGTAACCCCGCCCCCGATGAATGAAGTGAGGCCCCGAATGACGACACCCGTGCGCGACGCTCTCTCCGACGACGTCCCCGCGCTGACCGGAGACGTCCTCGCCATCCGCGGAGGTCGTCCGCTGCGCGGACGGGTCGACGTGAAGGGCGCGAAGAACCTCGCCACCAAGGCGATGGTCGCGTCCCTGCTCGGGGAGACCACGAGCGTCCTGCGCGACGTGCCGGCCATCAGCGACGTCGCCGTGGTGCGCTCGCTGCTCGAGGTGCACGGCGTCCGCGTGTCGGAGGGCGACGAGCCCGGCTCACTGGTCTTCGACCCCAGCGACGTCGAGTCGGCCCACTTCGAGGAGATCGACGCCCACGCGGGCGCCTCCCGGATCCCGATCCTGTTCTGCGGCCCGCTGCTGCACCGCCTCGGCCAGGCCTTCATCCCCGACCTCGGCGGGTGCCGCATCGGGGACCGTCCGATCGACTTCCACCTGGACGCACTGCGCAAGTTCGGCGCGATCGTCGAGAAGCTCCCGAGCGGCATCCGCCTCTCCACGGGAGGAACCCGCCTGCACGGAGCGAACATCCACCTCCCGTACCCGAGCGTCGGCGCGACCGAGCAGGTGCTGCTGACCGCCGTCCGCGCCGAGGGCGTCACGGAGCTGCGCAACGCGGCGATCGAGCCCGAGATCATGGACCTGATCGCCGTCCTGCAGAAGATGGGCGCGATCATCTCCTACGAGCCGAACCGCGTCATCCTCATCGAGGGCGTCGAGAAGCTCCGTGGCTACGACCACCGGTCGATCTTCGACCGCAACGAGGCGGCCTCGTGGGCCTCGGCCGCTCTGGCCACGGACGGCGAGATCTTCGTCGGCGGTGCCAAGCAGCAGGAGATGCTCACCTTCCTCAATGTCTTCCGCAAGGCGGGCGGCTGGTTCGACATCCAGGAGGACGGCATCCTCTTCCGCCGCGACGGCGACATCAAGCCGGTCGTGATCGAGACCGACGTGCACCCGGGCTTCATGACCGACTGGCAGCAGCCGCTCGTGGTCGCCCTCACCCAGGCGCACGGCCGCTCGGTCGTGCACGAGACCGTGTACGAGAACCGGATGGGCTTCACCGAGGCGCTGGTCAAGATGGGGGCCGACATCGTCGTGCATCCGCGCGGCCTGCAGGACGGCCCGCGGCGCGTGCCGCGTCGTGACCTGGAGCAGGCTGCCGTCATCACCGGTCCCACGCCCCTGCACGGCGCCGACATCGTGGTGCCCGACCTGCGCGGCGGCTACAGCCACGTGATCGCGGCGCTGACGGCCACCGGCGAGTCGAAGGTGTCGGGCGTCGACATCCTGAGTCGCGGATACGAGAAGTTCCTCGCCAAGCTCGACGCGCTCGGCGCCGACTTCGACGTCCTCCGGTGAGCCCGATGGCTTCCCGGTCGCCGGAGAAGACACGGCCGAGCGTGTTCTGGCCGCTCGCGGCGATCGTCGTCCCGCTGGTGTCGCTGATCGCGAAGGTCCGCATCATCGGGGCGGAGAAGCTCCCGCGAGAGGGTGCTTTCGTCCTCGCGCCGAACCACTACTCGGAGTTCGATCCGCTGATCGTCGCCTTGGCGGTCTGGCGGATCGGGCGCGCTCCGCGATTCATGGCCAAGGAGAGCCTCTTCCGCGTGCCCGTGCTCGGGTGGTTCCTGCGCAAGACGGGGATGATCCCGGTCGCACGCACCTCGTCGGCGTCGTCCGCGAAGCAGACGATGGCGCAGTCGGCAGCTCTCGTGGAGCACGGCCGCGGTGTCATCGTGTACCCGGAGGGCACGCTCACGCGTGACCCCGACATGTGGCCGATGCGCGGCAAGTCGGGGGCGGTGCGGCTCGCCCTCGCCGACGGCATCCCGCTCATCCCCATGGCGCAGTGGGGCACCCAGGCGATCATGGGCCGCTACCAGAAGGGGCTGAGCCTCTGGCCGCTCCGCAAGCCCGTGACCGTGATCGTCGGCGACCCCGTCGACGTCTCCGACCTCCGCGGTCGCGCCGGCGAGCCGGCGGCTCTCACGGAAGCCACCAACCGACTCATGAACGCGATCACCGCGCTGCTGGAGCAGGTGCGCGGTGAGAAGGCCCCCGCGGAGCGCTGGAACCCGGCGAGCCACGGCCAGAAGGAGACCGGACGCCTTGACCCCTAAGAGAACCGCGCCGGCCGGACCCCGCGTCGCCGTGATCGGCGCCGGCAGCTGGGGAACGACGTTCGGCAAGATCCTCGCCGACGGCGGCGCCCACGTGACGATGTGGGCGCGCCGGGCCGAGCTCGCGCATGAGATCGACGAGGCGAAGCGCAACTCGCGTTACCTGCCGGGCATCAACCTGCCCCGCACGATGGCGGCCACGCACGAGCTGGCGACCGCGCTCGACGGCGTCGACCAGGTGTACCTGTCCGTGCCGAGCCAGTCGCTGCGGGAGAACCTCAAGGCGCTACGCCCGCTGATCGTCTCAGGCGACGCCAAGATCGTCAGCCTCATGAAGGGCGTCGAGCGGGGCACCGGCCTGCGCATGAGCCAGGTCATCCAGCAGGAGCTGCAGTGCGATCCCGACCGGATCGCCGTGGCCTCCGGACCGAATCTCGCCCTGGAGATCGCGCGGGAGCAGCCGACCGCGGCCGTGATCTCGTCGCGCAGCCAGGAGACCGCGGACGTCGTGGCCCGGGCCGCGCGCAACTCCTACTTCCGGACGTTCGTGAACACGGATGTCATCGGCACGGAGTTCGGCGGAGTGCTCAAGAACCTCATCGCCGTCGCCATCGGCATCGTCGACGGCGTCGGCTACGGCGAGAACACCAAGGCGTCCATCATCACCCGCGGCCTCGTCGAGATGACCGACTTCGCGGTCGCGAACGGCGCCCAGCCGGAGACCCTGCAGGGACTGGCCGGTCTCGGCGACCTCATCGCGACCTGCCAGTCGCCCCTGAGCCGCAACAACACCGCCGGGCGGCTGCTCGGGCAGGGCTACAGCTTCCAGGACGTCGTGAAGCAGATGCAGCAGACGGCCGAGGGGCTCGCCTCGGTCGCGCCGGTGCTGCAGCTCGCCCGCGAAGCCGATGTGCACATGCCGATCGTCGAGCAGGTGAAGATGGTGCTCGACGGCAAGATGGATCCCCGGGACATCGCCCCGCATCTCACGACGGACGACGACACCCCGCAGGGGGAGAGGACCAACCATGGACAAGCAGACGGTGGTGGTGCTCTTCGGAGGGCGCTCCAGCGAGCATTCGATCAGTTCCGCAACGGCGGGGGGAGTGCTGGGCGCGATCGATCGTGACCGGTATGCCGTGATCCCGGTGGGGATCACCCGCGAGGGTGCCTTCATCCTCGAGGACGACGACCCGGCGAAGTTCCCGCTCGACGCCGCCCATCTCCCGGAGGTCGTCGACAACGGCACCCGGGTGCTCTGGCCGGAGCCCGGGGGCGACCGCACCCTGCGGGTGGTGCATCCGGGCGGCGAGACCGAGGGACTCGGCGAGATCGACGTCGTGCTGCCGATCCTGCACGGACCGCACGGCGAGGACGGCACGATCCAGGGCTACTTCGACACGCTCGAGGTGCCCTACGCCGGGGGCGGCGTGCTCGACTCGGCGCTGTGCATGGACAAGCACTTCATGAAGATCGCCCTGCAGGCCGCCGGGATCGCGGTGGCGCCGGGTGTGACCGTGCGCCGTCGTGAGTGGGATGCGGATCCCGATGCCCTCCGCGCCCGCGCCGCCGACTTCGGCCTGCCCGTCTTCGTCAAGCCCGCTCGCGCCGGGTCGAGCGTCGGCGTCTCGAAGGTGTCGGCGCCGGAGGAACTCGACGCCGCCCTCGCCATCGCGTTCGCCGAGGACGACAAGGTGCTCATCGAGGCCGGTGTCACCGGCCGGGAGATCGAGGTGGCCGTCCTCGAGACGGCCGACGGCGTCCGCGCCTCCCTCCCCGGCGAGATCGTGCTGACCGACCGCGGCTTCTACGACTTCGAGGGGAAGTACCTCGGCGGCGACGGTGTCGACGTGGTGTGCCCGGCGGAGCTGACCGAGGCGGAGGTGGCCGCCGTCCAGGAGGCCGGCGTCCGGGCCTTCCAGGCGGTCGACGGTCGCGGCCTCGCCCGGGTGGACATGTTCCTCACCCCGACCGGCGAGCTCGTCGTGAACGAGCTCAACACCATGCCCGGATTCACGCCCATCTCGATGTTCCCGAAGTGCTGGGTGGCATCGGGACTGAGCTACGGCGACCTCATCACGGAACTGGTCGAGGCGGGCCTGCGCCGCTGACGGCGTGGTTCCCCGCGCGTGCTCAGCCCGCGGGGAACTCCACCCGGTCCGTGCACTGCGCGGTGGCCGGCGCCAGCCCCGACTGGATGTTCGACGACAGGCTGTCGACGATCGACTGGAAGTCGACCTGCTCGCCGCGGCGGATGATCACCTCGATGGCCGGTTCGCGACCGTAGGTGACGAGGCGCTGGCGCTCCTCCTCCTGCTCCAGGACGAGCCAGTCGACGCCGCCGAGGGTGGTGCAGACGAGATCGGACGGGGCGGGCGGCTCCACGCCGCAGCGCAGGACGACCGTGGGGTCTCCCCAGGCGCCCGTGGCCTGCGCGTCGGTCCACACGCGCTCGTACCCGCCGACGGTGTCCGGCAGGAGCACGGAGACGTTCGCGCAGGCCGGGTCGTTCGCGTCGGCCGCCGGCTCCAGGTGCACGGTGGTGGAGCATCCGGCGAGTCCGGCGGCGAGGGCGATCGCCCCCGCGACGGCAGCGAGGCGGCGGGAACGAAGCATGTATCCAGGCTACCTTTGACGACATGCCCTCCCGACCCGACTCCGACGATCCGCGCCTGGGAGATCTCTCGGAGGGTCGCATCCTCCGCGCCATCCTCCAGCGCACCGCACCGGGCGCGCACACGCTCCTCGGTCCCGGGGACGATGCCGCCGTGGTCGCCGCCCCCTCCGCATCGGTCGTCGCGACGACGGACACGCTCGTGCACGGGCCCGACTTCCGGCTCGCCTGGACGAGCGGGTACGACCTCGGCTGGAAGGCGGCGGCGGTCAACCTCGCCGACATCGCCGCGATGGGCGCACGCCCGACCGCACTGCTCGTGGCCCTGGCCGTGCCGCGCGACCTCCGGCTGTCCTTCGTGGAGCGCCTGGCCGACGGCTTCCGCGAGGCCTGCACGGCGCTCGCCCCCGGGTGCGCGGTGGTCGGCGGGGATCTCACGGTGTCCGAGGTGCTCGCGGTCGCTGTGACGGCTCTGGGCGACCTCGAAGGCCGCCCCCCGGTGACCAGGGCGGGGGCACGACCGGGCGATGTCGTCGCCGTCGCCGGAGAACTGGGTCACGCCGCACACGGGCTGGCCGTGCTGTTCGGACGCTTCCGAGACGGCGAGACGCCGGTCCCGGTCGATCCCGCGGCTCTCGCACCCGGGGAGAGCGCTGCGGTCGCCGCGCAGCTGCGGCCGTCGCCGCCCATCGGCCTCGGCGTCGTCGCAGCCGCGGCCGGCGCGACCGCGATGATGGACGTCTCGGACGGCCTCGCCCTCGACGCGCGGCGCCTCGCGGACGCCTCCGGCGTCACCCTCGCGCTGGACGGCGCCGCGCTCGGCGCGAGTCCGCAGCGGGCGCTCGCGGGCGGCGAGGACCATGCGCTGCTCGCGACGTTCCCCGACGGCGTGCTGCCGCCGGGCTTCCGTGCGATCGGCGTCGTGCGTCCGCGCGGCGAGGAGGACCTGCTCTGCGACGACGGTCCCGTGGACGTCAGCGGCTGGGATCCCTACCGGGACTGGGACTCCGTCTCGGGCTGAACCTCCGCCGACGCAGCGTCCTGCGGGCCGGGCTCCGCCCACCACAGGGTCGTGTCGCCGTAGGTCTTCTCCCGGAACACCCGGAGCCCGGCGGCTGCGAAGTCGGGGGCGGTGGAGCGCCGGGCGCGTTCGACGACCACCACGGCATCGTCGCTGAGCAGCGGAGCGAGGGCGGCGAGGTCGCCGTCCATCGCCTCATCGTCGATGTCGTACGGCGGATCCGTGAACACGAGGTCGTAGGGCCCGGACGCTCGACCGAGGAACGCCCGGACCGTCGCCTCCTGCACCCGTGCGGTCGCGGCACCGGAGGCCTTCGCGACGGCCGCGGCGTTGCGCCGCACGACGGCTGCGGCCTGCCGACCCCGCTCGACGAGGTCGGCGCTCCGGGCGCCGCGACTCAGAGCCTCGAGCCCGAGCGCCCCGAGCCCGCGTAGAGGTCGAGCACGCGGGCGTCCGCGATCGCGTCGAGCGACTCCAGGGCGCCGAACAGGGATTCGCGCACGCGGTCACTCGTGGGCCTGGTCCCGGCGCGGGACGTCGAGCCGGGTGCCGCGTGCCGTTCCGGCGATGATCCTCGTCACCCGTTCACGATACGACAGGCCGCGGACGGTCGTGTCCGTGCGGTTCCCTAGACTCGGAGCATGTCGCTCACGCTCGAATCCTCGCTCGAGGAGGCCCTCGGTGCGGCGTCGGCCAAGACGCTCGACCGCGCCTTCGGCATGAAGACCGTCGGCGACCTGCTCGCGCACTACCCGCGTCGGTACGCCGACCCGGGGGAGCTCACCCCCATCCGCGACCTCCCGATCGGGGAGACCGTCACGATCGTCGCCGAAGTCCTCTCGTCGAGCTTCCGCCGGATGCGCAATCGACCGGGCGCCATGGTCGACGTCGTCATCGGCGACGGCGTCGGCCGCATGTCGCTGACTTTCTTCGCGAAGAACGTCGGCGCGGCGGAGTGGCGCTCCAAGGACCTGGCGGTCGGGCGGCGTGGTGTGTTCTCCGGCAAGGTCGGCGAGTTCAACGGCATGACCCAGTTCGCCCACCCGGAGTACGAGCTGTTCGACGACGAGGACGCGGCGCGCCGGCGGGCGGATGCGAGGGCGGCGGTCCCGATCCCGATCTATCCGGCCACCTCCGCGATCCAGACGTGGCAGATCGCCCGGCTCGTCGGGCGCGTCCTCGACGACCTGTCGTCGGTCCCCGACCCGCTGACCCCGGAGATCCGCACCCGCGAAGAGCTGCTGACGGCGCGGGAGGCCCTGGAGGCGATCCACCGCCCGCGCTCCCGCAACGACATCGATCCCGCAGTGCGCACGCTGCGCATGCACGAGGCGCTCACGCTCCAGACGGCCCTCCTCCAGCAGCGCGACGCGGTGCGCGCCCTGGCCGCCACCTCGCGGCCGGCGGCGCCCGGCGGGCTGCTGGAGCGCTTCGACGCCGCCCTGCCCTACACGCTCACGCCGGATCAGCAGACCGTCGGCGCCCAGATCGCAGACGATCTCGTCGGCTCCTGGCCGATGAACCGGCTCGTGCAGGGCGAGGTCGGTTCGGGGAAGACGCTGGTGGCGCTGCGGGCGATGCTGCAGGTCGCCGAGAGCGGGGGACAGGCGGCCCTGATCGCCCCGACGGAAGTCCTCGCGGCGCAGCATCTGCGTTCGATCACGAAGATGCTCGGCCCGCAGCTCGCCCCGCTGCTGATGCCGACGCTGCTCACCGGGCAGATGCCGGCGGCGGATCGCCGCAAGGCCGCGCTGCGCGTCGCCTCCGGCCAGGCGCTGATCGTGGTCGGCACCCACGCGCTCCTCGGGGAGAAGACCACGTTCGCCGATCTCGGTCTCGTCGTGGTCGACGAGCAGCACCGCTTCGGAGTCGAGCAGCGGGAGGCGCTGCGGGCGAAGGGGTCCAGCCCGCACGCGCTCGTCCTCACCGCGACCCCGATCCCGCGGACGGTCGCGATGACGGTCTTCGGCGACCTCGACACCTCGGTCATCCGCACGATGCCGGCGGGGCGCGCCGGCATCGAGTCGTACGTCGCGCCGTTGGCCGAGCACCCGGGCTGGTTCAACCGGGTGTGGGAACGGGCGGCGGAGGAGATCGCGCAGGGTCGGCAGGTGTTCGCGGTCTGCGCGGCCATCGACACCGCGGCGAAGACGGCCGAGGCGGGGGAGCAGGCGCTGCTCGCCCCGGAGGGCGGCAAAGGCCCTCGGTGGGGCGTCGTTCAGCTCGACGAGGCGCTGGCCACGCATCCGACCCTCGGCGGTCTGCGACGTGCGGTGCTCCACGGGAAGATGCCCTCGGAGGAGAAGGACGCCGTCATGCAGGCCTTCGCCCGCGGGGAGATCGACCTCCTGCTCGCGACGACCGTGATCGAGGTGGGCGTGGACGTCCCCAACGCGTCGACGATGATCGTGCTGGACGCCGACCGTTTCGGAGTGTCCCAGCTGCACCAGCTCCGCGGTCGGGTGGGACGAGGGGGCGTCCCGGGTCTCTGCCTGCTCGTCACGGAGGCCGAGGCCGGATCGGTGGCCCGCGAACGCGTCGATGCGGTCGCCGCCACCCTCGACGGGTTCGCGCTGGCCGAGGTCGACCTCGAACTCCGCGGCGAAGGCGACGTGCTCGGCGCGGCACAGGCCGGGGTGCGGTCGTCCCTCAAGCTGCTGCGTGTCGTGAAGGACGCCGCTCTCATCACCCGGGCCCGCGAGCTCGCGGAGGACATCCTCGCCGCCGACCCCGAGCTGGCCGCTCACCCCGGGCTCCGGGAGGCCATCGGGCGGCGCGTCACCGACGAGGATCGCGCGGCGCTGGCGAAGAACTGATCGCCGTTCCGGGTGCCCTAGGCTGGATTCCATGAGCAGCCGGATCGCCGTCGTCCCGGGTTCCTTCGATCCGCCGACCCTGGGTCACCTCGACGTGATCCGGCGCGCGGCCGCCCTCTACGACGAGCTGCATGTGCTCGTGGTGCACAACCCGGGCAAGGAGGCGATGCTGCCGATCGCGCAGCGGCTCTCCCTCCTGGAGCGTTCTATCGCCGAGGACGGCATGGCGGGCAACATCGTCATCGGCTCCTGGAGCATGGGACTCCTCGTCGACTATGCGCGCGACGTGAACGCCGGTGTGCTCGTGAAGGGCATCCGCTCGCAGGTCGACGTGGCGTACGAGTCGCCCATGGCGATCGTCAACCGGCACCTCGCCGACATCGAGACCGTCTTCCTGCTGCCCGACCCCGCGCATGCGATGGTCTCGAGCTCGCTGGTGCGTCAGGTCGCCGGTCTCGGGGGCGACGTCTCGCCGTTCGTCCCGCCGGCTGTCGCCTCGTTCCTCGACACCGGCGCGCGCGGTATCTGATCCGCGACCACGGTCCCGTTCCCGGCGGTCTCCCGGCCCTCCTCACCGGTGACCCGGGTAGCATGGCGGGGTGCGTTCCCGACTCAACAGCCCTTTCGTCCTCCCCGTCCGTGACATCGTCCGGCGCCCGGGGGAGATGCGCGAGCACTCCTTCTCGGTGCCCCTGACGGAGCAGTGGGGGGAGGGCATCGTCTCCTTCGAGGCAGGCTCGGAACTCGATCTCGACGTGCGGCTGGAGTCCGTCCACGAGGGCATCCTCGTCACCGGAGAGGCGGAGGGCGAGTACGTCGGCGTGTGCGGTCGATGCCTCACCGACATCGCTCGGCCCGTCGAAGTCGAGTTCCAGGAGCTTTTCGCGTATCCTGGTGAGGAAGAAACTGACTTCGAGGTTCAAGACGACCACGTGGATCTTGAAACTCTCGTCAGGGATGCGGCCGTACTGGCCCTTCCTTTTCAGCCGGTGTGTCAGCCGGATTGCCTCGGGCTCGACCCGGTCACAGGCGAGAGGCTGACCGAGAGCACCGGAACGGAGCAGGCCGCTCCCATCGATCCTCGGTGGAGCGCGCTCCAGCAGATCACAGACCAGGACGGCACGGCAGAACGCGGTGCCGCCGAGAAAGAAGAGAGCTAGTCATGGCTGGTAACCCCCCGAAGCGCAAGGTCTCCCGTTCGAACACCCGCTCGCGCCGCGCGCAGTGGAAGGCCGAGGCCCCCGCGCTCGTCAAGACCATCGAGAACGGCAAGGTCGTCTACAGCCGTCCGCACCAGGCGAAGGTCGTCACCGACTCGCAGGGCACCGAGCTCTTCCTCGAGTACAAGGGCCGCAAGGTCGCCGACGTCTGAGTCGCGAACCGTGACGGAGGTCCCCGGGGGGACGAGGCCTCTCCCAGATAAGCTCCGCGTCGATATCGACGCGGAGCTTCTGGAGTTGGCCCTCACCCACCGCTCCTACGCGTACGAGCACGGCGGCATCCCGCACAACGAGCGTCTCGAGTTCCTCGGCGACTCGGTGCTGGGTCAAGCCGTGACCGTCATGCTGTTCACGCGGCACCCCGAGCTCGACGAGGGGGAGCTGGCGAAGCGCCGGGCGAGCGTCGTGTCGACGGTCGCGCTGGCGGAGGTCGCTCGCGGCATCGATCTCGGCAGCCACCTGCTGCTCGGGCGCGGTGAGGAGCAGACCGGGGGGCGCGACAAAGACTCGATCCTCGCGGACACCATGGAGGCCGTCATCGGCGCCACCTATCTGTCCGCCGGGCCCGAGGCCGCGACGGCGCTCGTCCTGCGTCTGACCGAGCCGCTGCTCGCCGACCCCGAGCGGTACGGCGCGGCGATGGACCCGAAGACGAGCCTGCAGGAGCTCGCGGCCCGCCTCGGCGCCACGCCTCCGCAGTACTCGGTCGAGGCCAGCGGCCCCGACCACGACCGGCGCTTCACGGCGACCGTCGCCGTCGGCGACGTGCGGATGACGGGCGCCGGCAGCAGCAAGAAGACGGCGGAGATGGCCGCGGCCCTGAGCGCCTGGCGCACGCTCAGCGAGCGTGCCTGAGCTCCCCGAGGTCGAGGTCGTCCGCTCCGGCCTCGCCCCTGCCGCGGTCGACGCGGTCATTACAGGCGTCAGCGTCTTCGACGAACGCGCCCTCACCCGGCATACCGCCGGAGCTGCGGACTTCGTCCAGCGTCTGGAGGGTCGCCGCTTCACCGCGGCCGCGCGGCGGGGCAAGTTCCTCTGGCTCCCCGTGGACGATGGCGACTCCGCGCTGATCGCCCATCTGGGCATGAGCGGTCAGATGCTTCTCCGCGCGCCGGACGCGCCGACCGAGCGCCACGAGCGTGTCCGCCTCGGGATCGAGCATCCCCGACACGGCGAGCTCGCGATCGTGTTCGCGGATCAGCGGACTTTCGGCTCCCTTGCCGTCGACGCTCTCATCGCCGACGGCCCCTCCCGCATACCGACACAGGTCGCGCACATCGCACGCGACCCGCTCGACCCGTTCTTCGACGACCGGGTCTTCCGGGCCGCTCTCGCCCGGCGGCACAGCGCGATCAAGCGGGTGCTGCTGGACCAGGGCGTGGTGAGCGGCGTCGGCAACATCTACGCCGACGAGTCGCTGTGGGCGGCCCGCATCCATCCGGAGACACCGGCCGACGCTCTGCCGACCCGAGCCGTGAATCGCCTGCTCGCGGAAGTGCGATCGGTCCTGCAGAAGGCTCTCGCCGAGGGCGGCACGAGCTTCGACGCCCAGTACGTCAACGTCAACGGGCAGGCCGGTTACTTCGCCCACTCCCTGAACGCCTACGGCCGCGGGGGGAAGCCCTGTCCGCGCTGCGGCACAAAGATCAAGCGCATCCCGTTCGGCGGGCGTTCATCTCACTACTGCCCGAGATGCCAGCGCCGAAGGAGCGGCAGCACGTCTCAACTACGATGGGATGAAGGAACTTAGAGGCACACAGCGTGGTTAGGAGGAACGTGGCAAACAAGAATCAATCGAGCAGGCTGACGGCCCAACATATTCTGTCGAAGGGTGCTACCGGCATTTTCGGTGAGATTGCGAAGAAACACGATCTCAACGTTTCTCAGGTCTCGCAATTGCTCGCTAAAAAGCTCTCTACGGACTATCCGGCGTTGAACTTCCGTTACCGAGTTAGCGTCACCAAGGCTGAGATTAACAAAGCGCTGCAGAAGATTGATGAAGAATTGGGGCAGACTCTCTTTGTCTCCAACTCAAGCATCAGGCCTGACGGTGGGATAGTCGAGGTATTAGACGACCATGGTGAATGGCGAGTAGTTCTTGTCTCGGAGGCGAAGCACCAAGGTAAAGACATCGAGAACATTCGAGCAGGTAAGCTCGTGGGCACCAGAAATGACCAGGACTTGATGGCTGCCGGAAATGCCATAGAGCGATCGCATAAAAACATCTCTGAGATTGCCAACCTAATGCTCGGGGAATCTCATTTCCCCTATGTCCTATTTCTCGAAGGATCGAACTTCCTGACTGAGACTGTTACCGTGACTCGTCCAGACGGTCGCGAGGTCGTCTTGCAATACAACTCCGGGATGCTCAACAGGTTAGACCGGTTGACCTCCGCAAACTATGGCATGCCGATCAACACGAATCTCTGCGAGAACAGGCTGGTCGCTTACAGGGATAAGGCGATAATGCTTCAAGCTGCGTCCATCTTTTCACAGGGAAATGGTGAGCAATGGGATAGTGATGAAATGATGGAAGTGATGTTTGACATCGCTAAGACATCTCTCAAAGTTCTTGCGAGTGACTTGTTCAGCCAGATGACGGACAAGGAGGCGTAGAGGTGGCTAGATTGGTACAACACTCGCTGTTGTCCAGAGCCAAGAAGAGCAAGAACGATGAGTTCTTCACTCAACGGTTGGATATTGAGAACGAGCTTCAGTACTACACTTCTCACTTCAGAGACAAGATTGTGTACTGCAACTGTGATGACCCAGCAGTAAGCAACTTTTTTCGATACTTCTACGATAATTTCGACCACCTAGGGATTAGAAAGTTAATTGCAACTGGGTATAGGACGGATGAGCGCGAGTTTGGAAGCTCTTTTGTGTATACCGGCACAAAAGCGGAACGAGAGCGCTTCGAGGCGGGAAACATCCCTAGTCTTACGGGAGACGGGGATTTCCGCGGGCCCGAAAGTGTAGAACTGCTCAAAGAAGCGGATATCGTAGTCACTAACCCACCCTTTTCGCTCTTTAGAGATTTCATCAACCAAATGGTTGACTTTGACAAGAGTTTCCTTGTGATTGGGAATGTGAACGCGATCACATATAAGGAGGTGTTCAACCTAATCCAGGCCGAAAGAGCGTGGCTAGGTATTCATCTCGGAAGGGGAATTTCGGGATTCATCGTTCCGGAGCATTACGAACTCTACGGGACTGAAGCGCGTGTTGATGAGTTGGGCAACCGCATCGTTTCAACAAACAATTGCCTGTGGCTAACCAACTTGGATCACAAGAAGAGGCACGAAGAACTCCCGCTCACCAGAACCTACGTCGGAAATGAATCTGAGTACCCTTACTACGACAATTTCGACGGGATTAACGTCAATAAGACGAAAGATATCCCATCCGATTACATGGGCTATATAGGCGTTCCGATCACTTTCCTCCACAAACATAACCCTGATCAGTTTGAAGTTATCAGGTTTCGAAAAGGAGACGATGGAAGGGATCTTTCCGTGGAAGGCCGATGCCCATATTTCAGGATCATCATTAGAAGAAGAGGTGTTGATCCTGACCCAAAGAAGGCGACAGGGGAAACGCGCACGGCAAGAAGCTGGCAAGCCCGATTGTGGTAGTCATGCTTCACCTAGCGGAAGCAGAAGAGCTGAAACGGTCGGTGCCCTGCGAAGTGAAGGTCCTCATCCGCCCGTGACGCAGCGCGCGTGGCGGGCCGGACGCACCCGGCCCGCCACCCTCTCACGCCGGGGCGAAAGCGCGATCCAGCAGTGGGCGGGTCGCCCAGGTGCTCGCCCAGACGACGCCGATGCCGACGGCGACGACGGTCGCGATTGTCATCAGCGAGAGGGGCGCGACGATCAGCGCGATGCCCACCAGCGGGAACACGAGCACGGCAGCGCACAGCGCTGATCCCACCGCCGTGACCAGCAGCGGCGACCTGATCGCGCGGCGACGCGCGCGGTCCACGGTCTCGACGGGCATGCCCAGGTGGTGCAGGCTCTCGTGCAGGTCGCTCTTGTCGAGCACGTCCGAGGCCTGATTCACGCCGACGGAGGCGGCCACCATGAGGAACGAGCCGATGAGGGTGATGATGAGCCCGGTGCGGATATCCTCCGCGAGCGCGATGCTGGAGGGATCGTCGCTCGCCCCGATCGTGTCGAGGAGCGCGACGCCGGTGCCCGCGAAGACAGCCATGAAGCTCGCCATCGCGATGCCGCCGACCTGACGCCAGGCTGCTTTCGGAGAGTCGAGAACGAGGCGAGCGGCGAGCAGCCGCTCCGGGCGCTCCGCCCGCCGGAGCTGGCGCCCCGCCGAGACCTTCAGCACCCACGGACCGAGCAGGTTGAGAACGCTCAGCGCGAGGGCGAACATCGCGGCGAGCACGGCGATCGTCGCCACGACCCCGCCGATCATGGGGAAGACCTTGATGAGCACGAACGCGGTGGCGATGCCCACGACCGCGATGACGGCGCGGATCCAGTGCACGTTCGTCGGCGCCGTGCGCGTGCGGACGCCGAGCGGCGAGATCACGACACGACGCAGCCCCACGACGGCGCTTCCGGCGGCGAGCACGAGCACGCCGGCCACGACGGCGGCGATCATCACCGGGGGGAGTACGACTGCCGAGAGGCCGAGCGGTTCTCCCCGGAACGGGATGAGACCGATCAGCGGACTCAGGGCCAGGTGGCCCCCGATACCGATGACGGCGCCGGTGGCGGCGACGAGGACGGATTCGACGACGGTTGCCGTCGTCACCCCGCCGGGCGTCACGCCGAGCAGACGAAGAGTCGAGAGGCGCTCGTCGCGGCGCCGTGCCGAGAGCCGGGCGGCGGCGCGCCGAGCGAGGTCAGCGGCACGACAAGCAGGACGAGAGCGATGGCGGCGAGGCCCTGGTAGAGAACTGCCTCGTCGTCGGTCCAGGTCCAGAAGGCCTGGGCCCCGCCGACGACGGTGAGGACCAGGGTCGTGACCACCGCGAAGGCGACGATCGGGAGCGCGAGGACGCTGCGCTGTCCGGGAGCCGGGCGCAGGAGCAGGCCGAGGACGGAGAGATTCATGCGTTCACCGCCGAGCCGAGGATGCGGCCGTCGCGGACGGCGACCGTGCGCGTGCAGCGTGCGGCGACGTCGGCGTCGTGCGTGACGACGATGAGGGTGCGGCCCTGCCCGGTCGTGGACCAGAGGAGAGCGTCCATGACCTCGGCGGAGGTGTGCGAGTCCAGAGCGCCGGTCGGCTCGTCCGCGAAGACGAGGTCCGCACCCGTCGCCTGGGCGCGCGCGATGGCCACGCGCTGCGCCTGTCCTCCGGAGAGCTCGCCGATGCGCCGTTCCTCCATACCGCCGAGACCCAGCGCCGCGAGCCACGACGCCGCGTGGGGGAGGGCGTCCTTCTTGGCGACGCCGTTGATCATCGAGGCGAGGGCGACGTTCTCCACCGCCGTCAGCTCGGGGATCAGCAGTCCCTGCTGGAAGACGAACCCGAAGCGCTCGCGACGCAGCCGGGAGCGCGCCGCCTCACCCAGCGCGGTCACGTCGATGGCCGTGCCCGTCGAGGGCTGGAAGACCACGCGGCCGCTGTCCGGTGCGGTGATTCCCGCCAGCACATGCAGGAGCGTCGTCTTCCCCGAGCCCGACGCGCCCATGATGGCGACGGACTCGCCACGGTGCACCGCGAGGTCGACACCGGCGAGGGCGTGGGTGACGCCGTAGGTCTTGACGAGGGCGTGGGCTTCGATCACGGGAGTGTTCATGTTCCCAGCCTCGCCGCGGGGCCGTGCCGGTGTCGTCGGCCCGGCGGATGAAGACGAGCGGTGGCCGTCATCCGGGAGGATGACGGCCACCGCTCGTCGTCAGATCTTCTTCTGCCACGCCCCTGCGTACGACACGGGCACGAAGCCGATCGCCTCGTTGATGTCGAGCATCGGCCGGTTCTCCTCCGCATTGAACGTCGAGACCACGGTCGACCCGGGGACGAGCTCCCGCCAGCGCAGGAGGTTGGCGCATTTGACGATCGTGCCGAGGCGGTGACCGCGGTGGTCCTTCGCGACCAGGGTCCCGAACTGGTGGGTGGTCCCGGTCTTCTCCGCGGCGATCAGCAGCTCGTTGTACGCGACCAGCGTGCCGGTGGGGACGTGCTCCACCGCCACCACGGAGACCGTCTGCCCGGCTCCGGTGAGACGCGCATCCCGGCGGATCACCCGCTCCGCGTCGTAGACCTCGGCGACGAAGTCCATGTCTCCACTCGGGGCATCGGTCGACAGTCGCGCGAGGACGGCGGCGTACCCGTCGCGGAGCTCCGGCGGGGTCGGCAGCTCCCACTCCACCACGCGGTAGTCCGGCCCCGCGGCCGCGAGGGCCGCGTCCAACGCCCGGTGCAGGGGCTCCGGATCGGCGCGCAGATCGAGTTCGCTGTTGCGCTCGACCTGCTCCAGGGTGAAGCCGTGGGCCTCGACGACATCGCTCAGCGGTGTCGCCGGGATCCGTCCCCAGCCGGTCCGGGGCTGGAGCATGCGGTCGGCCTCCTCGGGCCGGTGCAGGGTCCAGATCTGCAGGACGCTCCGGCCGCGCTCCCTGGCCTCGGCCTCGGCGCGGTCGAGCAGCGCTTCCTCGACACCGCGCCCGGCGTGGGCGGCCGGGACGAGGAGATCGAGCTCGGCGGCGCGCGCGTCCTCCTCCTGCGCGAAGGACACCGTCACCATGCCGATGATGTCGTCCCCCTCCCTGGCGACGAATCCGAGGTCCAGCGCATCGGAGTCGTCCTGCCAGTTGGGCAGCATCTGCGCGGCGTCCGGCGCGAGGTCGGGGAGACCGACCTGCTCGTCGCAGATCTGTCGGTTCAGGGCGCCGTACGCGCGGAAGTCCGCGGCGTTCGCATCGTCGAGGGTGGCCGGGACGATCAGCGGCGTGATCGTCAGTGCGGCGGTCGTCATGTCAGGTCCTTCGTGTCGGAGGGAGGAGGAGGTGCCGGGTGTCCCGGCGCCCGTCCGCGGGTAAACGGACGGACGCCGGGTCGGCGTCGATGCGGTCGTCATCGCCCGGTCAGCGCATCCCGCGCTGCATGTCGTACATGAGGAGGGCGTGCGACTCCGCGGCCGAACGGTGACGCTGCTCTCCGACGAGGAACAGGTCGCCGGGATCGACGGTCCACGACCGGCGCGGACGACGGGGCCGCTGCGCCCGCTGGAACAGCCAGAGGCCGATCCGGAGCGAGAGGCGGTCCGCGATGCCGAGCTCGCGGAGCTCGTGGTCGCGGGGGATCTGGAGGACCTCGCGGTCCTCGGTATCGGGCGGATGGGTGGTGCTGCGTGACAGCGTGATGTTCACGATGGTTCCTTCGAAAGGGATGGATGGGGTGCGGAAGCACCACGTCAGGACCGAGTCGTCGGCCGCGGCGGGTGCGGACGAGAGCAGCGCCTGCGGGGCCGCGGAATGCGGAGGCCGGAGGCGGCGGGGATCCATGATCCGAGGGGATCAGAGGGTGGGACGCGACAGAACAGGCGGGAGAAGACCCGGATCGGGCCTGCGTTCCCAGGCTGCGGTTCTAGCCGAGCGAGCCGTGACGGACGCCGGCGGTCACCGATGCCGCGTGGCGCGGCGCAAAGTGCGCGGGCGCGGCGAGGCCAAAGACCTCTGCGGTGTGCTGAGTGATCATCATCGGTAACCTCCTTTCGTGTGGCGATCCGGAGGCCACCGTAGCGAAACTCTCAGGAGATCGTCAAGCATTTCGTGGTAGCACCGGCGTGTCGCGGTGCAGGCGGGGTCCGCGACGACCGCGCGGGATACCGGCCGTTCCGCGGGATTCCGGTAGCGTAGCGGCGTGAATCTCCCCGGACGAGCGGTCGCCCCATGCACCTGAAGAGCCTGACGCTCAAGGGGTTCAAGTCGTTCGCGCAGCCCACGACCTTCGTGTTCGAGCCCGGCGTCACGTGCATCGTCGGACCGAACGGCTCCGGCAAGTCCAATGTCGTCGACGCCCTCGCGTGGGTGATGGGGGAGCAGGGGGCGAAGACGCTCCGCGGCGGGAAGATGGAAGACGTCATCTTCGCCGGCACCTCGACCCGTGGTCCCCTCGGGCGCGCCGAGGTGCAGCTCACGATCGACAATGCCGACGGCGCGCTGCCGATCGAGTACGCCGAGGTCACCATCAGCCGCACGCTCTTCCGCAACGGCTCCAGCGAGTACGCCATCAACGGCGAGAGCTGCCGTCTGCTCGATGTGCAGGAGCTGCTCAGCGACTCCGGCCTGGGTAGGGAGATGCACGTCATCGTGGGTCAGGGTCGGCTCGACACCGTGCTCCAGGCCTCGCCGGAGGATCGACGCGGCTTCATCGAGGAGGCGGCCGGCATCCTCAAGCACCGTCGTCGCAAGGAGAAGACGCTGCGCAAGCTCGACGCGATGGAGGCCAACCTCACGCGTCTGAGCGACCTCGCCGGGGAGATCCGCCGACAGCTCAAGCCTCTCGGGCGCCAGGCGGAGATCGCGCGCGAGGCGCAGACCATCGCCGCCGTCGTGCGCGATGCCAAGGCCCGCCTGTTCGCCGACGACGTCGTGGCGCTGCGCACAGCCCTCGCGGACCACACCCGGACCGAGCAGGAGCGGCACACCGAGCGGCTCGTGCTGTCCGACCAGGCCGAGACGGTGCGCGCCGGGATCGCTCGGCTGGAGAAGAACCAGAACTCGATCGCGGTCGACGAGGCACGCAGCGTCGCGTTCGGACTCGAACAGGTGCAGGAGCGGATGCGCGGGCTGTACACGCTCGCCAACCAGCGCCTCGCGCTCCTCGGGTCCGAGGAGGACGACGCGGCCGTGACCGCGGTGACCGTCACGCAGGCGACCATCGACGAGGCGAAGGAGGACATCGAGACGATCTCCTCCGGCCTCGGCGACGCCCAGGACGCCGCGGCCGCCGCCAGCCGCGAGGTCGTGAACGCCCGTGCCGAGCTGGACACTCTCGACGTCGACATCGCGGAGCAGAGCGCGCTCGTCTCCGAGTACGACATGCGGCTCTCCTCGCTCCGCGGGAATGCCGATGCGGCCGCGTCCGCATTGGCCGCCGTCCGTGGTGCGGTGCTCCGTCAGGAGAACGCCCTCGAAGCAGCGCACGCCCGGCTTCGCGAGGCTGAAGAGGCCCTGGAGGCGATCGACGACGCGGAAGCTCCCGAGGGCACGGCCATCGAGTATGCCGCCGCTTACGAGAGCGCTCAGCGTGCGGCGACGGCGGCGGAGGCGGAACGGGAGAGCCTTCGCGAGCGCCTGCACGCCGCGGAGCGCGAGGTCGACGCCCTCACGGCGAAGGCCGCCGCGTTGAGCAGTGCGCTGTCGCTCTCGGGAGGTGCTGCCGAGATCGTCGCGGAGGGTGGCCCCGGAATCCGCGGTCTCGTCGGCGATGCCGTGCAGGTGCGGGCGGGATACGAAGCCGCGATCGCGGCCGTGCTCGGTCCGCTGGCCGAGGGTGTGCTGGTCGGTTCCGCGGAGGACGCGTTCATCCTGGCGGCGGAGGCCGCGGAGCGCCGCCGTGGGGTGGTCGACTTCGTGGTCGCCGAGGCCCCGAGGGAGCGGGCGCCGCACCCGGCCGTCGACGGCGTGATCGCCGCGACCGAGACGGTGACCGCGCCGGACGGCGTCCTCGGGATCCTGGCGCACGTGCTCATCGCCGACGACCTCGATGCGGCGCGGGCCGCACGGCGCGCCCTGGACGCGGCAGGTGACACCGCGACCACGATCGTGACGACCGGGGGCGACGTCATCACCGCCCAGACGCTGCGGACCGGCTCCGGAGGGGAGCGCTCTCGCCTCGAACTCGCGGCCGAGCGCGATGCCGCGACCGAGCGGCTCACCGAGATCCAGATCGTCGTCGACTCCCTGCGCGAGGCGCGCATCGACGCCGACGAGGCCGTGGAGGAGACGCGGCGGCAAGCGAAGGACGCGCTGCGCGCCCTCCGCGAGCACGACGCCGCCCTCGCGACGCACGCGGAGCAGGTCAACAAGGTGACCGTGCGCCATGAGGCCGCTGTCGCCGAATGCGACCGTCTCGAGACCGGCCTCGCCCAGGCGCAGGCCGCCGTGGCGGACGCGGAGGCGAAGGCGGAGACCGCGAAGGCGGAGCTCGACGCTGCCGTCGCGGCGCCGCGTCCGGTGCTCGACGCGTCTGCGCGGGATGGACTGCTCGAGGCGCTGGAGCGCGCCCGCGAGGGCGAGGTCCGCGCCCGCCTGGAGGTCGAGACCCTGCGTGAGCGTGTCCGTGCCGCGCAGTCCCGGGTGACCGCGTTGGAGCGGCAGCGCGAGCAGGAGCGGGACGCCGCCGCGGAGGCCGCCCGCCGCGCTGTCATCCGCCGGGCGCAGCGCGAGGCGGCGTCCGGAGTCGTGGACGAGCTGCCGCGCATCCTCGACTCCCTCGACCGCTCGGTCACCGAGGCCCGTGTCGCCCTGGCGGAGGCGGAAGCCGCGCGGTCGGCGCAGAACGAGGAACTGGTCGCTCTGCGCGCCCAGGAGTCGTCGCTGCGGGAGCGTCTGGCCGGGCTCACGGAGAGCGTGCACGGCCTGGAGCTGCAGATCCACGAGAAGAAGCTCCACCTGAACAGCCTCTTGGAGCGCGTGTCCTCGGAGCTCTCGCTGGACGAGGACGTGCTCGTCGCCGAGTACGGTCCTGATCAGCTCGTACCGCGGGATCCCGGGGCGGAGCCGGCCGACGGCGAACTGCTCGACGACACCGCGATCCCGTTCGACCGGCGCATCCAGCAGCGGCGCCTCGCGGACGCGGAGCGGAAGCTCGCCCAGCTCGGGCGGGTCAACCCGCTCGCGCTGGAGGAGTTCGCCGCCCTGGAGCAGCGCCACGCGTTCCTCACCACGCAGCTCGCGGACCTGACGCAGACCCGGCAGGACCTCTTGACGATCATCGCCGACCTCGACGAGCGCATGCAGACGATCTTCGCCAGCGCGTTCGAGGACACCAAGGAGGCGTTCGGTCAGGTCTTCCCGCTGCTGTTCCCCGGCGGCACGGGCAGCATCTCGCTGACCGATCCGGAGAATATGCTGACGACGGGGATCGAGGTCTCGGTCCGTCCCGTCGGGAAGAAGATCGAGCGACTGTCGCTGCTGTCCGGCGGCGAGCGGTCATTGGCCGCGGTGGCGCTCCTGGTGGCGATCTTCAAGGCGCGCCCCAGCCCGTTCTACATCCTCGACGAGGTCGAGGCCGCCCTGGACGACGCGAACCTCGGCCGGCTCCTCACGGTGTTCGAGCAGCTGCGCGAGAGCTCCCAGCTCCTCGTCATCACGCACCAGAAGAGGACTATGGAGATCGCCGACGCCCTCTACGGTGTGTCGATGCGCCAGGACGGCGTCTCCGCGGTGGTCGGTCAGCGCGTCGGCGACCGCGCCGCCGCCGCCGTTTGACTCGCCCCAGGCACAGCTGCGGAGATCGTGGCCCCCACCTGGCGTGTCGACGGTCGGATCCGGCGTGTCGCCCGCGGTCTCCGAAGCTGTGCTCGGACGGACCCGGGGCGGGTCACATCGTGAGGGACTGGTCGAATGCGGTCACGGCGGCGGGGAACCCGGGGTGGTCCTGGGGGCGGTGAGTGAAACCGGAGAGAACGATGTGCTCGGCCCCGATATCGACGAGCCGTCGGGCGATGAGCTCGTACTCCTCGTTCCAGCCGCCCGTGACCACGAGGGTCGGCACCCCGGCGAGAGAATGCTCCCGGATGCCGTGTCCCCAAGGGAGATTCGCGGTCGCCCAGTGCTCCGCGACCGCTTGTTCGTCCGGCCAGGACTCGCGGTCCAGCGGGCCGCCGAACATGAGCGGGCGCAGGATCGACCAGAATCCGTAGAGGTCGTCCTCGGCCGCGCGTGATCGCGCCTCTGTGACCACGGCGATATGCCGCTCGATCGGTGCGTCACCGCGAGCGATGTCGTACAGGGCGGGCTCGACGAGGACGAGGCCCGACACCCGCAGACCGTCGGCGAGGGCGCGGACGGCGGTCACCGCGCCGATGGAGTGGGCGAACAGGAGCGGCGTCCGGTCACGTTCTTCCTCGACGAGAGCGCCCGCCTGCGCTTCGACGGACGACTCCGGCGGGAAGCTGAGGAAGGTCCCCGACTCCGGACCCTGCGAGGGCCATGCGGCGGTGCCGCGCCTCCCGGCGCCATGGAGGAACACCCGGTGCGGGAGCGGCGCGCGGTGCATCCCTGGATGCTACCCGTAGGCTGGACGCATGGCAGAGAAGTCCTGGTCTCTCGGTCGCGCGCTGCGCGGCATGTTCGTGAAGCCCACCATCGACGAGACGACGTGGGAAGACCTGGAGACGGCGCTGATCACGGCGGACTTCGGCCCCGACATCAGCGAGCGCATCGTCGAAGAGCTGCGCGACAAGGTCGCGAAGTACCGCACCACCGACCCCAAGGACCTCCAGCGCATGCTGCGGGAGACCCTGGAGGAGCACTTCGCGAAGTTCGACACCACGCTCAAGCTCACCGAGCGCCCGGCCGTGGTCCTCGTCGTCGGGGTGAACGGCGTGGGCAAGACGACCACGATCGGGAAGTTCACGAAGTTCCTCCGCGGGTACCAGCGGAGCGTGGTCGTCGGCGCCGCCGACACCTTCCGTGCCGCCGCCGTCGACCAGCTTGCCACCTGGGCCCAGCGCGGGGGAGCGGCGATCGTCCGCCCGCAGCAGGAAGGCCAGGACCCGGCTTCCGTCGCCTTCCAGACCGTCGAGTACGCGAAGCGCGAGGGTATGGAGATCGCGATCATCGACACGGCGGGACGCCTGCACACCAAGGGCGGCCTCATGGACGAACTGGGCAAGATCCGCCGTGTCGTGGAGAAGCAGGCTCCCATCAGCGAGGTGCTCCTGGTCCTCGATGCGACGACGGGGCAGAACGGCGTCATGCAGGCGGAGACCTTCCTGCAGCACGCCGGCGTCACAGGTCTCGTGCTCACCAAGCTCGACGGCTCGGCCAAGGGCGGCTTCGTGCTCGCGGTGCAGGAGCGCACGGGCATCCCGGTGAAGCTCCTCGGCCAGGGCGAGGGCATCGACGATCTGACCGGTTTCACGCCGCACGTCTTCGTGCAGGCGCTGGTCGGCTGACACAGGGCTTCCGCCCCGAGCACCAGGCTGGTTTCATAGCGTTATGGCGATCGAACACGACTACTTCGGACTGCTGTCGTCGGGCCCCGACGGCTCGATCTTCTGGTCGGAGACGGTCGAGCTCGGCGACCAGAGCGTGACCGTGGATCTGACGGCCCCGGACCAGGACGACGTCTCCGCCGACGCCCTCGACATCGCCGCCGGGCTCATCGCCGGCCTGGAGAACGTGGACGCGACCGCACGGCGCGGGATGCTCGCCGAGGTGGACGACCGCACGAGCGAGGTGACCGAGTACATCCTGCAGCAGCAGGAGGTGTTCGGCGACGACCTCCCCGACGTCCTCATCGACGTGTCCGGGGACGCGGCCGTGGACATCATCCGATCGCTGCGCCTGATGAGCATGACGATCCTCGCGGACGAGCACGGCGGCTCCGAGCCGTTCGCCGTGCTGGAGTACGCGCTCGACGACAGCGCCACCGACGACGTGCTGCTCGTGAACCTGGGCTCCGACGGCAGCGTGCAGTCGGTCATGAGCGCCGACTGACCGCCGCTGGTCAGACCGCCTGAGCGAAGCCGAGGTCGGCGCTCTCCGCGATGTGCGCGAGGTGCGCGGGGATCTCCCGTCCCTTCGAGGTCATCGACTGCGCCCAGAGCCGTCCGGCCCGGTACGAGGAGCGCACCAGCGGCCCGGCGAGCACACCGAGGAAGCCGATCCGCTCCGCCTCCTCCTTGAACTCGACGAACTCGGCCGGCTTCACCCACCGCGACACCGGGAGATGACGCGGCGTCGGGCGGAGGTACTGGGTGATGGTGATGATGTCGCAGCCGGCGTCGTGGAGGTCCTGCAGCGCCTGGACGACCTCCTCCGGCTCCTCGCCCATGCCGAGGATGAGGTTCGACTTCGTGATGAGTCCGGCGTCGCGGGCCTGCGTGAGCACGTTCAGCGACCGCTCGTAGCGGAACGCGGGGCGGATGCGCTTGAAGATGCGAGGCACCGTCTCCACGTTGTGCGCGAAGACCTCGGGGCGTGCGTCGAAGATCTGGCCGAGGAACGCCGGGTCGGCGTTGTGCTCGTTGGCCAGCAGTTCCACGCCGGTGTTCGGGTTCAGCTCGTGGATCTTGCGCACCGTCTCGGCGTTCAGCCAGGCACCGGTGTCGGGGAGGTCGTCGCGGGCCACGCTCGTCACGGTCGCGTAGCGGAGGTTCATCCGCTGCACGCTCTCGGCGACGCGTCGCGGCTCGTCGGTGTCGTAGTCGGCGGGCTTGCCGGTGTCGATCTGGCAGAAGTCGCAGCGACGCGTGCACTGCGACCCCCCGATGAGGAACGTCGCCTCGCGGTCCTCCCAGCACTCGTAGATGTTCGGGCAGCCGGCCTCCTGGCACACCGTGTGCAGATCCTCGCTCTTCACGAGCGAATGTAGCGCCGAGTACTCCGGCCCCATCTTGGCTTTCGTCTTGATCCACTCGGGCTTGCGCTCGATCGGGGTCTCGGCGTTGCGGATCTCGAGGCGGAGGAGCTTGCGCCCCTCGGGTGCGGCGGTCATGCCGGGACTCCTGTCAGGTCGGGTGCGTGCGCGGTGCGGAAGGCGTCCTGCACGGCGTCGACGAGGTCGAGCGGGCCGACCACGCGGCCGGACACCTCGCTCACCGTGGTCACGCCGGCGTCGGTGATGCCGCAGGGGATGATGTCGCGGAAGGGGGCGAGACTGTTGTCGCAGTTGATGGCGAAGCCGTGCATGGTCACGCCCTGCTGCACCCGCACGCCGATCGCGGCTACCTTGTCCTCCGAGAGCGGTCGGCGCACCCACACACCGCTGCGCCCCTCGACCCGGTGCCCGTCGACCCCGAACGGACGCAGCACCTCGATGAGGATCCGCTCCAGACGCCGGACGTGTGCGACCACGTCCATCGGCTCCGGCAGCCGGAAGATCGGATAGCCGACGAGCTGCCCCGGCCCGTGCCAGGTGATCTTCCCGCCGCGGTCGACGTCGATGACCGGGGTCCCGTCCTGGGGGCGCTCGTGGTCCTCCGTGCGCTTGCCCGCGGTGTAGACGGCCGCGTGCTCGAGCAGGATGAGCGTGTCAGGGCGGGCACCGGACACGACGTCCGCGTGCACGCGGCGCTGCAGGGCCCAGCCGTCGGGATAGGGGACAGGGGTCGGCATGAAGCCGGGGGTGAGGATGTCGAGCATGCGTCGTCGCTTCCCTCTAATACATGGATTGCGTCCAACAATACATCCTCGTCCGGGGTGCGGCGCGGCGCGCGGTACCGTGAAGTCATGAACCGGACTGGTCGCGCCGGCCGCCCGAAGGCCTCCTCGCGCGAGACCCTCGCCGAGGCCGCCTGCGAGCTCTTCCTGGAGCGCGGGTACGAGGCCACGTCCATCGCGGACATCACGCAGCGGGCGGGGGTCAGCCGGTCGAGCTTCTTCAACTACTTCACGTCCAAAAGCGACGTGCTGTGGTCGGGTATCGATGAGCGCATCGGCGTCGCCATCACCGCGCTGGACGACCTCGGCCGCGAGGCCACGGGGGAGCGGGTGCGGCTGATCCTCCACGGCATCGTGCAGGACTTCGCGCCGGATCCTCTGGCGCTGGCCCTGCGGAACGCGGCGGCCATGGCCCTCGAGGAGGAGCTGGTGCGGGAGACGGGCGTCCGTCTGGCCCGCCTCTCCGCCGCCATCTCCCGAGCGGCGTGCGCGGCCGGGATCGACGTCATGCGCGCCGACGTGCTCGGGGCCGCGCAGGCGGCCGCTGTCATGTCGGCGCTCCGGGTGTGGGCGGAGGAGGGCGCCGGCCGCGGCACTCCGGAGTCCGTGCTGCACGAGGCCCTCGCCCGCGTGCACGATCTCCCCTGGCGGGACTGACCGCGGTCGCGAGACCCCGGTTTCGCGCCGAGGCCCCGGCGTGCTCACGCATGCCGGGCGGGGTCTCGACAGCGAGGCGGGGTTTCGGCGAGCCGCCTCCGTGCCGCGCTGAGCGTGGAGGCTCCGCTCGCGTAGAATCGTAGGCACCATGGCTACCTTTGGCACGCTCTCCGATCGGCTCACCGACACCTTCCGCAACCTGCGCACGAAGGGAAAGCTCACCGCCGCCGACGTCGACGGCACGGTGCGCGAGATCCGTCGCGCCCTGCTCGATGCCGACGTCGCGCTCGCGGTCGTCAAGGACTTCACCGCCAAGGTGCGCGAGCGCGCTCTCGGCGACGAGGTCAACAAGGCGCTGAACCCCGCGCAGCAGGTGGTGCAGATCGTCAACGAGGAACTCGTCCAGATCCTCGGCGGTGAGCAACGGCGCCTGCAGTTCGCCAAAACGGCGCCGACCGTGATCATGCTCGCCGGCCTCCAGGGTTCGGGAAAGACGACGTTCGCCGGCAAGCTCGCCAAGCAGCTCGAGAGCGAGGGCCACACGCCGCTCCTCGTGGCGGCCGATCTCCAGCGTCCGAACGCCGTGAACCAGCTCCAGGTGGTCGCAGAGCAGGCCGGAGCCACCGTGTACGCGCCCGAGCCCGGCAACGGCGTCGGCGATCCCGTGAAGGTTTCGCGCGACGGTGTCGAGCACGCCCGCCGGCAGCAGCACGACGTGGTCATCATCGACACCGCCGGCCGCCTCGGTGTCGACGCCGAGCTCATGAAGCAGGCCGCCGACATCCGCAAGGCGGTCAACCCGGACGAGGTGCTCTTCGTCATCGACGCGATGATCGGTCAGGACGCCGTCAACACCGCCAAGGCCTTCCAGGAGGGCGTGGACTTCACCGGCGTCGTGCTCTCCAAGCTCGACGGCGACGCGCGAGGCGGAGCGGCGCTGTCGGTCGCCTCGGTCACGGGTCGCCCGATCATCTTCGCCTCCACGGGCGAGCGGCTGGAAGACCTCGAGCCGTTCCACCCCGACCGGATGGCGAGCCGCATCCTCGACCTCGGCGACATCCTCACCCTCATCGAGCAGGCCCAGCAGGCCTTCGATGAGGAGGAGGCACGCAAGGTCGCCGAGAAGCTCGCGAACGAGGCCTTCACCCTGGAGGACTTCCTCGAGCAGCTCCAGCAGATGAAGAAGATGGGCTCGATGAAGAAGATGCTCGGGATGCTCCCGGGCATGGGCCAGATGAAGCAGCAGCTCGAGGACTTCGACGAGCGCGAGATCGACCGCACCGAAGCCATCATCCGGTCCATGACGCCGGTCGAGCGTCGCAACCCCAAGATCCTCAACGGCTCGCGCCGTCTGCGCATCGCGCGCGGTTCCGGCATGACCGTCACGGACGTCAATCAGCTTGTCCAGCGCTTCGAGCAGGCCGCGAAGATGATGAAGACGGTCGCCCGTGGCGGCACGCCGAACATCCCCGGCATGGGCCCGGTGCCCGGCATGGGCAAGCCCGGCGCCTCGTCGAAGCGCGGCAAGAAGGGCAAGGGTGGCGGCGGCAACCGCTCCCGCTCCGGCAACCCCGCGAAGCGCGCGGCGGAGAACGCCGGCCTCGCGGCCTCGTCGGCACCGACCGGCTCGGGCTTCGGCCTCGGCGGGGGAGGCGCGGCCCCCTCGGAGGCGGACCTCGCTGAGATCCAGAAGCTGTTCGGCAAGGGCTGAGCGGCCGGGACCTCAGCGCACGGCGACCGGCGCGGCCGAAGGATCGACCGTGGTCGCGGGCGTGCCTCGCGGCCGTGCCGCGAACTGCCCGCCGACGAGGGCGGCGAGCGTGATCACGATGCCCGCCACCTGGACCAGGGTGAAGCTCTCGCCGACCACGAGCACGCCGAGCAGCGTCGCGACGATCGGTGAGAGCAGCGCGAGGAGCCCGGGCACGATCACGGGCAGGCGCTGGATCCCGCGGAACCACAGTGTGTACGCGACGATCCCTCCCGCCGTCGCGAGCCAGAGATAGCCGAGGAGCGCATCGGCGTCGAGGGCAGGAGGCGGGCCCTCGACCGCGAAGGTGAGGGGGAGCAGCAGCAGTCCTCCCGCGGTGAGCTGCCAGCCCGCGTAGGCCACGGGACCGACACCGGCGGGGCGTCCCCAGCGCTTGGTGAGGATCATCCCGAGGCCGGTCGCGGTCACCCCGCCGAGAGCCGCGACGAGGCCCCAGAAGTCCAGCGCGGCGGCCGGGCCGAGGACGACGAGGGCGACCCCCGCCGCTCCGGCGACGGCGGCGGCCGCGGAGATCGGTCGGACACGTTCCCCGAGCACGAGCGCTCCGAGTCCCAGGACGATGAGCGGCTGCGCCCCGGCGACGGCGGCGGCGACCCCACCGGGGAGGCGCTCGGCCGCGAGGAACAGCAGCGGGAAGAACGCGCCGATGTTGAGGGCGCCGAGCACGACGACCTTGCCCCACCAGGCGCCGTGCGGCAGACGCCGGGCCAGCAGCACCGCGAGGAGACCCGCAGGAAGCGAGCGGAGGAGGCCGGCGAGGAGCGGATGCCCGGCGGGGAGCAGCTCCGTCGTCACCAGGTAGGTCGTACCCCACGCCGCGGGCGCGAGGGCCGTGACGAGGGTGAGCGTGAGGCGGTTCATGCTCCCAGCCTGCGCGCCGCATTCAGATGAGTCCAACGCATTGTTGTCACGCTATCCATGACGAGCGATCATGGAGTCATGGAACTCCAGCAGCTGCGATATGTCGTCGCCGTGGCGGACACCGGCTCGTTCACCCGCGCGGCGGAGCGCTGTCACGTCACGCAGTCGGCGCTCAGCCATCAGGTCGCCGCACTCGAACGCGAGCTGGGCGTGCGGCTGTTCGCGCGCACCAGTCGCAGCGTCCGTGCGACCGAGTCCGGAGAGGCGTACCTCCGCTCCGCGCGTCTCGCCGTGCGCGCCGCGGATCAGGCACGGGAGGATGCCGCGGCCGCTGCGGGCGAAGTCGTCGGAACGCTCCGACTCGGGATCATCCCCACGGTGACCGCCGTCGATGTCCCCGCGCTCCTCGTGGCCTATCGCACCGCGCATCCGGCCGCCCGCGTGGAGCTCCGCGAAGGGAACAGCGACGGCCTCATGGCTGCGATCCGTCAGGGCGACCTCGATGTCGCCTTCCTCGGGCTTCGGGAGGGCGTGGAGCCCCAGGGTGTGGCGTCCCGACCCCTGTCACACGAGCCGCTGGTAGCGGTGCTGCCTCGCGGGCACCACCTCGCCGCGAAGCGGAGGGTGCGGCTGAGCGACCTCGCGGACTCCGCTTTCGCCGACTTCCCCGCCGGAACCTCGGGACGGGCGCAGAGCGACGCAGCCTTTCTCGCCGCACAGGTGCGGCGGGACGTGGCCTTCGAATCCGACACGGCTGCGAGTCTGATCGGCCTGGTCGCTGCGGGCCTCGCCGTCACGCTGCTCGCGCCCGGGGTGGTGCGGGGCTATCGAGACGTCGTCGACACGGTGGCCATCCAGGACGGCCCCGTTCGTGTCGAGCACCTGGCCTGGGACGCCGCCGCACCGCGCAGCGCCGCCCGCGCCTTCCTCGACATCGTCGCCACGGCCTCCTGACACCCTGTTCCGGCTGCACGACCCGCGAACGGATGCACGACGGAACCCCCGGAACGGGCGGGCCACCATATCCCGATCGTGCAGGCGACTCGGCAGAACGTTGAGCCGGAGACGACGAAGCGGGCCCGGGAAGAACCCGGACCCGCCTCATCGTGTGGTGATCAGCGCACGTCGTCGTCGACCCAGTCCATCGACTTCGTGACGGCCTTGCGCCACAGGCGCAGCTGACGGTCGCGCTCGGCCTCGTCGAGCGTGGGCTCCCAGCGGCGGTCCTCCTGCCAGTTCGCGGACAGGTCGTCGAGGCCGCTCCAGAAGCCGACCGCGAGGCCCGCGGCGTAAGCCGCACCGAGCGCGGTGGTCTCCGCCACGACCGGCCGCACGACCGGGACGCCGAGGATGTCGGCCTGGAACTGCATGAGCGCGTCGTTGGCGACCATGCCGCCGTCGACCTTGAGCTCGCTGAGATCCACTCCGGCGTCCGCGTTGACCGCGTCGAGCACGTCGCGGGTCTGGAAGGCCACGGCCTCCAGCGCAGCGCGCGCGATGTGGTTCTTGTTCGCGTAGCGGGTGAGGCCGACGATCGCGCCACGGGCGTCCGAACGCCAGTACGGTGCGAACAGACCCGAGAACGCCGGGACGATGTACACGCCGCCGTTGTCCTCGACCTTCTCGGCCAGCTCCTCGACCTCAGGGGCGGAGGAGATGATGCCGAGCTGGTCGCGCAGCCACTGGATGAGCGAGCCGGTGACGGCGATCGACCCCTCCAGCGCGTAGTGCGTGGGCTGGTCGCCGAGCTTGTATCCGACGGTGGTGAGCAGCCCGTTCTTCGAGCGGACGATCTCCTCGCCCGTGTTGAAGATGAGGAAGCAGCCCGTGCCGTAGGTGTTCTTGCTCTCGCCCTTCTGGAACGCGGCCTGCCCGAACGTCGCCGCCTGCTGGTCGCCGAGGATGCCGGCGATCGGCGTCTCGCGCAGCAGCGACGAGCTCTCGGCGGCACCGTAGACCTCGGAGGATGAGCGGATCTCCGGCATCATCGAGCGCGGCACACCGAACGCCTCGAGGATGTCGTCACGCCATTCCAGCGTCTCGAGGTCCATGAACATCGTGCGCGAGGCGTTCGTCACGTCGGTCGCGTGCACGCCGCCGTCGATGCCGCCGGTCAGGTTCCACAGGACCCAGGTGTCGGTCGTGCCGAAGAGCAGGTCTCCAGCCTCGGCCTTCTCGCGGGCCCCCTCGACGTTCTCCAGGATCCAGGTGATCTTGGTGCCGGAGAAGTAGGTCGCCAGCGGGAGGCCGACGATCGACTTGAACCGGTCGACGCCCTCGTCGCCCGCGAGGCGGTTGACGATCTCCTGCGTGCGGGTGTCCTGCCAGACGATGGCATTGTAGACCGGCTTGCCCGTGGTCTTGTCCCACACGACGGCCGTCTCGCGCTGGTTCGTGATGCCCACGGCGGCGATGTCGTGGCGGGTCAGATCGGCGCGCCCGAGGGCCAGACCGATCACCTCCTGGACGTTGCGCCAGATCTCGGCGGCGTCGTGCTCCACCCAGCCGGCCTTGGGAAGGATCTGCTCGTGCTCCTTCTGGCCGGTGGCGACGATGCTGCCCTTCTTGTCGAAGATGATCGCGCGGCTCGACGTCGTTCCCTGGTCGATCGCGATGATGTAGTCAGCCATGTGTTCTCCTTTGAATTCCCGAGCGGTTGAGGGGGATCAGCCGGCGAGGCTGAGCAGGCCGGGGGCGGCGAGGGCGGCGATGACACCACCGATGAGCGGACCGACCACGGGCACCCACGAGTAGGACCAGTCGCTGGAACCCTTGCCCTGGATCGGGAGGATCGCGTGGGCGATGCGGGGACCGAGGTCACGAGCCGGGTTGATGGCGTAGCCGGTCGGGCCACCGAGCGACGCACCGATGGCGACCACCAGCAGGGCCACCGGGAGAGCCGTGAGCGGGCCGAGGCCACCGGGCGTGCCGACCTCGATGTCGCCGTAGTCCGCGAACGCGAAGATGACGAAGACGAGGACGAAGGTGCCGATGATCTCGGTGACGAGGTTCCAGCCGTAGGAGCGGATGGCGGGGCCGGTGGAGAAGACGCCGAGCTTGTTGGCGGCCTCCGGCTCCTCGTCGAAGTGCTGCTTGTAGGCGAGCCAGACGACGATCGCGCCGATGATCGCGCCGAGGAGCTCCGCGGCGGTCGCGGTGAGGAACATCGCGAAGGTGATCTTGCCGGCGACCAGCAGGCCGATGCCGACGGCCGGGTTCAGGATGGCACCGGAGTACGCCGAGACGAGCACACCCGCGAACACCGCGAGACCCCATCCCCAGTTGACCATCAGGAAGCCGCCGCCGAAGCCCTTGTTCTTCGCCAGGGCGACGTTCGCGACCACACCGCAACCGAGCAGGACCAGCATCGCGGTGCCGACGAGCTCGGAGAGGAAGTAGAGACCGAGATTGACGTCAGTCATGTCTTCGTTGACCTTTCTTGCGGGTCGGGGCCCCTCTGCCCCGACCCCTTATGGGGTAGCACCGCGAGGAGGGCGCGGTGGTCGGAGCCCCGTCAGCCGCGGGCGCGGGACGGGATGTGGAGTCCGTGTCGCTCGTTCAGCAGCACACGCGTCTGCTCCACCTCGGCGTCGTGACGCTCGCGGTCCCATCCGAGGAGGGGAGCCAGGGCGTCGGCGATCTCGTCGAGCACCTCTGCCCGGGCACCGCCGGTGAAGGCGATGCTGGTGCGGCGGAGGATGACGTCCTCGAGACGGGTGACCATCTCCTCGTTCACCATCCACTCCAGCTCGCGCGTCGACAGGTCGCCGCCGGCGAGGGGCGCGTCGTCCCCCTGCTCGACGAAGGCCCACACGGCCGCCGCCCGGGTGCCGTAGCGCGCGAGGAGCTGCTCGGCGCGAGTGCCGGCGCCGGGGAGGTTCTCCTGGATCCAGATCCGCTTCGCCTTCTCGGTACGCGGGAACTCGCGTCCGCCGCCGATCGCGCGACCCGCCGTGGACACGGTGCGCGTGCGGCCGAGGAGGCCGAGCACCGTGTCGGAGAGGGACTCGCCCAGGGCGCGGAACGTGGTCCACTTGCCGCCGACCAGGCTCACCAGCGGGACGGCGCCCTGGCGGTCGACCTCGACGCGGTAGTCGCGCGAGACGAAGCCGGGAGCGGTGTCCTCGTGGCGGGGGAGCGGGCGGATGCCGGAGAAGTTGTAGACGATCTGCTCACGCGTCACCGCGATGGACGGGAACACATGGTGGACGAGGTCGAAGAAGTAGTCGATCTCCTCCTCCGTGCACACCGGCACCTCGCGCGGGTCGGCATCGATGTCGGTGGTGCCGACGAGGACGCGGCCCTTGAGCGGGTAGATCAGCACGATGCGGCCGTCGGAGTGCTCGAAGAAGATCTCACGACCCCGCGTCGCCGCCAGCAGCTCGGGGTTGTCGAGCACGATGTGCGATCCCTTGGTGCCGCCCATGAAGTGCGTGTCGGTGCCGAGGGCGTCGTTCGTGAGGTCGGTCCAGGGGCCGGAGGCGTTCACGACGACATCGGCGGTCACAGTGAACTCGGTGCCGCTCTCGCGGTCCCGGAGCGTGATCTGCTCGCCGTCGCGGCCGATCGCCTCGACGTAGTTCAGTGCCACGGCACCGGGGTGCGCGGCGCGGCCGTCCTGCAGCACATCGAGCGCGAGGCGCTCGGGGTCGTGCATCGACGCGTCGTAGTACGTGGCCGTGTACTTGATCTTCGGATCCATCGACGGCAGCTCCGCGAGGGACTTCTTGCGGCCGAGGAAGCGGTGGCGGGGCACGGTGCCGCCGTCGCGGGAGAACGTGTCGTAGATCGTGAGGCCGACCTTGATGAGGAAGGCGCCGCGCTCCTTCGGCTTCCCGCTCTTGTGCGTGAGGAAGCGGAGCGGAGCGGAGAGGATCCCGGAGAACGTGGAGTAGATCGGGATCGTCGTCTGCAGCGGCTTGACGTAGTGCGGAGCGATCTTGAGCAGACCGTTGCGCTCCTCCACCGACTCCCGGACGAGGCGGAACTCGCCGTTCTCCAGGTAGCGGATGCCGCCGTGGATCATGTGGCTCGACGCCGCGGAGGCACCGGAGGCGAAGTCGCCGCGCTCGACGAGGACGACGTCGACGCCCTGCAGGGCCAGGTCGCGGAACGTGGAGATGCCGTTGATGCCGCCGCCGATGACGAGGACACTGGTGCGCCCGGATTCGCGGAGCGCGCGGACCGCGTCCCGCTCCGGGGACGTGTGGGTGGAATCGATCATCGTCGACCCTCTCTTCCTTGCTTGCCACCAGCATCGACCTCCGTGACGCCGCGCGCAAGCTCGCTGCACATATGTGCAAGGATCGAGGGAGAGGAGGTCATCATGGCGGGATCCGGAGCGCCATCGCGCGACGGCAAGCTGGTCGCCGCGCTCACCGCTGCGCAGCTCTACTACATGCAGGACAAGACCATGGAGGTCATCGCGCAGGAGCTCGGCACCTCGCGATCGTCCGTGTCGCGGCTGCTCAGCTTCGCGCGGGAGAGCGGCCTCGTCGACATCCGCATCAACTCGCCGCTGGAGCGCCTCGGGATGCTCGAGCAGCGCATCAGGGACCGGCACCGGGTGGTGGCGCACGTGGTGCCGATGGCCGAGATCGTCAGCGAGGTCGAACGTCTGGAGCGCGTCGCTCTGACCGCGGGACGACTCCTCTCGCAGTTCGTGGACTCGAACATGATCGTCGGCGTCGCGTGGGGATCGACGATCAGCGCGGTCAGCCGCGGTCTCACCCAGAAGGAGACGCACAACACGACGTTCGTGCAGCTCAACGGCGCCGGGAACACCCAGACCAGCGGTGTGGAGTACTCCAGCGACATCCTGCAGCGCTTCGGGAGCGCGTTCGGGGCGCAGGTGCAGCAGTTCCCGGTCCCCGCGTTCTTCGACGACCCCGCCACTCGCGAGGCGATGTGGCGTGAGCGCAGCACCCGGCGCGTCCTCGACCTGCAGGCGAAGATGGACATCGCCGTGTTCAGCCTCGGGTCCCCGGCCGCGGAGGTGCCCAGCCGGGTGTACGTCGGCGGCTACCTCGGTCGGGAGGACTACCGCAGTCTGCGGGAGGACCACGCGATCGGCGACGTGGCGACGGTCTTCTTCCGCGCCGACGGCTCCTGGCGCGACATCCGGCTCAATGCGCGGGCGACGGGGCCGGGCCTCGATCGGCTGCGGCGCGTGCCGAGGCGGGTCTGCGTCGTCTCCGGCGTGCCCAAGCTCGCGAGCCTGCGCGCGGCGATCGCGGCCGAGCTCATCACCGACGTGGTCCTGGACGAGGGGCTCGCGCGCCGGCTCGTCGAGGATTGAGTCGCGTTCGCCTCACTCGCCTTCGATCGAGGACTGCGGTCCGGTCCGGAACTCCCGGATGAGGTGCTGGACCACGGCGCGGAGGTCGCCGTCCGTGGCGTCGGCGACCGCGAGCTGACGGGCGTAGCTCGCTCCGCCGTCGAGGATCGTCGCGATGCTGCCGAACTCGCGCACGCACCCGAGCTCGACGGCGACCGGGGCCAGTTCCTCGATCTTCTCGGTCAGGTGCTCGCGCACGGGGCGCTGCGTGCCGATCGTGTCGACGATGACCCGGGCGTCCAGGCCGTATCGGGCCGCGCGCCACTTGTTCTCGCGGTGGAACCACGCGGGGAGGTCGGGCAGGGCGGCCCCTTCATCCAGGAGCCGGGAGAAGTGCTCGACGAGGACCTGCACGAGCGCGGCCACCGCGGCCATCTCGGAGAGCGTGGACAGGCCGTCGCACGCGCGGACCTCGATCGTGCCCCAGCGCGGGGCGGGACGGATGTCCCAGCGCACTTCCGTGGCATCGGCCATGACACCGGTGCGGACCATGTCGTCCAGGTAGCGCTCGAACTCCGACCAGTCGCGCAGCGGCCAGGGAAGGCCCGCCGTGGGCAGCTGCTGGAAGACGAGAGCGCGATTGGAGGCGTACCCCGTGCGTTCCCCGGCCCAGAACGGGCTGGACGCCGACAGCGCCTGTAGGTGGGGGAGGTAGGCCGACAGCGCGTTGATGATGGGGAAGACCTTGCGCTGCTCGTCGACGCCCACGTGCACGTGGATGCCCCAGATCATCATGTTGCGCCCCCACCACTGGGTGCGCTCGATGAGGGTGTGGTACCGGGTCTTGTCGGTCACCGACTGGTCGTACCACTGGGCGAACGGGTGGCTTCCGGCGGAGAGCAGCTCGATCCCTGCCGGATCGGTGGCCGACCGCACAGCCGCGATCGCGTTCGCGATGTCGTCGACGGCGTGGGCCACGGAGTCGCCGATCCCGCTGGTCACCTCGATGGTGTTGGTGAGGAGCTCGCCGGTGACGGTGTGGCGTTCGTCCTCGCTCTCCGCCTCCAGCGCGGCGAGGAGCTCCGGCGCGCGACCGACGAGATCACCGGTCTCGGGATCGGCGAGCATGATCTCCCACTCGAGACCGACGGTGGAGCGGGCCGAAGCGGCGAAGTCGAGCTGCACGGGGACAGTCTGACACGGGGCTGGGCCTGCTCCGCAACGCCGTGTCGCCGGGTTTCGCACCCGGCGCACGCATCTGGCAGAATAGAGGGTCGGACGACGTGCTCGACCCTCTATCCAGCGCTCGTCCTCCTCATTTGAGCTTCCGCCGGGTGTGCACCCCACGCTCCAGGCGACCGGTTCGTTTCCTTCCACACCATTCAGGAGAATCGTGGCTGTCAAGATTCGTCTCAAGCGCATGGGCAAGATCCGCGCGCCGTACTACCGCATCGTCGTCGCCGACTCGCGCACCAAGCGCGACGGTCGCGTGATCGAGGAGATCGGCAAGTACCACCCCACCGAGGAGCCCTCGTTCATCGAGGTCGACTCCGAGCGTGCGCAGTACTGGCTCTCCGTCGGCGCGCAGCCGACCGAGCAGGTCACCGCCATCCTCAAGATCACCGGCGACTGGGGCACCTTCAAGGGCGACAAGGACGCGAAGTCCACCCTCAAGGTCGCCGGCGAGAAGGCCGCGTTCGAGGCCGACGCCTCGAAGAAGTCGGTCATCAAGCCCAAGGCGGAGAAGAAGGAGGAGGCCCCCGCTGCGGAGGCCCCCGCCGCTGACGCCGACGCGGAGGCCGCTGAGGCTCCCGCCGCCGACGCCGAGTAATCCATCGTGCTCGCCGCCGCGCTCGAACACATCGTCAAGGGGATCGTCGATCACCCCGAAGATGTGCGCATCCACGAATCCTCGTCGCCCCGTGGCGACCTGCTCGAGGTGCGTGTGCACCCCGACGACCGTGGACGCGTGATCGGGCGCGGCGGCCGCACGGCCAAGGCCCTGCGCACTCTCGTGAGCGCCCTCGCCGACGGGCGCCGCGTCCGCGTCGACGTCGCGGACGACTGACGTGGTGTCGCAGGACCGCATCCAGGGCCGCAACCAGCTGCGCGTCGGACGCCTGGTCAAGGCTCACGGGCTCAAGGGCGCCTGAAGCTCGAGCTCTACACCGACAACCCGGAGCGGCGATTCGTCCCCGGGGCCGCGTTCACGTTGCAGGTGCCCGAGGCATCTCCGTGGCATGGCAAGGAGATCGTCGTCCGCGAATACCGCGTGATGAACGGCAACCCCGTCGTCTTCTTCGAGGACGTGGACGATCGCAACGCGGCCGAGAGCCTCGTCCGCGCCATCCTCTGGATGGACCAGGACGAGGACGAGACCGAGGACAACGCCTGGTTCGACCACCAGCTCGTCGGTCTGGACGTGGTCCGCGACGAGACCGTCGTCGGCCGCGTGGTCCGCGTCGAGCACCTGCCGGCGCAGGACCTCCTGATCGTGAAGCCGTCGACCGGCGGCACGGACGAGGTGATGGTCCCTTTCGTCGAGGCCATCGTCCCCACCGTCGACGTGGCGGCCGGCCGCGTCATCGTGACCCCGCCGGCCGGGCTCTTCGAGGAGCTTCCCGAGTCGGAGGACGGGACCGCCGCCTCCGACGGCGCCGAGTGACCGCTGATACGGTTCCCCCGTGCGCATCGACGTCGTCTCCATCTTCCCCTCGTACTTCGACGGACTGACGCTCTCCCTGCTCGGCAAGGCGCGAGGCTCGGGTCTGCTCGACCTCCAGGTGCACGATCTGCGCGACTGGACGCACGACCGCCATCGCACCGTCGACGACACCCCGTACGGCGGGGGAGCCGGCATGGTCATGAAGCCGGAGCCCTGGGGCCTCGCCCTCGATGAGCTCACGGCGGACGCCACCCCCGCGCCGACCATCATCTTCCCGTCGCCGGCGGGCGAGGTCTTCACCCAGGCGACCGCGCGGGAGCTCGCGGGACGCGAGCACCTCGTGTTCGGCTGCGGGCGCTACGAGGGCATCGACGAGCGCGTCTTCGAGTACGCCGCCGAGCGTGGCGAGGTGCGGCTGCTGAGCCTCGGAGACTACGTGCTCAACGGCGGCGAGGTGGCGACGATGGCGATGATCGAGGCCATCGGTCGGCTGATCCCGGGTGTCGTCGGCAACCCGGAGAGCCTGGTGGAGGAGTCGCACGAGGACGGCCTCCTCGAGTACCCGTCCTACACGAAGCCGTCGGTCTGGCGGGAGCGCGCCGTCCCCGACGTGCTCCTCAGCGGCAACCACGGTGCGATCGCGGCATGGCGGCGTGAGCAGCAGCTCGTCCGCACCCGCCTGCGACGCCCCGATCTGCTCCCGGACGCGCCGACCGACGGCTGACCCTGCCATCCGTCGCGACGGGTGCTGTTAGCGTCGAGGCATGGTGGGTATGGCACGCGCGCGATCGTTCGAGAGCATCGGCGAGGAGTACGACCGCTACCGGCCGGGGTTCCCGGGGCGCGCGGCCGAGATCGTCGTTCCGGACCGCGTGGCGACGGCGCTCGACCTCGGCGCCGGCACCGGGAAGTTCACGGGCCTGCTCGTCGCGCGGGCGACGCAGGTGATCGCGATCGAGCCGTCCGCGCCGATGCTCGCCGTGCTCGCGCGCACGCTCCCGACGGTCGACGCGCGGCCGGGGTCCGCGGAGAGCATCCCCGTTCCGGACGGCTCCGTCGATGCCGTCAGCGTCGCGCAGGCGTTCCACTGGTTCGATCGGGACGCGGCGGCAGCTGAGATCGCCCGCACGCTCGTCCCTCACGGGACGCTCGGGCTGCTGTGGAATCGCGCCGACCCTGCCTGTGCCTGGGATCTCGCGTGCCACCGGGTGGCGCATCCCGCGGTCGGCGCGGACGACGACACCTCCGCGTCGGCGACAGACCTTCCCGGTTTCGTCCTGGAGGTCCACGAGGAGGTGCGCTGGACCGAGCGGATCACCCGCGAGGACTACCTCCGACGGTGGGGCACGGTGAGCAGCTTCCTCGTGGCGGACGAGGCAGAGCGCACGGCGATGGTGGCGGCCCTGGAAGCGGTGCTGGACGGCACGGACGAGACGCGGGGGAAGGCGGAGTTCGATCTGCCGCACCTCACCGACGTGTTCCGTTACCGCCGCGCATGAGGATCTGGTCGCTGCATCCGGAGTACCTCGACCGCCAGGGGCTCGTCGCCTGCTGGCGGGAGACCCTCCTCGCTCAGGCGGTGCTCGCCGACGCCACGAAGGGGTATCAGCGACACCCGCAGCTCGAGCGTTTCCGGGCGACGGCCGATCCCGTGGCCACGGTGGGTGCGTACCTGGTGGGCGTCGCCGATGAGGCGGACGAGCGCGGCTACCGTTTCGACCGCACGCGGATCCGGCGCGCGGAGTCGGCGGTGCCGTCGATCCCGGTCACCACGGGTCAGCTGGCACGCGAGTGGGAGCATCTGCGGGCGAAGCTCGCCGAGCGCAGCCCGGACGTGCTCAGTCGGCACGGGTCTGTGGAGCTCCCGAAGGCGCACCCGCTGTTCGTCGTCGTGCCCGGGCCGGTCGCGCCCTGGGAGCGCGCCGACCCCGCGACCGGAGTCAGTCGACGCCGAGGAACGAGCGATCCGTCAGGATGATCGGTCCGTCCTCGGTGATCGCGATGGTGTGCTCGGAGTGCGCGCCGCGAGAGCCGTCCGCGCTCCGCAGCGTCCAGCCGTCGGGGTCGGTGATCAGCTCGTCCGTCGTCGCGAGGAACCAGGGCTCCAGGGCGAGCACGAGGCCGGCGCGGAGCGGGAAACCGCGTCCTGCGCGGCCGTCGTTTGCCACATGGGGGTCGCCGTGCATCGTGCGGCCGACGCCATGGCCCCCGAAGTCGGTGTTGATGGAGTAGCCCTCGCCGTGCGCGACGTCGGCGATCGCGGCGGAGATGTCGCCGATGCGCTTGCCGACCACCGAGGTCTCGATCGCGGCGGCCAGCGCGCGTTCCGTGGTGTCGATGAGACGGAGGTCCTCGTCCCGCGGCGTACCCACGACGAAGGAGACCGCGGAGTCGGCGACCCAGCCGTCGACCGAGACGGCGAAGTCCAGGGTGACGAGGTCGCCGTCCCGGAGCGCGTAGTCGTGCGGGAGGCCGTGCAGCACGGCGTCGTTCACCGAGGTGCAGATGACCTTGCCGAAGGGGCTCGCCCCGAAGGACGGGTGGTAGTCGATGTAGCAGGACTCGGCGCCGGCCTTGCGGATCATGTCATGGGCCCGGCGGTCGATCGCCAGGAGGTTGGTGCCGACCTTCGTCTCGTCGCGCAGGGTCGCCAGCGTCTCGGCGACGAACCGGCCTGCCGCGCGCATCTCATCGATCTCGGCAGGGGTGCGCAGTTCGATCATCAGTGTCCTCTCGTCGTCTCCATTCTCCCTGATCGGACGGGGTGCCCGACGCCTGCCGCTCTCAGCGAACACCCGTGACGCGCAGGCGCGGTCGCCGTAGCATCGGAGCATGTGGATCCGACAGGCCTTCTTCCGCTGGCTGCTGCCGTCGGCGTTCCTCCTGCCGCTGTGGCTGCTCATCGGCTGGGCCGTCTTCCAGGGCGGCTGGTCGATCCTCTGGGTGCTGCTCATCGCGATGCCCTCGGTGTTCCTGGGGCAGCTCCTGCTCACGCTGCTGACGCGCTCCCGTCCGTCGGTCCGCGCCGAGCGTGCCGTCTCGTGGTGGGACGTCGCCGGGTTCGGTCTCTGGCACGCGCTCACGATCGCGGTCGGCTTCTTCATCGACGGGGCGTTCGGCTGGCTCCTCGCGGCCGCCATCGTCGTGGGCATCGCCCTGGTCTGGCTGCAGCTGTGGCAGCTCTGGAACGAGGCGCGGGGGAGTGGGACGCGCATCCGCGAGACCATCTCCTGGTCGACGATGACGCCGCCGCGCACCGAGAGTCCGCAGACGAGCGTGCACGAGGTGATCGTGGTGCGGGAGACCGACGACCGGCTCTGACCCGCTGTTTTGGCCGGGCCTGTCATCCGTGGCAGAATGGTTCTTTGTGCCGTGACCGGCTCTGCCCCAGGGGAGCCCGCGGACGCGTCAGCGCCGTTCGGCACACTCCCATTCTTGTTCCTTCCTAATCCGTGCATCCGACCTGAGGCGAGTGCAGAGAGAGACGATCATGCAGATCCTCGACGCCGTCGACGCGGCTTCGCTCCGTTCCGACATCCCCGAGTTCTTCCCCGGTGACACCGTCAAGGTGCACGTCAACATCACCGAGGGCAACCGCTCCCGTATCCAGGTCTTCCAGGGCGTCGTCATCGGCCGCCAGGGTGACAGCGTCCGCGAGACCTTCACCGTCCGGAAGATCAGCTTTCAGGTGGGTGTCGAGCGTACCTTCCCCGTGCACTCCCCGGTGATCGACCACATCGAGGTCGTCACCCGCGGTGACGTGCGTCGCGCCAAGCTCTACTACCTGCGCGAGCTCCGCGGCAAGAAGGCGAAGATCAAGGAGAAGCGCGTCAACAACTGACGCGAAGCTTCTTCACAGCACCCCGGGACACGATGTCCCGGGGTGCTTTCGTTCTGTCCCCGGTGTGCGAACCTTGTTACTGCCGTGCGCTCACGGTGCACTCTTCGAGAAGGAACCAGATGACTGACTCTCCGTCCGCACGCCCGACACGACGGCGGCGCGGGTTCCTGGTCTTCCTCCGAGACGTGCTGGTCATCGTCGTCATCGCCGCGCTGGTGTCCTTCGTCATCAAGACGTTCGTCGTGCGCTCGTTCTACATCCCCTCGGCCTCCATGGAGCGGACGCTGCTGATCGACGACCGCATCCTCGTCGACGAGCTCACGCCGCGGTGGACCGGCTACGAGCGCGGCGACATCGTCGTCTTCAAGGATCCGGGCGGGTGGCTCGACCCGATGCCGCAGGCGCCGGCACAGCCGCCGCTGGTCAAGGCCGTCGACTGGGTTCTCACCTTCGTGGGCATCTCGGCGACCGACACCCAGGACCACCTCGTCAAGCGCGTGATCGGGGTCGAGGGCGACCACGTGGTGTGCTGCAACGCGCTGGGGCAGATCACGATCAACGGCGCCCCGATCGACGAGCTGAGCTACCTGAACCTCCCCGAGGGGGACACCGCGGCCTCCAACGAGCCGTTCGACGTCGTCGTGCCGGAGGACTCCGTATGGCTCCTCGGCGACAACCGGGACCGCTCCCGCGACGCCCGCGCACACCAGGAGCTGCCCAGCGGCGGTTTCGTCCCCGTCTCCAACATCGTGGGCAAGGCGTTCCTGACCACTTGGCCGCTCGACCGATTCGGACCGATCGACGGCCACCACGACATCTTCACCGGAGTGCCGGACCCCGAATGACCGTCATCACGCCTCGACTGACCCTGGAGCGGAAGCTCCTGGGGGAGTGCGACCTCATCATCGCCCTCGATGAGGTCGGTCGCGGCGCACTGGCGGGACCGGTGGCCGTCGGAGCAGCCGTGATGGACGCCACAGGCGCCCGCCGTCGGGTTCCGGAGGGCCTGCGCGACTCGAAGCTGGTCCCCGAGCGCCGGCGCCCCGACGTCGCCGCCCGGGCGGCCTCCTGGGTGCAGGCCTCGGCTGTCGGCTGGGCGACCGCGGCGGAGGTCGACGAGGTCGGGATCATGCGGGCGCTGGGGCTCGCCGCCTCGCGGGCCGTGGAGGGGGTGGTGGCGCTGGGCGCGACGGTCGAGAACGCCCTGGTGCTCCTCGACGGCAACCACGACTACGTCTCGCGTGTGCATCCCGTGCCCCTGCGCGTGCGGCCCGTCATCAAGGCGGATCGCGACTGCGCCTCGGTGTCCGCGGCGTCGGTGATCGCGAAGGTCGCGAGAGACGGTCACATGGCGGAGCTGCACGAGGGCCACCGTGACTACCAGTGGGATCGCAACAAGGGGTACGCGAGCCCGGAGCACCGGGAGGCCATCCGCTCGTTCGGGCTCTCCCCGTTCCACCGGTCCTCGTGGGCGATCGCCGACGCGCCGACGCTGTTCTGAGAGGCCGCGCCCGGGATGCCGCGACCGGCGCCGGACGACCATAGGATGGACTCATCATGGATGAGGAAGCCTTCGACGACTACGACCGCGAGCTGGAGCTCGCGCTGTTCCGCGAGTACCGCGACGTCGTCTCTCAGTTCCAGTACGTCGTGGAGACCGAGCGTCGCTTCTACCTGGCCAACGAGGTCAACGTCGTGCGGCGGGACACCGAGCACGACTTCTACTTCGAGATCTCCATGAGCGACGTGTGGGTGTGGGACATCTACCGGGCCGACCGCTTCGTGAAGGCCGTCCGGGTGCTCACGTTCAAGGACGTGAACGTCGAGGAGCTCCAGCGTCGCGAGTTCGAACTGCCGCAGGAGCTCTCCCTCGACGGAGAGTGACGCGACGCGCCGTTCCTGCACAGCGGTGACATTCTTCGCCGTTCCCACAGCCTCTGGAGCGTTCGCGCGGGACCACGGCGGTGACGGGGTGCTGACGTCCATCCTTTCGGGATGGCAGCGAAAGACGACCTCGGGCGAGCCGGGGAGCAGCAGGCAGCGGACTATCTGACGAAGCGCGGGTATCGGATCGTCGATCGTAACTGGCGGTGTCCCCAGGGGGAGCTGGACATCGTGGCGATCCTCGGGGCACGCCTGTCCGTCATCGAGGTGAAGACGCGGCGGTCGACGGCGTTCGGGCACCCGTTCGACGCCATCGACGACCGGAAGCGTCGGCGGCTGTGGCGGCTCGCTCATGCGTGGCGGGCGGAGCATCCCGATCTGGCGCGCGGACGGGTCCTCCGGGTGGAAGCGATAGGTATCACCGGTGCGTCCCCGGGGACAGCCACCGTCGAGCACCTCGAGGACATCGCATGAGCACCGCACGCACGTGGTCCGTGGCGCTCACGGGAGCGGACGGGCACGTGGTGGAGGTCGAGGCCGACCTCTCCCCGCAGACGCCGGAGTTCCGCATCATCGGGCTCCCGGATAAATCCCTCGGGGAGGCGGTGCAGCGCGTGCACAACGCCTGCGTGAACTCCAGCCTCCCGCTTCCGCGGCGGCGCCTGACGGTGAACCTCTCACCGGCGAGCCTGCCCAAGCACGGCTCCGCCTTCGACCTCGCGATCGCGGTGGCCTGCCTGGCCGCGAGCGATGTGATCGCTCGGCGCGCCGTCCGGCAGACCGTGCACCTGGGGGAGCTCGGGCTGGACGGGCGCCTGCGTCCCGTGCCGGGCGTGCTTCCCGCCGTCTTCGCCGCCGCGCGAGCGGGGTTCGAGCGTGTGATCGTGCCCCACGGCAACGCGACCGAGGCGGGTCTCGTCGCCGGCGTGGAGGTGCGTGCCGCCGCCTCGCTCGCGGAGGTCGCCGCCTGGCACGGCGCGGAGGTGGACGTGCCCGACGTCGAGCCGGTCCCGGGGCCGCAACCGCCGGAGGACGACCCCGATCAGCGCGATCTGAGCGATGTCCTCGGACAGGAGGAAGCCGTCGAGGCGCTCATCGTCGCGGCCGCCGGTGGCCACAACATGCTCCTGAGCGGTCCGCCGGGAGCAGGGAAGACGATGCTCGCAGGGCGTCTGCCCGGGATCATGCCGCCGCTGACCGAGCAGGAGGCCATCGAGGTGGCCTCGGTGCGCTCCCTCTGCGGTGAGGCCGTGACCGGGCTCGACCACCAGCCTCCTCTGGTCGCTCCGCACCACAGCGCCTCGGTGGCGGCGATGGTGGGAGGCGGATCGCGGACGGCACGACCCGGAGCGGTGGCCCGTGCGCACCGGGGCGTCCTCTTCCTCGACGAGGCGGCGGAGTTCCCGCGGGTGGCCCTGGATGCGCTCCGTCAGCCGCTCGAGACTGGCTTCGTGGACGTGCATCGGTCCGGCTTCGTGGTGCGCTTCCCGGCGCGGTTCCAGCTGCTGCTGGCGATGAATCCGTGTCCCTGCGGCAACCGGGGCGTGCGTGATGGCGACTGCATCTGTCCGCCGCAGGCGCTGCGACGCTATGCCACGCGGCTCTCCGGACCGTTGCGCGACCGGCTCGACATCGATCTCCCGGTCACGCGCGTCGCCGCGTCGCGCTCGCTGGCGGGTGAGCGGTCGGGTGTCACGACCGTCGAGGCGCGAAATCGCGTCGGCGCGGCGCGCGCACGGGCCGAGCGGCGTTGGCGAGGCACGCCGTGGCGTCGGAACGCGGAGATCCCGGGCACGGTGCTCCGGCATGGCGGGTTCCGCCTCCCCGTGGAGGTTCGCGCGGGTCTCGATCGGGCGCTGGAACGCGGCGCGTTGACGCTCCGCGGCTACGACCGCGTCCTCCGGGTCGCCTGGACCATGGCCGATCTCTCCGGGCGGGACAGTCCCGGCTCGGACGAGGTCGGTCGCGCCCTGCTTCTGCGGACGGGGGCGGCACGATGATCGACGGACTCCTCTCCCAGAAGGCTGCGCTCGACGCGGCGCGGTGCGTGCGCGGGACAGAGGAGGTGACGGAGGCGCTGGCGCGGATCGCGTGGTCCGTCATCGCCGACCCGGGGGACGCCGTCGCCGCGACCCTCGTGCGCGAGTTCGGACCCGCCGACGGGCTGCGCTTCGCGTTGGACGGGGCCGGGCGGTCCTGGCCGGTGGTACGCGCGGTGGGGGCGCGGCGGGCCCTCGACGACGCCCGCACCCGGTGGCGGCAGCGCGCCGATCCGGGGGCGGTGATCGGCGCCCTCCGTGGCGCGCGGAAGGCGGGTGCGAAGTTGCTGCTCCCCGGAGACCCCGACTGGCCGACGGCTGTCGACGATCTCGATGCGGAGGCGCCGATGGTGCTGTGGGTGCGCGGGCGCAGCGACCTCCTGACGAGCGCCGCGCGTGTCGCCATTGTTGGTGCCAGAGCGGCCACCGCTTATGGCGAGCGGGTCGCCGCCGACATGGCCGGAGATCTGGCCGTGGGCGACACGGCTGTCGTGTCCGGCGGAGCTTATGGCATCGACGGAGCGGCACACCGCGCCGCGTTGACCGTCGGCGGGGGAACGATCGCGGTCCTCGCCGGGGGAGTCGACCGCCCGTACCCCGCCGGTCACCGTAACCTCCTGGCCCGGATCGCGGTCGACGGGGTCGTCGTCAGCGAGGTGCCGTGTGGCACGGCGCCGACGCGGTGGCGCTTCCTCGCGCGCAATCGACTGATCGCGGCGCTGGGGCAGGCCACGGTGGTCGTCGAGGCGGGCTGGCGCAGCGGCTCCCTCAATACGGCGGGGCATGCGGCGACGCTGGGCAGGCCGCTCGGCGCGGTACCCGGTCCGGTGACGTCCGCGTCCTCGGCTGGCTGTCACCGGCTGCTGCGCGAATACGACGCGGTGTGCGTCACCTCCGCGGCGGAGGTCGCCGAGATGCTCCCTGTCGGTGCCCGGTCGCCCCGGGGACGTGAAGCGACGGACGAGGGGCGGGTGGGGCTCCTCCGCGCGCTGAGCACGCGGACCGCTCGGACGGAGGCGGAGCTCGCGCAGCGCGCGGGTCTCACCGTCGAGCGGACGAGGGCCCTGCTCGGTCTGCTCGACCTCGACGGGCTCGCTCGCCGCGACGGGGACGGCTGGCGCGGGAGGGGCGCGGCGCCCTAGGGGTACGCGCTGACGGGGTGCGGGGGCGCTCGTCGTCGGTCGCGCCCGGCGGGGCGCGTCGCTCTGAAGGCGGGGGAGCGGCAGGCTTGGGGATATGGACTTCGCGGTCGCTGTCGAGGCGTTCGCCGACCACCTTGAGAAGGTGCGTCGGCTCTCTCCGGCGACCGTGAAGGCGTACCGCTCCGATCTGCGAGACCTCGGGGCGAGCGTCGGGGGCGGCCCGGTCGACCGGATCGACCTGGAGATGCTGCGCGAATGGCTCTGGCAGGCGACCCAGCGTGGTGACGCCCGTGCGACGCTGGCCCGACGCGCAGCCACCGCGCGGGCGTTCTTCGGCTGGGCGCGCGAGCAGGACATCGTCCCCGTCGACCCCAGCCTGCGGCTCGTGGCGCCGAAGCGCGCGAAGACGCTGCCGACGGTGGCATCGAAGGACGCGATGTCCGAGTTGTTGGAACGACATCGGCAGGCGGCGGCCTCGGGTGATCCCATCGCCCTCCGCGACCATGCGGTGCTGGAGCTCCTCTACGGCGCCGCGGTCCGCGTCTCCGAACTCTGCGGCCTCGACATCGACGACCTGGATCTCGATCGGGGGACGGCCCTCGTGCGGGGCAAGGGCGACAAGGAGCGCGTCGTCCCGTTCGGCGCGCCGGCGCGGGATGCGCTCACCGCCTACCTGCGCCGCGCTCGACCGGCTCTGCTCGCGCGGTCCGGCGCCGCGTCGCCCGCCGTCTTCCTCGGCAGTCGCGGGGGACGTATCGGTCCGCGGACGGTCTACGAGGTGGTCGCCCGTGCGCTCGCGCCCGTCGTCGGCGCCGAGACCGTCGGTCCGCACGCCCTCCGCCATACGGCGGCGACCCACCTGCTGGACGGTGGTGCGGATCTCCGCGCGGTGCAGGAGATCCTGGGGCACGCGAGCCTGGGCACCACCCAGATCTACACGCATGTCTCGGCGGAGCGGCTGACGGCGACGTATCGTCTGGCGCACCCTCGGGCCTGAGCGCGAAGCCCGCGCGTCGGGTCATCCGTCGCAGCAGGGCAGGAGGCGCGCCCGCAGGAGACCGCCGAACAGCACCATCGGGTTGAGGTACTCGCCGTCGCGTCGTACCCCGATGTGCAGCGCGTCCGGGGGAGTGTGACCGCCCGTGGCGACACGGCCGATGTCCTGGCCCCGGCGGACCGGGTCTCCCGCGCGCAGGGGCGACTCCACCGGCTCGAACGTGCTCACGAGACCGTCGGCGTGTCGGATCGTGAGCAGCGGGCGGTCGACGACGACGCCCTGGAACGCGACCACCCCCTCCGCAGGGGCGAGGACGGGGTCGCCCGCGCTCGCGACGATATCCATACCGCGGTGCCCGGGACCGTAGGCGTGCGCCGGCGCGCGGTAGGCGACGCTCACGCGCCGAGTCCCCTCGACGGGCCACCGCCAGGGAACGTCGGAGACGAACTCGTCGGGCACGGGCGTGAGGCCGTGCGGTGCCGACGCCGCTCGCGCGGCGGGAGGAGACGGGAACGGAGCCCCGCCGCACAGGAGCACGACAGCGGCGAGCACGGTGGCGATCAGCACCCGGAGCAGCGAGGGGTGCGGGAGAGAGCGAGGGCGAGGAGGGGATGGAGGAGTCATCACGCGAGTGTGCGTGGCCGGTGCGGGCCGGTGGAGCGGGTTCTCTCCGCCGGGGCCGGAGGCAGGGGAGAAGACCAGGAATTGCGCTGCTGGGGAGGACGAGCTGTGGGCGCATGATCCTGTATGCTGGACGAGCACCTCGATCTCGGGGTGACTACGCGTGCCCAGAGCGACTCCGTCGTGGCATCCACTCCCGCAGGTCCCGTCTCCGAACGGGTGGGCGTGAGCCGGGCACCAGGATGTCCGACCGTCCGGTCGGCATGACAACCTCAACGGCGCGTCCCGCGCCAGAATCAGGAGACGACCATGGCTGTGGTCACCATCCGCCAGCTGCTCGACAGCGGCGTGCACTTCGGACACCAGACCCGTCGGTGGAACCCGAAGGTGAAGCGCTTCATCCTCACGGAGCGCAGCGGCATCCACATCATCGACCTCCAGCAGTCGCTCGGCTACATCGACAAGGCGTACGACTTCGTCAAGGAGACCGTGGCGCACGGCGGCACGATCCTCTTCGTCGGCACCAAGAAGCAGGCGCAGGAGATCCTCGCGGAGCAGGCCACGCGCGTCGGCCAGCCCTACGTGAACCAGCGCTGGCTCGGCGGCCTCCTCACCAACTTCTCCACCATCGCGAAGCGTCTCGCCCGCATGAAGGAGCTCGAGGAGCTCGACTACGAGAACCCCTCCGCCTCCGGCTTCACGAAGAAGGAGCTGCTGCTCAAGAAGCGCGAGCTGGACAAGCTGCACAAGTCGCTGGGCGGTATCCGCAACCTCACCAAGACGCCGTCCGCCCTCTGGGTCGTCGACGCCAAGCGTGAGCACCTCGCCATCGACGAGGCCAAGAAGCTCGGCATCCCGGTGATCGGCATCCTCGACACCAACGCCGACCCGGACGATTTCCAGTACCCGATCCCCGGCAACGACGACGCCATCCGTTCGGTGTCGCTGCTGACGCGCATCATCGCCGACGCCGCCGCCGAGGGCCTGCAGCAGAAGCACAACCCGGAGTCGGGCGACGCCGAGCCGCTGGCCGAGTGGGAGAAGGAGCTTCTCGAGGCTCCCGTGCAGGAGTCCGCTGACGCCGCCGAGGTCGTGACCGCGGACGACGAGGCCGCCGTCGTCGAGACCCCGGCCGCCGACGCCACCGCCGCCGACGAGGCCGGTGCCCAGGCGCACGACGAGGCGATCGCCGCCGCTTCCGGTGAGGAGACCGCCGAGGTCGCCGCCGCCGAGGCCGCTGACGCCAAGTAATCCCTCGTACACCCACACAACGAAGCAAGGAGCCACCACACATGGCCAACTTCACCATCGCCGACCTCAAGGCGCTGCGTGAGCAGCTCGGCACGGGAATGGTCGACACCAAGAAGGCGCTCGAGGAGGCTGACGGCGACGTCGAGAAGGCCACCGAGATCCTGCGCCTGAAGGGTGCGAAGGGCAACGCCAAGCGCGCCGACCGTTCGACCAGCGAGGGCCTCGTCGTCGCTCGCGAGCAGGACGGCGCCGTGACGCTCGTCGAGCTCGCCTGCGAGACCGACTTCGTCGCGAAGAACGAGCGCTTCATCGCGCTGGCCGACAAGGTCGCCGACGCCGTCGCCGCCGTGAAGGCCGACTCGGTCGAGGCCGCCCTGGCCGCTCCGGCGGGCGACAAGACCGTCGAGCAGCTCATCTCGGAAGAGGCCGCCATCATCGGCGAGAAGGTCGAGCTCCGTCGCGTGCGCACCGTCACCGGTGACAGCGTCGAGGTCTACCTGCACCGCACGAGCAAGGACCTGCCGCCGCAGATCGGCGTCGTCGTCGCCTACACGGGTGACGACGCCGCGACCGCGCGCAGCATCGCCCAGCACATCTCGTTCGCCAACCCGTCGTACCTGTCCCGCGAGGACGTTCCGGCGGACGCGGTCGAGAAGGAGCGCGAGATCGTCACCGAGATCTCCCGCAACGAGGGCAAGCCCGAGGCCGCCCTGCCGAAGATCGTCGAGGGCCGTGTCGCCGCGTTCATCAAGCAGGTCGCCCTGCTCGAGCAGGACTACGCGAAGGACAACAAGCTCTCCGTCGCCCAGGTGGCGAAGGACGCCGGTATCACCGTGACGGACTTCGCGCGCTTCAAGGTCGGCGCGTAGCACTGTCGAAGGGGTTCGGATCACTCGATCCGAACCCCTTCTTCATGCCCACCAGGCACTATCTTGAATCGGAACGAGAGGACATCCCCCATGACTGAACGCACCGGACGCCGCCGCGTCCTCCTGAAGCTCTCCGGAGAGGCGTTCGGCGCCGGTCAGCTCGGCGTGAACCCTGACGTGGTCAGCCAGATGGCGCGGGAGATCGCCGCCGCGGTCGACCGCGTCGAGGTGGCCGTCGTCGTCGGCGGGGGCAACTTCTTCCGCGGCGCGGAGCTCAGCCAGCGGGGAATGGACCGCGGACGAGCGGACTACATGGGCATGCTCGGCACCGTCATGAACGCGCTCGCGCTGCAGGACTTCCTGGAGCAGGCGGGCGCCGCCACCCGCGTGCAGTCCGCGATCTCGATGACCCAGGTCGCCGAGCCCTACATCCCGCGTCGCGCAGAGCGCCACATGGAGAAGGGCCGCGTCGTGATCTTCGGCGCCGGCGCAGGCCTGCCGTACTTCTCCACCGACACCGTGGCCGCACAGCGCGCCCTGGAGATCGGCGCGCAGGAGGTGCTCGTCGCCAAGAACGGCGTCGACGCCATCTACACCGCCGACCCGAACAAGCACGCCGACGCGGAGCGCATCGAGCGCGTGACCTACCGCGACGCGCTGCAGCAGGGACTCAAGGTCGTCGACTCCACGGCGTTCAGCCTGTGCATGGACAACAACATGGACATGCGCGTCTTCGGGATGGAGCCGGCGGGCAACGTGACCCGCGCGCTCCTGGGCGAGCCCATCGGCACGCTCGTCACGGCCTGAGCGCCTGCACGGGACGGGAGCCCGCTCCCGATAGAATTTCCAGAACACCCCGACGATAGGAGCCACCGTGATCGCGGACGTCCTCGCTGAAACCACCACCCGCATGTCCCGGGCCGTCGAGGCTGCCAAGGAGGACTTCTCCACGGTGCGCACGGGTCGTGCGAACCCCCAGCTCTTCCAGAAGGTGCTGGTCGACTACTACGGCACGCCGACGCCGCTGGCGCAGCTCGCCTCGCTCGCCAACCAGGAAGCGCGCACGCTCATCATCACGCCGTACGACAAGTCGGCGCTCAAGGCGATCGAGCAGGCGATCCGCGACATGCCGAACCTCGGGGCGAACCCCACGAACGACGGCAACCTCGTGCGGGTCACGATGCCCGAGCTCACCGCCGAGCGGCGCAAGGAGTACGTGAAGCTCGTGAAGTCGAAGGCCGAGGACGCCAAGGTCCACGTCCGCGGCATCCGCCGGAAGGCGAAGGACGAGCTCGACGCTCTGAAGAGCGAGCTCGGCGAGGACGAGATCGCCCGCGGCGAGAAGGAGCTGGACGCGCTGACCCGTCAGCACGTCGACCTCATCGACGACGCGCTCAAGCGCAAAGAGGCCGAACTCCTCGAGGTGTAGCTCGTATGTCCGATGAATCGCGCGGCGCCGAGGAGGGCACTCCGGTGACCCGCCGGGAGGCACAGCCGGACCGGGTCTCCGATGGGGGTGCCCCGCTCGGCGATGCGTCGTTCCCGGGATTCGACGCCGGGAGCGTGCCGCCGCGTCCACCTCTCCCCGTCACGCCTCCCGCTCCTTCCGTCACGGCGGAGCGGCTGGACACCGCGGATCACAACGCGATCCGCGAGCAGTGGCGCCAGGCGCGGGATGAGTTCGGGACGCACGTGTCGCACGCCCGCGACCAGCTCGATCAGGCCAACGAACGCATCAAGCAGCGCACCGGCCGCGACCTCGTGCTCGCGATCGTGATCGGGCTCGCTTTCGGCGCCGCCCTCCTCGGATCGCTGCTGTTCATCAAGGCGCTGTTCGTCCCGTTCGCGCTGGCCGCCGCCCTCCTCGGCGTCTACGAGTTGTCCCGGGCGCTGCGGGCGGCCGGACGCCGCGTGGATGTGATCCCGCAGCTGGTCGCGGCCACCTTCCTGGTGCTGTCCGCGTACTTCGCCGAGCCGTGGCTGAGCTGGGTCATGCTGTTCGTCGCCGTGGCCTTCGTCATCGTGTGGCGGCTGCTCGCCCAGATGGTCGAGAAGGACGGTCGCACCTACGGTGACGTGCTCACCGACGCCGTGATCGGCGGTTTCATCCAGGTGTACGTGCCGTTCCTCGCCGGCGTGGCCCTCATCCTGCTCGAGCAGGAGGGCGGCCAGTGGTGGGTGCTGAGCTTCATCGCGATCGCGGTGGCGGCCGACACCGGGGCGTACGCCGCGGGTCTGGCGTTCGGCCGGCATCCGATGGCGCCCCGGATCAGCCCGAAGAAGACCTGGGAGGGCTTTGGCGGCGCCGTGGTCGCCTCCTTGGCGGCGGGCGTGCTCCTGGCCCTGTTCCTCCTCGATCTGCCCTGGTGGGGCGGCGTGATCTTCGGGGCGGCGATCCTTCTGTCCGCGACGCTCGGCGACCTCGGCGAGTCCATGCTGAAGCGCGACCTGGGCATCAAGGACATGAGCTCCTGGCTCCCCGGCCACGGCGGTCTCCTGGATCGCCTGGACAGCATCCTGCTGTCGACCATCCCCGCCCTGTGCCTGTACTTCCTCCTCTCTCCCTGGTTGGTGCTCTGATGAACGACAGCGGTGCTGTGATCAACGACGACGGGGTCGACACCTCTGCGCGCAGCACGGCGAAGCCTGCGTTCGCGCTCACGAGCGGTCGCACCAAGGGCTACCACCGTGCGGCCGTCGACACTTTCCTCGCCTCGGCGCGTCGGGCGTTCGAGGGCGGAGGAGACGATCTCACCGCCGAGGACGTGCGCACCGCCTCGTTCCCCCTCGTGAAGGAGGGGTATGCGGTGGCGGAGGTCGATGCCGCGCTCGGCCGGGTCGAGGATGCTTTCGCGGCCCGAGAGCGCGAGCGCGCCGTGCGCGCCCGCGGAGCGGGAGCCTGGGTGGAACAGGCCAGGGCCGATGCACAGGTGATCCTCGACCATCTCGCGCGTCCGCGGCGTCATCGCTTCGCCCGCACCGGAATCCTCACCTTCGGGTACCGCGTCGACGAGGTCGATCACGTCACCTCCCGCATCGTCCGGTACCTCCGCGACGGCGACGCGCTGACCGCAGAACAGCTGCGGTCCGCGGCGTTCCGCATGCAGCGTGGCGGCTACCGCGAGGAGCAGGTCGATGCGCTGCTCGACGCCACGATCGACGTCATCCTGGCGGTCCGCTGAGCCTGCCTGATGGCCTGTTCAGGCAGGTATGCGTAGACTGTCCACCATCGTGAACTCCCGAAACGACATGATTCCCGAACGAAGCGACGCCGCGCTGGTACCCGCAGCGACGGCCACGTCCGCCTCCCGAGGCACGCGACGCTGGTCGCGTCGCCGGGGTGTCGCCGGTGTCTTCAGCTCTCTCGCGGTCGTCGGATTCGCCGCCGCGATGGTCGCTCCGACCGGCGTCGCCCTCGCGCAGCCGGTCGCCACGGAAGCTCCGGACTCCGTGTACGCGGCGGCTCTCGCGGACACGCAGAACCTCACCGTCACCGTGGAAGGCGCAGCGATCACCCCCGTCGAGCGCGGGTCCTTCGAGGTGTACGTCAAGCCGAAGCCCAAGCCCAAGCCGAAGCCGGCGGCTCCCGCGAGCACGCCGTCGTCCGGTTCGCAGGGCGGGTCCTCCGGCGGGGGTCTCCCGCCGTACAGCGGCGGCGGTGCGCCGGCGGAGTGGATGGCCGCGGCCGGCATCGCTCAGGGCGACTGGCAGTACGTCGACTACATCGTGTCGCGGGAGAGCGGGTGGAACCCGAACGCCACCAACTCCTCCTCCGGTGCCTGCGGGCTCGTCCAGGCTCTGCCCTGCAGCAAGGTGCCCGGCAACGGCTACAACCCGGTGGACAACCTCCGCTGGGCCACCGGCTACGCCACCGGTCGGTACGGCAGCTGGGCCGGCGCGTACAACTTCTGGGTCACCAACCACTGGTGGTGAGCCGGCACCATGCCCCGCTCACGTCGTCGTCCTTCCGCGCGCCCTGAGGGCGAGGATTCGTTCGATCGCCTCCTCGCCGGGTGGAAGCGCACCGAGGTGCGTCGTGGCGCGGAGTGGACGGTCCAGCCGGTCTCCGCCGTCCAGGCGCAGAAGGCCTACGTCTGCCCAGGCTGCGGCCGGTCCGTCGACCCCGGGACCGCGCATCTCGTCGCCTGGCGGGCGGATGGCATCCTCGGCGAGGCGGCGGCGCTGGCCGACCGCAGACACTGGCACACCCCCTGTTGGAGGATCGCATGACCATGGAGATCCGCGGACCGCTCGAGCTCCCCGCGACGCGTGAGGACATCGAGCTGCACACTGCAGACGGGCTCACGCTGGTGGGCGAGCTGGCGGTGCCCGAGACGGCCGCCCCGGTGGCCACGCTGGTGACGCTGCATCCGCTGCCGACGGCGGGCGGCTTCATGGACTCGCACATCATCCGCAAGGCGTCCGCACGCCTGCCTGCCCTGGCCGATCTCGCCGTCCTGCGGTTCAACACGCGCGGCACGACGTCGCCGCGCGGCACGAGCGAGGGCGCGTTCGACGGTGGGGCTGCGGAGCAGTTCGACGTCGCCGCCGCCATGGACTTCGTGCGTGACCGCGGACTGCCTCGCCCCTGGATCGTCGGCTGGTCGTTCGGAACGGAGCTCGCGCTGAAGTACGGCGCCGACCACGACATCGATGGCATCATCCTGCTCTCGCCGCCACTGCACCGCGCGACGGCGGAGGAGGTCGCCGCTTGGGGGACGACCGACCACCGCGTCGTCATCCTCGTCCCCGAGCTGGACGACTACCTGCGCCCCGCCGAGGCCCGGGAGCGGTTCGCGAGCATTCCGCACGCGCAGCTGATCGCCGTCGACGGCGGGAAGCACCTGTGGGTGGGGGAGACGCAGACGCGGCGCGTGCTCACCGAGATCGTCGCCGCGGTCAACCCGTCGGCCCTGCCGCTGCCGACGCACTGGCCCGTCGAGGGCTGACGCGGAGCGACGGTCCGGTCACCGCTCGTTCATGCGGGGGATCAGCACCTGCCGGTAGATGATGAGGATGCTGGCCGCCACGGGGATCGCGATGAGCGCGCCGAGCAGGCCGAGCAGGCTTCCTCCGGCGAGGGCGGCCACGACCACCACGGCGCCGGGCACCGACACGGCGCGGCTCATGATCCGCGGCGAGATCACGTACGCCTCGATCTGCATGTAGATGAGGTAGTAGATCGCCGCGGCGAGAGCCGTGCCGGGGGAGCCGAGACCGGGGATCAGGCAGACGAGGACGATGATCGTCGAACCCGTCAACGTGCCGACGAGGGGGATGAGCGAGAAGAAGAAGGCGACGACGGCGAGGACGGCGGGGAACGGCGCGTCGATGATCGTGAGGTAGATGGCGCTGAGGATGCCGTTGATGACTCCCTGGCTGACCTGCCCCATGACGTAGTAGCCCACGGAGTCGGTGATCTGCTCGGAGAGGTCGATGAAGCGGTCCCGCTTGGACGCCGGCACGAGCTGGTACACCGCGCGCTTGAGCGAGGGGGTGGAGGCCGTGAGGTAGATGGTCAGGATGAGCACGATGAAGGCGCCGAACACCCCGCTCAGCACGGCCCCGCTGGCGACGAGCACGCCTTGACCGATCGATCCGCCGATCTCGGCGAGGTTTGTCGCCAGCCAGTCCTCGACGTAGGCGAACACGTCGTCGACGCGGAGGTTGGGGAAGGTCTCCTGGATCCACGTGCGCAGGTCCTCGATGGCGGTTCCCCGCTGCACGATCGCCGTGATCTGCGCGATGAGCTGGGAGATCTGGTCGACCAGCACCGGGAGGACGATCAGCACGATCCCGCTGAAGACCGCCAGCACGGCGACGATCGTGACCAGGACCGCGAGCCAGCGGGGCAGGCGCCGTCGCTCGAGGAACGTGACGAGCGGATCGAGCCCGAGGCTGAGGAAGAGAGCGGTGCCGATGTAGAGCAGCACCGTTGACAGCGTCTGCACGCTGCTGATCAGCACGATGCCGAGGCCCACGCCGAGTGTCGCCACGAGGGCGGTGCGGAACGGGTTGTGGATCTTCATGCAGACTCCTCGGAACGGCTGCAGCAAGGCTACCCATGACCGGCCACGACGCGTCGCCGACGTGCCGCAGCGTCACCAGGGGAGGGGCCTCGTGGTCAACACACAGGTGACTTCGCTAGTCTGAAATGTCGAGTGTGGCGTCACGGGCGGGAAGCCGTGGTGCGTGAGGAGACTATTCGTGCGTTTCGTATGGGCCGTCGTGGCCTTCGTGCTGGCTGCCGTGCTGATCGGTGCGGGGATCGCCCAACGCACCGTCTTCGTCGGCCCTTCGTCTGAGGAAGCCCGCGTCGATATCGAGGAGCCCGCGCCTTACGTGCTCCTGGACGGCGACGTCCTGCGGATCAACGCCGGCGCGCAGAAGCTGCTCATCCGCGGCGAAGGTGAGATCTTCACCAGCTACGGGCGCACGGCCGATATGGAGGCCTGGCTCTCCGACGCCGAGTACAACCACGTGACCGTCGGGGACGAGGACGAACTCGTCGTCGAACATGTCGCCGCAGCGGACGACGAGGGGTCGACCGAGACACCGGCGCCGGAGGCCACTGAGACGGCGGCGCCGGAAGCCGACGCCGATGCACCCGCGGGTCGCAACCCCGCCGGGTCCGATCTGTGGCTCGACTCGTTCACCGATGAGAACTTCCTCTCCACCGACAAGATGCAGCTCCCGGAAGGGACCAGCGTGCTGATCGCCTACGACGGCACCAAGGACGCGCCGGACGACATCGTCGTCTCCTGGCCGCTGGACACGCGGACGCCGCTGGCGGGACCCCTCATGGCGGCCGGCGGCCTGGTGCTCCTCGTGGGGCTGGTCCTCTACGTGCTCGCGATCCGCCACCAGCGCCGTGGTCGGGGCCCGCGCCGGAAGGGTCCGGGGCCGCTTCCCTCGACCCAGCCGATCGACGTGGCGGCCCTTCCGCCGTCCGAGCGGGATGCCTTGGAAGCCGCGGACGGGGCGCAGTCGCCGACACCGGCGGGGAAGGACGACGTGGACGACGCGGAGATCGTCGACGAGAAGGAGCAGGACGGGAAGAGTACGATGCGAGCCGAGCGCCCGAGGCGTCGTCGGCGCCTGCTCGCCCTCCCCGCCATCGGTCTGACCGCGCTGCTGGCCTCAGGCTGCACGGCCGACTCCTGGCCCGAGTTCGGGGACGCTTCCGAATCGCCGTCTCCGACGCCGACGGTGATCGCCCCCGAGAACCAGAAGCCGCCGGCGGTCACCGAGACGCAGGCCGAGCGGATCCTCCGGGAGGTCTCCGATACTCTCGTGCAGGCCGATGAGGCGAAGGACCTCGACCTCGCGGCGACCCGTCTCGACGGCGCTCCGCTGACGACGAGGACCACTGACTACGCCCTGCGCGCGAAGCTCCCGGATCGGGCCGCGCCCACTGCGATCCCCACGGACGACGTCGAGGTGGTGCTCCCGGAGGCGACGGATCGTTGGCCGCGCACGGTCCTCATGCTTTCGAAGAGCACCGGCGACGACACTGTGCCGCCGGTGGTGCTCACCATGACACAGGCCGACCCCTGGTCCAACTACAAGGTGACCAACATGGCGGAGATGTCGGCGGATGCCGTGTTCCCCGAGGTGGCTGCGAGCTGGCTGGGGACCTCGCTGGTCCCGGCAGACTCGGCCTTTCTGTCCGTGCCGCCGAACGAGGTCGCGGCGGCGTTCGCCGATGTCGTCGACAACGGTGAGAAGAGTGCCTCGTACGGGCAGTTCGACGACTTGGCGCTCAACCTCGCCACGTCGATCAGGGACAGCAGGCAGAACCTGGTGCAGGGGCTGGCTGATGCCGGCGCCGCGAAGACGTCCAAGGCGGCGTTCGACATGAAGCCGACGACGGCGGATCCGGTTTCGATGACGACGCTGGACAGCGGCGCCATCGTCGCGGTCTCCGTTCTCGACGTCGAGACGATCACCCCCACGTCCTCCGACGTCGTCATCCGTTTCGGTGACAATGAGGAGGCGAAGGCGCTGACCGGGGCGAAGGAGTCTGCGAAGGGCGCCGAGACGACATACGAGTTCCAGTTGTTCTTCGCCGTGCCATCTCAGGGCTCGAGTGAACCGATCCGCCTCCTGGCCTCGCGTCAGGATCTCGTCTCCGTGAAGGTGATCAAGTGAGTGAGATGTCTCCCGCGGCCCTGCGAGGCGCCGTCGATCTGTCCAGTCTGCGCAACCGTCCGTCCGCGCCGGCGAGCGGTGCGGCTGCCCCCTCGAACTCCCCGGTGGCCGATGTCGTCGTGGATGCGACAGATCAGAACTTCGGTCAGGTGCTCGAGCTCTCCCGCACAATGCCGGTCGTCGTCGACCTCTGGGCCGAGTGGTGCGGGCCGTGCAAGCAGCTGAGCCCGATCATCGAGAAGGTCACCCGTGAGCTGGGCGGACGCGTCCTCCTCGCCAAGGTCGACGTCGACGCCAACCCGCAGCTCGCGCAGAGCTTCCGCGCGCAGTCGATCCCGATGGTCGTCGCCCTCATCGCCGGTCAGCCGGTCCCCATGTTCACGGGCGCGGTTCCGGAGCAGCAGGTCCGCGAGGTGTTCGCGCAGCTGCTGCAGGTGGCGGCGCAGAACGGGGTGTCCGGGTCGCTGCCCGTCGGAGAGGGCGAGGCGGCCGAGGCCGCCGCCCCGGCCGAGCCCGAGCTGCCGCCGCTGCACGCGGAGGCCTTCGCCGCGATCGAGCGCGGGGACTACCGTGCCGCCATCACCGCCTACGAGAAGGCCCTCGCCGAGAACCCGCGCGACGAGGACGCCATCGCCGGTCTCGGTCAGGTCCGCCTGCTCGACCGCGTGCAGGGGCTCGACCTCCAGGCCGCGCGCGCAGCAGCCGCCGCCGCACCGCAGGATGTGCAGGCGCAGTTCGACGTCGCCGATCTGGACCTCGCCGGCGGACACGTCGACGACGCGTTCGGCCGTCTGCTCGACCTGTTCGCGCAGCTGCCGTCGGATCAGCGGACGCCTGTGCGCGAGCGCCTCGTCGAGCTCTTCGGTCTCATCGGAGCCGGAGACCCGCGCGTGATCGCGGCCCGCAACCGGCTCTCCTCGCTGCTCTTCTGAGCGGTCTGCGCGGGGGAACGCCCCCGCGCAGACCCCCGTCAGCCGTTGTTCACGGTGGGGACGTGGGGCTCCGGCTGATAGCGGAGCCACAGCGTCGATAGGGCCGGCAGCGTGATCGAGGCCGTCGCCGCGCCCCCGTCTCCGGATTCGGCGACCACCATCCCGAGGTTGCCGGAACCGCGTCCGCCGTAGACGTCGGCATCGGAGTTCAGGATCTCCTGCCAGACGCCGGGGCGCGGCAATCCCAGGCGGTACCCGGTGCGCTCCACGCCGGCGAAGTTGCTGACCACGACCAGACGGCCGCCGTGCGCGTCCCGCCGTTCGAAGGCGATCACGGACGGATCCCAGCTCGGTGCCCCGAGCCGCGTGAACCCCGAGCCGTCGCTGTCGCGCTCCCAGAGCGGTGCCTGCGCCCGGTACACCCCGTTCATCGCGGCGACGAAGTCCTGGAGCTGGGCGTGCGAAGGCTGGTCGCGGAGCCACCAGTCCAGCTCGCGCCCCTCCGACCACTCGGCGAGCTGTCCGAACTCCTGACCCATGAACAGCAGCTTCTTGCCCGGATGCCCCCACATGTACGCGAGGTAGGCGCGGACGTTCGCGAGCTTGTGCCAGTGGTCGCCGGGCATCTTCGACAGCAGGCTGCCCTTGCCGTGCACGACCTCGTCGTGACTGATCGGCAGCACGTAGTTCTCGCCGAACGCGTAGACGAACGAGAAGGTCATCTCGCCCTCGTGGTGCGCCCGGTACATCGGGTCTCTGCCGATGTACTGCAGCGAGTCGTTCATCCACCCCATGTTCCACTTGAATCCGAACCCGAGGCCGGCGTGATCCGTCGGCGCGGTGACACCGGGGAAGCTCGTGGACTCCTCGGCGATCATGAGGATCCCGGGGTGCAGGCGGTAGGCGGTGGCGTTGACCTCCTGGAGGAAGCGGATCGCCTCCAGGTTCTCGCGTCCGCCGTGGATGTTCGGCTCCCACTCACCCTCGCGACGCGAGTAGTCGAGGTAGAGCATCGAGGCGACGGCGTCGACGCGCAGACCGTCGACGTGGAACTCCTCGAGCCAGTACAGCGCGTTCGCGACGAGGAAGCCGCGGACCTCGGGACGACCGTAGTCGAAGATGAGCGTGCCCCAGTCCTGGTGCTCTCCGCGCCGGGGGTCGGGGTGCTCGTACAGGGGCTGACCGTCGAAGCGCGCCAGGGCGAAGTCGTCCTTGGGGAAGTGGCCCGGCACCCAGTCCATGATGACGCCGATGCCGGCCTGGTGCAGGCGGTCGATGAGGTAGCGCAGGTCGTCGGGGGAGCCGTACCGGCTCGTCGGCGCGTAGTAGCCGCTGACCTGGTATCCCCAGGATCCGCCGAACGGATGCTCGGCGAGCGGCATGAACTCGACGTGAGTGAACCCCGTCTCCTGCACGTGCGCGATCAGCGGATCCGCCATATCGCGGTATCCCAGGCCGCCCCGCCAGGAGCCGACGTGCACCTCGTACACCGCCAGCGGCTGCGCGACGGCATGCGTGGCGGCGCGACGCGTCATCCACGCGCCGTCCTCCCAGACGTAGGACGACGCCGTCACGACGGAGGCGGTCTCCGGCGGCACCTGCGCCGCCAACGCCATCGGGTCGGTCTTGAGGATCCAGCTGCCGCTCCGCGTCCGGATCTGGAACTTGTAGCGGGTCCCGACGGGGAGGTCGGGGATGAAGAGCTCCCAGACGCCGCTCGCGCCGAGCGAGCGCATGGCGTGGCTCTCGCCGTTCCAGCCGTTGTGATCGCCCACCACACGGACGGCCGTGGCATCGGGCGCCCAGACGGCGAAGGACACGCCCTGCTCGTCGCCCTGCGTGCGGGGATGGGCTCCCAGCGCCTCCCACAACCGCTCGTGCCGGCCTTCGGCGATCAGATGAAGGTCCAGGTCGCCGAGGGTCGGCGCGTGACGGTACGGGTCGCCCGCGACGCTCTCCTCCTCGCCGCGGTAGCGCGTCGCGAGACGGTAGGGGAGCGGCGGTCCGGGGTGGGTGCCCTCCCACACCCCCTGCGCGACGTGGGTGAGCGTCAGGCGGCTGCCGTCGTCGAAGACCGCCTCCACCGTCTCGGCGAGCGGACGGCGAGCCCGGATCACGGTCACGGCCCGATCCGCCGCATCCTTCCCGGGGTGGGCGCCGAGCACGGCGTGCGGTGCGTGGTGCCGCCCTTCCGCCACGGCCTCCCACTCGGCGTTCGCGGTGTCGTCGATGCCGCTCATGCGCGCTCCCTCACCTTCAGGATGTGGACCGGCTCGGCGAAGGCGTCGAGCCGGACGTAGTTGTGATCGGTCCAGGTCCAGACGCTGCCCGTGAGCAGGTCCTCCACCTCGTAGCTCTCACCCAGGGCGACGCCCCAGCGTGTGGTGTCGAGATGGACGGTCGTCTCGCGCACCGAGTGCGGGTCGACGTTCGCGACGACGATGAGCGTGTCCGGCCGCCCGGTTCCGGTGAAGGCGGCGTCGAGATGCTTGCTGAACACGAGGATGGCGTCATCGTCGCTCCAGTGCAGCTCGAGGTTGCGCAGCTGCCGCAGCGCCGGATGCGCCGCACGGATCTCGTTCAGCCGCCGCAGGAGCGGAGCCAGCGACTCCCCGCGCTCCTCGGCCCCCGCCCAGTCGCGGAACTTGTACTCGTACTTCTCGTTGTCGATGTTCTCCTCGGAACCCGGGCGGGCCACGTTCTCGATGAGTTCGTATCCCGCATACACGCCGTACACGGGGCCCGCGGTGGCGGCGATGCAGGCGCGGATGCGGTAGGCCGCGCGTCCGCCGAACTGGAGGTACTCGGTGAGGATGTCGTGCGTGTTGACGAAGAGGTTCGGGCGCATGTAGTCGGCCGTCTCGTGGGAGATCGTCGTGAGGAACTCCTCGAGCTCCGCCTTGGTGTTGCGCCACGTGAAGTAGCTGTAGCTCTGTTGGAAGCCCACCGCGGCGAGCGCGCGCATCACCGCCGGTCGGGTGAACGCCTCGGCCAGGAAGATCACGTCGGGATCCGTCTCGTTCACCGTCGCGATCAGCCACTCCCAGAACTGCAGCGGCTTGGTGTGCGGGTTGTCCACGCGGAAGATCCGAACCCCCTCCGCCACCCAGTGCCGGACGATCCGGAGCATCTCGGCGGCGATCCCCTCCGGGTCGTTGTCGAAGTTCAGCGGGTAGATGTCCTGGTACTTCTTCGGCGGGTTCTCGGCGTACGCGATCGTGCCGTCGGGGAGGGTGGTGAACCACTCCGGGTGGTCGCGCACCCAGGGGTGGTCGGGAGAGGCCTGCAGCGCGAGGTCGAGGGCGACCTCCAGTCCCTCCTTCCGCGCGGCCCGCACGAAGGCGCGGAAGTCCTGCGGGGTGCCGAGGTCAGGGTGGATCGCATCGTGCCCGCCCTCCGCCGCTCCGATGGCGTACGGCGAGCCCGGGTCCCCGGCCTCGGCGACGAGGGTGTTGTTGCGACCCTTGCGGTTGGTCGTGCCGATGGGATGCACGGGGACGAGGTAGATCACATCGAAGCCCATCCTGGCGACCTCGGGCAGGCGCTTCGCTGCAGTACGGAACGTGCCGCTGCGGACCGTTCCGTCCTTGAGGCGGCGGGCTCCCTCCGACCGCGGGAAGAACTCGTACCAGGCGCCGACTCCGGCGCGGGTGCGCTCCACGCGGAGGAGCTGCTCCGCGGAGGCGGAACGGAGCGTCGTGACGGGGCGATCGCGGAAGATCGCCGCGAGATCGGGGTCCACGGCACGTTCGGCGGCGACGACGGGGTCGCCGGCCCGGAGTTCCTCCGCCCAGGTCCTGAGGCGCGTGCGCTGCGCTGCGGGGCGGTCCTTCTCGGCAGCCGCCCGCTGCAGGAGCTCGGCTCCGAGGGCGGCCATCACGGGGACGTCCACCCCGGCGGCGATCTTCACGTGCGCGGCGTGTGCCCAGGTGGCGAAGTCGTCGGAGAACGCCTCGAAGCGATACCGCCAGAGGCCCTCCGCATCGAGGGCGATCTCCGCCTCCCAGCGATCGGTGCCGTCGGCGAGCGCCGTGAGCCGGTGCAGGCTCTCTTCGCCGGCCGGTGAGGTCAGTCGCACGTGCACGCCGATGAGGTCGTGCCCTTCGCGGAACGCCACGACGCGGAAGGGGACGACCTCGCCTGCGAACGCCTTGGCGGGGAAGCCTCCCGGAACCACCGGCGTGCCGTCCAGCAGCGGGATCCGGGTGGTCCGCAGGGTTCCGGGCTGGTCGGCGTCGACGGCGCGCGTCGGGATCTGAACGGGGCTCCGCAGAGCCGTGGGTCGGGTTCCAGCACGAGCAGTCACATGCCGAATCTACCGCTCGGCCCTGTCGGAACCTACCGCTCGACCCCGGCGCCGAACCGTGCTATCACTCCACCCGGAACAGGCGCATGGATGTGCCGGGGATCGGCAGCACGTCACCCGGAGCGTACGTCTCCTCGGCCTCCGACGGGCGCTCGTCGGCGCTCGACCAGAGGGAGACGAATCGGCTGGCACCCTCGATCTCCTCCGGGAGCCGCACGTCGATCGGCGCCTCCGTCCCGTGCACGATCAGGAGGATGCGGTTGGCGGGTTCCTTGTCCGGTGTGGAGGCGGCGACGTACTGCAGCGTGCGATTGCCGGGATCGGTCCACTGCCCCGGTTCCATGGTCGCGCCGTCCTGGTCGTACCAGTCCATGACCGAGGCGTTCGGGATGTGCTCGCCGAGGCGGGCATACCGACTCGGCCGCAGCGCCGGATTCTCCTCGCGCAACCGGGCGAGGCGCGCGACGTGGGCCCGGAGGTCGTCCTGCCAGGGCTCGAACTCCCAGGACAGCCAGGACAGCGGCGAATCCTGCGCGTAGGCGTTGTTGTTGCCGCGCTGGGACCGCCCCACCTCGTCCCCGGCGGTGAGCATCGGGATGCCGGCCGAGAGGAGGAGGGTGCCGAGCAGGTTGCGCATGGCCTTGCGCCGGGCGGTGAGGATCGCGGGATCGTCGGTCGGTCCCTCGACGCCGTGGTTGAACGAGCGGTTCAGGTCGGCGCCGTCGCGATTGTACTCGCCGTTGGCCTCGTTGTGCTTGACGTCGTACGACACGAGGTCGTGCAGCGTGAACCCGTCGTGCGCCGTGACGAAGTTGATGCTCGCGAGGGGTCCGCGGTCCTCGCTGAAGGTGTTGGACGATCCGGCGAGCCGGGTGGCGAAGCCGCCGATGCCGACCGGCGCCGAGGCTCGTCGTGCGTAGTCGATGTCGCTCAGCCAGAAGTTGCGCACGCGGTCGCGGTACCGGTCGTTCCACTCGTGCCACCCCGCAGGGAAGTTGCCCGTCTGCCAGCCGCCCAGTCCGACGTCCCAGGGCTCCGCGATGAGCTTGGTGTCCGCGAGGACGGGGTCGGCGGCGATCGCCTGCAGCAGCGGATGATCCGGAGTGTAGGCGTGAGCGCCGTCGCGCGCGATCGCCGTCGCCAGGTCGAAGCGGAAGCCGTCGATCTGCATCTCCTCGGCCCAGTACCGGAGCGAGTCCAGCACCAGTCGTGCGCCCGCGTCGGTGGCCGTGTTGAGCGTGTTGCCGCATCCCGTGGTGTCGATGTAGACGCCCGCGTCGTCCTGTCGGTAGTACCGCGCGTTGTCGATACCGCGGAGACTGGAGCGCGGCCCGCCGATGCCCTCCTCCGACGTGTGGTTGTACACGACGTCGAGGATCACCTCGAGGCCGGCCTCGTGCAGCAGACGCACCATGCCCTTGAACTCGGCGATGATCGCCTCGGGGCCCCGTTTCCTGGCGCCTTCCGTCGCGTAGGCGGCGTGGGGCGTGAAGAAGTTCAGGGTGTTGTAGCCCCAGTAGTTCGTCAGCCCCCGCTCCAGCAGCCGCGGCTCCGGGACGAAGGCGTGGACGGGGAGCAGCTCCACCGACGTCACCCCGAGCGTGCGGAGGTACGCGATCATGGCCGGGTGCGCGAGGCCCGCATAGGTGCCGTGCAGCGCGGGCGGGATGTCGGGGTGCCGCTTGGTCAGCCCCTTCAGGTGGCCCTCGTAGATCAGCGTCCGGTCGGCGGGGATCCGCGGCTTCGTGGAGCCGCCCCAGTCGAAGCCGTCCTCGATGACCACGGCTCGCCATTCCTGGTAGCCGTGTCCCTGGGCGAGGCCTCGCGCATACGGGTCGAGGAGCAGCGTCTCCGGGTTGAACGTGTTGCCGGGCCCGTGCGGACCCTCGACGCGGAGCGCGTAGCGGACTCCGGGCTGCAGCAACGGCGTCGTGACCTCCCAGACGCCTCCGGGCCGCCGTTCGAGCGGAGCCTGGTCGACGACCCAGTCGAGGTCCGTCGCGTCGAAGACGACGAGCTCGACGGCGGAGGCGTTCTGCGACCAGACCCGCAGCGTGCCGACGCCGTCGTGCAGCCGGACGCCGAGGTTGTCGAGGATCGCCCCACCGGGCACGACGGAGTCGGGGCACGAAGACATGGATACACCCTAAACGTGTTGCATTTCAGTCTCATGACAGGACGCACCCGGTCTCACGCGCAGACGGTCCGTCCGGGGCGCGGATCGGGGAGAATCGAAGCATGCGGCACTATCTCGACCACGCGGCGACGACCCCGTTGCGCCCGGAGGCCAGGGACGCGTGGCTGGAGGCGTCGGTCATCATCGGCAACGCGTCGTCGACGCATGGAGCGGGGCAGGACGCGCGCCGAGTGCTGGAGGAGTCACGGGAGCGGATCGCCGCGGTCCTCGGGTCCGACCCCATCGAGGTGGTGCTGACCTCCGGTGGGACGGAATCCATCAACCTCGCCCTCCAGGGACTGTGGCACTCGCGTCGTCCGGGGACGACCGCTGTCGTGGTGCCGGACGGCGAGCATCACGCGACGATGGACACGGTCGCAGCCCTGGTGGCCGACGGTGCCGAGGTGCGGGCCGTGCCCGTGTCTGCCCACGCGCGCATCGACGAGGACCGCTTCGCCGCGGCCCTGCCAGGGGCCGCGTTCGCGACCGCGCTCGTCGCGAACAACGAGACAGGGACGATCAACGGTGCGCCCGCGCTGGCGGCGGCCACGGCCGACGCCGGTGTACCCCTGCACCTCGACGCCGTCGCCGCTCTCGGGCATCTGCCGCTGTCCTTCCGGGACCTCCGCGGCCGCGCGGACGACGGCGTGGGCCTCGTGGCGCTCAGCGTCGCCGGACACAAGGTCGGCGCACCGGTCGGCGTCGGCGCGCTGGTGGTGGCCCGGTCCGCCCGGCTGACCCCGCTCCTGCGGGGCGGGGGCCAGCAGCGGGGTCTGCGTGCGGGCACGCAGGACGTGCCGGGAGCGGCGGCGCTGGCGACGGCGCTCGAACTCGCCGAACGGGAGCGGTCCGCCGAGAGCGTCCGGGTGGGCGGTCTGCGCGACCGCCTGGTCGAGGGCATCCGTGCGCGGGTGCCGGCGGCCGAGCTCCTGGGCGATCCCGATCACCGTCTTCCGGGTACCGCCCACCTGCTCTTCCCCGGTGCGGTGGGGGAGAGCCTGCTGTTCCTGCTGGACGTGGCCGGCGTCTCGGCCTCCACGGGCTCCGCGTGTCAGGCGGGGGTCGCCGAGCCTTCGCACGTCGTGATGGCGATGGGGCGCAGTGAGGCGGACGCCCGGAGCGTGCTGCGCTTCTCCCTCGGGCGCACGTCGACCGATGCCGATGTGGATGCGGTGCTGGCGGTGATCGGAGATGCCTACGCACGGGCATCCGGGGCCCGTGCAGCCGAGCGCTCGTAGACTGGACCCATGCGAATCCTTGCGGCCATGAGCGGTGGTGTGGACTCCGCCGTCGCGGCCGCCCGGGCCGTCGAGGCGGGGCACGATGTGGTCGGCGTGCACCTCGCGCTCTCCCGTGCCGGCGGGACCCTGCGCACCGGCAGTCGCGGCTGCTGCACGATCGAGGACGCCCTCGACGCGCGTCGCGCCGCCGACCTCCTCGGCATCCCCTTCTATGTGTGGGACTTCTCGGAGCGGTTCCGCGACGACGTGATCGACGACTTCGTCGCCGAGTACCGTGCGGGTCGGACGCCGAACCCGTGCATGCGGTGCAACGAGAAGATCAAGTTCGCTGCCCTGCTGGAGCGCGCCCTGGAGCTCGGTTTCGACGCCGTGTGCACCGGGCACTACGCGACCCTCGTCGACGGCCCGGCGGGACTCGAGCTGCACCGCGCCTCGGACAACGCGAAGGACCAGTCCTACGTGCTCGGCGTCCTCACGGCCGACCAGCTCGCCCACACCTATTTCCCCCTGGGCACCACGCCGTCGAAGGCGCTCGTGCGGGCGGAGGCGGAACAGCGCGGTCTCAGCGTCGCCCAGAAGCCGGACAGCCACGACATCTGCTTCATCCCGGATGGGGACACCCGGGGCTGGCTGGCCGAGAAGGTCGGCACGGCCACCGGTGAGATCGTCGACCGCACCGGTGCCGTCGTCGGCGCGCACGAGGGCGCCCACGCCTTCACGGTCGGCCAGCGGCGCGGACTCAAGCTCGGCGTCCCGGCGGCGGACGGCAAGCCGCGCTTCGTGCTCGAGGTGCGCCCCGTATCGAATACGGTGGTCGTCGGCCCGAAGGAGGCGCTGGCGATCGCCGAGATCGCGGGGGAGCGGTTCAGCTGGGCCGGCGCCGCGCCGACCTCGTCGTCGTTCGCGTGCGATGTCCAGATCCGCGCGCATGCCGAGCCGGTGCCCGCCACGGCCACGGTGACGGCCGAGGGCGTCCGCGTCGTCCCGGACACGCCCCTGGACGGCGTCGCCCCGGGCAGACCGCCGTGCTCTACATCGGCACGCGCGTGCTCGGGCAGTTCACGATCGATGCGACCGTCTCCGCGGTCCCCGTCGGCGTCTGATCCGGGCGGATGTCGGTCGCCGCTCCTAGACTGACGGAGTGCCGGAGAACATCTCACTGGAAGACGCCCGCCGCGAGGCGGAGGAGCTGACGACCCGCATCCTCGAGGCGAAGGACGCGTACTACGGGCGTGACACGTCGCTCGTCGACGATGCCACGTACGACGGCTGGATGCGGCGCCTGGAAGAGCTCGAGCGCCTGCACCCCGAGCTGCAGGGACAGGACTCGCCCACGCAGATGGTCGGCGCGGCCGAGGCGACGGGGCTCGCGACCATCGAGCACGCCGAGCGCATGCTCAGCCTCGACAACGTCTTCTCGATCGAGGAGCTGCGCGAGTGGGCGCAGAAGACGCGCGCCGCCGCCGGGCGTGACGTCGACTGGTTGACCGAGCTCAAGATCGACGGCCTCGCGATCAACCTGCGGTACGAGGACGGCGTGCTGACGTCGGCGGCGACCCGTGGCGACGGGCGCGTCGGCGAGATCGTCACCGAGAACGCGCTTCGACTCCCCGAGATCCCGCAACGGCTCGCCGGGGAGGGGCATCCGCCGATCGTCGAGGTGCGCGGAGAGGTCTTCATCCCCGTCGCCGCGTTCGAGCGGCTGAACGCAGCGCAGGCGGCGTTCCGAGACCGCGCGTACGCGGACGCCCTCGCGCGCTGGGAGGCCAGGGGCGGCGCGAAGAAGCCGTTCGACGAGGAGAAGGCGCGCACCGCGGCGGCACGGCGTTTCCCGGCCTTCGCGAATCCCCGCAACGCGGCCAGTGGCGGCCTGCGTCAGCAGATCGACAAGAAGGACGGCCTGGAGCTGGAAGCGGGTCTGCTGCGCATCGAGTCGCTCGCGCTGTACGTGCACGGCATCGGTGCCTGGACGAACCCGCCGGTCGCGGCCCAGAGCCAGGTCTACGAGCTGCTGGCCGCCTGGGGGCTGCCGACGAGTCCGCACACGAAGGTGTGCCGCAGCATCGACGACGTCGTCGCCTTCGTCGAGCACTACGGCGAGCATCGGCACGACATCGAGCACGAGCTCGACGGCATCGTGGTCAAGGTCGACGAGCTCGACCTGCATGACGAGCTGGGAGCGACGAGCCGGGCACCCCGCTGGGCGATCGCCTACAAGTACCCGCCGGAGGAGGTGCAGACGAAGCTGCTCGACATCGTCGTCTCCGTCGGTCGCACCGGTCGCGCGACGCCCTTCGCGGTGATGGCGCCGGCTCACGTCGCCGGATCCGTGGTCCGTCAGGCCACGCTCCACAACAAGGACGTGGTGAAGGCCAAGGGCGTTCTCATCGGCGACACCGTGGTGCTGCGCAAGGCGGGCGACGTGATCCCCGAGGTGCTCGGCCCGGTGGTCGAGAAGCGGGACGGGACCGAGCGGGAGTTCGTCATGCCCGCCGACTGCCCCGAGTGCGGCACGCCGTTGCGCGCCATGAAGGAGGGGGACATCGACCTCCGGTGCCCGAACGCCCGGTCGTGCCCCGCCCAGGTGCGCGGACGCGTCGAGCACATCGGCTCGCGGGGAGCCCTCGATGTCGAGGCCCTGGGCGAGGTGACGGCGGCGGCGCTGACCCAGCCCACGAGTCCGGCGGAGCCTCCCCTGGTGACGGAGGCGGGCCTGTTCGCCCTGACCCTGGAGCAGCTCGTGCCGATCGAGGTCGTCGTGCGCGATGCGGAGACGGGTCTGCCGCGCGAGGACGAGGACGGCCTCGTGAAGACCCGCGCGCCGTTCCGACGCAACCCGACCGCGGCCGAGAAGAAGTCGGGTCTGGAGGGTCCGCAGCCGTCTTCCCAGGCGCTGACCCTGCTCGCGGAGCTGGAGAAGGCGAAGACCAAAGACCTCTGGCGGCTCCTCGTCGCGCTCAACATCCGTCACGTCGGACCGGTCGCTGCGCGGGCGCTCGCGCAGTGGTTCGGGTCGCTCGACGCGATCCGGGAGTCATCGCGGGAAGAGCTCGCCGCGGTCGAGGGCGTGGGCGGCATCATCGCGGACTCCTTGCTCGCGTGGTTCGACGTCGACTGGCACCAGGAGATCGTCCGCCAGTGGACTGATGCGGGCGTGCAGTGGGCGACGCCGGGTCACCCCGGCCCGGGAGCGGCGGTCGCGGCCGGGGGAGTGCTGGAGGGACTCACCGTGGTGGCGACGGGATCCCTCGACGGGTACACCCGCGAGGGGGCGCAGGAGGCGATCATCAAGGCCGGCGGAAAGGCGGCCTCGAGCGTGTCCAAGAAGACGGACTTCGTGGCCGCGGGGCCGGGAGCCGGCTCCAAGCTCGCGAAGGCGGAGGAGCTCGGCGTCCGCATCCTGGACGCCGCGCAGTTCCACGTCCTGGTCAACGAGGGGCCCGCGGCGCTGGACTGAGGATCAGGCGCTCTCCGGCGCCGCCGTGGTGGGAGCGAGGAACTGCCGCAGCCGTGGGGAGTCCGCGAACCCCAGCTCCTGATAGAGCCCGACGGCTGCCTCGCTCGAATGCACGGTGATCCGTTCGGCGCCGACAGAGACGGCGTGGGCGCAAGCCGCGGCGACGAGACCGCGGCCCGCTCCTCGTCCGCGATGTTCGGGAAGGACGAAGACGCTCTGGATGTCCGCGGAGAGGCGGTGCGGAGCGCCCGGCCGCGGCACGCGGGGCACGAGGGCGACCCACGCTGCGCCGACGATGCGGTCGTCGTCATCGCGCCGCGCGACGAAGGCCACGTGGGTGCGGTCGTGGGCCCGCCACCAGTCGCCCAGCTCGGCGGTGAAGGCGTCGAGCGATCGACCGGCCGTCAGGTCCGCGGGCACGTCCTCCCACTTGAGCTGGGCGAGCGCGGCGAGATCCTCCCTGCCGGCGCGGTCGATGCGCATCGTCGGTCCGCTCAGGCCTTGTGGCGGGGCTTCCGGAAAGGCTTCTCCTCGCGGTCGCGGTGCGGCGGGCGCTCGTCACGGTCGCGGCGGTCGTTCCGGTCGTAGCGGGCCGGCCGGCCGCGGCCGTCGCCGTCGCGCGAGGACGAGCCCCGCCGTGCGCCGGGACCGCGGTCAGGAGCGATCTCGATCAGCCGTCCGGAGATGCGCGTATCGCGGAGCTTGTCGAGGACGGCGGGGTCGAGGTTCGCCGGGAGCTCGACGATCGAGAAGTCGGGACGGATGTTGATCGCGCCGAAGTCGTCGCGGCCCAGACCGCCCTCGTTCGCGAGCGCGCCCACGATCTGCCGCGGCTCGACGCGGTGCCGCCGACCCACCTCGATGCGGTACGGGGTGTAGTCGCCCCGGCTGCGACGCTCCCGGGGTTCCCGGGGCTCCCGCGTCTGCCGCTCGCGCTGCGGGCGGTTGTCGGCGGCGACCGCCTGCGACAGGGCGTCGTCTGCGGGGTCGAGGAGCAGCGGCGTGGAGCCCTGGGCGACCACGGCGAGAGCGGCCGCGACGTCGCCCTCCGGCACGTCATGATGCCGGACGTAGTGGGCGATGATGTCGCGGAACGCGTCGATGCGCGACGTCTCCGACAGTGCGGTCGTGATGGCGTCGTCGAAGCGGGCGAGCCGCGTCGTGTTCACGTCCTCGGTGCTCGGCAGCTGCATCTGCGTGGGCTGCTGCCGCGTCGCCTTCTCGATGTGCTTGAGCAGGTAGCGCTCGCGCGGGGTGATGAAGCTGATCGCGTCGCCCGTCCGCCCGGCCCGCCCGGTCCGTCCGATGCGGTGCACGTACGACTCGGTGTCGGTGGGGATGTCGAAGTTGACGACGTGACTGATGCGCTCGACGTCGAGTCCGCGGGCGGCGACGTCCGTCGCGACGAGGATGTCGAGCTTCCCGTCCTTGAGCTGATTGACGCTGCGCTCGCGCTGCACCTGCGGCACGTCACCGTTGATCGCGGCGGCGGAGTACCCGCGGGCGCGGAGCTTCTCGGCCAGGGTCTCGGTCTCGTTCTTCGTGCGGACGAAGACGATCATCCCGTCGAAGTTCTCCACCTCGAGGATGCGGGTCAGCGCGTCCACCTTCTGCGCATACGAGACGACGAGGTAGCGCTGGGTGATGTTCGTGTTGGTCGCGGTCTTGGACTTGACCGTGATCTCCTCCGGGTCGCGGAGGTACTGCTGCGCGAGGCGGCGGATCTGCGCGGGCATCGTGGCGGAGAACAGGGCGACCTGCTTCTCCTCGGGGGTCTGAGCGAGGATCTGCTCGACGTCCTCCGCGAAGCCCATCTTCAGCATCTCGTCCGCCTCGTCCAGCACGAGGTACTGGAGCTCGGAGAGGTCGAGGGTGCCCTTGGCCAGGTGGTCCATGATGCGGCCGGGGGTGCCCACCACGACGTGCACGCCGCGGCGGAGGGCGGACAGCTGCACACCGTATCCCTGACCGCCGTAGACGGGCAGCACGTGCACGCCCTTCATGCGGGAGGCGTAGGACTCGAACGCCTCGCAGACCTGCAGCGCGAGCTCACGGGTCGGGGCGAGGACGAGGGCCTGCGGCGTCTTCTGCGCGACGTCGAGCCGCTCCAGCACGGGCAGGGCGAAGGCGGCGGTCTTGCCGGTTCCGGTCTGCGCCATGCCGACGACATCGCGGCCGGCGAGGAGGGTGGGAATGGTCGCGGCCTGGATGGGCGACGGGGTCTCGTAGCCGAGATCCTTGATGGCCCTGAGGACCGGCCCGGTGATGCCGAGGTCCTCGAATCCGGGGGTGGCAGGGGACTCGTCGGGGGCGTCGGCGGGGGTCACTTCTTCAGGGGTCACTTCCCAAGGGTAGCGCGCCCGGCCCCCCTCTTCCTGTGGGGCCGGCTCAGACCCCCGACGTGAGGGCGAGCAGCTTCTCCTTCACCTGCCGGCGGAGCACCTTCCCGATCAGCGACTTCGGCAGCTCGTCGACGACGAAGACGCGGCGTGGCACCTTGTACGGGGTGAGGATGCTCCGCGCGTACTCACGGATCGCCTCCACGTCGACATCGGCTCCGGGGTCGACGACGATCGCCGCGACGACCTCCTCGCCCGAGTGGTCGCTGGGCAGTCCGACGACCGCGGCGTCCGCCACCGACGGATGCTGGCGCAGCGCGTTCTCCACCTCGGTCGGGGCGACGTTGAAGCCGCCGGTGATGATGAGCTCCTTGATGCGGTCGACGATGCGGACGAAGCCGGCGTCATCGATCGTGACGATGTCGCCGGTCCGGTACCAGCCGTCGACGAACACGGCCTCGGTCTCCTCGGGCTTGCCGTAGTAGCCGGAGAAGACCTGAGGACCCCGCACGATGAGCTCCCCGGCGGAGCCCCCCGGCACATCCTCGGTGGGATTCTCCGGATCGACGACGCGGCACTCCGTGCCCGGGAGAGGGAGTCCCACGGTGCCGGGAACCCGGTTGTCGGCGACCGGGTTCGCCATGAGGACGGGCGAGCACTCGCTCAGCCCGTAGCCCTCGACGAGGTAGCCGTGCGTTGCGGCCTCGAACGGGACGACGAGCTCGTGCGGCAGGGCCATGGCCCCGGAGATCGCGACCTCGATGCCCTCGAGGGAGACGCCCTTGGCGTTGGCGGCCGCGAGCAGCCGGTCGGCGATGGGCGGCACGAGCGGGAGGAACGTCGCCGGATGCTTCTTGACGACGTCGAGCACGAGGTCCGGGTCGAACTTCGGGAACAGCACCAGACGCGCGCCCATCGACATGGCGAAGGTGAGGCAGAGTGTCAGCCCGTACGCATGGAACATCGGCAGCACGGCGTACACGACGCAGCCCTTGCCGCGCTGGATCGACGGCACCCAGGCTTGGGACTGGGCGGCATTGGCGAGGAGGTTGCGGTGAGTGAGGGCGGCGCCCTTCGGTGTGCCGGTCGTGCCGGACGTGTACTGGATAATCGCCAGGTCGTCGGTGTCGGGCTGAGGATGCGAGGCGGGGATCGGGGTGCTGGCCACCACCGACTCCCACAGCACGGTGCCGCGGACGCGCTCGGTCAGCGCCGCCCTCGACTCTCTCGCCTTCGCGACCGGCAGCCGGAGGGCGAAGCGGGTGAGGGCCGGCATCGCTCGCGTCACGTCGACCGAGATGAGAGTCGAGACGGCGAGGTCGCTCGGGAACTCCTGCACCGTCGCGACGACCTTGTTCCAGACGATCGCGTGCTTGGCGCCGTGGTCCTCGAACTGCTTGCGCAGCTCGCGAGGGGTGTAGAGCGGGTTGTGCTCGACCACGACCGCACCGAGACGCAGCACGGCGTAGAACGCGACGATGTGCTGCGGGCAGTTCGGCAGGACGATCGCGACCGGGTCGCCCGCACGGACGCCGAGATTCCGGAGCCCCGCGGCGGCGCGATCGATCGCCTCCTGCAGCTGCGCGTAGGTGGTCTCCCTGCCGAAGAACTGCAGGGCGGGGGCATCGGGATAGTCCCGCGCCGACGCGGCGACGATGTCCACGAGGGAGCCGCTGACGGGGGCGAGGTCCTCCGGAACGCCGTCGGCGTAGCTGGCGATCCACGGGCGAGGGGGCTGGAACGTGCTCACGCGCCCAGCTTAGGCGGGCCGCGCCGCGCCGAGCGGCGGGCGGCTCGCCAACTAGACTGGGGGCGTGTCTGAAATCACCCCTGATCTTGTGCGCCATCTCGGCGTGCTCGCGCGCATCCAGCTGAACGACGACGAGGTGACGCGGCTCACGGGCCAGCTCGACGCCATCGTCGACAACATCGCCAAGGTGTCCGAGGTCGCGACCGCCGATGTCGCCGCGACGAGCCACCCGATCCCGCTGAGCAATGTGTTCCGTCCCGACGTGGTCGGCGAGACGCTCACGCACGAGCAGGTGCTGCAGAACGCCCCGGATCAGGCCGACGGCCGGTTCCGCGTCACCGCGATCCTGGGAGAAGAGCAGTGAGCGACATCATCCGGCTGACCGCGGCGGAGCTCGCCGACAAGCTCGCGACGCGGGAGGTCTCCAGCGTCGAGGCCACGCAGGCGCACCTCGACCGCATCGCCCAGGTCGACGGCGACGTCCATGCGTTCCTGCACGTCAACGAGCACGCGCTCGACGCGGCGGCCGAGATCGACGCCCGCCGCGCCGCGGGGGAGGACCTCGGGCCGATCGCCGGTGTCCCGCTCGCGATCAAGGACGTGCTCGTCACGACGGATCAGCCGACCACGAGCGGCTCGCGGATCCTCGAGGGGTACCGCTCGCCGTACGACGCGACGGTCGTGGCCCGATCCCGTGCCGCCGGACTCATCCCGCTCGGCAAGACGAACATGGACGAGTTCGCGATGGGCTCCTCGACGGAGCACTCCGCCTACGGCCCGACCCGCAACCCCTGGGACCTCGACCGGATCCCCGGCGGCTCGGGTGGGGGCTCCGCCGCGGCCGTCGCCGCCTTCGAGGCCCCGCTCGCCCTCGGCTCCGACACCGGCGGATCGATCCGTCAGCCGGCGCACGTGACCGGCACGGTCGGCGTGAAGCCGACCTACGGCGGCGTCAGCCGCTACGGCGCGATCGCACTGGCGTCGAGCCTCGACCAGGTCGGCCCCGTCACCCGCACCGTCCTCGATGCCGGTCTGCTGCACGACGCGATCGGCGGCCACGATCCGAAGGACTCCACGTCGCTTGACGAGCAGTGGCCGTCCTTCGCCGCGGCCGCACGCGAGGGTGCGCGCGGGGACGGCCTCAAGGGCCTCCGTGTCGGCGTCATCCGCGAGCTTCCCGACAGCGGTTTCCAGCCGGGGGTTGCGGCCTCCTTCCGCAGCGCCCTGGCCCTGCTGGAAGCGCAGGGTGCGGAGATCGTCGAGATCGGTGCACCGCACTTCGAGTACGGCGTCGCCGCCTACTACCTGATCCTCCCGGCCGAGGCCTCGAGCAACCTGGCCAAGTTCGACTCGGTCCGCTTCGGTCTCCGGGTCACCCCGGCGGGTAACCCCACGGTGGAGGACGTGATGTCCGCCACGCGCGACGCCGGTTTCGGCGACGAGGTCAAGCGCCGCATCATCCTCGGCACCTACGCGCTGTCGGCGGGATACTACGATGCGTACTACGGCAGCGCGCAGAAGGTCCGCACGCTGATCCAGCAGGACTTCGCCGCGGCCTTCGCCGATGTCGACGTCATCGCCACGCCGTCGGCCCCGACCACGGCCTTCAAGCTCGGCGAGAAGATCGACGACCCGCTGCAGATGTACCTGAACGACATCACGACGATCCCGGCGAACCTCGCCGGCGTCCCCGGCATCTCGATCCCCAGCGGTCTCTCGGACGACGACGGGCTGCCCGTCGGCATCCAGTTCCTCGCGCCGGCGCGGGAGGACGCCCGCCTCTACCGGGTGGGTGCCGCCCTCGAGACGTTGCTCGTGGACTCCTGGGGCGCGCCGCTGCTGTCCCGTGCCCCCCAGCTGGAAGGAGGCGCGCGCTGATGGCCGCCGCCACGCTCATGGACTTCGACAAGGCGCTCGAGCTGTTCGAGCCCGTCCTCGGTTTCGAGGTGCACGTCGAGCTCAACACGAACACGAAGATGTTCTCCGACGCTCCCAACCCCGCGAACGAGGCGTACCACGCGGCGGAGCCGAACACGCTGATCGCCCCGGTCGACCTGGGACTGCCCGGTGCCCTGCCGGTCGTTAACGAGACGGCCATCCGCTCGTCGATCAGCCTCGGCCTCGCGCTCGGCTGCTCAATCGCGGAGTCCAGCCGGTTCGCCCGGAAGAACTACTTCTACCCGGACCTGGGCAAGAACTACCAGATCTCCCAGTACGACGAGCCGATCGCCTTCGAGGGGTCGGTCGAGGTGGAGCTCGAGGACGGCACCATGGTGACGATCCCGATCGAGCGCGCGCACATGGAGGAGGACGCCGGCAAGCTCACGCACATGGGCGGCTCGACCGGCCGGATCCAGGGCGCCGAGTACTCGCTCGTCGACTACAACCGCGCCGGCGTCCCGCTCGTCGAGATCGTGACGAAGACGATCTTCGGCACTGATCACCGGGCTCCCGAGGTCGCCAAGGCGTACGTCGCCGCCATCCGCGACATCGTCCGCGGACTCGGCATCTCCGAGGCTCGGCTGGAGCGCGGCAACCTGCGGTGCGACGCCAATGTCTCGCTCCGTCGTCGGGGTGAGGAGAAGCTCGGCACGCGCACGGAGACGAAGAACGTCAACTCCATGCGATCGGTGGAGCGCGCGGTGCGGTACGAGATCCAGCGTCAGGCGCAGATCCTCGCCGACGGCGGCACCATCATCCAGGAGACCCGGCACTGGCACGAGGACACCGGGACCACCTCTCCCGGGCGGCCGAAGTCGGACGCCGACGACTACCGGTACTTCCCCGAGCCGGATCTGCTTCCGGTGCAGCCGCCGCGCGAGCTGATCGAGGAGCTGCGCGCCGCCCTGCCCGAGCAGCCCGTCGCCCGTCGACGCCGGCTCATGGACGAGTGGGGCTTCACCCCGCTGGAGTTCCAGGACGTGCGCAACGGCGGTCTGCTCGATGTCGTCGAGGCCACGATCGCCGCCGGGGCCACGCCGGCCGCGGCACGGAAGTGGTGGACGGGGGAGATCACCCGCCTCGCCAATGCGCAGGAGAAGGACGCGGTCGACCTCGTCAGCCCGGAGAACGTCGCGGCGCTGCAGCAGCTCGTCGACGCCGGGACGCTGACCGACAAGCTCGCACGCCAGGTGCTGGAGGGCGTGATCGCCGGTGAGGGCACGCCGCAGGAGGTCGTCGACGCACGCGGTCTCGCCGTGGTCTCGGACGACGGTGCGCTCATCGCGGCGATCGACGAGGCTCTCGCCGCACAGCCCGATGTGATGGCCAAGATCCAGGACGGCAAGGTCCAGGCCGCGGGTGCCATCATCGGTGCGGTCATGAAGGCCATGAAGGGCCAGGCCGACGCCGCCCGCGTCCGCGAACTCATCCTCGAGCGCGCCGCGCAGTGATTCTCGCCCCTGGGCCTCCATGTCGGAGGCCCAGGGGACAATGGATTCATGGGACACGGTGATGGCAGAGGCCGCATGGTGTCCTCGGCCGATGCCGACGACTCCGGTACGCGCATCCTCCACGTCGACATGGACGCGTTCTATGCGGCCGTCGAAGTGCTGGACGACCCGAGTCTCCGCGGACTGCCGCTGATCATCGGGGCTCCGGATGGCCGCTCCGTGGTCTCCAGCGCCTCCTACGAGGCACGGCGCTACGGCGTGCGCTCCGCGATGCCCGTGTCGCAGGCCGTGCGGCTGTGCCCGACGGCACGGATCGTCCCGCCGCACTTCCACCGGTACCAAGAGGTCTCGCGGCAGGTGATGGCGATCTTCGAGTCGTTCACGCCGCTCGTGGAGCCGCTGTCGGTGGACGAGGCGTTCCTCGACGTACAGGGTGTGCGCCGGCTCTGGGGGAGCCCCGCCCGGATCGCGGCCCAGATTCGTGAGCGCGTCCTCGCCGAGGTCGGCATCACGTGCAGCGTGGGCGTGGCCGCGACCAAGCATGTGGCGAAGATGGCGTCGACGATGGCCAAGCCGGACGGGATGCTCGTGGTCGCGGAACACGACACTCTCGCCTTCCTCGCGCCGCGCCCCGTGCGAGCGCTGTGGGGCGTGGGGCCGAAGGCGGCGGAGGCCCTGGAGGCCCGCGGCCTCCGCACGATCGGCGACCTCCGCACCGCATCGCCCGAGATGCTGGACCGCGCCGTGGGGCCGGCGCTGAGCGCGAGGCTCGCGCAGCTGGCGCGGGGGGAGGACGCGCGTGCGGTCGACACGGAGCGCGTGGAGAAGAGCATCGGACACGAGGAGACCTTCGACCACGACGTCGCGGATCGTGCCTTCCTCCGCGCGGAGCTGCTGCGGCTGGCCGATCGCGTGGGCGCGCGCCTGCGCCGGGCCGGGTGGGAGACCTCCACGGTCGCGATCAAGATCCGCTTCGACGACTTCCGGACCGTCACCCGCTCCCAGACGTTGCCGGAGCCGACCGCGGTCGGCCAGCGCATCGGCGAGGCGGCCCAGAGCCTGTTCGCGCTCATCGAGCGCAGTGATCCGGTCCGCCTCGTGGGCGTCCGGGCGGAGAACCTCCGGCCGGCGGGAGGTGGCGCGCTGGCGCTGTGGGACGAGGACGAGGACTGGCGCAAGGTCGAAGGGGCCGTCGACGAGGCCATGGCGCGGTTCGGTTCGGCGACGATCAGCAGGGCGCGCCACATCGGACGCGGTGAAGGAAGGGGCGCCGCGCGGCATCCGAAGGACCACGGCGTCGATTGACCGCGCGCCGCAGGCCGCCGTCGGCTACCGTGGGAACATGCCGAACATTGCACTGGAACTCGGGAATCAGGTCGCGTCCTTCGGCGTGAAGAGCGCGTACGGAGAACCGCAGGAGATCGATGGCGTCACCGTCACTCCGGTGGCGTTCACCTACGCGGGCTTCGGCGGAGCCAGCGGGGACGGCGGAGAAGGCGGCGGAGGTGGCGGCGTCTCGGTGCCGGTGGGCGTCTACGTCCGGCGCGAGGAGGGCCTGCGCTTCGAGCCGAACATCGTGACGCTCCTCGTCGTGGCCGTCCCCTTCGTCTGGGTCACCGGTCGGGCCCTCACGCGCATCATCCGTGCCCTCAAGAAGTGACGATGCGGTCGCAGCGGCGCTCTCGCACGCGGCGACGCTGATCGCGGAAGACGTCCGCGCACTCGCGGCCTCCAACCCCGTCGTGCTGATCGACGGCGGGAGCGGCGCAGGCAAGACCTCTCTGGCCGCGCGCGTGGCGCGGGCCTGGCCGGTCACCGGACGCGTGCAGGTCATCGCGTTGGACTCCCTCTATCCCGGCTGGGATGGCCTCGACGACGGGGCGGAGCGCGCGCTCGAGGGCATCCTCCGTCCCCACGGACGCGGGCTTCTCGGGGCGTGGCGTCGCTGGGACTGGGAGCACGGCGAGGAGGCGGAGACCCACGCCGTCGATCCGGCCCTCGGCGTCATCGTCGAGGGCAGCGGGATCCTGCGACCCTCGACGGCACGCCTGGCCGACATCCGGATCTGGGTGGAGTCCGGCGAGTCATCGCGGAAGGCCCGTGCGCTGGCGCGGGATGGCGACACCTACCGCCCGCACTGGGACCGGTGGGCGGCGCAGGAGCGCCGTCACCTCGAGCGAGACCGTCCGAGGGAACTCGCCACTCGCGTGATCGAGGTCCCGTGATTCCGCTCAGCGGAGGGCGTCGGCGTCGCTCTCGTCCACGGCTTCGATGAGCAGCTCGAGACGGTATCCCAGCCAGTCGTAGACGGCCTGGCCGTCACCGCCGACGTCGGGTTCGTCGTCGGTGATGCCGAGCCGCGTGGCGATGACGAGCCGGATGGCGGTGAGGGTGCGGAGCCACGCGTCCACGTCCTCGCGCCGTACGAGGACGTCGCGGGGAACGCGGGCGCCCTCATCGGTCACCTCGGCGTCGGGGTCGAACACCTGCAGCGCCGTGCGCATGACCCGCGCATCGTGCAGCCGTCGGTCCAGGAGGTCCGCGCGGGTTGCCGAGGCGAACGCCGCCGCGGCGTCGTCGTCGTCCGGATAGGCGTTCGGCGTCAACCGGGCCACGCCCGGGTCGTCGCCTTCGGAATCCCGGAGCAGGTCCATGAAGTCATCGACGAGCCGGGCCAGGTGCATGCCCTCGATCGTGGCGACCGAGACGGTGATCGGTGGGGTGTTCATGCGGCCTTCCTGACGGTGGCCCAGAGCCCGTAGTCGTGCATCGCCTGTGCGTGCACCTCCATGGTCTCGCGGGGTCCGGTGGCGACGATCGCGTGTCCGTCGTGGTGGACGGCGAGCATGAGGCGGGTGGCATGCTCGCGGGTGTAGCCGAAGTAGGTGCGGAAGACACGGACGACGTAGCTCATCAGATTCACCGGATCGTTCCACACGACGACCTCCCAGGGCTCCAGGGGCGCAGCGGAGAGATCGGTGGCTTCATCGATCTCGGGAAGAGCAGTCGACACGGTCAGGCCCATCCGAGCTCGTGCAGGTGGGCGTCGTCGATGCCATGGAAGTGCGCGATCTCGTGGACGAGGGTGGTGTGGATCTCGTCGCGGAGTTCGTCGATGTCCTCACACTGCGCGAGATGCGGTTCCCGGTAGACGATGATGCGATCGGGCAGCTCACCCATCCCGTACTGCGTGCGCTCCGGCAACGCGAGGCCGTCGTACAGGCCGAGCAGATCGAGGCTGCCGTCCTCGGGACGATCCTCCACCACGAAGACGACGTTCTCGAGCTGCTCGACCATCTCGTCGGGCAGCTGGTCGAGTTCGTCGATCACGAGGGCCTCGAAGGCCGCGGCGTCCATGTCCATCCCCTCCAGCCTACGGGGACGGCGACGGGTTCCTCAGTGCAGGAGGACGAGCAGCGCCGCGACGCCGATGAAGAGGCTTCCGAACACGGTGTTGAGGATCCGCTGGCCGTGCGGAGAGCGGGTGAGGCGGCGGAAGGGGCGTGCGGCCGTGGCGAAGAATCCCCACATGACGAGCACGTCGACGACCACGACGGTCGCGACGAGGGCCAGGTACTGGGGGAGCGGAGGCTGGTCCAGCCGGATGAACTGCGGGATGAACGCGAGGAAGAAGACGATCGCCTTGGGATTCAGCAGGTTGACCCAGAAGCCTCGGCGCATCATCGACCAGTGGCTCTCCCGAGCATCCACGGGATCCGGCGCGTCATCGAGCGCCGGAGCGGGGCGGGTCAGGATCAAACGGATGCCGAGGTACACCAGGTAGGCGGCGCCGGCGTATCGGATGAGGTTGAACAGGACGTCCGAGCGCGAGACGAGAAGCCCGACGCCGGCAGCCACGATCACGACATGCACGATGAGCGCGATCTGCTGGCCGATGATTCCCCAGATCGAGCGCTTCCAGCCCTGCGTCAGGGAGTTGGACATCGTGTTGATCGCGCCGGCCCCCGGCGTGAAGCTGATCACCACGGATGCGGTGAGAAGAGAGAACCAGACCGCCAGTGACACCAGGACAGTCTAGGGCCCGTGTGACAGGCGAAGAGGCTCGGACCGAACCGGTCCGAGCCTCTTCGAGCTGGGGTGAGTAACGGGGCTTGAACCCGCGACCTCCTGGACCACAACCAGGCGCTCTACCAACTGAGCTATACCCACCATGCGCCCGTCGAAACAGGCAACCCCACGAGTCTATTACATGTTCGGAGCGAACTCTGACACCGTGCGCGCGGCGATCTCCTTGGCGTCGTCGCTGGAGGGGCCCGGCTCGTCCACGAAGACGGCCTCCCGGTAGTAGCGGAGCTCGCGGATCGACTCCAGGATGTCGGCCAACGCGCGGTGGCCGCCGTCCTTCGCCGGAGCCTGGAAGAACACGCGGGGGTACCAGCGGCGGGAGAGCTCCTTGATGCTGGAGACATCGACGTTCCGGTAGTGGAGCCACTGGTCGACCTGAGGCATGTACTTCGCGAGGAACATCCGGTCGGTGCCGATCGTGTTGCCGGCGAGAGGCGCGCGGCGCTCGAGGGGGACGAAGCGGCGGATGTACGCCAGCGTCTGCTCCTCCGCCTCCTCGAGGGTGACCCCGTGCGGGATCTCGTCGATGAGCCCCGAGGTCTCGTGCATGGCGGTGACGAAGTCGTTCATGTTCGCGAGCGCGTCCGCGCTCGGACGGATGACGACCTGGAATCCGGGGTCGAGCGGACGGAGCTCGAAGTCGGTGACCACCACCGCGATCTCGACGAGCTCGTCGACGGCGAGATCGAGCCCCGTCATCTCGCAGTCGATCCAGACGAGGCGGTCGTTCTCCGAAGCAGTCACCATGTCGCCATCCTATCGACGGCCCCGACATCGACCCGCGGGGCGCGGTACGGTAGAGACGTCCGCCTCCGTAGCTCAGGGGATAGAGCAGGAGCCTTCTAATCTCTTGGTCGCAGGTTCGAATCCTGCCGGGGGCGCCACTGATCGCCCGTCACATCGACGGCTCTCAGCAGTGCCGCAGCGCGTCGACCGCGTCGTCTGCGCGCCAGAACTCGCCGATCAGCCGGAACCCGCCCGTCGCCAGATGAAGCCGCTCCGCGCGGTAGCGGACGCCGAGGGGATCGGCCACCGCGCGGAGGTGACCGAGGACATGCTCGCGGCTGTCCTGGACACGCCACAGGTGATCGGCGGCACGGACGAGGTGCTCTCGACGGGACGCGAGCGGCGGGGCTGCAAGCGGGACTCCGGGAGCGGGGGTCGAGGTGGTGGTGGCGGTCATGGTCTCTCCTTCCATGGTTCGAACATACGACCGGCCACCGACATTCGTCCGGGTGTCGATATCCGGCGGTGACCGGGCCTCTTCTGCACGGACCCTCTCCGCTGTCGACCTTCCACAGAACGCGCGATCGCGCCCTCGCGCACCCGTCGGCTCGGTGCACGCTGGAGGTCATCCGGCCGCCGAGCCGGCACCGAGAGGACGAACACATGATCGACACCGTGACCATCGTGGGCAGAGTCGCGACGGACCCCACCCCCGGGCGGACGAGCGCCGGAGTGCCCGTCACGAACTTCCGGCTGGCGAGCACGCACCGGCGCTTCGACCCGGCGAGCGGGACCTGGGTGGATGCGGGGACCAACTGGTTCTCGATCGCCGCCTTCCGACGGCTGGCGGAGCACGCGCGGGCATCGCTGCGAGTGGGCGACAGCGTCATCGTCTCCGGGCGACTCCGGGTGCGCCCGTGGGAGAGCAACGGCAAGCAGGGGACGAGCGTCGACATCGACGCGGACACCATCGGACACGATCTGCGGTGGGGGACCACGGCGTATCGGCCGAGCCCCCGGCCGTCATCCGGGGAGGCGGGGGAGAGCGCTGATCTCTCGACGGTGGGTGACGAGGCGCACGACGCGTGGGATCAGCCTGCAGAGACCGAGGCGGCCTAGACTCTGCTCGTGCTCCGATCGGTCCTCCCGTCCCGCGCTGCGGCGCTCGTGCTCGTCGCCGGTGTCTCGGCCGCCGTCCTCGCCGGATGCGCGCCGGAGCCCTCGGCGACGCCGACTCCCACGGCGGCAGCCACCGCTGATCCGACGCCGTCCGCCGCTCCTGCTCTGGTGCCGGACGGGAGCGCCGAGGACAACCTCCCCGTCTTCACGGCGGTGGCGGAGCAGGTCTGGGGGACGGAGCAACGCGGGGAGGGGTGCGCGTACGTCGACGGTCTCGTCGCGGCGGGATTCGATCGGGACGCCATGCAGCTCACGCCGGACCAGTCCACGGTCGGGAACCCGGCGGAGAGCATCCAGTTCTCGGTCCGCTGGGGCGAGGAGGAGTGCCTGATCGGACAGGTCGGTCCCTCCACCGGTGCCGTCGTGACCACGGTCATGCCCCAGCTGGCCGGCGGGCGGTGCCTGGTGGGCGCGACGCGGCCGATCGACTGGTGACTCGCGTACACAGATAAGCCCACTCGCGGCCGGTAGGCTGGAGTGTCGATCTTCGACGCCAACAGAAGGAGCGGTTTTCGGTGGCTGAGTACATCTACTCCATGGTTCGTGCCCGCAAGGCGGTGGGTGAGAAGCTCATCCTGGACGACGTCACGATGGCGTTCCTGCCGGGCGCGAAGATCGGCATGGTCGGCCCCAACGGCGCCGGAAAGTCGACGATCCTCAAGATCATGGCCGGGCTCGACACCCCGTCCAACGGTGAGGCCAAGCTCTCGCCGGGGTACTCCGTCGGCATCCTCATGCAGGAGCCGGAGCTCGACGAGTCGAAGACGGTCCTCGAGAACATCCAGGACGGCATCGCCATCAAGGCCAAGGTCGACCGGTTCAACGAGATCTCCGCGCTGATGGCCGATCCGGACGCCGACTTCGACGCGCTCCTCGCGGAGATGGGGACGCTGCAGGAGGAGATCGACGCGGCGGACGGCTGGGACCTCGATTCCCAGCTCGAGCAGGCGATGGACGCCCTCCGCACCCCGCCCGGCGACGCGGCCATCGCTCCGCTCTCCGGTGGTGAGAAGCGCCGTGTGGCGCTGGCCAAGCTGCTGCTGCAGAAGCCCGACCTGCTGCTCCTCGACGAGCCCACCAACCACCTCGACGCGGAGAGCGTGCTCTGGCTCGAGCAGCACCTCCAGTCGTACAAGGGCGCCGTGATCGCCATCACCCACGACCGGTACTTCCTCGACCACGTGGCCGAGTGGATCGCCGAGGTCGACCGCGGACGCCTCATCGGCTACGAGGGCAACTACTCGACGTACTTGGAGAAGAAGGCGGAGCGCCTCGACATCCAGGGCAAGAAGGATGCCAAGCTCGCCAAGCGCCTGAAGGACGAGCTCGACTGGGTCCGCTCCAGCGCGAAGGGCCGTCAGACGAAGTCGAAGGCGCGTCTGGCACGGTACGAGGAGATGGCGGCCGAGGCGGAGCGCACCAGGAAGCTGGACTTCGAGGAGATCCAGATCCCCGCCGGTCCTCGACTCGGCAACGTCGTCATCGAGGCCAAGAACCTCAAGAAGGGCTTCGACGGCCGCTCGCTCATCGACGGCCTGAGCTTCAGCCTTCCGCCGAACGGCATCGTCGGCGTCATCGGCCCGAACGGCGTCGGAAAGACGACCCTGTTCAAGACCATCGTCGGGCTGGAGCCGCTGGACGGCGGCGACCTCAAGATCGGCGAGACCGTCAAGATCAGCTACGTCGACCAGTCGCGGTCGTCGATCGACCCGAACAAGACCCTGTGGGAGGTCGTCTCCGACGGCCTGGACTTCATCACGGTCGGCAAGACCGAGATCCCGTCCCGTGCCTACGTCTCGAAGTTCGGGTTCAAGGGCCCGGACCAGCAGAAGAAGGCCGGCGTGCTCTCCGGTGGTGAGCGCAACCGTCTGAACCTCGCGCTCACCCTCAAGGAGGGTGGCAACCTGCTCCTCCTCGACGAGCCGACCAACGACCTCGACGTCGAGACGCTGAGCTCCCTGGAGAACGCGCTGCTCGAGTTCCCCGGCTGTGCGGTGGTCATCACCCACGACCGGTGGTTCCTCGACCGGATCGCGACGCACATCCTCGCCTACGAGGGCACGGACGAGAAGCCCGACCAGTGGTACTGGTTCGAGGGCAACTTCGAGGCCTACGAGCAGAACAAGATCGAGCGTCTCGGCCCGGATGCGGCGAAGCCCCACCGGTCGACGCACCGCAAGCTCACCCGCGACTGAGGCGGCCATGAGCACCGACTCGCCGGGTTCCCGCCTGCACATCCCGATCCACCTCCGTTGGGGCGATCTGGATGCGTTCAACCACGTCAACAACACCTCGATGCTCAAGCTGCTCGAGGAGGCGCGCGTCCGCGCGTTCTGGCGTGCGGGACCCGGCGAGGAGGCGCCGTCCACCGCCGTCCTCGACTCCGGGATCGAGGAGGGGATCCTGACGCTCATCGCGCGGCAGGAGATCGAGTACCTCGCTCCGGTTCCGTACCAGCGGCGCCCGCTCGAGGTGCAGATGTGGTTCGGGAAGCTCGGCGGGTCCAGCGTCGAGGTCTGCTACGAGGTGCACAACGACCCGGCCGCCGAGCCGCGTGAGCTCTACGCGCGATCCACGGCCATCATCGTGCTCGTCGACGCGGGCACGGGACGGCCGACACGCCTGACAGCGGAGATGCGCGAGGCGTGGGAGCCGTACGTCGGTCCCTCCATCGAGTACGCTCACCGCTGAGCGCAGCGTCAGCGATCCTCGGGAACCCGGATCATGATCTCCTGAGCGACGCTCGCCACGAGCGTGCCCTCTCGGGTGTAGACGCGCCCCGTGGCCAGGCCGCGACCGCCGCGGGCGCTCGGCGACTCCTGCACATAGAGGAGCCACTCGTCCACGCGCGCCGGACGGTGCCACCACATCGCGTGGTCCAGGCTCGCGACCTTCAGGCCGGGAAGTGACCAGGAGACCCCGTGAGCGCGCAGGATCGACTCCTGGATCGTCATGTCGCTGAGGTAGGCCAGCGCGGCACGATGCAGCCGCTGGTCGTCGGGGAGCGGGGCGCGCAGTCGCATCCACACCGCCTGCCGGGGGACCCGTTCGTCATCGTTCGGCAGATAGAGGGGGGAGTCGACGTGGCGGATGTCGGCCGCACGCTCGCTCAGCATGCGTCGCGCGCCTCCGGCGAGTCCGGGCACACGGTCCTCATCGGGGGCGAGGTCTTCCGGGACGGGCACACCGGCGGGCATGGGCTCGGCGTGCTCCACCCCGGGGTCGGCATCCTGGAACGAGGCGATCATCGAGAAGATCGGCACGCCGTTCTGGTACGCCTGGGTGCGGCGGGTGGAGAACGAACGTCCGTCGTGGATCCGGTCGACGGCGATGGTGATCCCCTGGCTCGCATCGCCGGGACGGAGGAAGTAGCCGTGCATCGAGTGGACGGCGCGGTCCTCCGGAAGCGTGCGCTCCGCGGCCACGAGGGTCTGCGCGAGCACCTGTCCGCCGTAGATGCGGCCGCTCGGCATCGGGTGCGACGAGCCCGTGAAGATGTCCTCGGTGGTCCGCGCCTGGGTGGCGTCGAGGTCGAGGACGTCGAGAAGACGCTCCACGGTCTGGATGGCGTGCTCGTCGGCGCTCATGTGTTCCCCTCCGCGGCCCGGGGTCGCCGCTCGTTGGTAGTTTAGAACGCGTGACCCCTCAGCTCCTGCTCGCCGATCCGGACACGGCGAAGGATGTCCTCACGTTCACGGCGCGCGCCCGGGTGTCCGACGAGGGTGTGCGTCTCCAGGCTCATCAGGGCGTCCTGGCGCTCACCACGGCGGTCCTCGCGCCTCAGGGGCTCTTCGATCAGACGCCGACGATCCTTGCCATGCGCATCGTCCGTGCCGACCCGGAACTCGAGTGCGACCTCGTGATCGACGCCCTGAGGTCGACGGACGACCCGCAGCGCCTCGCTCTGCCGGAGACCGCTCTCTCGCCCGCGTGGGCCGGTGTCGCGCCCCCACGACAGGGGTGGGCGCTGGAGTCGACCCTTCCCGCCTCCGTCATCGCGCAGCGCGCGCAGTGGGGCATCTCCGCGGTCGCGCACGGCGCGGGACCGGGATCCGGCGAAGAGGCGGTGCGTGCGCTCCGCGCGGCGATCTGGGGCGAGCCGGACGACGACCTCGGCGGCCTGCCGCGCGGCGTCGCTTTCGCGGCCGACGCGCTCGGCTTCATCTCCGGCGAAGAGGACGTGCCCGTGACGCGTTCCGGTCGTTGGACGCGGCTCGCGTTCCGCCGCGGCCACGTGCTCGCCCGCGGTCCCGTGGCCTCCGGGCTGACCGGCGTGCGAGCCACCGGCACCCGCGCCTGACGGGACCACGGGACCGGCGGGCAGCTCCGGATCAGCCGAGGGCAGCCGCTGCGCGTCCGGCCTGACGGCCGGAGAACAGGCACCCGCCGAGGAACGTGCCCTCCAGGGCTCGGTAGCCGTGCGCGCCACCGCCGCCGAAGCCGCTGGCCTCGCCCGCGGCGAAGAGACCCGGAATCGGCGCGCCGCTTCCATCCAGGGCGCGACCGTCGAGATCCGTGTTGATCCCCCCGAGGGACTTCCTGGTGAGCACGTGCAGCTTGACCGCGATCAGCGGCCCGGCGGCGGGGTCCTGGAGCCGATGCGGGGCCGCGGTGCGGATGAGCTTGTCCCCGCGATAGGCCCGCATCGAGCGCAGCATGCCGATCTGCGGGTCCTTGCTGAAGTCGTTGGCCATCTCCCGGTCCCGGGCGACCACCTCGCGGCGCACGGCCTCGATGTCCAGGAGCTCGCCCCCGGGGTGGGCCGCCATCTGCTCCAGCAAGGACTCCAGGTCGTTCTCGACGATGAAGTCCTCGCCCTCGTCGAGGAACGACTGCACGGGTCCGGTCGGCCCTTTCGCGAGGCGGGACTTGAGGAGCAGGGCCACGTCCTTGCCGGTGAGATCCGGGTTCTGCTCGCTGCCGGACAGCGCGAACTCCTTCTCCACGATCTGCCGCGAGGTCACGAACCAGGAGTGGTCGTGGCCCGTCCGCCGCAGGTGCTCGAGCGTGCCGAGGGTGTCGAAGCCGGGGAAGAGCGGAACGGGGAGCCGGTGTCCGGTCGCGTCGAGCCACAGCGACGAAGGCCCGGGCAGGATGCGGATGCCGTGCTGCGGCCACACCGGGTCCCAGTTGGTGATGCCTTCCACGTAGTGCCACATCCGGTCGCCGTTGATGAGGCGGGCGCCGGCGGCGGCGCTCACGCTCTGCATCGAGCCGTCGACATAGGCGGGCACGCCGGAGAGCATGTGCGCCGGGGGAGTGCCGAGGCGCGAGGGCCAGGCCGCGCGGACGAGGTCATGGTTTCCGCCGATGCCACCGGAGGCCACGATCGTCGCCGTCGCGTCGATCTCGAACGCGCCGATCACGTCTCGGGACGAGGGGACGCCCCGGGCGGCACCGTCCGACGCCAGCACGCTCCCGCGGGCACCGGTCACGCGCCCGCCGGTGAGGACGAGTTCCTCGACGCGGTGTCGGGCGAGGACGGTGAGCCGTCCCTCGCGCTCTCCCTGCTCGACGGCGGCCGCGAACGAGGCGACGATCCCCGGCCCGGTGCCCCAGGTGATGTGGAAGCGAGGGACCGAGTTCCCCGGACCGAGGGCGCCGTAGCCGCCCCGCTCGGCCCAGCCGACCACCGGGAAGAAGCCGACGCCGCGGGCGCGGAGCCACGAGCGCTTCTCACCGGCCGCGAACTGCAGATAGGCCTCTGCCCAGCGCCGGGGCCACTCGTCCTCGGGGCGGTCGAATCCGGCGGTGCCGAACCAGTCCTGGGTCGCGAGCTCGAGCGAGTCGGTGATGCCGAGGCGGCGCTGTTCCGGAGAATCCACGAGGAACAGCCCGCCGAAGGACCACCACGCCTGCCCGCCCAGGTTCGTCCGCGGTTCCTGGTCCACGATGACGACCCGACGCCCGGCCTCGAGGGCTTCGGCGGCGGCGACGAGACCGGCCAACCCCCAACCGATCACCAGGACGTCTGCGGTCGGGGGTGTGGTCGTCATGGGGTCTCCGTTGATTCCTGACGGGAGCGGGTCTCCAGGGTCGTGCGCCCCTGGGGTGCCGTGCCGATGCCGGACGGCTCGAATGTGTTCACCATGGCATAGGCGGCGCGCTCCAGGTAGTCCCAGAGAGTGGTTTCGTGCAACGGGGACAACTGCGCCTCGTCCACGGCCGTGCGCATATGACGAAGCCAACGATCGCGGGCGTCGGGGTCGACACGGAAGGGCATGTGACGCATCCGCAGGCGGGGATGGCCGCGGGTCTCGCCGTAGGTGCTCGGGCCGCCCCAGTACTGCTCGAGGAACAGGAGCAGGCGCTCCTCGGCCGGACCGAGGTCCTCCTCCGGATACATCGGCTTGAGCACGGGGTCGAGGGCCACCTCGCGATAGAACACCGAGACGATCTTCGCGAACGTCTCGCGCCCACCGACCTCGTCGTAGAACGTCACTTGTCTGCACTCCCGTCGCCGCCGGTGTTCTTCTTGCGCCGCCAGATGCCGCGATCCGGGATGACGGGCACCCCGGTGACGGCGTTGGGGCGCGTCTTTGGCGGGTTGGCGCCCCGGACGCGGCGCGCACCCTCCAATCCGGTGGGCACGACGTCCGCGAGACGTGGCACGTCGATCTCCTTCTCCAGCAGAGCGGCTCGGAGACGGCGTCGGAGCTCCTGCGCCACGTCGTCGCGCGCGTTCGCCCTGGTCTTGATGACGGCGCGCACCACGAGGGCGTCGCCGTCCACCGACTCCAGGCCCCACAGCTCCGGCTTCTCCACGATGCGGGTGCGCCACTTCGGGTCTTTCGCTAGGCCCTGCGCCGTCTCCAGCAGGATGTGCTCGACCTGTTCGAGGTCGGAATCCGGCGCCACACCGATGTCGACGATCGCGCGCGCCCAGCCCTGCGACATGTTCCCGATCCGGGTGACCTCTCCGTTGCGCACGTACCAGAGGGTCCCGTTCACGTCCCGCACCTGGGTCACGCGCACACTGACGTACTCGACGACGCCGCTCGCCAGCCCGAGGTCGACGACGTCGCCGATGCCGATCTGGTCCTCGGCGACGAGGAAGATGCCGTTCAGCACGTCTTTGACGATGTTCTGGGCACCGAAACCGAGGCCGGCACCGACCGCCGCCGTGAGAAGGGTGAGCGATCCGAGGAGAGCATTGTCGATCGCGTTGACGATGAGGATGATCGCGATGATCACGAGCATCACGTTGACGATGTTCTGCAGGATGGTGCCGAGTGTGCGTGTGCGCTGGACCAGTCGCATGTCGGCCAGCGGGGAGCGTTCGAGTGCCTGGGTGTCGTCGACGGCGGCCTTGTTCTTGGCGGTGTCGACGATGCGGTGCACGACCCGCCTGATCACCCGGCGCAGTACGAGCGCGATGAGGACGCAGGCGCCGATGATCAGGGCGATCTGCAGGAGCTTGCCGCCGACCGTGGTCAGCAGCGTGAGCATGTCCTCCACCCATGGGGGGAGCTCGGTCGGCGTCGGCGTGGGGGTCGTCTCAGCGGAAATCAGCATCGTCTCGATGGTACCGAGAGGGCCTCTGCGCCGGCTGGAAGAGCGGCGGCAGAGGCCCGTGTCGGTGTCGGCGGTGGAGGGTCAGTCCTCGGCGTCGCGGGACTGCGCGGCGAGGGCGCGCTCCACGTCCGCGAGGTTCTCCAGCACGAGACGGCGCAGAGCGGGCGGCGCGTCCTGGTGCTCGGAGAGCCAGCCCCGCGTCGCGTCGCGCAGCGCGACGTCGGCGAGAGCGGTGGGAAAGAGCCCGACGATCAGGTACTGCGCGATCTGGTAGGTCCGCGACTCCCACACCGGCAGGAGCATGTCGAAGTACTGCGGCACGAAGGCGCCCAGCACCTCCGCACCCGCCGGGTGGACGAAGCCGAGCGCCGCCGAGCGGACAATCGTGTTCGGGGCGTCGTCGCGCGCGATCAGCGCATCCCAGGCCTCCTGCTTCGCGGCCGCGTCCGGAAGAGCGGCGCGCGCCTGCGCGGCGAACTCCGCACCCTTCGCGGTGTTGTCGGCGGCGAGCGCGGCGTCGATGGCCCCGGCGTCGGTCGCACCGATCGTCGCGAGGCCGACGAGCAGCTGCCAGCTCAGGTCGGCGTCCACGTCGAGCCCGGGGAGCGTCTCCTCACCCGAGCGCAGACGCCCGACGATGCCGGCGTGCTCCGGAGTCACCAGGTTGTTCGCGAAGGCGGTGACGAACTGGAGCTGGCTGTCGCTGCCGGCCTCCGCCGACTCGGCGAGTGCCCAGAGGCCATCCGCCACCTTCAGCCGTGCGGCTTCGCGCTCCGCCGGGGCGACGTAGAGCGTCGCGGCCGTGCGCAGCTGCGCGAGGGTGGTGCGGACCGTGGTGGACTCGGTCTCCCGGCCGATGTTGCCGAGAACGAGGTCGATGTAGTCGGACGCCGCCGTCTCCGCGTCGCGGGTCTCGTCCCAGGCGGCTCCCCAGACGAGCGAGCGGGCGAGGGGATCGTGGATGTCGGCGAGATGGGCGATCGCGGTCGCGAGCGACTTCTCGTCGAGACGGATCTTCGCGTACGCGAGGTCGTCGTCGTTGAGGAGGATGAGGTCGGGACGGTCGAGGCCCTGGAGCTCGGGGACCTCGGTGCGGTCGCCGTCCACGTCGACCTCGATGTGATGGGTGCGCGTGAGCGCGCCGTCCTGCAGCGAGTAGAAGCCGATGCCGAGACGGTGCGGACGGATGGTCGGGTAGTCGGCCGGAGCCGTCTGGGTGATGGCGAAGCGCGAGATCCTGCCGTTGTCGTCCTCGGCCACGACGGGCTCGAGGGTGTTCACACCGGCCGTCTCCAGCCACTTCTTCGACCAGGTGCCGAGATCGCGGCCGCTCGTGGCCTCCAGCTCCGTCAGGAGGTCGCTGAGCTCGGTGTTGCCCCAGGAGTGCTTCTGGAAGTACTGCGAGACACCGGCGAAGAACGCCTCGACGCCGACCCACGCGGCGAGCTGCTTGAGGACCGAGCCGCCCTTGGCGTAGGTGATGCCGTCGAAGTTGACCTGCACGTCCTCGAGGTCGTTGATCTCGGCGACGATCGGGTGCGTGGAGGGGAGCTGGTCCTGGCGGTAGGCCCAGGTCTTCTCCATCGCGTTGAAGGTGGTCCAGGCCTCGGTCCACTCGGTCGCCTCGGCCGTTGCGATGGTGGACGCCCACTCCGCGAACGACTCGTTGAGCCAGAGGTCGTTCCACCACTTCATGGTGACGAGATCGCCGAACCACATGTGGGCGAGCTCGTGCAGGATCGTCACGACGCGACGCTCCTTGACGGCGTCGGTCACCTTGCTGCGGAAGACATACGTCTCGGTGAACGTCACCGCTCCCGCGTTCTCCATCGCGCCGGCGTTGAACTCGGGCACGAAGAGCTGGTCGTACTTGGCGAACGGGTACGGCACGCCGAACTTCGACTCGAAGTAGGCGAAGCCCTCACGGGTCTTGTCGAAGATGTAGTCGGCGTCCAGGTGCTGCCAGAGGCTCTTGCGTCCGTAGACGCCGAGCGGGATCACGCGGCCCGAGGCGCTGGTGAGCTCCGAGAAGGTGGCCTCGTACGGTCCGGCGACGAGGGCCGTGATGTAGGAGGAGATCCGGGGCGTGGGCTCGAAGCCCCAGGTGGCCGAGACCCCGTCGTCGTGGACGATGGGCTCCGGGGTGGGGGAGTTGGAGACGACCTTCCACTCCGCGGGGGCGGTCACCGTGAACTGGAAGGTGGCCTTGAGGTCGGGCTGCTCGAAGACGGCGAACACGCGACGGGAGTCGGGCACCTCGAACTGCGAGTAGAGGTACACCTCGCCGTCCACCGGGTCGACGAAGCGGTGCAGGCCCTCGCCGGTGTTGGTGTACAGGCAGTCGGCGTCGACGACGAGGACGTTCTCCTCCTGCAGCCCGGCGAGTGCGATCCGGGAGTCGGCGAAGACCTCGCGCGGGTCGAGCTGCTCTCCGTTGAGCGAGATCTCGCGCACGTCGCGGGCGATGAGGTCGATGAAGGTGAAGCTGTCGGGGGACGCGGAGAAGCGCACGACGCTCCGGGAGCCGAAGACCTCGGCGCCCTTGGTCAGATCGAGGGCGACCTCATAGGAGTGCGTGTCGACGACGTCGCGGCGCTCCTGCGCTTCGATTCGGGTGAGGTTCTCTCCAGGCAAAGCTGTACTCCCAGGGGTGAGGGGATGTAACCGGGGGTCGGCGCAGTTGGCGCCGACGGCAACCATGACAGCCTACGCCAGAGCGACGCGCGCGCCGTCGATCCTCACGAACCGGGGATAGTCACGGTCGTGCGGACGCTCGTCGTCCGCGGAGATGGGAAGATGGAGGGGTGACCGCGATCGAGCCGAATGTCGTTCCCTTTGCCTCGCCCGCCGCTGCCGGCGGCGACCCCTATGTGACCACGCCCGTCGCCTACGACGCCATCCTCTTGGCGAGCTTCGGCGGCCCGGAGGGCCAGGAGGACGTGATCCCCTTCCTCCGGAACGTGACGCGTGGTCGGGGCATCCCGGACGAGCGGCTGGAGGAGGTCGCGCACCACTACCGTCACTTCGGCGGCGTGAGCCCGATCAACGGCCAGAACCGCGTGCTCAAGGAGGCGCTGGAGAAGGCGCTCGTGGCCCGGGGGATCGACCTCCCGGTGTACTGGGGCAACCGCAACTGGGGTCCGTACCTCGAGAACGTGCTCCCCGAGGCGTCGGCCAACGGCCACACCACCCTCCTCGCCTTCGCAACGAGCGCCTACAGTTCGTTCTCCAGTTGCCGCCAGTACCGCGAGGACTTCGCCCGCGTGCTCACCGACACCGGCCTCGGCGAGACGGTCACCATCGACAAGATCCGTCCCTTCTACGACCACCCCGGCTTCGTCGAGGCCTTCGAGGCGGGCGTGCGGGAGTCGGTGCAGGGCTACCTCGACCAGGGGTTCGCGCCGACCGAGATCCAGGTCCTCTTCTCCACGCACAGCATCCCGACCGCCGACGCCGAGCGCTCCGGCGCCCGCGACATCGACTGGGGCGAGGGCGGGGCCTACGCCGCCCAGCACCTCGCCGTGTCGGAATGGACGATGGAGCAGGTGCGGGCCGCCGTCCCGGGAGCCGCCGACGTGCCCTGGGAGCTGGTCTACCAGTCGCGTTCCGGCCCCGCGTCGCAGCCCTGGCTGGAGCCCGACGTCTGCGACGTGATCGCGGAGCTCCCGGCGCGCGGTCGCAAGGCGGTCATCGTGGTCCCCGTCGGCTTCATGAGCGATCACATGGAGGTCCTCTGGGATCTCGACACCGAGGCCGCCGAGGCCGCGGAGGAGGCGGGCCTCGCCTTCGTCCGCACGCCGACGCCCGGTGTCCGCGAGGCTTTCGTCGAGGGCATCGTCGACCTCATCGAGGAGCGCCTGCAGGGTCGCCCGAACGCGGAGCGTCCGCACGTCACCGATCTGCCCGGCGCGTTCGACGTCTGCCGTCCCGGGTGCTGCGAGAACGTGCGCGCGGGGTTCAAGCCCGCGGCTGCCGGCATCGCCCCCTGAGTCGCGGGCAGAGCGGATCCTAGGATGGAGACCATGCGCATCCACATCGCCACCGATCACGCCGGACTCGAGTTCTCGACCCGGCTGCAGGAGCATCTCCGCGCCGCGGGGCACGAGGTGATCGACCACGGTCCGGTGGAGTACGACGCGCTCGACGACTACCCGGCCTTCTGCATCCGGGCGGCGCAGGCCGTCGTCGTGGATCAGGCGACAGGGGTGCCGGCGCTCGGCGTCGTCTTCGGGGGCTCGGGCAACGGCGAGCAGATCGCCGCGAACAAGGTCGCCGGGGTCCGCGCAGCGCTCGTCTGGAACCTCTCCACGGCCGAGCTCGCGCGGGAGCACAACGACGCGAACGTCATCTCCATCGGAGCTCGTCAGCACACCTACGACGAGGTCACGGCGTTCATCGACCGGTTCATCGCCACGCCGTTCTCCGGCGACGAGCGGCACGTCCGGCGCATCGGACAGATCGCCGACTTCGAGCGCGACGGCTCGCTCCTCCCGGACCCCCGAGCCTGACATGCCCGAGGGACATTCCGTCCACCGCATCGCGCGGCAGTTCGATCGCAACTTCGTCGGCAAGACGATGAGCGCCTCCAGCCCGCAGGGACGCTTCGCCGAGGGCGCCGCGGTGCTCGACGGACGCCAGGCCGTGAGCGTGCAGGCCGTGGGCAAGCAGATGTTCCTCGAGGCGGAGGGTGACCTCTGGCTGCGCGTGCATCTCGGTCTCTACGGTGCCTGGGATTTCGCGGGGGAGATCCTCGTCGACCCCACCATCGCGTCGGCCAACGGCAGGATGGGCCAGACCAATCAGCGCGGCACCACTCTCGACGAGGCGATCCTCGACGACGCGGGGGAGAACTCCCTCGCCTCGATCGGGGCGCCGCGGCGCGCCAGGGTCCACGTGCGGATGTCCGAGCAGACCAAGGGGCTGACCGACGAGGTCGACGAATGGCCGCCGCCCGTGGTGGGTCAGGTGCGGCTGCGCCTCATGACCGACATCACGGTGGCCGACCTGCGCGGTCCCACCGCCTGCGTGTTGCAGACTCCCGAGGAGATGCTGGCGACGGTGGCCAAGCTCGGTCCCGATCCGCTCGTCGGCGATCCGGCGGAGAACGAGGAGCGGTTCGTCCGCGCCGTGCGGAAGAAGCCGACCCCGATCGCGCTGCTGCTGATGGACCAGGCGGTCGTCAGCGGCATCGGCAACGTGTACCGCGCCGAGATGCTCTACCGGCAGCGGCTGAACCCGCACACGCCCGGCCGCGACGTGCCGGAGGATGTCGTCAGGGCGCTCTGGCATGACTGGGTGCGACTGCTGGCCATCGGCGTGGAGACGGGTCAGATGATGACCATGGACGGGCTGTCTCCCGAGCAGTACCGCGCCGCGATGGCGAGCCGCGACGATCGTCACTGGGTCTACCACCGGGCCGGCCTGCCGTGCCGGGTCTGCGGGACCGAGATCGCGCTGGAGGAGATCGGCGCCCGCAAGCTGTACTGGTGCCCGCGCTGTCAGGCCTGAGGGCGGGATCCCCGGGGCTCCCGCCGCTCTAGGCTGGGATCCATGCGACAGAATCCGAGCTTCACGCTCGCCGATGTGGCCGAGATCCGCCGCGTCATCGACGCCAACCCGTGGGCGACGGTGGTGAGTGCGCCTGAGGACGGTCTGGTCGCCTCGCACTATGCCGTCCTCCTCGACGACGACCGCGATGATCTGACGGTCGTGGGGCACGTGGGCCGCCCGGACGACGCCATCCACGGCCTGGGGGAGCGGGAGATCCTGCTCGCCTTCCAGGGGCCGCACGGGTACGTCTCCCCGGGCTGGTACGGCGACGTTCCCGCGGTCCCGACCTGGAACTACACCGCGGTGCACCTGTCGGGCGTTCCCGAGATCCTCAGCACCGCGGAGAACCTCCGTGTGCTCGATGCCCTGGTCGCGCGGTTCGAGTCGCGGCTGCCCGACCCGCGCCTGATGTGGGAGCGTCCGAACGACGCGGCCTTCATCGAAAGACTCGAATCCGGAACGGTCGGCTTCCGCCTCACCCCGACGAAGGTCGTCGCCAAGCGGAAGCTGAGCCAGAACAAGCCCGCGGAGACCATCGAGGCGGTGATCGCGGCGCTGCATGCCGAAGGGCCGTATGCGAACGCCGCCCTCGCCGCGGAGATGCGTCGTGCACAGGACGCACGGACGGGTGGAAGGGCGTGAGCGCCCTCGGAGTCGAGGTCGGAACGGTCCGTGCCGTCCGCCCCGTCGGTCCGGGGCGGGAGTTCCTGCTGGATGATGAGCCGGTCGACCTCCACCTCGCCGACGCACGCATCGTCGACATCGCGCCGACCGGGGCCCTGCCGGCGCGCGGCGAGGTCATCGAGGCCGACGGTGCCTGGGCGGTGCCGGGGCTCTGGGACAACCATGTGCACACTGTGCAGTGGGCCCTCGCCGCGGAGCGCGTGCCGCTCGGCGCGGCGGACTCGGCCGCCGGGGCCGCGAGGTTGATGCGCGACGCGCCCGTGCTGCCGGACGGCCGACGGATCGGCACGGGGTTCCGGGACGCGCTGTGGCCGGATCGGCCATCCGTGGCCGCGCTCGATGCCGAGACGGGCGTCGTGCCCACCTACCTGATCAATGCGGACGTGCACAGCGTCTGGCTGAACTCGGCGGCCCTGGCGCGCGAAGGCTTCCGCGGAGACGACGGTCTGCTCCGCGAGGAGGACGCGTTCGAGATCTCCCGGCGGCTCAATGCCGTCGATCCTGCCCACAGCGATGAGGCGGTCATCCGCGCGGGGGCGGCCGCCGCGGCACGGGGCGTGACCGGTCTGGTCGACTTCGACATGGCGTGGAACGCCGATGCCTGGCCGCGACGGATCCTCGCGGGCTTCGCCGCGCACCGTGTCGAGTTCGCGTTCTACCCGGCGGATCTCGATCGGGCGATCGCCGCGGGCCTCCGCACGGGGGAGCGCCTTGCGGTGACGGATCCGACCGGGCTTGTCGGGTCCCTCGTGCGGGTCGGGTCGTTGAAGGTGATCAGCGACGGCTCGCTCGGCACCCGTACGGCGGCGTGCTCACACTCCTACCCCGGCGACCCCGCGAACTTCGGGGTGCTGACGGTGCCTCCGGACGAGCTCACGGCGCTGCTGACCACTGCGGCGGGAGCGGGGATCGAGGTCGCCGTGCACGCGATCGGCGATCGCGCCGTGACGGCGGCCCTCGACGCGTTCGGCGCTTCCGGTGCCACGGGGTCGATGGAGCACGCGCAACTGGTGCGGCACGCCGACCTCGCCCGATTCGGCCGGCTCGGGGTGCGCGCGAGCGTCCAACCCCAGCATGCGGTGGACGACCGCGACCTCGTCGAGCACCACTGGGCGGAGCAGACCGCGATCGGCTACCCGCTCGCCTCGCTGCTGTCGGCGGGTGCGGAGGTGCGCTTCGGCTCCGATGCGCCGGTCGCGCCGCTCGACCCCTGGCATGCGATCGCCGCGGCGGTCTGGCGGACCGACGACGACCGGGCCGCCTGGCATCCGGAGGAGCGGGTGACGCTGGATCAGGCCCTCGAAGCGAGCGTCCGCACGTCGCTCCGCCCCGGTCAGGGCGCAGACATCGTGATCCTCGGAAGTGATCCTCGCACTGCGGACGCGGCGGGGCTCCGGACGATGCCCGTCACCACGACGCTGCTCGGCGGTCGCCTCACGCACGTCGCCTGAGGCGGCGCGTACACGACGAAGGGCGGCCCCGGATCGGAGCCGCCCTTCGTCGTGTGCGTGGTGTCAGGCCGCGATGTGCGACACGAGGAACCAGCGGTCCTTCTCCAGCCCGCGCTGGATCTCGATCGCCACGTCCTGACTCGTGAGGTCGACCTCGTCGAGGCCCTCCACGGCCGCCTTCACATCGACGAGGATCGCGTCGATGTCGGCGATCACGGCGCGGATCAGCTCGTCCGACTGCGCGAAGCCGGCCGGAACGCCGGTGGCGCCCGCCTTCTCGGCGACGGCGTTCACGCGCGCGTCGATCGGAAGGCCCAGAGCGACGATGCGCTCGGCGGCGGTGTCGGCGAAGTCTCCGGCGTGGGCGACGATCGTGTCGAGCAGCTCGTGCACGCCGACGAAGTTGGCGCCGCGGACGTGCCAGTGCGCCTGCTTGCCGTTGACGGTCAGCGCCTGGAGGCCGAGGACGACGGGGGAGAGGAACTGCGCCGCACCGGCGGCCACAGTCGGGTCGATGGCGGTGGTGGAAACGGTCTGGGCCTTGCTCATCTTCTTGCTCCTCCGAATGAAGTTCTCTGTCTGACGAGTACAACGTTACTCAGGCTCAGGCATTCCGCAAGGAAGCTGAGGCTCCACTCACTTCCGCGTGATTCCGGGGGAGTGAGGGTAGTCTCGCCTCATGAGCATCGCTGCCGGAGCCTCCGTCCTCGCCCTCCCGGATCGCACCCCCGAGCTCGACGACACCGCCTTCGTCGCGGACGGCGCCCGCATCGTCGGTGCGGTGTCTCTCGGAGCCGGTGCCAGCGTCTGGTACAACGCGGTGATCCGCGGTGACTCCTCGCCGATCGTCATCGGTCCTGGCAGCAACGTGCAGGACAACGTGTCGATCCACGTCGACGCCGGGCATCCCGTCCTCGTCGGGTCACGGGTGTCGATCGGGCACAACGCTGTCGTGCACGGCTGCACGATCGGTGACGGCTCTCTCATCGGGATGGGGGCCGTCGTCCTCAGCGGCGCCGTGATCGGAGAGGGCTGCCTGATCGCCGGCGGTGCCGTCGTGCTGGGTGGGACCGAGGTGCCGCCGGGTTCCCTCGTGGCAGGCGTGCCGGCGAAGGTGCGCAGGGCGCTCTCCGACGACGAACGCGCCGCGCTGCTGGCGAATGCCGCGATCTACCTGGAACACGTGGCCACGCACACGCAGGCGAGCGAGGCGTGAGACCTCCCCCCGCTAGGCTGGGCGGTACGGGGCGGTGGCCAAGCTGGTTAAGGCAGTGGGCTCATAACCCAACGATCGTCGGTTCAAGTCCGACCCGCCCTACTCCCTGGCCTCGTCTGTCGTAATCGTCGCGGCGCTCTCCCGTCTCTCCTCTGGAGGTCGCGACGCCCGTCAGCCTCCGGATCGGAGCAGGAGCCATGTCGACCACGAGTGTGCCGAACGCGGAGACGCGTCGTCGGATCGAGGACGTGGGGCAGCTCGCGTTGCGTCTCGCGATCGCGGCGAGCTTTGCCCTCGCGGTCGCCGACCGTTTCGGAGTCCTCGGTGGCCCGGGGGCTGATGGCGTGTCGTGGGGGTCGTGGACGATCTTCCGTGCGTACACCGCGCAGCTCGTCCCTGTCCCCGTCGACGTGGTGGTGGACACGGCGGCCGTCCTGGCGACGGCTCTGGAGACCATCCTCGCTCTGCTGCTGGCTGTCGGGCTGTGGACCCAGCTGGCGGCGGGAGTCGCCGCGCTGCTCACGGTGACGTTCGGCGTGACGATGCTCGCCTTCCTCGGGCCGCTCGCACCGTTCCGGTACCCGGTCTTCGTCTTCACGGCCGCCGCGATCCTGCTCGCGGGGCTGAAGCGCTATCGCTGGAGCATCGATGCGCTGCGAAAGGAGGTGCCGGGAGCGGGGAGAGACAACGATGCCCCCGGCACCAGGTAGACGGCGAATGCCTCTACAGACGGACGGACGCGTCGGAAGGGGAAGCGATCCGTCACAGGAGAGATGACGAGGTGACCGTTTCATGACGCCGTTTTCCGCAGGATCACGGCATATTGCGTGTGCCGCGAGAAACCCGTTCGGCCGAACCGCGTAATAGAACGCGTCGTTCTGCATCCCTTCCTGGGGACATCACTCGCGAGGAAGAAGCCATCCGCGCGAGTTCATCGATCATCTGGGGAGTCGAAAGTGCCAGTCATTCAGCATGCAATCAGATCGGGCGCGCGGGGAACGCGCCTGACGACGTTCGTGGGTGCTCTGCTCGCGATTTGTCTGGCGGCCCTGGCGGCCGTCATCGCGACGCCGGCGACGGCCCGCGCTGCGGAGGTCACGGGGATCACCTCGTTGACCATCACCGAACCCACCGACCAGATCAAGGTCTGGGACCGGATCGCGTTCGAAGCGACCTGGGCAGTGCCGGACACGGCGACCGCGGGGGACACGTTCCGCCTCGCCTTTCCGACGAGCCCGAGCCTGACCGGGGTGCGCGATTCCTTCGCCCTGACGGCGCCGGACGGCCAGACCGTCGGAACCTGCGAGGTGTCGACCGGTGAGCTCGTGTGCACGCTCACGGATTACGTGGACAGCCACACCGACGTCAGCGGCACCCTGCACTTCCGCGCCAGGGCGGACGAGGAGACCACGCTGACGGAGATCCCGTTCACGACAGGCGGCGGAACCGTCGTCCCGGTCGACGTCCCCGGCGGGATCGGACCGGTCCCGGAGTTCCCGGCGCCGACGACCCCGACCAAGTGGGGCGACGTGACGCTCGACGGTCGGAACATCGCATGGGGCGTGAACATCCCGTCCTCCGCGCTGGCCGGGGAGGCCCCGACGCTCACCGACACGTTCACAGCCGGCCTCGTGCTCGATCCCGCGTCCGTCACCGTGGCGTACGTGCTCGCGAAGGACTGGGCGGGAGGCAAGTACACCGTGTCCACGGCGCTGCAGTCGGGCAGCGATTTCACCGTCACGGAGGTCAGCTCCGAGTCGTTCACGGTGACAGTGAACGCGCCGATCGTCGCCGACGCGATCTACGTGCTCCGCTACAAGACGGCACTGCCCACTGACGTCCGTCCCGGTGATGCGTTTCACAACACCGTGACCGGCTCCCGGTGGGTCACCGAGAGCACACCGGTCATCTACTCCCAGGGCGGGGGAGATGGCGAAGGGGTGCTCCCGGTCGGCGGGTTCACCGTGACCAAGGAGGTCAGCGGTGCCGGCGCGGCTCTGGTGCCCGACGACCGCGAGTTCCGGGTGGCCTACTCGTATCAGCGCGCAGGACAGGCGGTGGAGGGCGAGCTCGCCTTGCGGTCCGGGCAGACCGATGGCCTGAAGGATCTGCCGGCGGGCACGGTCGTCACCCTGTCTGAGGTCACGCCGGCGGACGTCGACGGCGTGACCTGGCAGGCGCCGGTCTTCTCCGGCACCGGTGTGGCGATCACCGATGGCGGCGCGACCGTCACCATCCCGCGGGGGGCGACGGTCGCGGTGACGCTCACCAACCCGACGACGGTCACGCCGCCGCCGGTCGGAGGCTTCACGGTGACCAAGAACGTCACGGGTCCGGGCGCGTCGCTGGTCCCTGCGGACCAGACGTTCACGGTGGAGTACTCGTACGAGCTCGCGGGACAACTTGTCGCCGGTGAACTCGCGCTCCGCGCTGGCAAGAGCGACGGACTCGCGGATCTGCCGGCGGGAACGGTCGTCACGCTCCGCGAGAAGGCGCCGAGCTCCGTGGAGGGCGTCACGTGGAAGAGCCCGCGCTTCGCCGGCGCCGGAGTCGACGGCGGCGACGGCGGTGCCACGCTCACGATCGCCGAAGACGCGACGGTCGCGGTCGTGCTCACCAACGGGACCGCGGTCACTCCTCCGCCCACGCCGGGCGGTGAGCTCGCCCTGACCGGGGCCGAGGGGCCGACCGGCCCGATCCTCCTGGGAGCGCTGCTGCTGCTCGCCGGAGTCGTGGCGCTCGGCGTCCGTCACCGGGTCTCGGGTTCGCGCACCGGCGACTGAGGGCCGGGAGGGGCCACGCCGATCGATCACGCGACGACTTCACCGTCGTCGCGTGATCGATCGCGCCGTTCAGCGTCCTGTCGTCGTCGAGGGGCTCTCCCTCGACGACGACATCGATGCCGCAGCGCGTCGGAGAAGGGCACCTCTCATGACCAAGACGCTCCTCGCCCGTACCTCGGCCGCCCTCGGCCTCGCCGCCGCTCTCTCGCTCGGCGGGGCGGTGCTCGCTTCCGCCGCTCATGCTGAGTCGACGTCCGCGGATCCGGCGGCGTCGAGTACGCAGAGCACCGGCGTTCTCACGCAGCGCGTCGGGGCGGCGTGTCTCTTCTTCCAGTACACGTTCAACATGAGTCCGACCGATCCCCAGGTGGGGGACACCGTGACGTACACCATGCAGTTCCTCAACAACGGCGAGGTCGACTCGACGAAGAGCGCGCTCGCGTTCCGCCTGGACGGCCTCCTCGACGACTCGACCTGGGCGGCGTCCACCCTGGAGGCGACCTCCGGTCGCCCTTCCGTCGCGGGGAATGCCGTCACGTGGAACGGGCCGCTCGATGCCGGAGACAGCGTCGTGCTGCGCTTCACCGGCGTGTGGACCGGCGACGGCGATGGGCTCGCGTTCCCGCGGGTCGAGTCGTACGGCTACGTGAGGTGAAGGGCGGCCGCGCGCCGCGGCCCCGTTTTCCACGGTATCCGCGGCGGCGTGGCGCGCTCGTCGTCGAGAGGCTGAACGGACACCGACCGAAAGGCAGTCATGCAGCTCTCCACGGACTCCGAAGTCATCGTCCGCGCCACCGCCGGCGTCGTCGCCGCACACGCCGACGAGATCACCGCCCTGTTCTACCGGCGGATGTTCGAGGCGCATCCTGAGCTGTTGAACGTCTTCAACCGCGCGCATCAGGTCCAGGGCGATCAACCCAAGGCGCTGGCGGCGTCCGTCGTGGCGTTCGCCGTGCACCTCATCGATCCGGACGCGCCGGACTTCTCCCCGGTGATGCGACGCATCGCCCACCGCCACGTCTCCTTGGGTATCTCGGCGCGCCAGTACACGATCGTGGGCCGCTATCTCCTGGCCGCTGTCGATGACGTACTCGGCGACGCGATCACGCCGGCAGTGCATGCGGCGTGGGACGAGGTGTACTGGCTCTTCGGCTGCTCCCTCATCGCCGAGGAGGCGCGGCTCTACGCGGACGCCGGCACGGACCCGGACAACCCGTGGCGACCGCACCGGGTCGTCGACCGCGTGGAGGAGGCTCGCGACGTCATCTCCCTCAGCCTGGAGCCGGTGGACGGTCGCCGAGCGCCCCATCGCATCGGGCAGTACGTGGCCGTCGCCGTCGACCTCCCTGACGGCACGCGCCAGCCCCGGCAGTACACGATCTCCTCGTCGACGCCCGAGGCCTCACTGCGCGTCACCGTGAAGCGCGTGCGCGGCGCGGACGGCGCACCAGACGGGCAGGTGTCGACCTGGCTGCACGAGAACGCCCACGTCGGAACGGTGCTCGACGTCTCCCAGCCTGCCGGGGACCTGCTTCTCGATGACTCCGATGACGCGCTGGTCCTCATCTCGGCGGGAATCGGCATCACGCCCGTCGCAGCGATGGTGGGCGACCTCGCGCGACGGCGTCCCGACCGGTCGGTGCGCCTGTTCCACGTGGACCGCGAGCCGGAGACCCACGCCCTCGTCTCGGACGTGCGCGCCCACGCGCAGCGGTTGAGCGACGTCCGCACCCTGACCTGGTACTCGGCGAGTGAAGCGGAGGGCCCGGCGGTGCGTTCCGGCCGGATGGATCTCGCCGAGATCGACCTCCCGCCGACACCGCGCGTGTTCCTCTGCGGGCCGCTGCCGTTCATGCAGGCGATCCGAAACGCTCTGACGGCACGCGGCATCGCCCCGGACCGCATCGACTACGAGGTCTTCGGTCCGGACCTCTGGGCACGACAGCCGAAGACCGCCGCGGCCTGACCCCACTGCGAAAGACCTGCGTGCGGCCGTGTCAAGCCCCTCCTCGAGGCCGTGGCGAACTGACATGCTCCCCGAGAGCGGCACCGCGCCGCGGGAACGGGAGAGACTATGAGCATCGGCAGCGGAATCGCGCTCTTCGTCATCGGAGCGATCCTCGTGTTCGCGATCAACGTCGACGTGCCGTGGGTCGACCTGGACATGGTCGGCTACATCCTCATGGGTGCCGGCGTGATCATCTTCCTCATCGGCATCGTGCTCCTCGCGCGTCGGCGTCGCACGGAGACGGTGTCGCGCACGTACGTGGACCCGGCGACGGGCGAGCCCACGACCCGGCGTTCCGTCAGCTCGAGCTCCGACGACGGGCTCTGAGCGCACGCACACAGGAAGGAGAAGGGCCGCGGGAGAACCCGCGGCCCTTCTCGTCAGACGACGTCCGCGCCTTCGAGATGCTCCTCGACGAGGGTGATGCCCCCGCTCGAGTTCGCGGAGTGCGCGAGCTCCTCGATCCAGCGCCGGCTCAGCTCGGGCGTCTCGGCCTCGTCGAAGACGAAACGGAGCGGGATCGACGGGTGCAGCCACAGCGTGGACCGGCCGGGAGCATCGCCCTCCGGGTGGCGCCAGGAGAGCGTGAAGCTCTCGTTCCGCCGCAACTTCGTGGCGATCACGACCTTGAGGTGCGCGAGCGCACGGTCTTCGATCTGGATCGGCGTCTGGGTGTCGCCGTAATACAGGCTGCCCATCGTCAGCCCACCTTCGCGGCGGGGGCTGCGGGAATGTTCATGGCGCTCCTTGGGAACGTGGGGGGAAGACGGCAGACCGCTCCCGGGGATACTTGGACTCTAGCCAATTTGCGCACGACATCGTGCGCATCAGGGCGACGCGCCGTCCGGTGCGAACAGAGTATGCGCGCGGTGTCAGTCGGCCGTCATAGAGCGGTCAGGACGGGCGGATTCCCGTACGCCTCGCGATACGCCACGGCGAAGCGGGAGACGTTGCTGAACCCCCATCGGCGCGCGATCGCGGACACCGACGTGCCCTTGCCGTGTCGCAGATCCCGATGCGCGCCGTCGAGCCGGGCGCGCCGCAGGGCCTCGTTCGGTGTCATGTCGAGCGCGCGACGGAACGCGTACTGCAGGCCTCGGGTGGACATGAAGGCGGCCGCCGCGACGTCGTCCACCGTGATGGGCAGGTGTGCGTTGTCCTCGATGAACGCGAGGGCGCGACGCACCGAGGCCGGCGCCGCGGAGCGTTGGGCCGGACGGTGCAGCGACTCGCTGAAGGTGGTGGGGAACGCCGACATGGTCAGCAGCAGGGCGTGGCGCTCGAGCTCGGCGGCGATGAGGGGGTCGGCGCCATCCGGACCGAACGAGCCGTCGATGTAGGAGAACATCCGCTCCCACCGTGCCCCGTCCTCCCGCGTGTGCGGAGCGAGTCCGGTGGCGCGGAGCTCGAGGCGGTCGTCGCCGGTGATCTGCCTGATCGAGTCGCGCGCCGCCGCGCGATCGAACACGAGAGCACGGACGCGGGCGACCTGGTTCCACTTCGCCTCGACCCGGACGCCGTCCGTGAGCCATGGCTGACCGGCGTCGAGTCCTTGCCGGCCCGACCAGATCCGGGCGTCGGCGGCATCGACGCGACACACCAGCAGCTGATCCTCCGGCTCGGCGCGGGAGTGCACCTGGGCCGCGAGCTGATAGCGGACGAGCGACATGGACGCCGCCTCCACCGAGCGCCAGTCGAAGCGGAACCGGCGGGGGTCCACGTCCTGGAGGGTCGCCGAGGGCACGAACTGCTGCCAGGTGGACTCCACCTGCTCGATGTCCGTGGATGTGAACTGCACCGACACTCCTTGCTGCGCCTCGTCCGGGTGGCCGGGGCTTCTTGGACACTAACCCACGCCACTGACAAGACGGTGAGGACGCCCCGGGGGTATCCGTCGGGAAGGCGGGAGTGCCGAGGCTCGTAGACTCGGACCATGAGTGTGCCTTCCCCGTATGCGGAGCGATTGAGCCGGATTCCGGTGCAGCGCCAGGAGGTGGAGGTGCGCGGGGGAACGACGGCGTACTGGGTCTACGGTCCGGACGACGCCGAGACGACCGTCATCGCGGTTCACGGCTTCCGAGGCGAGCACCACGGTCTCGAGTCGGTCCTCGCCTTCCTTCCGGAGCTGCGCGTGCTCGCGCCCGATCTGCCCGGATTCGGGGAATCCGCCCCGCTGCCCGGTCGTCGCCACGACCTGCAGGAGTACGCGGGATGGGTGACCGACTTCGCCGCGGCGACAGCGCCGGGGGCGGTCATCCTCGGCCATTCCTTCGGCTCCATCGTGGCCGCCGCCGCCGTGGCCGGAGGGCTCGAGACGCCGCGGCTGATCCTCGTGAACCCCATCGGCGCACCGGCGCTGGAGGGTCCGAAGGGCGTCATGACCCGACTCGCAGTGCTGTACTACGCGCTCGGCGCCAAGCTCCCGCCGCGGATCGGGACCGCGTTGCTGCGGAATCGGATGATCGTCCGCGTGATGAGCATGACCATGGCGAAGACGCGGGACCCCGAGTTGCGGCGCTTCATCCACGACCAGCACGACACCTACTTCTCGCGGTTCTCCGATCGCGACGTGCTGCACGACGCCTTCGTCGCGAGCGTCTCGCACGACGTCAGGGAGTTCGCCCCCGCGATCGACGTGCCCACGCTCCTCATCGCCGCACAGCGCGACGACATCACCCCGATCGAGGCGGAACGGAAGCTGGTGACGCTCTTCCCCGACGCGTCTCTCGTCGAGATCGCCCAGGTGGGTCACCTGATCCACTATGAGACGCCGGCGGAAGCGGCCGGCGCGATCCGTCGGTTCCTCAGGATTCCCGTCGGGCGAGGCCGATGAGCCCGGCCACTCGGAACGGGATCACCTCACCCATGGCGAGCGAGGTCTCGGTCCGCTCCACACCCTCGATCGAGAGGATCCGGGCGTCCGTGTCGAACAGATGACGGGCGTCGCGGCACGCCACGCGCGCCAGCAGGTCGATGGAGCCGCTCAGACCGTGTGCCTGGACGACCTCCGGGATGCGCGCCAGCTCGTTGATGATGCGGGGGAGCTCGGTCTGGCGGACGCCGATGCTGACGAACGCCTGCAGCGGGAACCCGAGGACGTCGGGGGAGAAGGCGCGCTCGTAGGAGAGGAAGACGCCGCTCTGCTCCAGCCGGGCCATCCGCGCCTGGATGGTGTTGCGCGACAGGCTCATGCGCTCGGCGAGAGCGACGATCGTCACGCGCGGGTCGTCGGCGAGGGCCGCGAGAAGCTCCAGGTCGATCCGGTCCAGTCCAGGCATAGTGCCAAACCCTAGCAGCACGGCATCGGAGAAAAATGAGCAACATGCTCAATCGGCGTTGAGTTGCTTGAGCGAGGTGTTGACCGGACGTACCCTCAGACCATGCCGGTGATGACGCCGGCTCCATTGTGCGTCGCCCCACGAGGGCCGCCAGGGACGAGGAGGACGATGATGTCGCCGCAGACCACCCCCATCGCGGACACCGCCCAGGATCTCGAGCTGTCGGAGCGGATCCTCGCTCCGGACGGGACCCGCGTCGCGAACGCCCGCCTCGACCCGTTCGTCGCCGATGTCGACGCCGCGCAGCTGCGCGCCCTGCATCGCGACATGGTCATCCTCCGCCGGATCGACGCCGAAGGTGTCGCCCTGCAGCGCCAGGGGCAGCTCGGTCTCTGGGCGCCGTGCCAGGGGCAGGAGGCCACGCAGATCGGCACCGCCCGGGCCCTCGATCCGCAGGACTACGTCTTCCCGAGCTACCGTGAGACCGGCGTGATCTACGCCCGCGGCGCCCAGCCGGGGGACTACGTGCGCATGTGGCGCGGCGAGGAGGGTGCCGCCTACGATCCCGCGGTCCTGCGGGTCGCTCCGCTGCAGATCATCATCGGCGCCCAGACCCTGCACGCGGTCGGGTACGCCCTCGGCATCCGGCACGAGAAGGCCCCGGAGGTCGCCGTGACCTACTTCGGAGACGGGGCCACCAGTCAGGGGGACGTGAACGAGGCGATGATCTTCGCCGCGTCCTACCAGGCGCCGGTCGTGTTCGTCTGCCAGAACAACCACTGGGCCATCTCCGAGCCGGTCGCGGTGCAGTCGCAGTACCCGATCGCGGGACGCGCCCCCGGATTCGGGATCCCGAGCCTCCGCGTGGACGGCAACGACGTCCTCGCGTGCCTGGCGGCGATGCGCTGGGCGCTGGAGCACGCGCGCTCCGGGAAGGGGCCGGCCTACATCGAGGCGGTGACCTACCGGATGGGTCCGCACACCACCGCGGACGACCCCACCAGGTACCGGGACGAGGCCGAGCTGGAGTCGTGGCGGCGCCGCGACCCCATCGCGCGCATCGAGGCGTACCTCCGCGCCACCGGCGACCTCACCGCGGAGCACGTCGCCGAGACGCAGGCGGCTGCGGACGCCATCGCCAAGGAGATGCGCGCGACCTGCCTGGGCATGATCACCCGTCCGCCGCTGGCGGTCTTCGACGGCGTCTACGCCGAGCCGCACACGGGTCTGGAGCGGCAGCGCGACGAGTACGCCGCTTATCTGGCGTCGTTCGAGGGTGAGGCGTGACCATGACCGAGCTCACTCTCGGCAAGGCGCTCGGCGCCGGCCTGCGTCAGGCGATGCGCGACGACGAGAAGGTGGTGCTGCTGGGGGAGGACATCGGCAAGCTCGGCGGTGTCTTCCGGATCACGGACGGCCTCCTCGACGAGTTCGGGGCGGCGCGGGTCATCGACACCCCCCTCGCGGAGTCTGGGATCGTCGGCACGGCCGTCGGCCTCGCCTTCCGCGGCTACCGCCCGGTCGTCGAGATCCAGTTCGACGGGTTCGTCTACCCGGCCTTCGACCAGATCGTCTCTCAGGTCGCGAAGCTGCACTACCGCACCCAGGGGCGGGTGAAGATGCCGATCACGATCCGGATCCCCTGGGCTGGCGGCATCGGTGCCGCGGAGCATCATTCCGAGTCTCCGGAGGCGTACTTCGCGCACACGGCCGGCCTTCGGGTGGTCGCGGTGTCGAACCCGGAGGACGCCTACCGGAGTCTTCGCCAGGCGATCGCCTCGGACGACCCCGTCGTGTTCTTCGAGCCCAAGCGGCTCTATCACCACAAGGGGGAGGTCGACCTGGAGGCCCCGCTCGCGGATGCCCCGCCGATGGGTATCGCGCGGGTGGTGCACCCGGGCACCGACGTCACCGTCCTCACCTACGGGGCCATGGTGAGCACCGCGCTGCAGGCGGCGGAGGCCGCGGAGGACGAGGGCATCGCCCTGGAGGTGATCGACCTGCGGTCGCTCTCGCCGGTGGACTACGACTCCGTCGCCGCCTCGGTGCGCAAGACCGGGCGTGTGGTCGTGGCGCACGAGGCCTCCCGGGAAGCCGGACTCGCCGCGGAGGTCATCGCGAGCGTGACCGAGCGCTGCTTCGAGTACCTGGAGTCCGCTCCGCTGCGGGTCACCGGCCACGACGTGCCCTACCCGCCGGCCAAGCTCGAGAAGTATCACCTGCCGGACCTCGACCGGATCCTCGATGCGGTCGACCGCGTGATGGATCGCCCGCACAGCCTGACGGGAGCAGACGCATGATCGCCGAATTCCGTCTCCCCGACCTCGGCGAAGGACTCACCGAGGCCGAGGTCGTGCAGTGGCTCGTCGGGCCCGGCGACAGCGTCGCCCTGAACCAGACCCTCGCGGAGGTCGAGACGGCCAAGGCCGTCGTCGAGCTGCCGTCGCCGTACGAGGGCACGGTGTCGACCCTGCACGCGGACGCGGGAGAGACCGTCGCCGTGGGAGCGCCGCTGATCGCCTTCGACATCGAGGGGGACGACCCTCCGGCGGCGCCGTCCGGTGGCGAGCAGGAGTCCTCCGCGGAGAAGGCGCAGCCGAACCTCGTGGGCTACGGAGCCGCCCCGACCTCGAGCGGACGCCCCGCGCGCCGGGCACGGCGCCGGAGTGCCGCCCCGGTGGCCTCGGCGGCCGACACGGCCGTTCTCGAGGCGGCTCCGCACGACGCGACGCCATCGGTCGCGGTCGAGCCCGTTCTGGAGCGACCACGGTCCACCCCTCCGGTGCGCGCCTACGCCAAGCGACGGGGCGTCGACCTCGTCCTCGTCGCCGCGGAAGTCGGCGACCGCGTGATCACGAGGGCAGACGTGGATGCGTATGCGGAGCGCATCGGAGCGGAGCCGTCGCGGCTGGTCGGGGCACCCGAGCGCGAGACCACCCCGATCTCCGGAACTCTCCCGCGCGCGGAGGGGAGGCCGCGGGAGACGCGCATCCCGATCCGCGGGGTCCGCAAGCACACGGCGGCGGCGATGGTGCAGAGCGCCTTCACCGCCCCGCACGTCACGGTGTTCCACACGGTCGATGTGACCGCGACCATGGAGATGCTGGCACGTCTCCGCGACGACCGAGCGCTCTCGGAGCATCGGATCGGCCCGCTCGCCGTCGTCGCGAAGGCGGTCTGCCTCGCCCTGCGCCGTGCTCCGGGCCTGAACGCGCGATGGGACGAGGAGTCCGGGGAGATCGTCGAGTACGGCTTCGTCGACCTGGGCATCGCCGCCGCGACCGAGCGTGGTCTCATCGTGCCGATGATCCGGGACGCGGAGCGGATGAATCTGGTGGAGCTGTCCGCAGCGATCCGTGCCCTCGCGGAGACCGCGCGTGCGGGGAAGACCTCGCCGGCCGAACTCGCCGGAGGTACGTTCTCGCTGTCGAACATCGGGGTGTTCGGGGTGGACGCCGGAACACCGATCCTCCCGCCGGGGCAGTCCGGCATCCTCGCGGTCGGCGCCGTGCGTCGGCAGCCGTGGGAGTACCGCGGGGAGATCGCGCTGCGTCAGCTCATGACGCTGAGCCTGTCCTTCGACCACCGCCTCGTGGACGGGGCCGAGGGCGCGACGTTCCTCAAGGACGTGGCGGACATCCTCGAGGACCCGGGGCGGGCGATGCTGCTCAGCTAGCGGCGCGCAGCGCGGCCTCGGCCATCGCGACCAGCACGGTCGCGGTGGCCGCGTGCCGTCTCGTCGCGGCGCGGGTGCTGTGCGGGGTCGAGTTGATGAGACCGAAGCACGCCTGCACGCGCAGCCGCAGCTCGTCGCGGTCCAGGGGCTCCGGACGATCCAGGGCGGCGAGCGCATCCATCCAGAGCTCGATGTAGGCGCGCTGCAGGCGGCGGACCTCGGCGCGGTCGTCGTCGTCGAGGAAGGCGAGGTCCCGGTCCTGCACCTGGATCACCTCGGCGTTGCCGAGCGCGAACTCGACGTGGAAGCGGATGAGTCCGCGCATCCGCTCGTCGGCTGCCGTCGTCTCCGCGGACACGCGTCGTCCGCCCGCGACGAGGTCCTGACTGACCTTGACCAGGACCGCGCCGAGAAGGGCCTGCTTCCCGGCGAAGTGGCGGTACACGGCAGGCCCGGACACGCCGACGGCGGCGCCGATGTCCTCCAGGCTCACGCCGCTGTACCCGCGCGCGGCGAAGAGCCGTGCCGCGGCATGCAGAAGCGCGTCGGAGCGTTCCGCCTTGGCGCGGTCGCGGGCGGTGGCGGGGCTTGTCATCTCAGTTAATCCTCGCTAACCTGAATCAACGGGTTAGTGAACACTAACCGAGAATGCATGCAGCGCGCCAGGCTCCCACCCGGCGCGACGTGGGTCGAGGAGGACGTCACGATGCCGGCAACCCAGGAAGCGCTCGCCCAGCAGCTCCGCGACCGTCTCGCCGCGGCAGCGCAGGGCGGGCCGGCCGCCTCGCGTGAGCGACACGTGGCCCGCGGCAAACTGCTTCCTCGCGACAGGGTGGCGCGCCTCCTCGACGAGGACAGCCCGTTCCTCGAGGTCGCGCCGCTCGCGGCCGACGGCCTGTACGGCGGCGAGGCGCCCGGGGCCGGTGTCATCGCCGGCATCGGCCTGGTCCACGGCCGGCACGTCATGGTGGTCTGCAACGACGCCACCGTGAAGGGCGGGACCTACTATCCGCTCACCGTGAAGAAGCATCTGCGCGCGCAGGAGATCGCCCTCGAGAACCGCCTGCCCTGCCTCTACCTCGTCGACTCGGGCGGCGCCTTCCTTCCCCGCCAGGATGAGGTGTTCCCGGATCGGGAGCACTTCGGACGCATCTTCTTCAACCAGGCGCGGCTGTCCGCGCAGGGAATCCCGCAGCTCGCAGCGGTCCTCGGCTCGTGCACGGCCGGGGGCGCCTACGTTCCGGCGATGAGCGACGAGACCGTCATCGTCCGGGGACAGGGCACGATCTTCCTGGGCGGGCCGCCGCTGGTGAAGGCGGCGATCGGCGAGGTGGTCACGGCGGAGGAGCTCGGGGGAGGGGAGCTGCACGCCCGTCGCAGCGGCGTCGTGGATCACCTGGCCGACGACGACGAGCACGCCCTGGAGATCCTCCGCGACATCGTCGCCACGCTGCCGCCGCCGCTCGCCCCGGCCTGGGACGTCGGCGACAGTCGACCGCCCGCGGAGGTCGGCTCCCTGTATGACGTCGTTCCGGTGGACGTCAACGCCTCCTACGACGTGCGCGAGGTCATCGCACGCCTCGTCGACGGCGACACCTTCCATGAGTTCAAGGCCGAGTACGGCACCACACTGGTGACGGGTTTCGCGCGGCTGCACGGCCACCCCGTCGGCATCGTCGCGAACAACGGCGTGCTGTTCAGCGAGTCCGCGCTCAAGGGCGCGCACTTCATCGAGCTCTGCGATCAGCGGGGCATCCCCCTGCTCTTCCTGCAGAACATCACCGGGTTCATGGTCGGCTCCGATGCGGAGGCCGGTGGCATCGCGAAAGACGGGGCGAAGATGGTCACGGCCGTCGCGACCACCCGCGTCCCGAAGCTCACCGTCATCATCGGGGGCTCCTTCGGAGCGGGCAACTACTCGATGTGCGGACGTGCCTACTCTCCGCGGTTCCTCTGGACCTGGCCCGCGAGCCGGATCTCGGTCATGGGCGGACCCCAGGCCGCCTCGGTGCTGGCCACCGTGAAGGACGACCAGCTCTCGGCGCGAGGGGAGTCGTGGACCGCGGAGGAGCGTGCGGCGTTCGAGGAGCCGATCAGGGCGCAGTACGAAGAGCAGGGCGAGCCGTACTACGCCACCGCACGGCTCTGGGACGACGGCATCGTCGATCCGGAGCAGACCCGTGACCTCCTCGGACTCGCCCTGGACGTCGTCGCCCGCTGCCCTCTGCCCGAGCCGCGCTTCGGCGTCTTCCGGATGTGAGCCCCATGTCGCCTTCACCCGAACTCTCGTTCTCCTCGGTCCTCGTCGCGAACCGCGGCGAGATCGCGCGCCGGATCATCCGGACCCTCCGCGAGCTCGGCATCCGCAGCATCGCGGTCTACAGCGACGCGGACGCGGACTCGCCGCACGTCCGCGAGGCGGATGCCGCCGTGCGGATCGGTCCGGCACCGGCCGCGGAGTCGTACCTCGACATCGATGCCGTCATCGCGGCGGCTCGTGCCTCCGGAGCGGAGGCCATCCATCCCGGCTACGGATTCCTCTCCGAGAGCGTCGGGCTCGCGGAGGCGTGTGCGGAGAGCGGCATCGTCTTCATCGGTCCCACGGTCGAGGCGCTGCAGATCATGGGGGACAAGGCGCGAGCCCGTGAGCACGTGAGCCGCAGCGGCGTGCCCGTGGTGCCGGGGTTCGACGCGCGCGGGCTGTCCGACGCGGAGATCCGCGAGGAGGCGGAGGCTGTCGGATTCCCGCTCCTGGTGAAGCCGAGCGCGGGCGGCGGGGGGAAGGGCATGGAGGTCGTCGCCGACAGCACGGGTCTGGCGAGCGCGCTCAGCTCCGCCCGACGGGTCGCGGCATCCGCCTTCGGCGACGACGCGCTCATCCTGGAACGTCTCATCCGTCGACCGCGACACATCGAGGTGCAGGTGTTCGGCGACGCCCACGGCACCGTCGTGGCGCTCGGCGAGCGCGAGTGCACGCTCCAGCGTCGTCATCAGAAGGTGGTCGAGGAGGCGCCGTCCGCCGGGATCCCGTCCGCGACCCGCGACCGGCTGCTCGCGGCGGCGGTGCGGGCAGCGGAGAGCGTCGCCTATGTCGGGGCCGGCACCGTGGAGTTCCTCGTCGACGCGGACGCCCCGGAAGACGTCTTCTTCATCGAGATGAACACCCGGCTGCAGGTGGAGCATCCGGTGACCGAGGAGGTCACCGGACTCGACCTCGTCGCGCTGCAGCTCCGCATGGCCGATGGACAGAAGCTCGACGTCGAGCCCCGCACGACCGGCCATGCCGTGGAGGCGCGGGTGTACGCCGAGTCGCCGGAACGGGGGTTCCTGCCCTCGACGGGGACCGTGCTGCTCTTCGAGGCGCCTCCGGGCGTCCGGGTGGATGCCGCCGTCGAGTCCGGGAGTGTGGTGAGCGGGTTCTACGACCCGATGATCGCGAAGGTCGTCGCGTGGGCGGAGGACAGGGAGACGGCGCTGCAGCGCCTGGACGACGCCCTTGCCCGCACCGTGGTGTTGGGCGTGGAGACGAACATCGCGTTCCTGCGCCAGCTGCTTCAGGACCGCCGTGTGCGCGAGGGAGACCTCGACACCGGCCTCATCGAGACCCTGCTCCCGCTCGCACCGGTGCCCCCGTCGGCGGCGCAGCTCGCGGCGGCCGCCGGCGTCGTGCAGACCCGCTCCGCGACGGTCACCGCGCGAGAGGGCGCCGGCCCGCTGTGGCACAGCCTCCCGGGATGGCGTCTCGGAGCGGCGCCGTGCGCCCCCGAACCCGTCGCCCTGCTCACGGACGACGAAGAGATCGTGCGCGCGACGCCACCCCTGGTGCGCGCCGACCGGGTGCACGTGGCCCGCGAGGCCGAGGGCGCGGTATGGGTCAGCGAGGAAGGGCGGACGCTCCGGCTGCGTCCCCTGGACCGCCGCGGCCGGATGCGCAGGCGCCTCGCCGCCGCGGAACGCGAAGCCAGGGCCACGGAGCCCGAGGCTCGCGCCCCGATGCCCGGCGGGGTCGTGGCCGTTCACGTCGAGGACGGGGCGGCGGTCCGCGCGGGAGCGCCCCTCGTATCGATCGAGGCGATGAAGATGGAGCACCCCGTGCTCGCGCCGCACGACGGCGTGGTGCGGCTGCTGGTCGCGGTCGGCGACCAGGTGCGGCGCGACCAACCGGTCGCCCGCGTGACGATGACGGAGGAGGACCGATGATGCACGATCTCACCGAGGAGGAGCGCGAGCTCGCCGCGATGGTACGCGAGTTCGCCGACACGGTCGTCGCGCCGCAGGCGTACGAGGCGGATCGCACGCACACGCTCTCCATGGACGTCGTGCGGCAGATGGGGGAGCTCGGTCTCTTCGGACTCCCCTTCCCCGAGGAGTACGGCGGGCAGGGCGGCGACTACATGGCGCTCGGCCTCGCCATCGAGGCTCTGGGACGGGTCGACCAGTCGATCGCGATCACCCTCGAGGCCGGGGTGAGCCTGGGCGCGATGCCCGTCTTCCGCTTCGGCACCGAGGAGCAGAAGCGCGAGCTGCTGCCGGATCTCCTCGCCGGTCGCGCCCTCGCCGGGTTCGGACTCACCGAGCCCGAGGCCGGGAGCGACGCCGGGGCGACGCGCACGACGGCGCGGCTCGACGGCGACGAGTGGGTGATCGACGGCTCCAAGCAGTTCATCACCAACTCGGGCACTCCGATCACCCGTTTCGTGACGGTCACCGCGGTCACCGGCCAGAGCGAGGGACGCAAGGAGATCTCGACGATCATCGTCCCGAACGGTACGCCGGGATTCACGGTCGAGCCGCCCTACGACAAGGTGGGGTGGAACGCGTCGGACACCCATCCGCTGACGTTCGACGGAGCGCGGGTGCCGGCGGGCAATCTCCTCGGCGAGCGGGGGAGCGGATTCCGCAACTTCCTCAGCATCCTGGACGAGGGCCGCATCGCGATCGCCGCCCTGTCGACCGGCGCGGCGGAGGGGTGCCTGGAGGCGGCGGTCGAGTACGCCAAGAGCCGCACCATCTTCGGCAGCGCCCTCAGCACGCGGCAGAACGCCCAGTTCACGCTGGCGCGGATGAGGGCGCGCGTGCATACCGCACGGCTCGCCTGGCACCACGCCGCACGCCTCCGTGACGCGGGAGAGGCGTTCGCCGAGCAGGCGGCCATCGCGAAGCTCGTCGCGGGCGAGGCCGCGATGGACAACGCCCGCGATGCGACGCAGATCTTCGGCGGCAACGGCTTCATGAACGAGTTCCCGGTGGCGCGCCACTACCGTGACTCCAAGATCCTCGAGATCGGCGAGGGGACCACCGAGGTCCAGCTCCTCGTGATCGCCAGGGCGCTCGGACTCGCCCGGTAGCGTGGAGGCATGACCATGCGCGAGGTCGTGCAGCGCGGCCTGTACTACGAGGAGTTCGAGACCGACGTCCGGTACGTGCACCGCCCCGGTCGCACGGCTACGGAGGCGGACAACGTCCTCTTCACGACGCTGACGATGAACACCCAGGCGCTGCATCTGGACGCGGCGTTCGCCGATGCCCAGGAACCGTTCCACGCGCGCCTCATGAACTCCATGTGGACGCTGTCGACGATGGTGGGGTCCTCCGTCGCCCAGCTCACGCAGGGGACGCTGGTGGCGCAGCTCGGCCTCGGCGACATCGCCTTCCCGCATCCGCTGTTCGCCGGGGACACGCTCACGACCGAGAGCGTCGTCGTCGACAAGCGGCTCTCGTCGTCCCGTCCCGGCCAGGGCGTCGTGCAGATCGCGCACACCGGACGCAACCAGGACGGCACGGTGGTCGCGACGGCCGTCCGGACGGTGCTGGTGCGCTGCCGGCCGGAGGAGGACGCCGCATGACCTTCGACCTCGGCCCTGCCCTGCTGTTCTGCCCGGCGGACCGCCCGGAACGCTTCGCGAAGGCCCAGGAACGGGCGGATGCCGTGATCCTCGATCTGGAGGACGCCGTGCTGCCGGAGGCGAAGAACGAGGCCCGCGAGAACATCGTCGCCGCGGACCTCGACCCCGCGCGCGTCATCGTGCGCGTGAACGCCCCGGACTCCGCGGCGTTCGCGGACGACCTCGAGGCGTTGGCTCGCTCGCCGTTCCGGACCGTGATGGTGGCGAAGACGGAGAGCGGGGAGAGCCTGGACGCCTTCGACGCTGGCTTCACCCTGCTCGCGCTGTGCGAGACGGCGCGCGGGATCCATACGGCGCCCGAGATCGCCGCGCACCCGGCGGTCGCCGGACTGATGTGGGGCGCGGAGGATCTGGTGGCCTCCCTCGGCGGCACCTCGTCCCGCAACACGGAGGGCGGCTACCGCGACATCGCGCGCTATGCCCGTTCCCGGGTGCTCCTGGAGGCCGGTGCGCACGGCAAGGCGGCGATCGACGCGGTGCACGTCGACATCGGCGATACCGCGGGGCTGGAGCGGGAGGCGGAGGATGCGGCGGCGTCGGGGTTCCGCGCGACGGCATGCATCCATCCGAGTCAGGTCGCGGTCATCCGGGCGGCATATGCCCCGGACGCCGAGACCGTGGCATGGGCGCGCGAGGTGCTCGCCGCTGCGGCTCAGGAGCGCGGTGTGTTCCGCTTCCGGGGGCGCATGGTGGACGAGCCCGTCCTGCGCCACGCGCGCGCCGTGGTCTCCCGCGCCGGCTGACCGTCCCGTCAGAGGACGGGCGTCTCCTCGAGCAGCCGGAGGTAGCCGGGTGCCGCGACGAACCGGTGCGCGGAGCCGTTGCGCAGCACCTCGCCGTCCCGGGGGAGCGTACCGCCGGAGACGTGGTCGATGACGGCGCGGATGACTCCGCCGTGGGTCACCACGAGCACCGACTCCGCCTGCGGCGCCGACCTCCGCCGCGCGTCGCGCGCGATGCGGTGCAGCGCGGCGATGGCGCGGACGCCGACCTCGTGCAGCGATTCCGCGCCGGGGACCTCCGCGTGCCAGTCGCCGTAGGTCGAGATGTAGTCGGGGACGAGCATGCCCTCGCCCTCGCCGAACTCCCGCTCCCGGATGTCGGGGACCACGCCGGCGATCTCCAAGCCCAGGCGCTCCGCGATGATGCCTGCGGTCTCGCTCGCCCGCACGAGCGGGCTCGTGTAGACGGCATGGTGCGTCGTGCCGGCGAGTTTCTCTGCCGCCCACCGCGCGTCCTCGCGGCCCGTCTCGTTCAAAGGGATGTCGGTCGACCCCTGGATGCGGCGGGCGAGGTTCCAGTCGGTCTGACCGTGGCGGATGAGGGTGAGATAGGTCACGACAGCATCTCCTGCAGGGCGGGGAGCACGTCGCTGGTGCCGGCGGCGATGGTGACATCGGCCCAGGCGTCCGCGCGGGTCGGCTCGCGATTGACGATGATCAGAGGGATGCCGCGTCGACGTGCCCGGTTCACGAGGCGCACGCCGGAGTTCACGACGAGAGAGGAGCCGGCCACGATGAGCGCGTCGCTGGAGCGCAGCAACGATTCGGCGGCACGGAAGCGGTCCTGCGGCACATACTCTCCGAAGAACACCACGTCGGGTTTGAGCATGCCCGCGCACACGGTGCAGGTCGGGACCACGAAGCCCTCGGTGCTCTCCGGGAGCACGTCGCCGTCCGGAGCCAGCGCCACGCTCTCCGGGACGGTGATCCAGGGGTTGCGCTCCTCGATCTGCACGGCGATGTCGCGACGGTCGAACACCTGACCACAGTGCAGGCAGAGCACGCGGCGCATGGTCCCGTGCACCTCGATGACGTGCGAGCTGCCCGCGCGGAGGTGCAGTCCGTCGACGTTCTGGGTGATGACACCCGAGACCACGCCCCTGGACTCCATCTCCGCGAGTGCACGGTGGCCGGGATTCGGGGCGGCCCGGGCGAAGGCACGCCAGCCGAGGTGACCGCCGACCCAGTAGCGGCGCCGGGCGGCCTCGTCGCCGAGGTAGGTCTGGATCGTCATGGGGTCGCTGCGGGTGCGCGCCCCCTCGCCGCGGTAGGCGGGGATGCCCGAGTCGGTCGAGATGCCGGCGCCGGTGAGAAGGGCGATCCGCTTGCCGCGCAGCAGGTCGGCGGCGTGGGAGAGCTCGGCCGACGGCTCGGCGGTGTTCGTCGCGCTCACAGGACCTCCTCGATCGAGTCTACGGGGCGCGGGGTGGACGAGAACCGGGATGGCAGAGTGGAGCGGTGTACCTCCAGCATGTGACCGACATCGACGACGCGCGGCTGGACGACTACCGCGGCCTCACCGACACCGCCCTCCGCGCCGTCCGCGAGCCCGCGGAGGGACTCTACATCGCCGAGACCACCAAGGTGATCGAGCGCGCGCTGGCCGCCGGGCACGAACCCCGATCGGTGCTGGCCTCGGCCCGGCGCGTCGACGAGGTGCGGCGCATCCTGGGGGAGCGCGCCGTTCCGGTGCTCGTGGTCCCGGACGAGGTCGCGGAACAGGTCACCGGCTATCAGGTCCACCGCGGAGCCCTCGCCGCCATGCGCCGTCCGTCTCTGGCGCCGGTCGCCGACGTGGTGCGCGACGCGCGGCTGGTGCTGGTGCTGGAGAACCTGGGCGATCACACCAACGTCGGCGCCGCCTTCCGCGCCGCCGCCGGCCTGGGGGCGGATGCGGTGCTCGTGTCGGCGCGCTGTGCCGACCCGCTCTACCGTCGCAGCGTCCGGGTGAGCATGGGCACGGTGTTCCAGGTGCCCTGGACCCGGATCGACGAGTGGTCGTCGGCGGTCTCGGATCTCCGTGAGGAGGGCTTCGACATCGCTGCCCTCGCGCTCAGCGACACAGCCGTGGATCTCCGGATGTATGCGGCACGGCGGCCCGAGAAGGTGGCGCTGCTCTTCGGAGCCGAAGGCGACGGTCTCACGCGGACCGCGCTCGACAGCGCGGACACCGTGGTCACCATTCCGATGGCCGGCGGCGTGGATTCGCTCAACGTCGCCTCGGCCGCCGCCGTGGCGCTGTGGGCACTCGCTCCCGCGGAGTGAGAGCGCGCGTCACTCCTTGCCGGGGGGGATGACCGGGGAGGGCTCGGGGCGCTTGGCAGCGATGTGGTCGCCGGAGGACTGGTGGCGCAGCCGGCGGAGCACCCAGGGCACGAGGTGCTCCCGGGCCCAGCCGAGGTCTTCGCTGCGGGCGGCACGCCAGGTCCGCAGCGGCAGCGGCTCGGGCTGCATGGCCTCGAGGTCGTTCGGAACGTTGAGGGCGCGGAGCACCATCCGCGCGACCTCGTGATGGCCGAGGGCGTTGTAGTGCAGCCGATCGTCGTCGAAGAATCGCGCATCCTGCACGACCTTCAGTGCCCACTGGTCCGCGACGATGCAGTCGTGGCGCTCGGCGATCGCGCGGACGTTCTCGTTGTAGATCGCGACCTTGCCGCGGAAGGGACGGAACACCGGCGTGAAACCCGTGTCGATGCCGGTGAAGACGACCACGGCCGCGCCGGTGGACGACAGGCGCGCCACCGCGTCCTCCAGCTGTGCGGCGATGGCATCCGGATCGGTGCCGGGGCGGATGACGTCGTTGCCGCCGGCGCAGATCGAGATGAGGTCGGGGCGCAGCGCGACGGCGGGCTCCACCTGATCGGCGACGATCTGCGCGATGAGCTTTCCTCGGACGGCGAGGTTGGCATAGGCGAAGTCGTCGACCTGCTGGGCGAGCACCTCGGCGACGCGATCGGCCCAGCCGCGGTGACCCCCGGGGGCCGCCGGGTCCGGGTCGCCGATGCCCTCGGTGAACGAGTCGCCGATCGCGACGAACCGGCGCCACGGGTGCGGAGTCTCGTTCGCGACGTACGGGGTCCTGGTCGATTCCTGATCGCTCATCCGGCTCTCCTTCGCGAAGGCGTGCGCGCACGATGGTGACCGCCGCGCAGTGACCGAGCCTACCCGTGCCGGTGCCTTCGAGGGGGGACGCGCGCGGCACCCCCGCGGATGCCGCGGTGTCGGTGGGAGCGATTATCGTGGAGTCGATGCTCTCTCCGTCCTTCCCTCAGCGCGCCCCGTGGGGAACGGCGAACAAGCTGCGGGCATGGCAGCAGGAGGCTCTGGACGCGTACTTCCAGGCCGACCAGCGTGACTTCCTCGTGGCCGCCACACCGGGCGCCGGCAAGACCACGTTCGCGCTCACCCTCGCGGTCGAGCTCATGCGCATGGGCGAGGTGAACCGGGTCATCGTCGTGGCACCCACGGAGCACCTGAAGACCCAGTGGGCCGACGCCGCCGCCCGCGTCCACATCCGGCTCGACCCGCGCTTCCGCAACAGCGACTGGGCACCGGCGCGGCACTATCACGGCGTCGTGGTCACGTATGCGCAGGTCGCCGCGAAGTCGTCGGTGCACCGTCACCTGACGGAGGACGCGAAGACCCTGGTCATCCTCGATGAGGTGCACCACGGCGGCGACGCCTTGAGCTGGGGCGACGCGATCCGCGATGCTTACGGACCTGCGAAACGCCGACTGCTGCTCTCGGGGACCCCGTTCCGGAGCGACACCGCACCGATCCCGTTCGTGGAGTACCTCCCGGACGAGACCGGAGCCCGGGTCTCCAGCACCGACTACGCCTACGGGTACGGCCGCGCTCTCGCGGACGGCGTCGTCCGTCCCGTGCTCTTCCACATGTATGCCGGGAAGATGCGGTGGCGGACGAGTGCCGGCGACGAACTCGAGACCCATCTGGGACAGGACAACACGAAGGACGTCACCTCGCAGGCCTGGCGAACGGCCCTCGACCCCGAGGGCGACTGGATGCCTGCTGTGCTCTCCGCGGCGGATCGCCGTCTGACCGAGATCCGGCACCACATCCCGGATGCTGGCGGACTCGTGCTGGCGACGGATCAGACCGTCGCCCGGGCCTACGCCAAGATCCTGCACAGCATCACCCGCGAGCAGCCGACGATCGTGCTGTCCGATGACGCCACCGCCTCCGAGCGTATCGAGAAGTTCTCGGAGGGCACCGCCCGGTGGATGGTCGCGGTGCGCATGGTCTCGGAGGGCGTCGACGTGCCGCGGCTCGCGGTGGGCGTGTACGCGACGTCGTCGTCCACCCCGCTGTTCTTCGCTCAGGCCATCGGCCGCTTCGTGCGGGCGCGTCGTCGAGGCGAGGCGGCGAGCGTCTTCCTCCCGCACGTCCCCGTGCTGATGAAGCTCGCGAACGAGATGGAGAAGCAGCGCGATCACGCGCTCGACCGTCAGTCGAAGGACGACGACGGCCTCGAGGACTCGCTGCTGGAGAGCGCGAACCGCGAGGACGAGGCCTCCGACGCGCTGACCCAGGAGTTCAGCTACCAGGCCATCTCCTCCGTCGCCCACTTCGACCGCATGGTGTTCGACGGGAAGGAGTTCGGCCAGCTCGCCGAGCCGAACACGCCCGAGGAGGAGGAGTTCATCGGCTTCCCCGGTCTGCTCGAGCCCGAGCACGTGCACGAGCTCCTGATGCAGCGGCAGGCCCGCCAGTCCCGGCACCGCGAGGTCCGGGAGGCCCAGGCCGACCCGACGCAGACGACGACACTGCCGGCGCCGCTGCATCGCACCCTGCGCGAGCAGCGCCAGCTGCTGAACAGCCTGGTGGGCCTCTACGCCCGGCAGTCGGGCCAGCCGCACGGCGCCGTGCATGCCGAGCTCCGTCGTATCTGCGGCGGTCCGGCGGTGGCGCAGGCGACCGTGACGCAGCTGCAGTCCCGCATCGAGGTGCTGCGCAAGCGCGTCCGCTCCTGAGCACTTTCCGGTCGCTGCTTCGGATCCCCGAAATGCTGGCAATCCGTGCCAGGACGCGGCCGGGGCGGCACCGCGCGGATAGCGTGGAACGGTTGCCCGGATGCCGGGCACCGTGACACCTGGAGGTTCCATGACAGCCCCTGCCGCAGCCGATTCCACGGCCGCCGATCGACGGCGCTGGGCTCGCTATCTCGTCGAGGAACGGGCGGAGGGCGCCGTCTATCAGCGCCTCGCGGCCCGCCGGTCGGGGGAGGAGCGGGCGATCCTGCTCGGGCTCGCCGAGGCCGAGCGCCGCCACGAGAAGCACTGGCTCGACCTGCTGGGCGGCGAACCGACGCGCCTGCCGCGGGCCGGGGTCCGTTCCCGCCTCCTGGGGTGGATGGCCGGCCGTTTCGGCTCGATCTTCGTCCTCGCCCTCGCCCAGAGCGCCGAGGCCCGCTCTCCGTACGACGCCGAGCGCTGGGCCACCCCGGCCATGCGCGCCGACGAGAAGGTCCACCATGAGGTCGTCCGCGGTCTCGCCGCGCGCGGCCGCCGGCGCCTCTCCGGCTCCTTCCGCGCGGCCGTCTTCGGGGCGAACGACGGTCTCGTCAGCAACCTCGCCCTCGTGCTCGGCATCGGCGCCACCGGCGTGAGCTCGGGTTTCGTCCTGTTCAGCGGCATCGCGGGTCTCCTCGCGGGCGCACTGTCGATGGGCGCGGGGGAGTTCGTGTCCGTGCGGTCGCAGCGGGAGCTCCTCACGGCCACCGAGGCGAACGAGGATGCCGCGGCGGCCGCGGCCGACCTCGACATCGACGAGAACGAGCTCGCGCTCGTGTACCGCGCCCGCGGCATGGATCAGGGCGAGTCGCTGGCCCGGGCCCGTCGCATCGTCCAGGCGGCCCAGGAAGGCGTCCGGCGTGCGGCTACGGGGCCGGTGGCCGTCCAAGGCGGCGACGCCCACGAGGTCGTCGGCAACGACTGGACGGCGGCCATCTCCAGCTTCCTCCTCTTCGCCTCCGGCGCGATCGTGCCCGTCCTGCCCTGGATCTTCGGCATGGAGGGCACCGCGGCGATCGTGCTCGCGCTCGTGCTGGTCGGTATCGCGCTGCTCAGCACCGGTGCGATGGTCGGCGTCCTCTCCGGAGGACCGCCGCTCCGGCGGGCCCTGCGGCAGCTCGCCATCGGGTTCGGCGCGGCTGCGGTGACCTACGCGCTGGGTCTGCTCTTCGGCGTCGGCGCGGTGTGACGGTCCTGCGGTCCCGCTCGCGCGGGACCGCAGCGCACCGCCATGACCGCACCGGAAACCACGAAGGCCCCGGATCCGTGGATCCGGGGCCTTCGCTCTCTGTGCGCGGAGGGGGACTTGAACCCCCACGCCCTATCGGGCACTAGCACCTCAAGCTAGCGCGTCTACCATTCCGCCACCCGCGCAGGTGTTGGATTTGATCGTTGCCGACCGAAGAATGAGATTAGCACGTTCTCGGAGGCGTCTCGAACCGAGCGTGACGCCCGGGCGTGGCACGCGGTTTCGATAGCCTGAGTCCATGACCGATTCCTCCCTGCCGGAGGTCGCCCGCGTCGCGAGCGACCTCATCCGCATCGACACCTCCAACTACGGCGGCGGCAACGCGAAAGGGGAGCGGGAGGCGGCCGAGTACGTCGGGGCGTACCTGGAGGAGCTGGGACTCGAGGTCGAGTACTACGAGCCCATCCCGCGGCGCACGAACGTCATGGCGCGGGTCCCGGGCCGCGACCGCACCAAGCCGGCTCTCGTCGTGCACGGCCACCTGGACGTCGTGCCCGCGGTCGCCGAGGACTGGACGGTGGATCCGTTCGCCGGCACCGTGCAGGACGGCATGCTGTGGGGTCGCGGCGCGGTCGACATGAAGAACATGGACGCGATGATCCTCACCGCCGTGGCCGACATCCTGCGCGCGGGGGAGCAGCCGGAGCGCGACCTCGTCCTGGCGTTCTTCGCCGATGAGGAGAACGGCGGGGTCGAGGGCTCCGCGCTCGTCGTGAAGGACCGGCCGCAGTGGTTCGCCGGGGCGACGGCCGCGATCAGCGAGGTCGGCGGCTACTCCATCTCGGTGGACGACCGTCGGGCGTACCTGCTGCAGGTGGGCGAGAAGGCGCTGATCTGGATCCGCCTCGTCGCCACCGGCCGGGCGGGGCACGGCAGCCGCCTGCACGAGGACAACGCCGTCACGAAGCTCGCCGAGGCCGTCGCCGCCATCGGCCGCACGCGGTGGCCGGTCCGGCTCACGCCGACGACGGAGGCGCTGCTCGAGGGCCTGAGCGCGCTGAGCGGCCGGAGCGCCGACGACCCCGACGCCCTCGCCACCGCGGCCGGCCCGGCTGAGGCCTTCCTGCGGTCCACGTTCCGCACGACGACCAACCCGACGGCTCTCACCGCCGGCTACAAGCACAACGTCATCCCGGAGCGCGCCGAGGCGCTGATCGACGTCCGCGTGATCCCGGGGACCGAGGACGACGTGCTCGCGGAGCTCCAGCGCATCGTGGGTGACGACATCCGGATCGAGACCGTGGTCCGTGACATCGGCATGGAGACGCCGTTCACAGGGGAGCTCGTCGAGGCGATGGTGGCGGCGCTGGGGCGGCACGACCCCGGTGTCCCCGTCATCCCGTACCTCCTGGGCGCGGGAACCGACAACAAGGCGCTGGCCACGCTCGGCATCACCGGCTACGGCTTCGCCCCGCTGCGCCTGCCGGCCGATCTCGACTTCACCGGGATGTTCCACGGAGTCGACGAGCGGGTGCCCGTAGACTCACTTGTCTTCGGTCAGCGGGTGCTGGCCGATCTGCTGCGCACGTACTGAGCGGCGTCCACGCGCTCCGTGCCGCCCCGAAAGACGAAGGCCTCTCCATGCACCTGCTCGAAGCACTGATCCTGGGAATCGTCCAGGGTCTCACCGAGTTCCTGCCGATCTCCTCCAGCGCCCATCTGCGGGTCGTGGGGACGTTCCTGCCCTCCGGGGAGGACCCGGGCGCGGCGTTCACCGCCATCACGCAGATCGGCACGGAGGCCGCCGTCGTCGTGTTCTTCTGGCGCGACATCGTCCGCATCATCTCCCAGTGGCTCCGGTCCCTCGCCGGAAAGGTGCCGCGGAACGACCCGGACGCGCGCATGGGGTGGCTCATCATCATCGGCAGCATCCCGATCGTGCTGCTCGGACTCCTGTTCCAGGACCAGATCGAGACCGTCTTCCGCTCGCTCTGGATCGTGGCGATCATGCTCATCGTGTTCGGCATCCTCCTGGGCATCGCCGACCACGTCGGAGCCAAGCGCCGCACGCTCGACGATCTGACCTACCCGCACGGCATCGCCTTCGGACTCGCCCAGGCACTCGCCCTCATCCCCGGGGTCTCGCGGTCCGGCGGCACGATCACCATGGGGCTGTTCCTCGGCTACGAGCGCGCCGCCGCCGCCCGCTACGCGTTCCTGCTGGCGATCCCGGCCGTGTTCGGCAGCGGCTTCTACCAGCTGTTCAAGAGCTGGGGCGAGCCGTCCTTCTTCTCGCTCGGCGACACGATGGCCGCGACAGGGGTCGCCTTCGTCGTCGCGCTCGGCGTGATCGCGTTCTTCATGAACTGGATCTCGAAGCGCAGCTTCCTGCCGTTCGTGATCTACCGGATCCTGCTCGGCGGCGTGCTGCTCGTGCTGCTCGCGATGGGCGTGATCCCGGCCTCGGCCTGAGCCGGACGCCTGATCAGCGCTTGCGGTCGCCGCGGCCGTCGTCGCGGCGCCGCAGGTAGCGCTCGAAGGCCTGGGCGATCGCGTCTCCCGACGCATCGGGGGAGTCCCATGTGTCCCGCGTGCGCTCCAGCTGCCGGATGTACTCCGCCATGTCCTCGTCCTCGGATGCGGCGGCATCGATCGACGCCTCCCAGGCCGCGGCTTCCGTGCGGAGGTGCCGGCGGTCGACATCCACCCCGGTCAGCTCCTCGAGACGGTCGAGGAGGGCCAGGGTGACCTTCGGCGAAGGGGCGGCGGAGGCGACGTAGTGCGGGACGCTCGCCCAGAGGCTCACGGAGGGGATGCCCGCGTTCTCGGCGAAGTGCTCGAGAACGGTGAGGATGCCGACCGGGCCCTCGTACACCGACCGCTCCAGCGCATGCGCCTCCCGGACCTGCTCGTTCTGGCTCGACGCGAAGATCGAGATCGGGCGAGTGTGCGGCACGTCGGAGAGCATAGCGCCGAGGGTCACGAAGCCGGTGATGTCGTCGCGCAGGGCGACGTCGATGAACTCGGACGCGAACGCCTGCCAGGTGCGCGCGGGCTCGGCGCCGGTGAGGAGCCAGAACTCCGGGCCGGGTCCTGGCTCGCGCGGACGCCACAGCCCCGCCTCCGGCCACGTCATCTGACGGCGGCCCTCGGCGTCGAGCCGGGTGGCGGGTCGCGTGTACTGGTAGTCGAAGTAGAGTTCCGGGTCGACCGAGTGCACGAGGTCGTAGCCGCCCGCCGCCTGCAGCGCGCCGACGGCTCCGGTCGCGGCCTCACCGGCGTCGTTCCAGCCGTCGAAGGCGGCGATGATGATGCGCGAACCGAGAACGTCCATGCCGTGCTCCCTTCGAGGTCGTGGCTCCGTCCCCCCAGGCTAGCCCGCGTCGAGGGGATGTGGGCGGGCCCGGCTAGCATGGGTTCAGTGAGCAACAAGCCCCGCGCGGTCCTCTGGGACATGGATGGAACACTCGTCGACACCGAGCCGTACTGGATGGCGGCCGAGACCGCACTGGTGGAGTCGTTCGGCGGTACGTGGTCCCATGAGGACGCCCTGCAGCTCGTGGGCAGCGGCCTCATCGACAGCGCGATCATCCTCCAGGGCGCGGGGGTCGACATGGCCCCCGAGGCGATCGTCTCCCACCTCACGACGGCCGTGCAGGAGTCGCTGCGGGCCCAGGGCGTCCCCTTCCGGCCGGGCGCCCAGGAGCTTCTCCGCGATCTCCGTGCCGCCGGTATCCCGACCGGTCTGGTGACGATGTCGCTGCGCCGGATGGCTCTCGACGTGGTCGGGCTGATCGAGTTCGAGGCCTTCGACATCGTCGTGGCCGGAGATGACGTCGACAACCCCAAGCCGCACCCGGAGCCGTACCTCCAGGCCGCCGCGCTCCTCGACGTCGACATCGCCGAGGTCGTGGTCATCGAGGATTCCCCGACCGGTCTCCGCGCGGGCCTCGCCTCCGGCGCTCTGACGCTCGGCGTGCCCCACATCGTCCCGCTCGACGGCCTCGGCGCCCACGAGCTGTGGCCGACCCTCGACGGCCGCGGTGCCGCCGACCTCGTGGAGCTCTTCGGCTCCCGCGCTGCGATCACGGAGGCCACCCGATGACGACCACGTCCGCCCCGCGCCCCAGCGGCCCCTTCCGGGAGGGCGACCGCGTACAGCTCACCGGCCCGAAGGGTCGCCTGCACACCGTGACGCTCCGCGAGGACGGCGAGCTGCACACGCACCACGGGGTCCTCCGGCACCGCGACCTCATCGGGCTCCCTGATGGCTCGGTCGTGGCGAACAGCTCCGGGCACGAGTACCTGGCGCTGCGGCCGCTGCTGCGGGACTTCGCGATGTCGATGCCCCGCGGTGCCGCGATCGTGTACCCGAAGGACGCGGCGCAGATCGTCATGCAGGCCGACATCTTCCCGGGCGCCACCGTCGTCGAGGCCGGTGTCGGGTCCGGTGCTCTGTCGCTCTCGCTCCTCCGGGCCGTGGGCTCCACGGGGCGCCTGCTCTCCTTCGAGCGCCGCGAGGACTTCGCCGAGGTCGCCCAGGCCAATGTGGAGACCTTCTTCGGGGAGCGCCCCGACTCCTGGCGCGTCGTCGTCGGAGACCTCGTCGCCGCGCTGCCCGTGGAAGTCGAGCCCGGCACCGTCGACCGGGTGGTGCTCGACATGCTCGCGCCCTGGGAGTGCATCGAGGCGGTCGCGGAGGCGCTGACCCCCGGCGGTGTCGTGCTCTGCTACATCGCCACCGCCACGCAGCTCTCCCGCGTCGCCGAGTTCATCCGCGGCACCGGGCTCTTCACCGACCCCGAGGCGTCGGAGACCATGGTCCGCGGGTGGCACGTGGAGGGGCTGGCTGTCCGGCCGGACCACCGCATGGTCGCGCACACGGGGTTCCTCCTCACGGCTCGCCGGCTCGCCCCGGGTGCCGTGGCCCCGTCTGTGAAGCGTCGGGCCTCGAAGAGCAGCTACAGCGACGAGGACGTCGAACTGTGGACGCCGGGCGCGGTGGGCGATCGGGAGATCACGGACAAGAACCTCCGCAAGCGCGCGCGAGAGGCCGGGAAGGCGGCTGAGGGCGCGCGGCTGGCGGCGGCATCGCGCGAATCCGAGCACACGACGGAATAGACTGGAGCGCGTGCGTAAAACGTCCGCCGTTCTGGCCTCCCTCAGCCTCGCCGCCCTCGCTCTGACGGGGTGCAGCGTGACCTCTTCGTCCGCCGACGCCTCGTGCGATCGTGGCGGACACGCCAACGGCATCGACAGCGCCGTCACCGTCTCCGGTGAGGTCGGCTCCGAGCCGGACGTCGAGATCTTCGCGCCGGTGCGCCTCACGGAGACGTCCTATGCGGACGTCGTCACGGGGGACGGCCGTGCACTCGTCGACGACGCCCAGCCGCTCGTCGCCCAGATCTCCATCTACGACGGGGCGACCGGCAAGCAGGTTTTCGCGACCACGTACGACGAGGACACCACGCGCGCCTCGACCATCGGGTCCTGGGCCGCGCAGTCTCCCGGACTCGCCGATGTCCTGGAGTGCGCGACCGGCGGCAGCCGCATCGTGGCGGGTCTGACCCCGGAGGACTTCGGGGAGGCGAATCTCGGCGGCTTCGGCATGGGCCAGGACGACATCGCGGTGTTCGTCATCGACGTCGTCGACGCGTTCCTCCCGAAGGCCGAGGGCACGCTGCAGTTCAACGACGCGCAGGGCATGCCGACCGTCGTGCGCGCCGACGACGGCACTCCCGGCATCATCATCCCCGACAGCGCCGCCCCGGACGAGCAGATCGTCCAGACGCTGATCCGCGGCGACGGCGAGGAGCTGACGGAGGAGCAGACGCCGCTCGTGCACTTCACCGCGGTGAACTGGGACGACAAGACCGTCGTACAGAGCACCTGGGGCCAGTCCGCCACCGACGGCATCCGACAGATCGCCGCGCCGGTCGCGGATGCGCTGGTCGGGAAGCCGGTCGGCTCGCAGGTCCTCGTCGTGCTCCCCAAGACCGAGAGCTCCCCGGCCATGGCCGTCGTGGTCGACATCCTCGGCGTGTCCCCGGTCGCCGCACCCTGATGGCCGCCCGGATCCCTGCCGAAGAGCGCCTGACGAATCTCGTCGTGGCGCTGATGGCCACGGAGATCGGGCTCACCAAGCAGCAGATCCTCGACAACGTCTCCGGCTACCGCCAGCGCGCCGACGCGGGGACGCGGTCGGATGCGCTCGAGAAGATGTTCGAGCGGGACAAGGACGAGCTCCGCTCGCTGGGTGTCCCCATCGAGACCATCGGCGACGCGGCGGACCCGAACGACCTCCGTGAGGCGAGGTATCGCATTCCGCAGGCGGAATACGATCTGCCAGGGGACATCGAATTCTCGCCTGCCGAGTTGGCCGTGCTCCGCCTCGCGGGCAGCGTCTGGAGTGCGGAGTCGGTCTCGGGAGACGCACAGTCCGGTGTCCGCAAGATCCGGGCCCTCGGCATCGACGGCGACGAACCGATCATCGGCTTCGCGCCGCGGATCACCGCCCGCGACCCCGCGTTCGCCCCGCTGCAGGACGCGATCGAACGCAGCAGGGTGGTGACCTTCGACTACGTGAAGCCGGGCGAGGACGCTCCTCGACGGCGTCGGATCCGGCCCCTCGCCCTCGTGGACTATGAAGCGCGCTGGCACGTGTACGGCGTCGACGTCGACATCGACGAGGACCGGACGTTCCTGTTGAGCCGCATCGTCGGCGACGTCGTCGTCAGCACGAGTACCTTCGACCCCGCATTGCGCGAAGGGGCGGGGGAGCGGGCTCTGCGAGGTCTGGAGCGCGTCGCCGCGGAGAACTCGGCACTCCTGGAGGTGACGCCCGGCACTGAGGCCGCGTTGCGGCTCGGGCGGCGGGCGACGCCCGCGGCGCAGGGTATCCACGTGCCCTTCGTCGATCTGCACATCTTCGCGGACGAACTCGCGTCCTACGGTCCCGAGGTCCGCGTCGTCGAGCCCGCACGACTCCGCGATGCCGTGATCGGCCGCCTGCGCGCGGTGGTCGAAGCCCACACCGATGCGGAGGTGTCCGCATGAGCGCGGCTCCCAAGCCTCTCCTCGCCGCGGAGCGCGTGCGTCTCTACCTGACGCTCGTCCCGTACCTGCTCGAGCACGGACAGGTCTCGCTCGCCGAGGCCGCCGAGGAGTTCGGCGTGACCCCGCGGGAGATGCGGGCCATGGTCGAGAAGCTGACGGTCATCGGCCTGCCGGGCGAAGCGGGCTACTGGCAGCAGCCGCAGGAGATGTTCGACATCAACTGGGATCTCCTCGACCTCGAGGACGTCATCGAGATCACGAACGACGTGGCCCTCCGCCGCGTGCCGCGCTTCACCGCACGAGAGGCGGCAGCCCTGCTCGCCGGTCTGCAGATGGTCGCAGCCGTCCCGGCCGTATCCGACTCCGGCCTCGTCGCCGGCCTCATCTCGAAGCTCTCGCGCGGTGCCGCCGATGCGCCGGCCGACGTCGTCGTCGCCCCGACCGCGGTGGACGAGGTGCGTGAGGTCGTCGCGCGCGGTCTGCAGAACGGGGTGGCCGTGTCGTTCACGTACCAGGCTCCCGATGCCGAGCCCACCACCCGCACTGTGGATCCCGTGCAGATCCTCATCACGAACGGACAGTGGTACCTGCAGGGCTGGTGCCATATGCGCGAGGCGATGCGCACGTTCCACCTCGATCGCGTCAGCGCGCCCACCCTCACCGACATCCCCAGCACTCACGGCGGCGACCGGGTACCGGAGGCGTTCGCCGGGCTGGAGGAGGAGCGCGAGGTCACCGTCCGCGTCCCGGAGCGCCTCGCTCCGCTGTTCAGCGGTTTCGTGCCCACGGAGACGCTCCGCGCCGGCGACGGGATGGTGACGACGCAGCTCCACCTCGCGGACCCCCGCGGCATCAAACGGCTCGCGGCCCGTTTCGGCGGTGCGATGGAGGTCACGGATCCGGGGATCGCGCGGACCGCCACCCGGGAGTGGGCCGCCGCGGGACTCGCGCTCTACCACCGGCCTGATGCCGAGGTTTGATCTGTAGACTGGGGCGGAAAGCCCCCCTACGACGGGATTGTCGATATGTTCGCTGGAATGCAAGGCTGGCACCTGCTCATCGTGCTGGCCGTTATCCTCCTCCTCTTCGGCGCTGCCAAGCTGCCGGCTCTCGCGAAGAGCATGGGCCAGTCGGCCCGCGTCTTCAAGGGTGAGATGAAGGCCATGAAGGAAGAAGACGCGGTTCGTGCCGAGTCGGCTCCCGCGGAGCCGACGACGGTGAAGGACTCGGGCACCGACCCTGAGACTCCGCCTCGCGCCTGACCGGCCGTGGCAGCCATCGAACCGACCGTGATGCCGACGGCGGATCGGGATCGGCGGATGTCGCTGGGCGCACATCTCGTCGAACTGCGCAAGCGCCTCATGTACGCGGCGATCGCTCTGGTCGTCGGCATGGTCGTGGCGTTCATCATCGCGGACCCGGTCATCCACTTCATCACCGGTCCGATACGCATCATCTCGGAACAGCGAGGTGATGACTTCAGCGCCCTGAACTTCGCGACAGTGACGTCCGCGTTCGACATGCGTATGCGCATCGCCTTCACGATCGGCCTGTTCCTCTCCGCACCCGTCTGGCTGTGGCAGATCTGGGCCTTCATCATGCCCGGCCTCACCCGCAAGGAGATCCGCTACACCGTCGGCTTCGTCGTCGCCGCGGTGCCGCTGTTCTTCGCGGGGTGCTATCTCGGTGTGCAGATCATGCCGCACGTCATCGAACTCATGTGGAGCTTCACGCCGGAGGGCGGAACCAACTTCTACTCCGCGCAGGAGTACTACGACTTCGTGTTCAAGCTGATGATCGTCATCGGCATCTCGTTCGTCCTCCCCGTCTTCCTCGTCGCGCTCAACCTCGCCGGCGTGATGTCGGGACGGGCCATCCTCAAGGGGTGGCGGGTGGCGATCCTCATCGCGACGATCTTCGCCGCGCTGGCGACCCCGGCAGCGGATGTGGTGAGCATGCTCATGCTGGCCGGCATCCTCATCGTCCTCTTCTTCGCAGCGGCAGGACTCTCCCTCCTCTTCGACCGACGCAAGCGCAAGCGGGACACCGCCGCCGGACTCGTCCCGGACGCCACATGAGTTCGCCGTCCGAGCGGTACGCGCAGGCTCAGGAGAGTGCGGCGCACCCGGAGACGGCGGCGTTCGCCGCGCGCCAGCGCTTCCAGCTCGATCCGTTCCAGCTCGCCGGCTGCCACGCCCTGGAGAACGGACGCAGCGTTCTCGTGGCCGCCCCCACGGGTGCCGGGAAGACCATCGTGGGGGAATTCGCCATCCACTTGGCGATGCAGACCGCGACGGACAAGGCGTTCTACACCACGCCGATGAAGGCGCTGTCCAACCAGAAGTTCCGGGAACTCGTCGATGTGTACGGTGCGGACGACGTCGGTCTGCTGACGGGCGACACCAACATCAACGGCAACGCACGCATCGTGGTCATGACCACCGAGGTCCTGCGGAACATGATCTATGCCGACTCCGCGGCTCTGCGCGACCTGCGCTACGTCGTGATGGACGAGGTGCACTATCTGGCCGACCGCTTCCGGGGTGCCGTGTGGGAAGAGGTCATCATCCACCTCCCGCCCCGCGTGCGCCTGGTCTCGCTGAGCGCGACGGTGTCGAACGCCGAGGAGTTCGGCGACTGGCTCGACACGGTTCGCGGTGACACCGAGGTCATCGTCTCCGAGATCCGTCCGGTGCCGTTGGAGCAGCACGTGCTCGTGCGCGACGACCTGCTGCCGCTCTTCGACGACCGTGCCGGAATCGCCACGGCCCAGGTGAACCAGGAGCTCATGCGCATCCGGTCGTTCACCGGCTCCACCTACGAGAGCAACCGTCAGGCGCACTCGTATCGCAGCAACCGGCACGCCGGGCGGCAGGCCCCCCGACCGCCGCGGGGCGGGCGTCGCCCCGTGCGCGCGGCGAACGCGCGCCGGATCGAGCGCATGGACCGCCCGGACGTGGTCGAGCTGCTGGAACGCTCGAACCTGCTCCCCGCCATCTTCTTCATCTTCAGCCGCGTGGGCTGCGACGCCGCGGTGCAGCAGGTACGGCGCTCCGGGCTCCGCCTGACCTCGGCGGAGGAGCGCGCCGAGATCCGGGCCATCGTCGAGGAGCGCACGCGCACTCTGCAGGACGAGGATCTCGGGGTGCTGGGCTACTGGGAATGGCTGGACAACCTCGAACGGGGCGTGGCCGCCCACCACGCCGGCCTCCTGCCGGCCTTCAAAGAGGTCGTCGAGGAGCTGTTCCAGCGCAAGCTGCTCAAGGTCGTCTTCGCGACCGAGACGCTGGCCCTCGGCATCAACATGCCGGCGCGGACGGTGGTGCTCGAGAAGATGGAGAAGTTCAACGGAGAGGCTCGCGTCGCGATCACCTCCGGTGAGTACACACAGCTCACGGGCCGCGCCGGGCGCCGCGGCATCGACGTCGAGGGGCACGCGGTCGTGCAGTGGAGCGAGGGCATGGACCCGCAGGCCGTCGCCGCCCTCGCGTCGCGGCGGACCTATCCGCTCAACTCCAGCTTCCGGCCGACGTACAACATGGCCGTCAACCTCATCGACCTGTTCGGCCAGGCGAGAGCCCGGGAGATCCTGGAGTCGTCGTTCGCCCAGTTCCAGGCGGACCGCGCCGTGGTCGGGCTGGCCAGACAGGTGCGGGAGGCCGAGGAGTCGCTGGCCGGCTATCAGTCGGCGATGGCGTGCGAGCACGGCGACTTCCCGGAGTACGCCGCCATCCGCCGCGAGCTGAGCGACCTCGAGAAGAAGAACCGGCAGGACACCCAGGCCCCGCGCGCTGCTCGGGACAAGCGGATGAAGCGGATCCAGACGCTCCGCACGCGGATGCAGCGCCACCCCTGCCACCGCTGTCCTGACCGCGAGAAGCACGCCCGGTGGGCCGAGCGCTACTGGAAGCTCAAGCGCCAGACCGATCGCACGCGCCGTCAGATCGAGACCAGGACCGGCACGGTGGCCCGCGTCTTCGACCGTGTCGTCGAGGTGCTGGAGACACTGGACTACGTCCGTCGCGACGAGGACGGGATGCACCTGACCGACGCCGGGCGCACGATGCGGCGGATCTACGGTGAGCGCGACCTGCTCGTGGCCGAATCGCTGCGTCAAGGCCTCTGGAAGGGGCTGGACGCGCCGTCGCTGGCCGCGATGGCATGCTGCCTCGTGTACGAACCGCGCCGCGACGAAGCGAATGCGGGGGAGCGGGGCCTCCCGAGGGGCGCCTTCCGAGCGGCATACGAGAAGACGACCGCTCTCTGGGCCGAGCTCGACGACCTGGAGCAGGACCATCAGCTCCCGGGAAGCGAGCCGCTGGCCGCCGGGCTCGCGGGTGCGATGCACGCCTGGGCGCGCGGCGGGATGCTCGACCGCGTCCTCATCGATGCCGACATGGCGGCCGGCGACTTCGTGCGGTGGGCGAAGCAGACCATCGACCTCCTGGATCAGCTGTCCATCGTCGCGGAAGACGCCGCGCTCGCACGCACCGCCCGGGCTGCCCTCGACGGTGTGCGCCGTGGCATCGTCGCCTACTCCTCGATGTGAGATCCGCCCGCATGACCGAAGCCTCCGTACGTCGACGCGCCCTCCTGCCCCTCTGGGCCGCCGTTCCCCTGGCCGGCCTGGCTGCGCTGCTCATGGACCTCGCGTTCCCCGAGGCGGCGATCTGGATCCTGGCCTTCCCTGCCACCGCCCTGCTTCTGCTCGCGCTGATCGGCCGTCGGGCCGGGGGAGCGCTGCTCGTGGGTCTCGTGTACGGCGTCGTGTTCTTCGCGCTGCTCGTGTCGTGGACGTCTCGATACCTCGGGCCGCTGCCCTGGGCGGCTCTGAGCGTCGTCGAGGGTGTCCTCACGGCCGTCGGACTCATCCCCGTGACCCTCGCGTACCGGTGGCTGCCCCGAGCCTGGCCGGGCGTGGCGGGACGTCTGCTGACCCTCCCGGCCGTCGTCGCGGCGCTGTGGGTGGGACGGGAGCTGTTCCTCGGCTGGTGGCCGTACGGCGGCTTCCCCTGGGCTCGTCTCGGGATGAGCCAGGCCGAGAGCCCCCTCGCCGCGCTCTCCTCCTGGATCGGCGTGAGCGGGCTGAGCTTCCTCATGGTCTTCCTCGTCGCGATGGTGATCGAGATCATCCGGATGGGGCTCTGGCGGCGACCGATCACCCTGCTCGCGCCGGCCGCGCTCGTCCTGGTCCTCTTCTTCACGCCGCTGTTCCCGACCACGCCGTCCGGCTCGATGCGCATCGCTGCGGTGCAGGGGAACGGGCCGACCGGCTACTTCGACGAGCGCGAGCCCTTCGCCGTGATCCAGGCGCAGACGGAGGCGACCGATCCGCTGTACGGCGAGGACGTCGACCTGCTCGTGTGGCCGGAGGGCGGGCTCGATACGGATCCCTTCGCGAACTCCGCCATCGCGCGACGGATGACCCTGGTGTCGAACCGCATCGATGCGCCGCTGCTCGCCAACGCCGCCACCGGCCGCGGGAACCTCTACTACAACACCTCGATGCTCTGGCTGCCGGACGGCACAGCGCCGCAGAAGCACGACAAGCGTCATCCCGTGCCGTTCGGCGAGTACGTGCCGGATCGGCCCTTCTTCAACGCCCTGGTCCCGGATCTCATCGGGCTGATCCAGCGCGAATACACCCCGGGCACCAACCCGCCGATCGTCGAGGTGGGCGATGTCCGCGTCGGTCTGGCGATCTGCTTCGACGTGATCTACGACGACGTGATCACGGAGGGGTTGAACGGCGGCGCCGAGGTCCTGGTCTTCCAGACGAACAACGCCGATTTCCGCGGCACGGACGAGAATCTCCAGCAGCTCGCGTTCGCACGGATGCGCGCGATCGAGACGGGCCGGAGCGTCGTCAACATCTCCACGGTCGGCACGAGCCAGGTCATCCTCCCGGACGGGAGGACGGTCACGAGCCTGGACGCGGATGAGGCCGGAGCGATGCTCGAGGATGTCGAGCTCCGCTCCGGCCTCACGGCGGGAATCGTCCTGGGCCCCTGGCTGCAGCAGGTGCTGCTCTGGGGCGGTCTGGGCGCGCTCGGTCTCGGGTGGTGGCGCGCCCGTCGGCGCTAGGCGCCGATCTTCTCGCGGGTGGGGTCCTCGCCGGCACCGCGCCGGGCTCGGATGTACGCGAGGCGCTCTTCGAGAAGCTCCTCCAGCTCCGCACGGGTACGGCGCTCCATGAGCATGTCCCAGTGGGTGCGGGCGGCCTTCTCGTCGGTGACCTCGAGGGTGACGGCCTCGCCGTCGACCTTCAGGCGGGCTTCCGCTCCGCAGGAACGGCACTCCCAGGTCTGAGGCGGTTCGGCATCGGCGGCGAACATGAGCGTGGTGTCGTGTCCGCAGGTGTCACAGGTGTAGGTGGTTTCACGGCGCTCCATGAAAACGACGCCCTCTTCGCTCTGTAGGCTCTGGGCGCCGAGTCGGATGCCGCGCAGGCTGCGATCTGCCATTGTGTGGTCCTCTCGTCGCTGTCAGGTATAACGTTCGAGCCTGTGCGCTTCATCCACGTCGGGGCGTTCTGCGCGGTATTCACAGGGGAATCCCAGCGCCGGAGGATATGGGGCGCTCAGGGCTTCCGGAACGTGGCGACGGCGAGGTCGGCGCGGTCGGTCACGACGCCGTCCACACCCGCGTCGATGAGGCGCCGCATCTCGTCCGCGTCGTTCACGGTCCAGACGTGGACCTCGGTGTCGGCCCGGTGGGCGGCGCGGAGGAGTGCGGGCGTCAGCACCCTGATCGCGCCGTGACGCTCGGGGATCTGCAGGGCGTCGATCTCCCGGAGCAGTCTGCCGGGGGAGAGGCGCACCGCGGAGAGCGAACGCAGAGCCGCGATCGTCCGACTCCCGCCGGAGGTGGCGGGCCGGAGCGCGGTGCCGGTCTGCCGCACGGCTTCCAGTGTCGCCCGCCGGTTGGCATCCGAGAAGCTGGTGACGAGGACACGATGCGTGTGCGCGGCGAGGATCGGGCCCAGCGGCGCCGCGGCGGCCGGTGTCTTCACGTCGATGTTGAACCGGGTCTCCGGGAATGCGGAGAGCGCCTCGGCCACCGTGAGCAGACCGCCGTGCTCGGCGAACAGCGCGCTCAGCTCCCGCGTCCTGACCTCGTGGACGGCGCGCGGATCGTCCACGAGACGGCGCAGATCGTGATCGTGGAAGAGCACGACGTCACCGTCGGCGGTGATCTGGCAGTCCGTTTCGATGTACTCGGCCCCGGCGGCATGAGCCGCGGCGAAGGCGGCCGCGGTGTTCTCCCAGACGCCGGATTCCCGCCCCTCGGCGGTCACCAGGCCCCGATGGGCCAGGATGCGGGGCTGCTCGGCCTTGACGAAGTACGGGTGCGTCACACGCCGGCGGGGGGAGTGGTCGAACCCTGGCCTGTCTTGGGAGTGAAGGCCGTGCCGATGCCCTTGAGTGCCTCGGTCAGCTCGCTCGGGATGATCCAGAGCTTGCTGGACGGGCTCTCGCTGATCTTCGGGAGCATCTGCAGATACTGGTACGCGAGGAGCTTGTCGTCCGGCGCGCCCTGGTGGATCGCGGTGAAGACGCTCTGGATCGCCTCCGCCTCACCCTGGGCGCGCAGGACCGCCGCCTGCTTGTCACCCTCGGCTCGGAGGATCTCCGCCTGACGAAGGCCCTCCGCCTCGAGGATCGCGGACTGCTTCGTCCCCTCGGCGGTGAGGATCGCGGCGCGGCGGTCCCGCTCGGCGCGCATCTGCTTCTCCATGGAGTCCTGGATGGAGACGGGCGGGTCGATCGCCTTGAGCTCGACGCGGCCCACGCGGATGCCCCACTTGCCCGTCGCCTCGTCGAGGACCACGCGGAGCTGTCCGTTGATGTTGTCGCGGCTCGTCAGGGCCTCTTCGAGGTTCAGACCACCGACGACGTTGCGGAGAGTCGTGGTGGTGAGCTGTTCCACGGCGCCGAGGTAGTTCGCGATCTCGTAGGTCGCGGCACGGGCATCGGTCACCTGGAAGTAGACGACGGTGTCGATGGAGACGACGAGGTTGTCCTCGGTGATCACGGGCTGCGGCGGGAAGGACACCACCTGCTCGCGCATGTCGATCAGCGGCCGCAGGCGGTCGATGAACGGCACGAGGATGTTGAGGCCGGGGGAGAGGGTCTTGTGGTACCGGCCGAGCCGTTCCACCACGCCGGCGGTCGCCTGCGGGATGATGCGGATCGCCCGCGCGATCGTGACGATCACGAAGATGATGACCGCGATCACCAGGATCCAGATGATCACGGTCGGGATGATCGATGCGTCGTCCACGCGTGCTCCTAGTCGTTGAGGGGTCGGACGATGGCGGTCGCGCCGTTGATCGCACTGACGGCGACAGGCGCCCCCGCGGGGATGGCCATCGGGGTGGTCGTCCTGGCTGTCCAGGTGTCGCCGTTCGCGAGCTTCGCCTGGCCGGAGATCTGCGTGATCTCACTGAGCGCGATGCCGCGGAGGTCGACCAGCGCCTCGACGTTCGAGCGCGTGGGATCGGCTCCGCGGTGCAGGCGGCGCAGGAGGGGTGGTCGCAGGAAGAGGATGAAGAGGGCGGATGCCAAGGCGGCGATGAGGATCTGGATCCAGACCGGGAGGCCGACGAAGTCGGTGACGAGACCGATCACGCTCCCGAAGCTCAGCATCAGGAAGGTGAAGTCGAGGGAGAGCATCTCGATGACGAGGAAGACGGCGATGAGGACCAGCCACCCGATCCATGCCCAGTGGTCGATGAACGTGACGAACGTCGAGAAGTTGTCCATGCGGCCTCCTTTGCCGTCAACGTACCACGCGCGGCGACAGCCGACCGGCCGCCACCGCGCCCCCTTGGTAATCTGTGAGAGCCGTGCGCTCACGGCGTTCCACGCACCATGAGGAGTCACCCGTGACCGACGTTCTTCCCGCAGGATCCCTCGACGGCAAGGTGGCCCTCGTCACCGGCTCATCGCGGGGGATCGGCGCCGACACCGTGCGGTACCTCGCCGAGGCCGGCGCCGACGTCGTGATCAACTACCGGAACAAGGCGCCGCGCGCGGAGAAGCTCGCGGCGCAGCTGCGCGAGCTCGGCCGTCGGGCGCTGGTCGTCGGTGCGGACCTCACCGACCCCGCATCGGTCGCCGAGATGTTCGACGCCGTCCGCGCCGAGTACGGGCGCCTCGATGTGCTCGTCCTGAACGCGTCGGGAGGCATGGAGTCGGGCATGGCCGAGGACTACGCCCTGAAGCTCAACCGTGACGCGCAGCTCAATGTGCTCGACGCCGCGACGCCGCTGCTGTCGGACGGCGCACGCGTCGTGTTCGTCACCAGCCACCAGGCGCACTTCATCCGCACGACGCCGACGATGCCCGAGTACGAGCCCGTCGCGCTCTCCAAGCGCGCCGGTGAGGACGCGCTGCGGGAGCTCATCCCCGGTCTCGCGGAGAAGGGGATCGGCTTCACGGTCGTCTCCGGCGACATGATCGAGGGCACGATCACCGCGACGCTGCTCGAGCGCGCGAACCCGGGTGCCATCGCCGAGCGCCGCGAGTCCGCCGGCCGCCTCTACAACGTGTCCGAGTTCGCCGCGGAGGTCGCCAGGGCCGTGATCGATCCCGTCCCCGCGGACAACACCCGCCTCGTCGGCGACGTGAGCGCCTTCGCCGCGGAGTAGTCGTCAGACGCCAAACGCCCCGGACCCGCTGCTGCAGGTCCGCGGCGTCTCGCGTCTGCGGATCAGACGGCGGCAGCGCCCGTGGTGAAGGCCTTCTCGTCCTTGCCGAGGGTGATCGCGCGGATGATCTGCACGATGCCGAGCACGACGAGCGAGATGCCCAGGAGCAGCCAGAGCGCGAAGCCGGCGATGACCGGCGAGAAGAGCACGATGATTCCGGCGATGATGCTGAGGATCGCGTAGATCAGCGTCCAGACCCGCGATCCGTCGCTGCCGAGCAGCGAGAGCGCCACGACGCCGTCGACGATCCAGCTCACGCCGATGAAGATCACGACGACCAGCGCGAGGGTGGCGGCGGCGACGTTCAGGTTGAAGAACGCGATGACGCCGGCGACGATGTAGAGCAGGCCGAGCACGATGTGTCCGACGCGCGACCAGCCGCCCTTCGCGCGGGAGAAGATGCCGAGGCCGATGTACACGACTCCCGCGACGATCAGGTAGGACGCGAAGATCGCCGTCACGATGACGGCCGACTTCACCGGCCAGACCAGCAGCGCGATGCCCGCGAGCAGCGCGAGAACGCCGGAGACCGCGAGAGCGACGCGGATGGATTTGAAGAACGACTTCGTTTCAGCGAGTGCTTCAGACATGGCGGGGAACCCCTTCTGAGAGAATCCTGTGAGGATGCCCCCAGGGTAGCGCCGGATCTCCGGCAGCGGGGGAGGAGGGCCTCCGCGCGTCGCGGATGGTCATTCCGCGTCTTCCGGCGTCATGGCAGGATCATGACGTGACACCGGTGGATGATGCTCGCCTGCGGGAGCTTGTCGTGATGAGGAAGGTCCGCGACCGCATCGATCGCGAGTACGCGAAGCCCTTGGACGTCGAGGCTCTGGCGCGGGGCGTGCACCTGTCGGCCGGCCATCTCAGCCGGCGGTTTCGCGAGACGTACGGCGAATCTCCGTACTCCTATCTGATGACCCGCCGCATCGAGCGTGCCATGGCGCTGCTGCGTCGCGGCGACCTCAGCGTCACCGAGGTGTGCTTCGCGGTGGGCTGCTCCTCGCTGGGCACGTTCAGCACCCGGTTCTCGGAGCTGGTCGGTGTCCCACCCAGCGTGTACCGTGAACGCGCCGCGAACGTCGAGGGCATCCCGTCGTTCCACGCCAAGCAGGTCACCCGACCGATCAGGAATCGAGAAGCGCCGCGCCCCGAGGCGCACCTAACGTGAGCATCATGAAGATCAGCATCCACTACGCCTTCCTCCCGCACACCGACGCCGACGCCGCCCTCGGCTTCTATCGCGACGCCCTCGGCTTCGAGGTGCGCAACGACGTCGGATACGACGGCCTGCGCTGGCTCACGGTCGGCCCGGTCGGCCAGCCCGAGACCTCGATCGTCCTCCACCCGCCGGCCACCGACCCCGGCATCACCGAGGCGGAGCGGCAGACCATCCTGGAACTCATCGCGAAGGGCAGCTATGGCGCTCTCACCCTCGCGAGCGATGACCTGGACGCCCTGTTCGAGCGGCTGGTCGCTGTCGGCGCCGATGTCGTCCAGGAGCCGATGGACCAGCCCTACGGCGTCCGCGACTGCGCTTTCCGCGATCCCGCCGGCAACCTGCTCCGTATCAACCAGGCCGCCTGACGGCGCCACCACCACGAAGGACGCCGCATGACCGCTGCCGAGCACCCCGCGGACACCCACGACCTCATCCGCGTGCAGGGCGCGCGCGAGAACAACCTCAAGGACGTGAGCGTCGACATCCCGAAGCGACGTCTGACGGTGTTCACCGGGGTCTCGGGGTCGGGAAAGAGCTCGCTCGTCTTCGACACGATCGCCGCCGAATCGCGTCGGATGATCGACGAGACGTACAGCGCGTTCGTGCAGGGCTTCATGCCGTCGGTGCCGCGGCCCGACGTCGACGTGCTGGAAGGGCTCACCACGGCGATCATCGTGGACCAGGAGCGTCTCGGCGCGAACCCGCGGTCGACCGTCGGCACCGTGACGGATGCCAATGCCATGCTCCGCATCCTGTTCAGCAAGCTGGGCCAGCCCTACATCGGCGGCCCGACGGCGTTCTCCTTCAACATCCCGGCGCAGAAGGCCAGCGGAGTCATGACCGGGCCGGGTGGCGAGAAGAAGATCGTGAAGGACGCGATCTACCTCGGCGGCATGTGCCCGCGATGCGAAGGCAGGGGAGTGGTGTCGGACCTCGACCTGTCCCAGATCGTCGATGAGTCGAAGTCCCTCGACGAGGGCGCGATCATGGTGCCCGGCTACACCGCCGACGGCTGGATGGTGAAGGGGTTCTCGCAGTCCGGGTTCTACCCGGGGGACAAGCCCATCTCGTCCTTCACCGAGAAGCAACGCCACCTCTTCCTCTACGGAGAGGTCACGAAGGTCAAGATCTCGGGCATCAACATGACCTACGAGGGTCTGATCCCGAAGATCACGAAGTCCATGCTCTCGAAAGACCTCGACGCGCTCCAGCCGCACATCCGTGCCTTCGTCGAGCGCGTGGCCACCTTCGCGGTGTGCCCGGAGTGCGACGGTACTCGTCTCACCGAGGGCGCGCGATCCTCGAAGATCGACGGCGTGAGCATCGCCGACGCCTGCCGTATGCAGGTGACGGATCTCGCCGCGTGGGTCCGCGGCCTGGATCTCCCGGGAGCCGGGCCGCTGCTCCAGGCGCTGAGTGCCAACCTCGACGCCTTCGTGACCCTCGGCCTGGGGTACCTGAGCCTGGACCGGCCCTCGGGGACGCTGTCCGGGGGAGAGGCGCAGCGGATAAAGATGCTGCGGCACCTGGGGTCCTCGTTGACCGACGTCACCTATGTGTTCGACGAGCCGACCATCGGGCTGCATCCGCACGACATCCAGCGGATGAACGGCCTGCTGCTCCGACTCCGCGACAAGGGGAACACGGTACTCGTCGTCGAGCACAAGCCGGAGACCATCGCGATCGGCGATCACGTCGTGGACCTGGGGCCGGGTGCGGGAAGCGCCGGGGGAGAGATCTGCTATCAGGGGAGCGTCGAGGGCCTCACAGCCAGTGGAACACTGACCGGGCAGCACCTCGACGACCGTGCACAGCTGAAGGACGCCGTGCGTGGCCGCACCGGCGCGATCGAGGTGCGCGGCGCATCCACGAACAACCTCCAGAACATCGACGTCGACATCCCGACCGGCGTCCTGACCGTCGTCACCGGTGTCGCCGGCTCCGGTAAGAGCTCGCTCATCCACGGTTCGGTGACCGGACGCGAGGGCGTGGTGGCGATCGATCAATCCGCCATCAAGGGCTCGCGTCGCAGCAACCCCGCGACGTACACGGGGCTGCTCGAACCCATCCGGAAAGCCTTCGCGAAGGCGAACGGCGTGAAGCCCGCCCTGTTCAGTGCGAACTCCGAGGGCGCCTGTCCTACATGCAAGGGCGCCGGTGTCATCATCACCGAGCTCGGGTTCATGGACACGATCGAGACCCCCTGTGAGGACTGCGGCGGTAAGCGCTTCCAGGCGGTGGTGCTGGAGTACAAGCTCGGCGGCAAGGACATCACAGAGGTGCTCGACCTTCCGGTCTCCGAGGCTCGTGTGTTCTTCAGCGAGGGCGAGGCCAAGCTCCCGGCCGCGGCTGCCATCCTCGGACGCCTGGAGGACGTGGGGCTCGGGTACCTGTCGCTCGGCCAGCCGTTGTCGACTCTGTCGGGCGGTGAACGACAGCGCATCAAGCTCGCGATCCAGATGGGCGAGAAGGGCGACGTGTACGTGCTGGACGAGCCGACGACGGGTCTGCATCTCGCTGACGTCGACACGATCCTCGGCCTGTTGGATCGACTCGTCGACGCCGGCAAGACGGTGGTCGTCATCGAGCATCACCAGGCCGTCATGGCACACGCCGACTGGATCATCGACGTCGGACCGGGAGCCGGCCACGACGGCGGCCGCATCGTGTTCGAGGGAACGCCTGCCGAGCTCGTCGCTGACGGGTCGACGCTGACGGGCGAACATCTCGCGGCGTACGTCAGTCGTTGAGGGGAAAGTCGAGCGATCCGGGCCCTCTCTCGCGCTCCCCACCCCGCATACGGATTATCCGATAATGCACATTATGTCAGGTTAAAGAAAGAACGCTACCGCGGTCATCTCCCCGTCATCCCTCGATCGCCCACCCCATGATCGCCTGCTGCACGCTCTTCAGGTGACGTTTGAACTCGTAGCCCACGAACGCGGGATGGTTGGCGGCAGCGACCGAGACCTCACGCCCGCGGACGAACGGCGGGCACGGCGCGAAACGGACGCCGTCAGGGGCGCTGTCGAGGAGATCCGAAGTGATCCGATAGGGCGCCATGGCCGCGGTGTGCTCCCCCGGCCCATCCGTGATGATTACGTCGGCCTCCTGCACGGCATCGCTGAGATCCTCCTTCCACGGCAGCGCGGGTGTGCGGACCTCCTCCGGGCAGGCCTGCACGACATCGATTCCGAAAGCCCGATGGGCTTCCTCCCAGGCTCGAGCGATGTTGCCGTCTGGTCCCACCACGAGGACTCGGAGTGAGCGGACATCCATCTCGCGCGAGAGCGCGAAGAGATCGGATAGCACCTCGCATGGGTGGTTCGCGTTGGTCATCGCGTTGACCACCGGGAGAATCCCAGGGGCAGCGAGCTCACGAAGCACGTGGAGATCGGCATGCCGGACGACGAGGAGTTCGACCCACGCCGACAGGTATCCGACGATGTCGACCGCGTCCTCGACGGTGTCGAGCGCCTCCGGAGGGAAGACGATCGGCTGCAAACCCATCTCCGCAGCGCCGCGTTCGAACGAGACACGCGTCCGCAGGCTCGAGGAAGGGAAGAACAGCGCGGCCGCGCCGTCCCTCCTCGCCAGGGTTCCCGCTTCGATCCGCGCGGCGCGCGCGAAGATCTCCCTCAGATCGTCCCCGGTGAGTTCGGTCAATGAGAGGAGGTGGCGCACTCCCCTATTGTCGCGGACGGCTCCAGCCTCATGACGTCGTGAAGATAACCTGTGCTCGCGCCACGATGTCATCCACTCGCGACTGGAGGAACGGGCCGGGACACTCCGTTCCCGACCACGTCTCCTGGTGGGTGACGACGTGCTCTCGGTCGATCCGGAAGCGCACCGGAACGCCGTCCAGGGTCCGGCCGTCGAAGCCTGCGAGCCACGCGATCATCTGCGCGATCTCCTCCACCTGCGCGGTGGTCACCGTGTGCTCCGGGGATCCGGTGAAATCCAGCGTCTCCACCGCCACGGAGCGCCAGTTCCAGTCCGCGCCGGTGGACGACGGCTTCGCTCCCGGGCGGATGGTCTCGATGACCGAGCCGTCGTGCCGGAGGTAGAAGGTGGGAGCCGATGATCGCCTGTTGCAGCGGGAGAAGAAGTCCAACTGGTCCGTCGTCGTGCCGGTGTGGTGGATGACGAAGCGGTCGATGACCGGGCTCACGGTTCGACGTTCGCTCCCCGCGATGCTCCGGTCAGCGCGCACCGTCGGGTGGGCGCAGTCCTCGAAACCGAGCGGTACCTCGAGGCCCGTGACCGCGCGGTCGTAGACCGGCTCGTACTCTGGCAGCCCGCGGGGGTTGTCCGGGCGGCGTCCGGTGTCGTCTGCCTCTCCCCCGGAGCTCGTGGAGAGCCAGATGCCGATGCCGGTCACCGCGACGCCGGTTCCGGCAGCGATGAGGAATCCCCGCCGCGTGTGCGTCGTGACGTGCTCATCGGCGTCCCGTGCTCCCGGGTCCTCCGACTGCTGACCCTCCCTGCGCGTGCTCACGCGGGCTGGTCGTCGTCGCGTGGCGCTGGGAGCTCACGCGGCCGGCCCCGTCCTGGCCAGACGAAGTGCGCGACCGAGAAGGCGAGGACCGTCCACGAGACGACGAACGCCCACCACGGGAGCGCCGCTCCCCCGCTTCCGCCCGCCAGCATGACCGACACGATGCAGGCGCCGAGTCCGACGACGACCCCGAGGACGGTGACCTCGCCGTGCGCGAGCCACCGCGCGCGAAGCGCCGAGACGAGGCGAAGGGGCAGGCCGATCACCAGGGCGGTGATCATCGACACGACGGACAGGACGACGGCGATGATGCTCGCCCCGATGAAGGACGTCACCCCGTCGTACTCTTCCGCAGCTCCGAGCGCGAGGAAGAAAGCCACGATGAACAGGAAAAAGCCACCGACGAAGAACTGGCCGAGGATGAGCGAGGCGGTCGAATCGTCGGCTCCCCGAAAGCCCCCGCGTTTCCGCAGGTCTGCCGGGACACGGCGAGGCGAAGTCATATCGTGATCCTACGAGTCGTACCCCTTCGCTGGGAGCATACTCGCGCTACCCTCATTCGAACGTGGGCATGGCCGACGGGCCTGTGCTCCCCTCAGCTGACGATCTCCGAGGCGGGGTACACGCTCTCCGGAGGGCATGGAGTGCGATCGCAACAGGTCCTGCGGAACGGTAGGTTCATCCTCAGGAACAGGCACATTTCGGCCTCGGCAGGATCGAGGGGCCTGAACTTCCGCCTGCTGACTGGGGAGATGTGGGGCGGGCGGATGGACGCGGATGACGAGAGGGCGGGAGGGCTGCTGACGCCCACCGTGGTGGGCTTGGCGCTGGCGATTTTCAGCGCAGCGGTGGCGGTGGCCTCGACATTCGTGATCGCCGATCCTCGAATCGGCGTTCTGGCCGCAGTGACGCTGTCTTTCGGGTGCGTCGGAGTGGCGGCCGGCCTCCTGCTCACGAGGCGAAGGACCTGGGGCGACCCCTCGTGGCCTCCAGGCACGGAGCCGAAGCCCTGGACGGCCCGACGCACCCGTCGGGTCTTCTTGCTCTACGGGGTCTTCCTTCTCCTCATCTCCGTAGGTGGGGTGGTCACACTGGCGGGGACCGATCAGAACGAGGCCGACGACCCGCTGCGCGGATGGGTGCTGTCCGCCGTGCTCGGTGTGGTGGGCCTGACGTCGATCATCAGAGGGGTGCGACGGCAGCCTCAACCGGTGCACTCGTCCGATCGCCCGGAGAGCGAGCCGAACGTCGACGTACAGGAGTGGATGCCGTTAGGGCCCTCTCGTTCGCGGACTCTCTTTCCCTGGTGGGCTCTTCACGTCTTCTCCGGACAGCCGCTTCTCCTTGCGATGATGATCGGCGCGTTCCTCATCCCGGTGGCGGCGGGACCGCTCGGCGCATGGACGTGGCCGCTCGCGGCTGCGCTGCTGGCGGCCGTGGCGATCACCGTCAGCGCCGTCGTGCGGCGACGTTCGCGACCGCCGCGCATCTCACGCGACGCCACCCGTCTGCTCGTCGGCACGAAGGAGATCCCGACCGCGACCCTCACGACGGCCATGGTCATCGCACACCCCTGGGAGCCGGACGCCACAGCCCGGAGTATCGCGGTCGTCCTCACGGCATCGGATCGCTCGCGAGCAGTGGTGGGCTTGCGAGAACGAGGGCTCCTCGTGTTGACCGATGAGCAGACGGAACTCCTCATCGCGGCGATCGAGCGAGCCCACATCGATCTCCCCCGCGACAAAGACGATCCGCGCGGAAGGTTCTCACGGATGCTGTACCCCAACCATCTGACGAAATCGGATGCCCTTCAGCTCGTGCAGGAGCCCCCGGGCGACGGCGAGCCGCTGCCGGTGGGGTCCTCAGTCACGTGAGCCAGAGCGCCGGTTCGGATCCCGCTCTCACTTCGCGAAGAGAGTCCTGACAGTCAAGATGTTTCGACCGTGGACGGAGGACGGGCGTTCCCGTCCGGATTCGACGAAGCCGAGCTTCTCGAGCACGCGCCGGGACGGGAGGTTCCACTCCCAGACGCCGGCCCAGACGCGGTCGATTCCCACCCCGGCTGCCCATGCCAGGACGCTCTGGGCAGCTTCGGTGGCATACCCCCGGTTGTGCTCGGTGTGCAGCAGCTCGAACGCGAGCTCCGGTTCGGTGCCCACCCCCTCGCCTCCGTAGACGAGACCGCAGTGCCCGATCGGATCGCCGGTGTCGATGCGTTCCACGGTGAGCAGCGACGCCTCCTCGGCATCGCGGATATGCGCTCGGATGTCGTCCGTGTCGGGGCGGCCGTCCGTGTCGAGCCTTCGGTGCGCGGGGACTCGTTCGTCGCGTTCGGTCCACAGGTGCCGGAAGACGGGTGCGTCCTCGATCGTCTGCCGGCGCAGGCGGAGGCGCAACGTCTCCATCTCCGGGATGCGGGGCAGGTGACTCATCCTCGCAGTCTGGCACTCATCCGCCCCCGCGCTGTGATCTGCAGCGCCTAATGGGAGGACCAGACGCCGAGCTCGTTGCCGCTCGGGTCGGCGAAGTGAAGGCGCCGGCCACCGGGGAACGCATACGGCTCCTGCAGGATCCGGCCGCCTGCGTCCTGGATCGCCGCCTTCGTCGCATCGAGGTCATCGGAGTAGAGCAGCACGAGCGGACCGCCGACGGGTCGCGGTGCGTCCGCGAGCAGGAGGCCGCCGACCTCGCTCCCGGCTCCGCGGGGCGAGAGGATCCCTGCATAGCCAGGGCCGTAGTCCTGGAAGCTCCACCCGAAGGCGGTGGTGAAGAAGCGTTTCGCCACGTCGAGATCCGTGACGACGAGCTCGACATAGTCGAGGGCGTGGTGCTGCGAGGAGGCTGTCATGCGGGCACTCTAGCCACGGCGTCGGACATCGTCGGTCAGGAGTAGCGTGGAAGGGTGCCTCAGGTCTCCCACTCCCCCGTCTCCACGCCGGGGTGGCGGGCCTGGGCGATCTGGTCCGTCGGCGTCGCGGCCTACGTTCTCGCCATCACCAACCGCACCTCTCTCGGCGCCGTCGGTGTCGAGGCCGCCGACCGCTTCCAGGCGGACGCCTCGACGCTCGCGCTGTTCGCGGTCGTGCAGCTCGCCGTCTACGGCGGGATGCAGATCCCGGTGGGCGTCCTCCTCGACCGCTACGGATCCCGTCCGATCATCACGGCGGGGATGCTGCTCATGGCGGCCGGACAGCTCACCATGGCCCTCTCCCCCAGCATCGGCATCGCGATCGTCGCGCGTGTCCTCCTCGGAGCCGGCGATGCCGCCGTCTTCCCGGCCGTGCTGCGACTGGTGGCCACGTGGTTCCCCGCGCAACGAGGGCCCGTCATGGTCCAGTTCACCGGGATCATCGGGCAGGCCGGGCAGCTGATCGCGCTGGTGCCGGTCGCCGCCCTGCTGCACGCCACCACCTGGTCGATCACGTTCGGCAGCATCGCCGGTCTCGGCCTGCTCTTCACGATCCTCGTGTGGCTCATCGTGCGCAACAACCCCGCGGAGAGCGGCCCCGACGTGTCGGTGAACACGGACACCGGAGTCGTGCGTGTTGTGACGTCGGCGATCGACACGGGCGTCGGCATCCGGGCGGCGTGGGCACATCCCGGCACGCGGCTCGCGTTCTGGTCGCACTTCACCACTCCGTTCGCCGGCACGGTGTTCGTGCTTCTGTGGGGCATGCCGTTCCTCACGGCAGGCGAGGGCCTGACCACCGCCCACGCAGCGGGGATCATCTCGATCTACGTGGTCGCGGGCATGATCCTCGGTCCGATCATCGGCGATCTCTCCCGCCGCCTCCCGAATCACCGCTCGCTCGCCCTCGTCCTCCCCGCCGTCGGCGTGCAGATGGCCGCGTGGATCGCGGTCATCGCCCTCCCCGGCCCCGCCCCGGACTGGCTCCTCTGGGTCCTGGCGATCGCTCTCGCGACCGGGGGCCCCGCGTCGATGATCGCCTTCGACCACGCCCGCACGCACAACCCGGCGCACCGCCTCAGCACGGCGACCGGAGTCACGAACGCGGGGGGCTTCATCGCAGCCCTGATCGCGGTCTTCGTGATCGGCCTCCTCCTCGACGCCCAGGGCGCCGGCACCCCGGACACCTACACGCTCGACGCCTTCCGTGTCGCGTTCCTCACCCCGATCCCCCTCTGGATCCTCGGGGTCGTCTTCATCCTCATCGAACGCAAACGGACGCGCATCCGCATGGGGCTGGATCCCGAGCGGCGTCGCTGAGCACCCATAGGATGAGGCATGGCCTCCGCTCCCCCGTCGACCGCCCCCGTCTCGAGCGCCCGAGACGGCCGCACGAGGCCACCGGTGACGGCGGGGCTGCTCGCCGGCCTGCTCCTCGGCGCACTCTGGATCGTCTCCGGCGCCATCGCTCGACTGACCGGTTCCGACATCGTTCTGACGCGGTTGCTGAGCTTCGCCGGTATCGGACCGCTGCAGAGTCATGCCTGGCTGCTCCCCGGTGCGTGGGGCGTCCTCGTGCTGACGGTGACGGCCGCCATGCTCTGCAGCGTCGTCTGGATCGTGGCACGCGGAGCACGGGGCGTCGGCCGGGCTCCCGCGTTCCTCGTGCTCTGGTTCGGTGCCGTCCTCGCCGGAACGGTCGTCGGGCTGTGCGACGACGTCACCCGGGTCCTGTCCTTCCTCCCTCTCTCGGGCCTGCACGGTCTCACGGCTGCGGTCGTCGAGTCCGCGCCGGACACTGCCTACTGGGGACTCGCCTGGGGCTGGATCCCCGCCTGGGCATTCTCGCGCAGGGCCGGTGAGGAATCTGCGCGGCAGTGGTCCCCGGGCCTTCTCGGTGTCACCCTCGCGAGCGTGGTCGCTCTCGTCGTGGTCGGGAGCCTGGCCGATGCCGCGTGGCAGCGCCAGATCGTCGAGGAGAACGCCGCGCTGCAGGGCGCCTCCGACGAGACGGGAGCCTTCGTCGATCCGGCGGCTGTGGGCGACCCTGTGCCGGAGCGCGCCCCGGGGGTCTCGACACCCCAGCTTCCCGCGGGCGCCTGCACACTCGACCGAGCCACACTGCTGCTCGGAACAGCCGACGGGGCCACGGGGCACCGCGCCCAGAGCATCCGGCTGATGAACGTCGGTGAGGAGCCCTGCGTGGTCGAGGGGTATCCCGACATCGCGTTCGCGGACCAGAACGGCCATGCGCTCGTCGTCGAGGTGCGCCCCGGTTCCTCATTCCTGGCGACCGACCCCGGTATCGCGCCCGTCACGGTGCCGCCCGGCGGCGAGGCGACCGCGGTGATCGGCTGGGATGCCAATGCCACGGACGGCGCTCTCGTCGCCCGCGCCCTGCATGCCGCCGTGCTCCCCGGACTCGACCGCGGCTCGTGGCCGGTCGAGCTCGACATCGTCTCGGGCTCCGAGGTCGAGATCACCGCATGGCACCTCGGCGCCGCACCCGCCGCGCCGTGACGGCACTCCGCGCCGTCAGCGCAGCAGGTGCTGGACCGTCTCCACGATCAACTCGACGCTGACGCGCTCCGGCACCTCCGCGTCGCCCGCCTCGAACTCGGCGAGCTCCACGCCGCGGACGTCGGCGACCGGAATGGCGGCGAACAGCGCGGCCACCTGGTGCGGCAGCAGACCGTCGCCGACCCGATAGGCCGCGGGGATGTAGCCGGGCTCCAGGACGTCCCAGTCGACATGGATCCACACCGGTCGCCCGGCGATGAGAGCGCTCAGCCGCTCCGGCGTGCTCTCCGCGGGGCTGAGGACGGTCACTCCCGCGCCGGCGAGGAGCTCTCCCTCGGCGGGGTCGATGTCCCGGCCGCCGACGACGATGACCTGCCGCGGGTCGATGCCCGCCCCGTGGCCGCTGTCCCACAGCCCGCAGGCGGCGGCGAGGACCATGCCGCCGAGGTAGCCGGAGTCGGTGGTGTCCGGCGTGTTGAAGTCGCCATGCGCATCGATCCAGAGCACCACCGCGTCGGGGTGGTGCTCGGCGACGCTCGGTAGCGTTCCCAGGCTCGCCGCACACGTGTTCGTCACGAGGAGCGGCGTCGTCTCCCCCGTGATCGCCTCCTGCACCGCGGCACGGAGGCCCGCGAGCGTGTCCGAGGCCTCGGGCAGCGCAACCGACCAGTCGTCGAGCCGACCGGGCTCCGGAGTGCCGACCACGACGGGCTCCCGCCGGAGAAGCGAGGACAGGGCGTCGGCGACGCGGCGCGCCCCGACGAGGGCTCCGTCCGTGCGGTCGGCGACGCGACCCTGGTTGAGGATGAGCGCGAAGGGCCTGGTCATCCGCTCAGTCTCCCACCCGGCACAGACCACGGCCAAAACCGCCGCACCCGGCCTGCACTAACGCCGGCGCGGCGTCCATCCCGACGGGAGCCCTCCGTCGACGAAGGCGCGGTCCCGGTCTGCCGCCGCCGACCAGCCCTGCGCCTCCTCCTCGGTGTCGAAGGCGCCGCGGGCCACGCGGAAGCCGACGTCCTCGTGGTGCATGCGCGGCGCTCCCCCACGGCGGACCGAGGCGCGGACGCTCCAGGCGTCGTCGGCGAACCCGCCGCCGCGGAAGACCCGGTAGTCGTCGTACCGCGCGGGGTCGAGGAGGTCCCAGCACCATTCCCACACGTTCCCGAGCGTGTCGAACAGCCCGTGCAGGTTCGGGAGCTTCCCGCCCACGTCCTGCGGCGTACCGACTCCGTCGGCAGCGGTCCACGCGGCCTCGGCCAGCGGGGCGTAGTGCGGCCCGGTGGAACCGGCGCGGCAGGCGTACTCCCACTCGGCCTCGGTCGGAATGCGGTAGCCGTCCGCCGTGGTGTCCCAGGCCACATCCTCACCCTCGAAGTGGTAGACGGGATCGAGCCCTCCCACTCCGAGGCGGCGTTGCAGAAGTGGACGGCCCGCAGCCAGCTCACGTCGGCGACCGGGCGACGAGGATGACGTGACGGGGTGCCCAGGACCTCGGTGACCTGTTCTTCGGTCACCGAGAAGACACCGAGGGCGAAGGGTTCGAGTTCCACGGTGCGGCGCGTGCGTCGCCGGGCGTCGTGCAGCGTCACCGTGCCGGCGGCGAGACGGACGAGCTCGATATCGCTCATGCGCGGGGTACGGCGACGCTCACGCCGGAGACCGTTCGACCCAGGTGGGGTACTTCGCTGCGCGGCCGTCTCCGGACGAGGTCCTCGTCACGCGTCGACGCACCCAGGGCCCGACGAACTCCCGGTAGTAGGGCAGACCCGCGGGGCCGGCGGTCCAGCGATCGAGCGGCGCCCACCAGGCTGCCGGCGGCTCGAAGCCGAGTCCATGCAGCACGCGGGCCGCGACACGATGGTGTCCGGCCGCGTTCATATGAAGCCGGTCCTCCGACCAGTACGCGGGCTTCGAGAGCTCCGTGTCCGGCCAGTTGAGGGCGCGGATCACGTCGGGGCGATCCTCGATCCGCCGCAGGACCGCCTCGGAGAGCAGGTCGCCTCGGCGCTGCACGAGGGAGCCCATCGGAAGCTGCCCGCTGGGGTTGGCACCGGAGAGCAGGATCATCGTCACGCCCTCCTCGTCACACCGTCGCAGCACCCGGCTGAACGCATCGGCGATGTGCTCCACGTCGGTCCGCGGCCGCAGCATGTCGTTGCCTCCGCCGTTGAACGACAGGTGCGTGGGACGCAGGGCCAGGGCGGGTTCGAGCTGCTCCTCGACGATCGGCCAGGCCAGCTTGCCTCGGATCGCCAGGTTCGCGTACTGGATGGGGTGCCCCGCGGCATCCGCCCATCCCTGCGCGGCGATGTCGGCCCAGCCGCGCTCGCGCCCATCGGGGAGCACATCGCCCACGCCTTCGGTGAAGGAGTCGCCTATCGCGACGAAACGTACATCAGCCACGCGCCCAGCCTATTCCCGGTCCCGGACGTCACCGGTCGTCCAGCGCCGCTCCGCTCCGGTCGACGAGTCCCCAGGCGGCGGCCGCCGCGACGAGGAAGCAGGCCGCGAACACGACGAACAGCAGCGGAGCGCCGCCGGCGACGAGGAGGACCGGAACGGCGAGGGGCGCCACGATGGAGGCGATGCGTCCGACCCCGGCGGCCCAGCCCGCCCCGGTGCCGCGCAGCGAGGTCGGGTAGATCTCGGGCGTCACCGCGTACAGCGCGCCCCACGCGCCGAGGGTGAAGAACGACAGGGCCATGCCGGCGCCGATGATCATCGGCACGGTCGTGGCGGTGCCGAAGACGACGGCCGACGCGGTCGCCCCCAGCAGGAAGACCGAGAGTGTGATGCGGCGTCCCCACACCTCGATGAGCCAGGCCGCCACGGCGTAGCCCGGAAGCTGCGCGAGCGTGATGATGAGGGTGAAGCCGAACGAACGGACGAGGTCGAATCCGGCATCCACGAGAATGCTGGGGATCCAGATGAAGGCCCCGTAGTAGGCGAAGTTCACGGCCAGCCACACGAGCCAGAGGCACGCCGTCCTCACGCGGAACTCCGCGTTCCAGAGGGTCGCGAGCCGTGCCCGTGCCGTCTTCGCGATGGCCCGCGACGCCGGTTCCTTCCGGAGGGGCGGCGTGTACTCGACTCCCGCGTCGGCCTCGAAGGCCGCCACGATGCGATCCGCTTCCGCAATGCGTCCGCGGGACGCCAGCCAGCGCGGCGACTCGGGCAGACCCCACCGCACGACGAGGGCGTAGACCGCGGGGATCGCGCCGAGCGCGAAGGCCCATCGCCAGCCCGCCTCGGAGGCGGGGATCACGAAGTATCCGATCAGGGCCGATGCCGTCCAGCCGACGGCCCAGAACGCTTCCAGGATGACGATCAGCCGTCCGCGGATGCGCGCGGGAGCGAACTCGCTCACGTAGGTCGAGGCGACCGGCAGCTCCGCGCCGAGCCCGAGGCCGACGAAGAAACGCAGCACGAGCAGGGCCGCCACTCCCCCGACCAGAGCACTCGCTCCGGTGGCCACGCCGTAGATGAGCAGCGTGAGGGCGAACACCTGGCGGCGGCCGAAGCGGTCCGCAAGAAGACCGCCGAGGGTCGCGCCGACCGCCATGCCGACGAAGCCGAGCGAGGCGATCCATCCGGCCTCCCCCTTCGTGAGATCCCACTGCTGTGAGAGCGCCGCGATGATGAAGGAGATGAGTCCGACGTCCATCGCGTCGAGCGCCCAGCCGACGCCGGAGCCCGTGAGCAGGCGCAGGTGCCGGCGGGTGAACGGGAGGACGTCGAGGCGCTCGGCGAGCGAGGTGCGGCTCGGCAGGGCGGTATCGGCCATGATTCTCATCGTAGGGCCGCCCGTCCCGCCGAGCCGCGAGATGACGCCCGCTCAGTCGCGGTCGCCGAGGAGCTTCCGCACCCGAGGGATCACCTCGGTGCCGTACAGCTCGATACTGCGCATCATCGACTCGTGCGAGAGGGTTCCCGTCGCGTACTTGAGGTCGAAGCGGCCGAGCCCGAGGGTCGTGATCGTGTCGGCGATCTTCGCCGCCACGCGCTCCGGCGAGCCGGCATAGAGGGAGCCCTCGGGACCGATGTCGTTCTGGAAACGCGCGCGGCTGTAGGGCGGCCAGCCGCGCTCGCGACCGATGGTGTTGTTCATCGCCTCGAAGCCCGGGTAGGCCTCGTCCCATGCCTCCGCGTCGGTGGGCGCGATGTGTCCCGGCGAGTGCACGGCCACCGGGTGAGGGGTCGTCCCGAAGGAGGCGACCGAGCGGTGGTACAGGTCGATGAACGGCTTGAATCGCCCGGCCGGGCCGCCGATGATCGCCAGCATGAGGCCGAGACCGTGACGCGCGACACGCACGACGGACTCGGGGCTGCCGCCCACGCCGACCCACGTGCGCAGACCCTTCTCGGTCTTCGGGAAGACGTCCGCGTTGTCGAGCGACGGCCGTAGCGACCCGGACCACGTCACGGGCTCCTCCTTGAGGAGCTCGACGAACAGCTCCAGCTTCTCCTCGAAGAGCCGGTCGTAATCGCGCAGGTCGTAGCCGAACAGCGGGAAGGACTCGATGAACGAACCGCGCCCGAGCACGACCTCCGCCCGCCCTCCGGACAGGGCGTCGAGAGTCGAGAAGCGCTCGAACACGCGCACCGGATCGTCCGAGGACAGCACGGTCACGGCGGTGCCCATCCGGATCCGCTCGGTACGGGCGGCGATCGCCGCGAGCACCATCTCCGGGGACGAGACCGCGAACTCGCGCCGATGGTGCTCCCCCACGCCGAAGAAGTCCACGCCGACCGTATCGGCCAGCTCCGCCTGGGCGACGACGTTCCGGATGGTCTGCGCGCCGCTGAGCAGCTCGCCGTCCTGATCTCGGGTGATGTCGCCGAACGTGTCCAGCCCGAACTCGATGTCCATGTCACACCTTCCTATTCAGGTGAATGGAACGCGCGGCGGGAGGCGGGCATTCCCATCACCGAGGCAGCAGAGCGCTCCGCAGCGTGTCCAGTCCGACGCCGCCGAGATCGAGGGCGCGCTTGTGGAAGCCCTTGAAGCTGAACGCGTCGCCCTCCGCCTGCTGGACGGCGTCGCGGACCTGCTCCCAGATGCGCTGACCGACCTTGTACGACGGCGCCTGACCCGGCCAGCCGAGGTACCGGTTGACCTCGAACTGCACGAACTGGTCCGACATGTTGACGTTGCGACGGAGGAAGTCGAGCGCGTAGTCGGCATCCCAGACGCCGTCACCGTCGAGACGGGGCTTGCCGAGGTGCACGCCGATGTCGAGGACCACGCGCGCCGCCCGCATCCGCTGCCCGTCCAGCATGCCGAGGCGATCCGCCGGGTCGTCCAGGTAACCGAGCTGCTCCATCAGTCGCTCCGCATACAGCGCCCAGCCCTCCGCGTGACCGGAGGTGCCGGCGAGCAGCCGTCGCCACGAGTTGAGCTCAGCGCGGTTGTACACGGCCTGGGCGATCTGCAGGTGATGCCCCGGCACACCCTCGTGGTACACGGTGGTGAGCTCGCGCCACGTGTCGAACTCGGTGACGCCCTCGGGGACTGACCACCACATGCGGCCGGGGCGCGAGAAGTCGTCGGTGGGGCCGGTGTAGTAGATCCCGCCCTCCTGCGTCGGCGCGATCATGCACTCCAGGGTGCGGATGGCCTCCGGGATGTCGAAGTGCGAGGCGCCGAGCTCGGCGACCGCGCGGTCGCTGGTCTCCTGCATCCACCGCTGGAGCGCCTCGGTGCCGACGAGCTTGCGGGCGGGGTCCGATTCCAGATGCGCGACGGCCTCCTCCACGGAGGCGCCGGGGAGGATTTCGTTCGCGATCGCCGTCTGCTCGGCCACCATGCGGGCGAGCTCTTCGCGACCCCACTCGTAGGTCTCGTCGAGGTCGATGGTGGCGCCGAGGAATCGACGGGAGTTGAGGGCGTAGAGGTCGCGCCCCACGGCGTCCGTCTCACCGGCCTCGGGCGCGAGCTCCTCGGCAAGGAAGCGCCGCAGCTCCCCGTACGCGACCCGCGCAGCCGCGGAGTTGTCCGCCAGGGTGCGGGCGAGCGAGGCGGGAAGCTGGCCTTCCTCGGGATCGGCGTGCGCGACGAACGCCGCGAAGAAGCCGTCGTCGGCGATGTAGCGGTCGATCTGCGTCGCGACCTCCGCGACCTGGCGTCGTGCAGGCGTCACGCCCTCGGCGATGCCCAGGCGCAGCGTCTCGACGTATCCGCGCAGCGCCGCGGGAACCGCGGAGAGCCGGGTGGAGATGACCTCCCAGTCCTCGACCGTCGCCGTGGGCATCAGGTCGAAGGCGGAGCGGACGTCCTGCGCGGCGGAGGCGATGACGTTCAGATCGCGCAGGTGCCACTTCGCTTCGTGCAGCTCGAGGTCGAGGCGCAGCTCCGCACTGAGGTCGGTCTTGGTCACCTCGTCGATCGCATCGACGGGCTCCAGCGCGGACAGCGTGTCGAGCGTGGCCCGCGTCGCCGCGGCGATCTCCTCATGACCTTCCGGGCTCAGATCGCCGAACCGGTCGTTGACCTCGGACCGACCGATGTAGGTGCCGAGAGTCGGCGCCAGGACGGCGATCGTGTCGACCCATTCATCGGCGACCCTGTCGATGGCGGAGGGGGTGCGGGGTGCTGAAGTCATACCTTCCAGCCTAATCCCCGCCTCCGTCGGCCACCGGGATCAGTGCGCGGCTTCGTTCCAGTCCCGACCGCGGCCCACCTGCACGTCGAGCGGCACGGAGAGCTGAGCGGCATCCCCCATCCGCGTGCGGACGATCTGCTCCACCGCATCCCACTCCCCTGCTGCGACCTCGACGACGAGTTCGTCGTGGATCTGCAGCAGCACCCGCGACTCCAGCTTCGCGGCGTGGAGGTCGTCGTGGATGTGGAACAGCGCGATCTTCATGATGTCGGCCGCGCTGCCCTGGATCGGGGCGTTGAGCGCCGCCCGCTCGGCGTTCTCCCGCAGCACGCGGTTGGGGCTCGCGAGATCGGGGAACGGCCGCCGACGCCCGAAGATCGTCTCGGTGTAGCCGACCTCCTTGGCCTTCATCACCGAGGCCCGCAGGTAGTCGCGGACCGCGCCGAACCGTGCGAAGTACTCGACCATGAGCTGCTTGGCCTCGGACTGCTCGATGCGCAGCTGCTTCGAGAGCCCGAATGCGGAGAGGCCGTAGACGAGTCCGTATGACATCGCCTTCACCTTGGTGCGCATCGCCGGCGTGACCTCGGACGGATCGACGCCGAACACGCGGGCGCCGACGAAGCGGTGGAGGTCTTCACCGCTGTTGAACGCCTCGATCAGCCCCTCGTCGCCCGAGAGGTGCGCCATGATCCGCATCTCGATCTGCGAGTAGTCGGCGGTGAGCAGGGTCTCGTAGCCCTCGCCGACCTCGAACGCGCTGCGGATGCGCCGCGACTCCTCGGTGCGGACCGGGATGTTCTGGAGGTTCGGATCGGTGCTGGACAGGCGCCCGGTCTGACTGCCCGTCTGCACATAGGTCGTGTGCACCCGGTGGTCCTCCCGGATCGCGGTGTCGAGGGACTCGATGATCTGCCGCAGCTTCGTCGCCTCACGGTGCTGCAGCAGCAGGCTGAGGAACGGGTGCGGGTGCGACTCCTGCAGGTCGGCGAGCACCGCGGCATCAGTCGAGTACCCGGTCTTCGTCTTGCGCGTCTTCGGGAGCTGCAGGTCTTCGAACAGCACCTCCTGGAGCTGCTTCGGCGACCCGAGATTGAACTCGCGACCGACGACCGAGAAGGCTTCCTGGGCCAGGGCGTCCGCTCGCGTCGCGAGCTCGGCCGAGAACGTCGACAGCACCTCGTGCGACACGGCGACACCGGCGAGCTCCATGTCGGCGAGTGTGCGGAGCGTCGGCAGCTCGATGTCGCGGAGCACGGCGTCGACCGGCTCCGGCAGATCGTTCCGCAGCGCCTCGGCCACCCGGAGGATGAACCATGCCTCCTGCGAGGGGGTGGCGCCCTCGGTCTCCGGCACGAGCTGCGACGGATCGGCCTCGGGGAGCTTCTCCCCCAGGTAGCGCTGCACGAGGTCGGACAGCGTCTTGTCGGGGAAGCTGGGGCGCAGCAGCCAGCCCGCGAGGCTCGTGTCGTAGGCGAGCCCGCCCAGACGGATACCCTGACGGAGCAACGCCTTCACCTGCGGCTTGGCGTCGTGCAGCACCTTCGGCGCCTTGGACTCCAGCCACGGGCGCAGCGCCGCGGCCGCCTCCTCCGACCAGTCGAGCTCGCGCAGCTCGCTCCCGGTGGCGACGCCGACGCGCACAGGTGCGCCCGACTGCACCACGACCCGGAGAGCGACGTCTCCGTCCTGCGCCGCGGCCCAGGTGGCCAGATCCGGGGCGGACACCTGTGCCGGCGTGGGCATCTCGACGACGGAGGCCGGGTCGTCGGCGACCTCGCCCGCTCCGACGGCCTCGAAGACCCGGGGCAGCAGCGTGCGGAACTCCAGCCGGGCGAAGATGTCGCGGACGGCCTCGGCGTCGATCGGGGCGACGGCGAGGTCGGCCGGGGCGACCGGCAGCTCCACGTCGGTCAGCAGGCGGTTGAGCTTGCGGTTGCGGCGGACGTCTTCGATGTGGTCGCGGAGGTTGCCGCCGACCACGCCCTTGATCTCACCGGCACGCTCGAGCAGTTCGTCGAGGGAGCCGAACTGCGTGAGCCACTTGACGGCCGTCTTCTCCCCCACCTTCGGCACGCCGGGGAGGTTGTCGCTGGTCTCACCCACGAGGGCGGCGATGTCCGGGTACTGCTCGGGACGGACGCCGTAGCGCTCCTGCACGGTCGCCGGGTCGTAGCGCTTGAGCTGCGAGACCCCCTGGACGGACGGATACAGCAGCGTGACGTCGTCGGTGACGAGCTGGATGGTGTCACGGTCTCCCGAGACCACGAGCACGTCGTAGCCCTGGGCCGCCCCCTGCGTGGAGAGGGTGGCGAGGATGTCGTCGGCCTCGATGCCCTCCTGCGTCAGCACCGGGATCGACATCGCCGCGAGGCAGTCCTGCAGCAGCGGGATCTGGCCCTTGAACTCCTGCGGCGTCTCGGACCGGGTGGCCTTGTACTCCGGATACTCGTCGGTGCGGAACGAGTGGCGGGAGGTGTCGAACGCGATCGCGAGATGCGTGGGCTGCTCGGCCTTGATCAGGTTGACCAGCATGGACAGGAAGCCGTAGATGGCGTTCGTGTGCTGGTTGTCCTTGGTGGTGAAGTTGTCGACCGGGAGGGCGAAGAAGGCCCGGTAGGCGAGCGAGTGGCCGTCGACGACCATGAGGGTAGGCTTTGCGGAGTCCGTCACCCTGTCAGCCTAACGAGGAGCACGGACACCCGCAGAGGAGGATGCATGAGCGAGGTCGCCACCAGCGAGGGACTCGAGTGGGCGGCCGCCCGCGGCATGGGAGCGCTGGCCGAGAAGATGGGCATGGAGTTCGTCGAGTTCGGCATCGACCGCTGTGTGGCCACGATGCCGGTGGAGGGCAACACCCAGCCGGTCGGTCTCATGCACGGCGGTGCCTACGTCGTGCTCGGCGAATCGCTCGGCTCCATGGCGGCCAACCTGCACGCGGGCGCCGGCCGCCTCGCTGTTGGCGTCGACATCAACGCCACGCACACCCGGTCGGCCACCTCGGGCGTGGTCACCGGAGTCTGCACGCCTGTGCACCTGGGGCGCAGCATCACGGTGCACGAGATCGTCGTGACCGACGATCAGGGCCGGCGCTGCTCGACGATCCGCATCACCAACATGATCAAGGACGCTCCCGCCGCGGGCTGAGCGGCTCCTCCAGCAGGAGCTGGAACAGGATGTGGTCCTGCCACTCCCCCGCGATCCGCAGGTACTTCGGGGCGATGCCGATGCGCTCGAAGCCGGTGGCGGCGAGGACCCGCTGCGAGGCGACGTTGTGGAGCAGCGTCGACGCCTGGAGGCGGTGCAGCCGCAGCTCGTCCCGCGCGTGCTCCGCCACGAGGGCGACCGCGCGCCCGGCGAGCCCGCGGCGCAGCCGGGTGGAATCGATCCAGTACCCGAGATCGGCGCTCCAGAACGCACCGCGCACGATGGTGTTCAGGTTGACCCGGCCGCGGATCTCGCCGTCGTCCGAGAGGATCACGAACCGGGAACTCCGCCCGAGGGCGGCCTCCGCGACGCACTGCTGCGCGTTCTGCTCCTGCCAGTCCTCGGTGAAGAACGCCTCGGAACGCGCCGGCTCCCACGGGGCGAGGTGCTCCCTGTTCGCGAGATACGCGCGCGCGAGCGCCGCACCGTCGCCGGCGCGGACCGGCCGCAGAACGTGCTCTGCGTCCAGCCGGAGCACCGGAGTGCCTTACTTCTTGGGAGCGAGCTGCTCGATGATCGCCTTGGCGACGTCCTGCATCGTCAGGCGGCGGTCCATCGACGCCTTCTGGATCCAGCGGAACGCCTCGGGCTCGCTCAGGCCCATCTTCTCGTTGAGGAGGCCCTTCGCACGGTCGACGAGCTTGCGGGTCTCGAAGCGCTCGACCATGTCGGCGACCTCGGCCTCGAGGGTGATGATCTGCTCGTGGCGGGCCAGGGCGATCTCGATCGCGGGGAGGAGATCGTTCGGGGTGAAGGGCTTCACGACGTAGGCCAGGGCTCCGGCCTCGCTCGCGCGCTCCACGAGCTCCTTCTGACTGAACGCGGTCAGCAGCACGACCGGGGCGATGTTGCCCTTGTGGAGCTTCTCGGCAGCGCTGATGCCGTCGAGCTGGGGCATCTTCACGTCCATGATGACGAGGTCGGGACGCAGCTCGGTGGCGAGGGCCACCGCCGTCTCGCCGTCGCCGGCCTCGCCGACGACATCGAAGCCGTTGTCGCGGAGGATCTCGACGATGTCGAGACGGATCAGCGACTCGTCTTCGGCGACGACGACGCGTCGGGGTGCGGATGCCGTGGGCTGCTCAGCCTGTTCTTGCTCGGTCACCCCTCCATCCTAACGGAGAGGTCCCCACCGCCGGCTGAAGACGGCGGGCGCGCGGGGAACCGTCCGTCGTCTGCGCTACAGTCGAAGTCGCGAGACACGGGCCGGCGTGGCGGAATGGCAGACGCGGAGCACTCAAAATGCTTTGTCCGAGAGGGCGTGTGGGTTCGAGTCCCACCGCCGGCACCAGCATCGCGGACCGCTCGCCCCGTCACTCGGCGAGGGCGGCGAGTTCGGCCATCACGCGGGGGTGGGCGAGGATGCGGAAGTGTCCGCCCGTCTCCAGGACGACGTTCTTGGCCCCGGCGAGCTCGCTCCCCTCGGGGATGTGCGGATCGAACGCGGCGTAGATCGAGACGATGCGCGCGTTCACGTCGAGCTCCCGCCCCAGCGCGACGATCGAGGGGTCGTCGGGCGCGAAGGCCCGCAGCACCCGTCCGGGCAGGAGCCGCGCGTAGCGGGAGCCTCCGAACGGCGTCGCGATGGCGAGCATGCCGCGGATCCGCGCCCCCTCCGGGCCGGTCATCACCAGCTTCCCGGCGAGACCGCCCTTGCTGTGGGCGACGAGGAACACGCCGGAGAGGTCGTGGGTTCGCAGGTAATCGGCCACCTGATCGGCCTCATCCTGCACCGGGAACTGGTTGCGGCGCAGCGCATCCACGACATGGACCGGGTGCCCCCGCTCGTGCAGCGCGACGATGAGCGGCTCCAGGAAGCGCCAGGTCTCGTAGACACCGGCGAGCACCACGAGCGGGGCGCGGTCTCCGGTGGTGAAGTCGTCCGCCTGGTCACGGCCGAAGAACGAGCGGACCTGCCAGAACCCCGCGTAGGCGTAGTCCGCGGCCCACCAGCCCAGGATCCTCAGGACGCTGATCGTGCCCTCCCCCGTCGGATGGCTGCGGCCGGCACCGCCGTCGGCCATGCTCCCGTCGTGTGGGCCAGGATCGCGGAAGCCACCGCCCGGGGCGCGGACTGCTGCGCGACATGATGGTGACCGGGGATCTCCACCAATCGCGAGACGGCCGCCTCGTCGCGCAGCCGCCGGCACCACGCGCGTCCTGCGATCGGATCGTCGCTCCCCCGGACGACGAGCACCGGCATGGTGAGAGCCGCAACCCTCTCCTCCAGGGGATACGCGAGCATGTGCCGGACCTGGCGGAGATACCACCGCACGCCGCAGCGCAGATAGTCGGTGAAGACGACCGTGTTGATCGCCGGGGTCTCGCCGACGGTGTCGACGGCCAGGGCCCGGGCCTGCGCGCCGAGAGTCCGGTGGGCGTCGTCGGTGACGGGTCCGATCGTCACGACGGTCCGGACGTACTCGGGATGCCGCAGCGCCGTCTCCACGGCCCACTGCACGCCCATCGAGTGCCCGACGAGCACGACGCGATCGTCGTCGAGGCTCGCCACCACCTGAGCCAGGCCTGCCGCCATCTGCGGGATGGAGACGTCGAACCGCGGCTTGGGCAGGCCGCCGAAGCCCGGGAGGTCGACGGAGACCACCCTCGTGGTGTCGGCGAGCACGGCGTGCAGCCGCGACAGGTACCGATGCGACATCCCGATCCCGTGCACGAGGACCACGGTCGGGGCGGTGCTGCCGGCGGGCCGCGGACTCTCCAGGATGCGGAACGTCAGCCCGGAGGTGACGAGGAGACGACGGAGGACCATGGCAGCACGCTAACCGAGGCCGCCGTCACGGCCGAGAGGCTTGACGCACCGGCCCGGAGATGACAGGGAGGGGCGAGGCCGAAGCCCCGCCCCTCCCGGAACGCCCTGCGTCAGACGCCGGCCTTGTAGATCGGCGCGGCGCCGCGGAGCGCATCGCCGACCTTGTGCACGCGCAGGTCGTTCGTGGAACCGATGATCCCGGGAGGGGACCCGGAGATGACGACGACCTTGTCCCCCTCGACGGCGAGGCCGTTCCCGAGGAGGTACTCGTCGACCTGGTGGTACATGAGGTCGGTGTGCTGCACCATGTCGACGAGGGTGGAGCGGAGACCCCAGGTCAGCGCCATACGACGACGGATGCCGGGCTCCGGCGTGAAGGCCAGCATCGGGATGCGGGAGCGCAGACGGGACAGGCGGCGCGCCGAGTCGCCCGACTGCGTGAACACGCACAGGAACTTGGCGTCCACGAACTCCGCGACCTCGAGGGCCGCGAGCGTGATGGCACCACCCTGCGTGCGGGGCTTCGTCGTGAGCGGCAGGATGCGCTCCAGACCGTGCTCCTCCGTCGACTCGATGATCCGGGCCATCGTCTCGACGACGACGACCGGGTAGTCGCCCACGCTGGTCTCGCCGGAGAGCATGACCGCGTCGGCACCGTCGAGGACGGCGTTGGCGACATCGGAGGTCTCGGCACGGGTCGGCACCGGGCTGTTGATCATCGACTCGAGCATCTGCGTCGCCACGATCACGGGCTTCGCGTTGCGACGGGCCAGCTCGACGGCGCGCTTCTGCACGATCGGGACGGCTTCGAGGGGCAGCTCCACGCCGAGGTCGCCACGGGCGACCATGATGCCGTCGAACGCGTCGACGATCTCTTCGAGCGCGTCGACGGCCTGCGGCTTCTCGATCTTGGCGATGACCGGGACGCGGACGCCCTCCTCCGCCATGATCTCGTGCACGCGGGTCACGTCCGAGGCGTTGCGCACGAACGACAGCGCGATGAGGTCGGCACCGGTCCGGAGGCCCCAGCGGAGGTCCTCCTCGTCCTTCTCGCTGAGCGCGGGGACGTTGACGGCGACGCCGGGCAGGTTGATGCCCTTGTTGTTCGAGACGGCGCCGGCGACGACGACACGCGTGGTGACGGTCACGCCGTCGGTCTCGACGACCTCGACGCGCACCTTGCCGTCGTCGATCAGCAGGAAGTCCCCGGGCTTGACGTCCTGAGGAAGGCCCTTGAACGTCGTGCCGCAGATCTCCTTGTTGCCGATGATGTCCTCGGTGGTGATCTTGAAGATGTCGCCCTTGGCGAGCTCGTAGGGTCCGTCCTCGAAGCGGCCCAGACGGATCTTCGGACCCTGGAGGTCCACGAGGATGGCGACGGCACGACCGGAGTCCTCCGCCGCACGGCGCACGTTCGCGTAGTTGTTCTCGTGCACGGAGTAGTCACCGTGGCTGAGGTTCAGTCGGGCGACGTCCACACCCGCATCGATCAGTGCGCGCACCGTCTCATACGTGGAAGTGGCGGGGCCCAGGGTGGCGACGATTTTCGCGCGTCTCAACATGTCTCCAGGGTAGAAGTGGGGGATTACAAACAGGCGACACTGCCGGCCTCAGCCTACGCGGGCTGGAGGCCGATCGCGACATCGCTCGGGCGCACCGGCTCCGGCAGCACGGTGGTGCCCATGAGGAAGCGGTCGACGTTCGCCGCCGCCGCCCGGCCCTCCGCGATCGCCCAGACGATGAGCGACTGCCCGCGGCCCGCGTCCCCGGCGACGAACACGCCGGGGATCGACGACTCGTAGCTCGCGGCGCGACGGAAGGCGCCGCGCTCGGTCACCTCCGGCCGGGTGTCCTCGGTGTAGCCGTCCTGCTCCGGCCCGGTGAAGCCCATCGCGATGAGCACGAGGTCGGCCGGGATCTCCCGCTCCGTGCCGCTCTTGGGCACGCGGCGGCCGTCGATGTACTCGGTCTCGGCCACGCGGAGCGCGCGGACCTCGCCCACGTCGTTCGACAGGAACTCCACGGTCGAGGCGAGGAAGACCCGCTCCCCGCCCTCCTCGTGAGCCGAGGCCACCTCGAAGATCGTCGGCATCATCGGCCACGGCTGGTGATCCGGCCGCGTCTCGCTCGGCTGCTTGCCGATGGCGAGGTTGGTGACGCTGAGCGCGCCCTGGCGGTGCGCGGTGCCGATGCAGTCGGCGCCCGTGTCGCCGCCGCCGATGACGATGACGTGCTTGCCCTCGGCGGTGATCTGGTCCGGGACGGTGTCGCCGGCGACCGCGTGGTTCGACTCGACGAGGTACTCCATCGCGAAGTGGACGCCGTCGAGGTCGCGACCGGGGATCGGCAGGTCGCGCGGGACCGTGGCGCCGGTGGCGATCACGACCGCGTCGTACCGCGCGCGCAGGTCGGCCCAGGAGATGTCCTTGCCGATCTCGACGCCGGCGCGGAACCGCGTGCCCTCCTCCTGCATCTGGCGCAGGCGGGCCTCGAGCTGGCTCTTCTCCATCTTGAAGTCCGGGATGCCGTAGCGCAGCAGGCCGCCGATGCGGTCGTCCCGCTCGAAGACGGCGACGGTGTGGCCGGCGCGGGTGAGCTGCTGGGCGGCGGCGAGACCGGCGGGGCCCGAGCCCACGACGGCCACGGTCTTGCCCGTCAGACGCTCCGGCGGCTCCGGCTCGACCCAGCCCTTGGCGAAGGCCTCGTCGATGATGGAGACCTCGATCTGCTTGATGGTCACGGCCGGCTGGTTGATGCCGAGGACGCACGAGCTCTCGCACGGGGCCGGGCAGAGCCGTCCGGTGAACTCCGGGAAGTTGTTCGTCGCGTGCAGCCGCTCGATCGCCGCGCGGCCCTCCCCGCGCCAGGTGAGGTCGTTCCACTCCGGGATGAGGTTGCCCAGGGGGCAGCCGGAGTGGCAGAAGGGCACGCCGCAATCCATGCAGCGACTGGCCTGGCGACGGAGCACCGCCTTGTCGCCGGGCTCGTACACCTCTTTCCAGTCCATGATGCGCACGGGCACCGGACGGCGAGCGGGAAGTTCCCGCTCGGTCACCTTCAGAAAGCCTTTGGGGTCAGCCACCGGTCACCTCCAGGATGCGGTTCCAGACGATGTCGCCGTCAGGGTCGATCCCCTCGGCCAGTGCCTCCTCGCGCATGCTGCGCACGGCGGCGAAGTCGCGCGGGAGCACCTTCACGAACTCCGCCGCGCTGGCGTCGAAGTCCTCCAGCAGGGCGGCGGCGCGCGGGGACGCCGTGCGCTCCACATGCTCCACGAGCAGCCCGCGCAGCACTTCGAGGTCGGCGCGGTCCAGCGGCTCGAGCCGCAGCTCGCCGCTGCCGAGCGACTGCGCGTTGACCTTCGCGGTGTCCAGAGCGTGCACGTAGGCCACTCCCCCGGACATGCCGGCGCCGAAGTTGCGGCCGGTCGATCCGAGGATCACCGCGAGGCCGCCGGTCATGTACTCGAGCGCGTGGTCGCCCACGCCCTCGACCACCGCGGTCGCACCGGAGTTGCGGACGAGGAAGCGCTCGCCCACCACACCGGAGATGAACATGGTGCCGGACGTGGCGCCGTACCCGATCACGTTGCCCGCGATGACGTTCTCGTGCGGGGCGATCGCGGAGCCGCGGGGCGGCCGGATCGTGATGTCCCCACCGGAGAGTCCCTTGCCGACGTAGTCGTTCGCGTCGCCCTCCAGCCGGAGGATGATGCCCGGCGGAAGGAACGCCCCGAGCGACTGTCCCGCCGTGCCGGTGAGGGTGACGTCGATGGTCTCCTTCGGCAGACCGGTGGCGCCGTGACGCGAGGTCACCTGGTGTCCGAGCATCGTGCCCACCGCGCGCTCGGTATTGGCGATCGGGAGCTCCACCACGACGGGGTCGCCGTTCAGCAGCGCTCCCTTCGCGATGTCGATGAGCTGCACGTCGAAGTGCTTGTCGAGTTCGTGGTCCTGGGCGCGGCCGCTGCGACGCGGCTCGCCCGCGGGGAACGCCGGTCCCTCCAGCACCGGGCTGAGGTCGAGTCCCTCGGCCTTCCAGTGCGCGATCGCCGCGTTGGTCTCCAGGAGCTCGGTGCGACCGACGATCTCGTCGATCGAGCGGTAGCCGAGCTCGGCGAGCAGCTCGCGCACCTCCTCGGCGATGAACTCCATGAAGTTCACGACGAACTCGGGCTTGCCGGTGAACCGGTCGCGCAGGACGGGGTTCTGCGTCGCGACGCCCACCGGACAGGTGTCGAGGTGGCAGACGCGCATCATGATGCAGCCGCTGACCACGAGGGGCGCGGTGGCGAAGCCGAACTCCTCGGCACCGAGCAGGGCGCCGATGATGACGTCCCGTCCGGTCTTGAGCTGCCCGTCGACCTGCACGACGACGCGGTCGCGCATGCCGTTGAGCATGAGCGTCTGCTGCGTCTCCGCGAGGCCGAGCTCCCACGGCGTTCCCGCGTGCTTCAGCGAGTTCAGCGGGCTCGCGCCCGTACCGCCGTCGTGACCGGACACGAGAATGACATCGCTGAGCGCCTTGGCGACACCGGCCGAGACCGCGCCGATGCCGGACTGGCTGACGAGCTTCGTGTGGATGCGCGCCTCGGGGTTCGCCCGCTTCAGGTCGAAGATGAGCTGCTTGAGGTCTTCGATCGAGTAGATGTCGTGATGCGGCGGCGGCGAGATGAGGCCGACCCCCGCGGTGGCGTGCCGGGTGCGCGCGACCCAGGGGTACACCTTGGTCGGCGGGAGCTGACCGCCCTCACCGGGCTTCGCGCCCTGGGCGAGCTTGATCTGGATGTCGTCCGCCTCGGTGAGGTAGAGGCTCGTGACGCCGAATCGACCCGAGGCCACCTGCTTGATCGCACTGCGCCGCTCGGGGTCGACGAGACGGTCGGGGTCTTCCCCGCCCTCCCCCGTGTTCGACTTGCCGCCGATCCGGTTCATCGCGATCGCGAGCGTCTCGTGCGCCTCCTTGGAGATGGAGCCGTAGCTCATCGCCCCCGTGGAGAAGCGCTTGACGATCGCCGAGACGGGCTCGACCTCGTCCAGCGGCACGGGCTTGCGCGTGCCGGTCCGCAGCGAGAACAGGCCGCGCAGCGTCTTCAGCTCGGCCGCCTGGTCGTCGACGAGCTTCGTGTATTCGCGGAAGATGTCGTAACGGCGGGTCCGCGTGGAGTGCTGGAGCTTGAACACCGTCTCCGGGTTGAAGAGATGCGGAGAGCCGTCGCGGCGCCACTGATACTCGCCACCGGTCCACAGCCGCTCATGGGCACGGGCCGCGGCGTCCTCCGGGTAGGCGTAGTCGTGGCGGGCCTGGTTCTCGGCGAAGATCTCCTCGATCCCGATGCCGCCCAGCTTCGACTCGGTACGCGTGAAGTAGGCGTCGATGAACTCCTGGCTGAGGCCGACCGCCTCGAACACCTGCGCGCCCGCATAGGACGACACCGTGGAGATGCCCATCTTCGACATGATCTTCAGCACGCCCTTGCCGAGCGCGTAGATGAGGTTCTTCACGGCCTTCTCCGGGGAGATGCCCGTGATGTAGCCGGTCCGCACGAGGTGCTCGACCGTCTCCATGGCGAGGTAGGGGTTGATCGCCGAAGCGCCGTAGCCGATGAGCGTCGCGACGTGGTGCACCTCGCGCACGTCGCCGGCTTCGACGATCAGACCGACCTTCATCCGGTTCTCGCGCCGGATGAGGTGGTGGTGGATCGCCGACACCATGAGCAGCGACGGGATCGGGACGAGATCCTTGTTCGAGTCGCGGTCGGACAGGATGATGAACTCCGCGCCGTCCTCGATCGCCTGATCGACCTCGGCGCACATCTCGGTGAGGCGCTCGGCGAGGGTGTGGGGTCCTGCGTCGAAGTGGTAGAGGCCGCGGATCGTGGCGCTCGAACGCCCGGGCAGGGCCTTGTCGATGTGCCGGATCTTCGCGAGCTCGTCGTTGTCGATGACCGGGAAGTCGAGCGACACCGTGCGGGTGTGCTCCGGACCCCAGGTCAGCAGATTGACCTCAGGGCCCAGACCGAGCTTGAGACTCGTGACAACCTCTTCGCGGATCGAGTCGAGCGGCGGGTTGGTCACCTGCGCGAACTGCTGCGTGAAGTAGTCGAAGAGCAGCCGCGGGCGCTTGCTGAGCACGGCGATCGGGGTGTCCGATCCCATGGCGCCCAGCGGCTCGACACCCGTCTGGCCCATCGGGGTGAGGAGGATGCGGACCTCCTCCTCCGTGTACCCGAAGGTGCGCTGCCGCCGGGTGATCGAGGCCGGCGGGTGCACGATGTGCTCGCGCTCGGGGAGGTCGGCCAGGCGGACGGAACCGGCGTCGAGCCACTCCTGCCACGGGTGCATCGTCGCGAGATCGTGCTTGATCTCCTCATCCTCGACGATCCGGCGCTGGGCCGTGTCGACGAGGAACATCTTGCCGGGCTGCAGCCGGCCGCGTCGCTTGATGCGCTCCGGCGCGAAGTGCAGCACGCCGGTCTCGGAGCCGATGACGACGAGCCCGTCGGTGGTCTCCGTCCAACGTCCGGGGCGCAGGCCGTTGCGGTCCAGGGTCGCGCCGACGAGCGTGCCGTCGGTGAAGATGAGGGCGGCCGGGCCGTCCCACGGCTCCATCTGGTTGGAGTGGTACTCGTAGAACGCGCGCAGCTCCGGCGAGATGTCGGCCTGCTTCTCGTAAGCCTCCGGCACCATCATCATGATCGCGTGCGGCAGGCTGCGGCCGGTGAGGGTGAGCAGCTCCAGCACCTCGTCGAACGAGGCGGAGTCGCTGGCGCCGTCGGTGCAGATGGGCAGCAGGGGCGAGATGTCGCCGAGGAGCTCGGACTCGAGCTGCGACTGGCGGGCGCGCATCCAGTTGCGGTTGCCGCCGACGGTGTTGATCTCGCCGTTGTGGGCCAGCATCCGCAGCGGCTGCGCGAGCGGCCACGAGGGGAACGTGTTCGTCGAGTACCGCGAGTGCACGACGGCGAGCTCGGAGGCGAAGCGCTCGTCCTGCAGATCCGGGTAGAACGGCTCGAGCTGGAGCGTGGTGACCATGCCCTTGTAGCCGAGCGTGCGGCTGGACAGGGAGACGAAGTAGGCGCCGAGCTCGTGGCCCGCGCGCTTGCGGAGGCGATAGGCGACGCGGTCGAGCGCGATGCCGGTCAGCGGCGCATCGGCGAGGGTGGCGCCGCCGGCGCTCACGAAGAGCTGCTCGAAGGCGGGACGGGCCTCGTCGGCGAGCTTGCCGAGGTTCTCGTTGGCCGTGGGGACCTCGCGCCAGCCGAGGACGCGGAGCCCCTCCGCGCGGGCGATCTTCTCGATCCCGGCCTTCTGCTGGCGGCGCTCGCTCGAATCGCGAGGCAGGAAGGCCAGCCCGGCCGCGTACTCCCCCACGGGCGGCAGTTCGAAGCCGGTGACCGCGCGGAGGAATTCGTCCGGCATCTGGGTGAGGATGCCGGCTCCGTCCCCGGTGCCCGCGTCGGACCCGATGGCCCCGCGGTGCTCCAGGTTGCGCAGGGCCTCGAGGGCCAGCGCGATGATGTCGTGCCCGGCTTCGCCGCGCAGCGTTGCGACCATGGCCAGGCCGCAGGCGTCCTTCTCGAACGCCGGGTTGTACATGCCCTGCTTCGGGGGGTATGCGCCGGAGGCGCCGTAAGGGGGCTGGAAGTACACCAGTTACCGTCCTCAGATCTTCAGTGAAACCCGGGGACGTCGTCGGCCCGCTCGTTCAGTGCAATGGTTCTCCCGCCGCGAGTCGGCGTTATCGGGAGCCGTCCCCGCTCGAGGGAGCAGCGCTTGTGGCAGTGGCTCCGGCGGCGACTTCTTCGGCCGGAGGCTCGCTCACGTCCACGAAATCAGAGGGATTGTCCTGCGATTGTACATCAGCGTCCACGTCCTTCCGTCCGCGGCCCGGCTGGTACGGCGAGGGCTCGAGACCGGGGTGACGGCGCGTCTGCACCACGAGGATGACGAGGCCGACGACGACGCCGATGATGGCAGCCCAGACGTTGCTGCGCAGGCCGAGGATGATCTCGCTCGGGTCGATGCGGATCGACTCCCACAGGATGCGTCCGGCGCTGTACCAGATGAGGTAGATCGCGAAGAGGCGCCCCCACTGGAAGAACAGCTTGCGTCCGAGCCACAGCAGCACGAGGACTCCGAGCCCGTTCCAGATGACCTCGTAGAGGAACGTCGGGTGGAACAGTGTGCCCTCGGGAAGGCCGGGAGGGAAGGCCGAGTTGTCGGACGGGATCTCCAGACCCCACGGCAGGTCGGTCGGCAGGCCGTAGAGCTCCTTGTTGAACCAGTTGCCGAACCGGCCCATCGCCTGGGCGAGGAGCAGTCCGGGAGCCAGCGCGTCCGCGAACGTCCAGAAGCGGATGCCCGTCCACCGGCAGCCCAGGTAGGCGCCGACGGCACCGCCGATGAGCGCACCGAAGATCGCGATGCCGCCCTCCCAGATCGCCCACACCGTTCCGGAGTGCCACTGGACTCCGTTCTCGAACGTGACCAGGACCCAGGGATTGGCCCCTTCGCCGAAGTAGAAGTTCGGGTGGGTGACGACGTGGAAGATGCGTGCGCCGACGATCGCGAGCGGCACGGCGAGAATGGAGATGTCGATGACCACCCACGGCTCCGCGCCGCGCTTGGTGAGACGGTGGTTCGTCATCAGCACGGCGACGATGATGCCGGCGATGATGCACAGCGCGTAGAAGTGGATCCGGAGCGGGCCGAGATCGAAGTACGACACGGACGGGCTCGGGATGCTGGCGAGCACGCCGGCGGCGGTGCTGTGGAGCGCGGAGGACATGAGTGCGATCCTACTTCTCTGAGGCGAAGCGCGCCGACGCGGTGCCGGCGGCCAGGGTTCGGGTGACTTCGGCGAGGGCGGGCACACCGCCGTCGCGGAGGGCGCGGACGAGAGCGGTGCCCACGATGGCGCCGTCAGCGTACTCGGAGACGCCGGCGATCTGCTCCGGGGTCGAGATGCCGATGCCCACGCAGGCGCGACGGGCACCGTGGTCGCGGAGCCGCGACACGAGGGTGCGTGCCGCACGGTCGAGCTCGGCCCGCTCCCCCGTGATGCCCATGGTCGAGACGGTGTAGACGAAGCCCGTCGAGGACCGCACGACGAGGTCGAGGCGCTCGTCCGACGAGGTCGGAGCTGCGAGGAAGACCCGGTCGAGACCGAGCCGCTCGCTGGCCGCGATCCACTCGCCAGCGGCCTCCGGGGTGATGTCCGGGGTGATGAGACCCGCGCCGCCCGCGGCGAGCAGGTCCTCGGCATACCGGTCCACCCCGTACTGCAGCACGGGATTCCAGTAGGTCATCACGAGGACGGGGACGTCGGTCGCGGCGGTGATCGCGCGGATGGCGGTGAAGAGGTCCTTCATCCGGAAGCCCGCGGCGAGGGCCTTGGTCGTCGCCTCCTGGATGATGGCGCCGTCCATGACGGGATCGCTGTAGGGCGGCCCGAGCTCGATGATGTCCACGCCGTTCTCGGCGAGGGCGATCGCGGCCTGGATGCTCGTCTCCAGGTCGGGGAAGCCGACGGGCAGGTAGCCGACGAAGGCGCTGCGGCCGGCGTCGTGCGCGCGCTGAATGGCCTGTTCGACGCGGCTCACAGCTGCGGCTCTCCCTTCGAGGCCGCGTCCTCGGCGGCGCTCTCCTCGGACACGTCGTGCGCGAGGGCGTCCTCGTCATAGAGCTCGAAGTAGCGGGCGGCGGTGTCCATGTCCTTGTCGCCGCGACCCGAGAGGCAGATCGCGATGAGGCCGTCGGGGCCGAGCTCGCGGCCGATCCGCAGCGCGCCGGCGAGGGCATGAGCCGACTCGATCGCGGGGATGATGCCCTCGGTCCGGCTCAGCAGCCGCAGGGCCTGCATCGCCTCGTCGTCCGTCGCCGGGATGTACTCAGCGCGTCCGATGTCGGCCAGCCACGAGTGCTCCGGACCGACGCCCGGGTAGTCGAGACCGGCGGAGATCGAGTGCGATTCGACGGTCTGGCCGTCTTCGTCCTGCAGCACGTACGTCTTCGCGCCGTGCAGCACGCCGGGGCGGCCGCGCTCGATCGAGGCGGCGTGCTTGTCGGTGTCGACGCCGTCGCCCGCCGCCTCCACGCCGTACAGCCGCACGCCGTCGTCGTCCAGGAACGCGTCGAACATGCCGATCGCGTTGGATCCGCCGCCGACGCAGGCGACGACCGCGTCGGGAAGCCGGCCGACCTCGTCGAGGATCTGGGCGCGAGCCTCTTCGCCGATGATCTTCTGGAAGTCGCGGACCATCGCCGGGAACGGGTGCGGGCCGGCGGCGGTGCCGAAGATGTAGTTGGTGGTCTCGACCGAGGCCACCCAGTCGCGGTAGGCGTCGTTGATCGCGTCCTTCAGCGTGCGCGAGCCCGAGGTGACCGCGACGACCTCGGCGCCCAGCAGACGCATGCGGGCGACGTTCAGCGCCTGGCGCTCGGTGTCGACCTCGCCCATGTAGATGGTGCAGTCGAGGCCGAACAGCGCGGCGGCGGTCGCCGTGGCGACGCCGTGCTGACCCGCTCCGGTCTCGGCGATGACCCGGGTCTTGCCGAGGCGCTTGGTGAGCAGAGCCTGGCCCAGCACGTTGTTGATCTTGTGCGAACCGGTGTGGTTGAGGTCCTCGCGCTTGAGGAAGACCCGCGCGCCGCCCGCGTGCTCAGCGAACCGGGGCACCTCGGTGAGCGCGGACGGACGCCCGGCGTAGGAGGACAGCAGATGGGCGAGCTCGGCACGGAACTCCGGGTCGGCGATGGCCTCCTCGTAGGCGACCGTCAGCTCGTCGATCGCGGCGACCAGGGACTCCGGCATGTACCGTCCGCCGAACTCGCCGAAGAACGGACCGTGCTGGTCGCGCAGACTCACTTCGCCTCCAGGAAGCTCTCGAGAGTGGCGACCGGGTCTCCGGTCACCAGGGCCTCGCCGATCAGCACGACGTCGGCACCGGCCGAACGGTAGTGCGCGACATCGGCGGGGGTGAGCACCGCGGACTCCGCGATCTTGATCGCCGAGTCGGGGATGCGGTCCACGAGCCGGCCGAACAGATCGCGGTCGAGCTCGAGGGTCTTGAGGTTGCGGGCGTTCACGCCGATCAGGGCGGCGCCGAGGTCGATCGCGGCCTCCAGCTCCTCCGCCGAGTGGGTCTCGACGAGCGGCGTCATGCCGAGCTCGAGGATGAACCCGTACAGGTCGCGGAGGACGTCCGGCTCCAGGCCCGCCACGATCAGGAGGACGAGGTCGGCACCGGCGGCACGCGCCTCGAGCACCTGGTACCGGGTGGCGATGAAGTCCTTCCGGAGCACGGGCAGCGAGACCCGGGCAGTGACCGCCTCCAGATCGGCGAGACTGCCGCCGAAGCGGCGCTCCTCGGTGAGGACGCTGATCGCGGAGGCGCCACCGGTCTCGTAGAGCGCGGCCTGGTGCGCGGGATCCGGGATCTCCGCGAGGGCACCGCGGGATGGACTCGCCCGCTTCACCTCGGCGATGATCTTCACCCGGTCAGCGGGAGCGAGGTACGACAGCGCGTCCTTCGCCGCGGGGCGCGCGAGGGCGTCACGCTCGACGACCGCGAGCGGACGGGACTGGGAGCGACGCTCGGCGTCTGCGACAGCGCCGGCCGTCAGGTCGGCGAGGACCACTAGTGCGCCTTCGGAGCGTACTTGGGACCCTTCACGCCGTATCCCGCCTTCGCGAGCACCCAGCCGACGATCGCCCCGATCGGGATCAGTGCGGCGGCGATCCACACCAGGGTCGGCTGCTCGAAGCAGAACGCGACGGTCGCGGCAGCGAAGCCGACGAGCATGATCACGACGGCGGTCCAGGCCGCAGGCGAGTGTCCGTGGCCGGGGTCAGCGATCGGGTTGGTCATGTTCTCCTCCGGGGACGACGTGGGGATCTGGGTTCAGTCTATCGGGGTCAGCGCGTCGGGTCGGACCCGCGGGACAGCTCGTCCCAGGAATCGACCGCGTCGACGGGACCGTCGTGCGGCGCGTCGCTCGGCGCGTCGGTGCGATAGCGACGGCCGCCGGCCTTCCAGCGCCGCCAGGTGGTCAGCACGACGACGGCGGCGACGAGCAGGATCGCCCAGCCGACGAGGGCGAGGAACGGCCAGGCCGACGGCACGATGCTCGCCGCGACCTCGTGGACGGCTCCGCTCCCGGCGAGTCCCGTCGTCTCGGTGACGGTCGCAGCGACTGCGCCGTACGCGTCGCCGAGGAGGAGTTGCAGCGTGGACCAGCCCAGGAACAGCGCGGCCGCGGCGGCCAGCACCCCGAAGACAACGCGCACGACCCGGCCGGCGATCGCGAGGGCGGCACCGAGCGCCAGGACCGCGAGGCTCAGCGGGGCGAGGAGCACGAGGGCGGAGGCTCCGGGGACGAGGATGTCCTCCCCCGCGTCCGCGCGCTGCACCGTGAACCAGGTCTGCGTGGAGGAAACGATCCCGATGGCGCCGGCCAGCAGGAACCCCGTCACGGAGAGGGAGCGTCCGCGCTGCGCGATGCTCACGAGGCGGCCACCCCGTCGAGGGCGCCCAGGTCCGTCGTGTCGAAGCACGTCCGCGTGCCGGTGTGGCACGCGGGGCCGGTCTGGTCGACGAGGAGCAGGAGCGCATCCCCGTCGCAGTCGAGCCTGGCCTCCCGCACGACCTGGATGTGGCCGGACGTGTCGCCCTTGCGCCAGTACTCCTGCCGCGAGCGGGACCAGTAGGTCGCACGACCGGAGGTGAGCGTGCGGCGCAGCGCCTCGGCATCCACCCACGCGAGCATGAGCACCTCACGCGAATCCCACTGCTGCACGATGACCGGGGCGAGCCCGTCGGCGTTGAAGGCGACCTGCGCGATGCGGTCGTCGACGGAGACCTCGTCCTGCTTCGGCGTGTCGGTCATCGGACGAGCACTCCTTCCGCGCGCAGCGCATCCTTCACGTCGCCGACGGTCAGGGCTCCGGTGTGGAACACGCTGGCCGCGAGCACGGCGTCGGCGCCCGCCTTGATGGCCGGAGCGAAGTCGGTCGCCCGTCCCGCACCGCCGGAGGCGATCACGGGGATCGGCGCGACTTCGCGCATGAGTCGGACGAGCTCGAGATCGAAGCCGTCGCGAGTGCCGTCGGCGTCGATCGAGTTCACGAGCAGCTCCCCCGCCCCGCGCTCCGCGGCCTCGCGCGCCCAGTCGAGCGCGTCCAGCGTGGTCTGCGTGCGACCGCCGTGCGTGGTGACGACGAAGCCGGAGCGCGTCGTGTCGGCGCGCTTGACGTCGAGCGAGAGCACGAGCACCTGGGCACCGAAGCGATCCGCGATCTCGCCGATGAGCTCGGGACGGGCGATCGCCGCGGAGTTCACGCCGACCTTGTCCGCACCGACGGCGAGGAGTCGCGCGACGTCGTCGACGCTGCGCACCCCGCCGCCCACCGTCAGCGGCACGAAGACCTGCTCCGCGGTGCGCTGCACGACGTCGTAGGTCGTGGCCCGCGCGTCCACCGTCGCGGTGACGTCCAGGAACGTGATCTCGTCGGCACCCTGGGCGGCGTAGTGGCGGGCGAGCTCCACCGGATCGCCCATGTCGCGGAGGTTCTCGAAGTTGACGCCCTTGACGACGCGACCGTCGGCGACGTCGAGGCACGGGATGACGCGACTCGCGAGGGCCATCAGAGCCTCGCCGCGTGGATCGCCGTGACGAGGATGGCCCGGGCGCCCAGGGCGTACAGGTCGTCCATCACCTGGTTGACCCGGCGACGCGGGATCATGACGCGCACGGCCACCCAGGCCGGGTCGCGGAGCGGCGAGATGGTCGCGGACTCGCGACCCGGGGCGATGGCCACGGCCTGATCGACGAGCTCGGTGGGGAGGTCGTAGTCGAGGAGCACGTAGCGCCGCGCGACCATGACGCCGCGGAGTCGGCGCAGCAGCGTCTCCACGCCGTCGGCCTCACCGGGACGGCTGATCAGCACGGCCTCGGACTCCAGGATCACGGGGCCGAAGATCTCCAACCCCGCCTGGCGCAGGGTGGTGCCGGTGGACACCACGTCGGCGACCGCGTCGGCGACACCGAGGCGCACGGCGGACTCCACGGCACCGTCGAGCTGCACGAGCTCGGCGTTCACCCCCTGGTCGCGGAGGAAGGAGCCGACCAGACCCGGATAGGCGGAGGCCACGCGGACGCCGTCGAGATCCTGGACGGAGGTGAAGCGTCCGGGAGGACCCGCGAAGCGGAACGTGGACGCCCCGAAGCCGAGCTGCTCGATCTCGCGCGCCGGCTGCTGCACGTCGAGGAGGAGATCACGACCGGTGATGCCGACGTCGAGGGCGCCGGAGCCACGTAAGTGGCGATGTCGCGCGGGCGGAGGAAGAAGAACTCGACGTCGTTCTCGGCGTCGATGACATGCAGGGTCTTGGGGTCGCGGCGGCCGGCGTAGCCCGCCTCCGCGAGCATCTCGGCGGCGGTCTCGGAGAGCGAGCCCTTGTTGGGAACGGCGATGCGCAGCATGAACGGCTTTCAGTTCGAAGGAGTGGGACCGGAGCGCATCACAGATGTCGGTAGACGTCCTGCAGGGTGAGGCCCTTCGCGAGCATCATCACCTGCAGGTGGTAGAGGAGCTGGGAGATCTCCTCGGCGGCAGCGGCATCCGACTCGTACTCCGCCGCCATCCAGACCTCGGCGGCCTCTTCGACGATCTTCTTGCCGATCGCATGCACGCCGCCGTCGAGCTCCGCCACGGTGCCCGATCCCTCGGGTCGGGTCTCGGCCTTGACGCTGAGCTCGGCGAACAGCTCGTCGAAAGTCTTCACCCCTCCAGGCTACCGGCTCGCGCGAGGTCCCTGAGCCGGGTGACGGCCGCCTCCACGTCGTCGGCCCCGTAGACCGCGGATCCGGCGACGAAGGTGTCGGCTCCCGCTTCGGCCGCCTGGGCGATCGTCGCGTCGGAGATGCCCCCGTCGACCTGGAGCCAGACGGACGAGCCGCGGCGCCGCGCCTCCGCGGACAGCGCCTGCAGCTTCGGCATGGTCTCGGGCAGAAAGCCCTGTCCGCCGAACCCCGGCTCGACGGTCATCACGAGGATCTGGTCGAACTCGTCCAGCAGGTCGAAGAGTCCCTCGACAGGAGTCGCGGGCTTGACCGCGACCCCGGCACGGGCGCCGATGTCGCGCAGCCGCCGCGCGAGAGCCACCGGCTCCCCCGCCGCCTCCAGGTGGAAGGTCACGCTCGCGGCGCCGAGCTCGGCGTAGCCCGGGGCCCAGCGATCCGGATCCGTGATCATGAGATGCACGTCCAGCGGGACCGGGCTGGTCTCCTGGATGCGCTGGACCATCTGCGGGCCGAACGTGAGGTTCGGGACGAAGTGGTTGTCCATGACGTCGACGTGCGCGAAGTCGGCGGTCGCGATGCGGGCGAGCTCCGCCTGCATGTTGACGAAGTCAGCGGCGAGGATGCTGGGGTTGATGCGCGGGGCGCGGGGCAGGTCCATGGTCTCAACCTTCCTTCGGGGCGTCTGTCGCCTCCAGCGGGCGCTGCAGGAGTGCGAGGAACATCGCGTCGGTGCCGTGCCGATGCGGCCAGAGCTGAGCGCTGCCCGTCTGCGCCCGCCCGTCGTCGGCGAGATCGATCGGCGACTGCGCCACGCCGTGCAGCACCGCGCGGGCATCGAGCTCGACGAGCTCCGGCCGGATGCGCCGCACCTCCTCGACCACCGCCGTGGTCTCCGCGAGATGGGGCGAACAGGTGACGTACGCGACGACGCCTCCCGGTGCGAGAGCGTCCACAGCCGCCGTGAGCAGGCCGACCTGCAGCGGCACGAGCTCGGCGACGTCCGCCGGGGACTTCCGCCACCGGGCCTCCGGGCGCCGTCGGAGGGCGCCGAGGCCGGTGCAGGGGGCGTCCACGAGGATCCGGTCGAACGCCTCCGGCCGCTCGGCCGCCAGCTCCCGGCCGTCGCGCTCGTGCACGGTGACGTCGCCCGGGACAGCGCGCAGCGCATTGCGCACGAGCCGGGCGCGGGTCGGCACCACCTCGTTGGCTTCCAGGACCGCGTCGTTCTGCCGGGCGACGGCGGCGAGCAGGGCCGTCTTCCCGCCGGGTCCTGCGCACAGATCGAGCCACCGCTCCCCCGTGCGCAGCGGCGTCGCCGCGGTCAGCGCGAGCGCGACGAGCTGAGATCCCTCGTCCTGCACCCGGACCGCACCGTCGGAGGCGGCCAGCGCGAGACGCGGATCGCCTCCCGGAGACGCGAACGCCGTGGCGGCGTAGGGCCGGCGGGGCTCCTGCGGCTCCGCGAGCCCGGGGAGGGCGACCAGGGTGACCTCGGGCGAGACGTTGTCGGCCTCCAGCAGGGCGTCCAGCTCCTCGACGCGCCCCTCGGCGGCGAGGGCGCGCCGCAGCGCCCGGATGATCCACACCGGGTGCGCGGCTCGGAGGGCCAGGCGTTCGTCGTCCGATCGCGCCGCCGCCTCGATGCGCGCGAGCCACTCGCCCGGCGACTCGCGGGCGATCCGCCGGAGCACCGCGTTGGCGAAGCTCGACGCGCCACGCCCCGCCGTGAGGGCCACGAGGTTCACGGACTCGTTCACGGCGGCGTGCGAGGCCACCCGCGTCGCGAGGAGCTGGTGCACCGCGAGCCGGAGGGCGTCGAGCACGGCGGGGTCGATCGCGTCGGCGGGGCGGTCGGCGGCGGCGGCGATGATCGCGTCGTAGGTGCCCCGGCGACGGAGTGTGCCGTAGGTCAGTTCCGTCGCCAGAGCCGCGTCCTGCGGGTCCAGCCCCGCCTCGGCGATCGCCGTCGGGAGGAGCAGGTTGGCGTAGGCGTCGGAGTCCGAGACCGCCCTGATCACGTCGTAGGCCACGCGGCGCGCCGGCTGGACCGACCGGTTCGGGCCGCGGCCGTTCCGCGCCCGGCCTGCGTGCTGCCGACCCGAGCCGGGGCGCCGTCCGTCGTTCGCGTTCACGAGCCGGCCACCGGAGTCGCACCCTGCAGACCCCGCCACCAGTCGGCGGCGTTCATGGGGCCCTTGCCCGCGGGCTGCAGCCGGGTGACGGCCAGCGGCGAGGTGGCCGTCCCGATCAGGACCTCCGCTCGCGTGCCCGCCATGGCACCTGGTCGCAGGTCCTCCGCCTCGGCACCGGCGGGTCGCGCCTCGAGGATCTTCAGCCGCTGACCGTCGATCGTCGTGTGCGCTCCCGGCTCCGGCGTGACTCCGCGGAACCGGGCGTACACGGCGTCGAACGGCTCGCGGAAGTCGAGGAGACCGTCCTCGAGCGTCAGCTTGCCGGCGAACGTCGGCTCGCCTTCCTGCGGGACGGCGCGGGCGCTGCCGTCCGCGATCGCGGCGACCACGTCGGCGGTGAGACCGGCGCCGTCGAGGGCCAGAGCCTCCAGCGCCTCCCCCGCCGTGGCGGTCGCCGGGAGCTCGACGGTACGCATCGCGAACACGTCGCCGGCGTCGAGCTCGGGGACGAGCTGGAAGACGCTCGCGCCGAGGACGGCATCTCCCGCGATCAGAGCGCGCTGCACCGGCGCGGCTCCGCGCCAGGCCGGCAGGAGCGAGAAGTGCAGGTTGATCCACCCGGCATCCGGCACCGACAGGAGCGGCTCGCGCACGAGTCCGCCGTACGCGACGATCACGCCGAGCTCCGGGCGCAGGGCCGAGATCTCCGTCGTCACCGGCTCGTCCAGCCGGGCAGCGTGGATGACCGGCAGGCCGAGCTCCACCGCAGCCTGAGCGACCGGCGACGGGGTCAGCACACGCTTGCGCCCGAGGGGGGCGTCGGGGCGCGTCACCACCGCGACGATGTCGTGCTCGGCGGCGAGGCGTCGCAGAGTGGGGACCGCAGCGGCGGGAGTGCCGGCGAAGACGAGGCGCATGAAGGTTCTCCGGAAGGGTCAGAGTTCTGGATCGAGGATATCGAGGCGGACCGACAGCGTGCTGCGGGCGGCCTTGGTCCGGCCTCGGCGGCCGCTCACCGCCTCCGCCACGACGGCAGCACGGAGGGTGGTCGCGACGCGGCTCCCCGCGCCGTAGTCGAAGCGCACGAGCGCCCGCACGCGGGGCGGGACGTCATCCGATTCGACGGGGACGGGACCGAGCACCGCGTCGGAGGGCAGCGAGAGTTCGGACAGGGCCTCCAGAGCGCGCGCCACGGCGGCGGACGAGCCTTCCACGAGCGCGACGCGCGCGGTCGGCGGCATGTGCAGCGGCGCGCGCTGCTCCAGCTCGGTGCGTGCGTAGGCGGGGTGGTTCCACGTGGCGAGGGCTCTGGCGACGGCGCCGTCGACGCCGACGAGGTGGACGGGGGCGCCCGGCGCGGCGAGGGCGGCGGCGTTCGACCACCACCGCAGACACGCTTCGCCGATGCGCAGATCCGGCGCCTGCAGCATCCGCGGGCCGTCGAGCAGGACGACCGCCCGGTAGCCGCCCTCCGCGAGGGGCTCGGCGCCGCGCGTGGCGACCACGAGGGCCGGGCGCGCGTCGACGCGCTCCACCGGATGGCTGCCGTCGGCGACGATGACGCGGACGCCGGGGAAGGCGCGTCCGAGCTCGTCGGCGGTCCGCTCGCTGCCGGATGAAGCGAGCCGGAGACGGGTCGAGGAGCACGCCGGGCAGGTCCACGCCCTGGCACCACGCCCGCACCACCCGCACACCGGGACCGCGCCACGATGGCGGGCGCCGAGAGGACCGCCGCAATGAGGGCATCGGGCGGGGGCCCGGCAGTCGGCGCAGACGAGGGACGGCGCGAAGCCGGGCCGCGAGACCTGGATGAGTACCGGACCCTCCGCGGCCGCGCTCCGGGCGGCGAGGAAGGCCGACGACGGCATGCGCTGGGGCGTCGGCTGCTCCATCTCCTGCGGCGTGCTCAGCACCACACGCGGGAGGACCCGCCGGGTCGCGCGGACATCCCGCAGCCAGCCGTGCACGACGAGCCGCTCGACCTCGGTCGTCCGCGTGTGACCGGCGAAGAGCAGGGCCGAGCCCTCCGCCTCCTGCCGCAGCAGCGCCGCGTCCCGGGCGTGGACGTAGGGTGCGAGCGGCTCGCCCAGCAGGCTGTCGCCGTCGTCCCACAGCGCCACGAGACCGGCGACGACAGGGGCGTACACGGCGGACCTGTTCCCGACGACGATGCAGGGCGCGTCCTCGAGCGTGCGCAGGAAGGAGCGATAGCGATCCGGGTTCGGCTGTCGGGAGTCGTACCGCGCGATCGCCTCCGCCGGGACGAACCTGTCGAGGGCGGCCAGCAGCCGATCGAGGTCACGGTGGTCGGGCACGACGAGGATGGTCGACTTCCCCGCCGCGAGCGTCGTCGCGGCGGCAGCAGCGAGCATCCGCGCCCAGCCCGGTGTGTCGTCGCTGAGCTGCGGGATGGCCTCGACGGCCGCCCGTCCGTTCTCGTCGAGCACCGCCTGCAGTCCGTCGTACAGTCCGACGACGGACGCGGCCGCGTCGCGGGGCTCGGGTTCGAGGAGCGGCGTCGGAGCGTCGGCGGTCCAGGCCTTCTCGACCCGCACCTGCCGCTTCGGGATCACCAGCCGCAGCACGTCGGCTGCCGACCCTGCCGCGCGATCGGCGACGCGCCGCGCCAGTCGGTACAGGCGATCCGGCAGTACGGGAACGGCGGACACGATGCTCTCGACCTCGGAGAGCGGCCGATCGGCGTCGTCCTCCACGTCCAGCTCCACCACGAATCCGTCGACCACGCGCCCCGCGGTCCGCAGGGGCACGCGCACGCGGACCCCGGGCTCGACGTCACCGAGCTCCGGCGGGAGCGCGTAGTCGAACAGGCGGTCGAGCTGCGGCAGCGGCGACTCGAGGAGCACCCGCGCGATGCGCCGGCTCTCCGGAGAGATCAGCACCGCGGACCCGTCAGAGCCCGGCAGCGCGCCGCAGCTCCTCGGCCCGGTCCGTCCGCTCCCACGTGAAGTCCGGCAGCTCCCGACCGAAGTGCCCGTACGCGGCCGTCTGCGCATAGATCGGCCGCAGCAGGTCGAGCTGCTCGATGATGGCCTGCGGCCGGAGGTCGAACACCTCGTCGATGGCGCGGGTGATGACCTCGTCGGACACCCGTCCGGTGCCGAAGGTCTCCACGTACAGGCCGACGGGGCGGGCGACGCCGATCGCGTAGGCGACCTGCACCTCGAGGCGGTCGGCGAGGCCCGCGGCGACCGCGTTCTTGGCGACCCAGCGCGTCGCATAGGCGCCGGAGCGGTCGACCTTCGACGGGTCCTTGCCGCTGAAGGCACCACCGCCGTGCCGTGCGGCGCCGCCGTAGGTGTCGATGATGATCTTGCGGCCGGTGAGCCCGGCGTCTCCCTTGGGGCCGCCCGTGACGAAGGGGCCCGCGGGGTTGATGTAGTAGGTGACGTCGTCGAGGTCGAGGCCGGTCGTGGCGAGGACCGGATCGATGACGTGCTCGCGGATCTGCGCCTTGAGGTCGTCCTGGGCGATGTCCGGGTTGTGCTGCGTGGACAGCACGACGGCGTCGACGGTCTTCGGGGTGAAGCCGTCGTAGCCGAGGGTGACCTGCGTCTTCCCGTCCGGGCGCAGGAAGGGCAGCAGCCCGCTGCGGCGCACCTCGGTCAGCCGCTCGGCGATGCGGTGCGCGGTCCATGCGGCCATCGGCATGAGCTGCGGGGTCTCGTTGGTGGCGAACCCGAACATGATGCCCTGGTCCCCGGCGCCGAGGCCGTCGAGCGGATCGACCGACGAGCCGTCGCGGTGCTCCTGGGCGTTGTCGACCCCGTGGGCGATGTCGGTGGACTGCTCCCCCACCGAGACGCTGACGCCGCACGAGTCGCCGTCGAAGCCGGTGTCGGACGACGTGTAGCCGATGCCGTTCACGACCTGGCGGACGATCGTCGGGATGTCGACGTAGGCGTCGGTGCGGATCTCGCCGGCCACATGCACGAGCCCGGTCGTGACGAGCGTCTCGACCGCGACCCGGGAGGCCGGGTCCTTCAGGAGCAGTCCGTCAAGGATGCTGTCCGAGATCTGGTCGCAGATCTTGTCCGGATGCCCTTCGGTGACGGACTCGGACGTGAACAGACGCAGCGCGCTCATCGATGCTCCAGAACGGGGACGGACGGTGGGAGGGTGTGGCACCCATTCTGGACCGCGCCACCGACGTCGGGGCGGCGCGGTCGTCGAGTTACTCCGCGTGACGCAGGCGGAGCTTGTCCTCGTTGATCTCGTGCAGGGCGATGGTGAGCGGCTTGTCCTCGACCGAGGAGTCGACGAGCGGGCCCACGTTGTCGAAGAGGTTCCCCTCGTGCAGGTCGGAGTAGTAGTCGTTGATCTGACGGGCGCGCTTGGCCGCGTAGATCACGAGCTCGTACTTGGAGTCGACGCGCTCCAGCAGGTTGTCGATGGGGGGATCGATGATGCCGTTGTTGCGTCCGGCCATGGGTGGACCTCCTGATCAGGCGACGGGATTCGCCGCGAAGACGGTGCTGCGGGCGCGCGACCCTTCGACGAGCTCAGGGACCGGCGTGGTGCTCGACCCTGGAATCAGGTCAGCGCGCAGAGCTTGTAGACAAGTCTACGACCTCGCGAGCGGCGGTGGCGACGTCCTCGTTCACGATGAGGTGGTCGAACTCGTTCTGCGCCGCCAGCTCGACCTTCGCGGTCCGCAGCCGGCGGGCTCGCTCCTCGGCGTCCTCGGTGCCCCGGCCGACCAGTCGGTGCACCAGCTCGTCCCAGCTCGGCGGCAGAAGGAAGATGAGGGTCGCCGACGGCTCGGCCGCGCGCACCTGGCGCGCGCCCTGCAGGTCGATCTCCAGCAGCACCGTCTTCCCCTCGGCCAGGGCGGCGTCGATGGGAGCGCGCGGAGTGCCGTAGCGCGAGCGATTGTGCACGACCGCGTATTCCAGCAGCTCGCCGTCGGCGATCAGGCGGTCGAACTCGGCGTCGTCCACGAAGTAGTAGTGCACGCCGTCGATCTCGTCCGGGCGTGGAGGTCGGGTGGTCGCCGAGACGGACAGATGGATCTCGGGGTTGTTCTCGCGGATGTGCGCGGCGACGGTCCCCTTGCCTACGGCCGTGGGACCGGCGAGGACGAGCAGTCGGCTGCGCGCCCCCCGGGGCGCAGGTACGGGGAACCGGTCGTCCAGCCACTCCTCCAGCACCCGGCGCTGCCGGGCGCCGAGCCCGCCGAGCCGCTTGACCGGAGAGATGTGGAGCTGCTCCAGCACGCGGTCGCGCTTTCCCGCGCCGATCGCCGGGAGGGCCAGGAGGAAGTCGGTGATGCGCATGGACCCCTCGACCGAGTCGGGGTCCTCCGTCGCGCGATGCAGCACGGCCTGCGGGGTGACGACGCGCATCGTCAGATCCCGCTTGAGCGAGGCCCTGGCGCGTCGTCTCTCGACCGCACGGCGGGCGGCGGCGGCCCTGTCGACCTCGGGGACGGTGCGGCGTTCCTCAGCCACGGCTGACCTCTCGATACTGGGCGGCGCGGTCGGCGATCGTCTCGGCGAGGGCCGCCGGGCCCGCGGAGAGGAGGCTGCGGCTCTCGCTCGCGATCACCGAGGCGGCCTGAGGGCCGAAGCGGCGGGCGAGATCCGCAGGAGTGGCGCCCTGCGCGCCGAAGCCGGGGGCGAGGATCGGGGCGACGGGCGCGAACGGCGCGAGGCCGGCCTCCGCCGCGTCCACGGTGGCGCCGATGACGAAGCCGAAACTCCCCCACTCCCCCGCGGGCGTCGCGGCGGCGTTCCGGCGCGACACCTCGGCGACCACGGCCGCGGACACGGTCTCGCCGTCCGCGGTCGTCGCGCGCTGCAGCACGGTCGCCTCGGGGTTGCTGGTCGCCGCGAGGACGAAGAGCCCCTTGCCGTGCTCCTCAGCCAGGGCAAACGCGCCCTCCAGCGCACCGACGCCGAGGTACGGGTTCACCGTCAGGGCGTCCGCCTCCAGAGGCGCACCGGCGGACAGCCAGGCCTGCGCGTAATCCGCCATCGTCGATCCGATGTCCCCGCGCTTGGCATCGGCGATCACGAGCAGTCCGGCCGCCCGCGCGGCGGCGAGCACGTCCTCCAGCGCGGCGAACCCGGCGGCGCCGTACCGCTCGAAGAACGACACCTGCGGCTTCACGACACCGACGCGACCGGCGGCCGCCTCGACGGTACGGAGCCCGAACTCCCGGATTCCGGCGGCGTCGGCGGTCAGCCCCCACGCCGCCAGCAGAGCGGCGTGGGGGTCGATGCCGACACAGAGCGGACCGTGCGCCTCCAGAGCGGCGCGGGCTCGCTCGCCGAAGCGTTCCGTCATACCGCGGCCATCCGGTCCTGGGCGTACTCCTGCAGGCTTTTGACCTGGAAGCCCTCGTGCGCGGCGTCCATCCCGCTCACCGCCGCGCCGAGCACGGCGATGGTCGTGAAGAGCGCCTTGTCGGCGGCCACCGCGGCGGCGCGGATCTCGTAGCCGTCCGCACGGGCTGCCCCACCGGACGGGGTGTTCACGACGATGTCGATCTCCCCGTCGTTGATGAGGTCGACGATGTTCCGGGCTCCGGACTCCTGGGTCTCGCTGTACTTCTCGACCACCGTGACCGCGATGCCGTTGCGGGACAGGATCTCCGCCGTGCCCTCGGTCGCCACGATCGTGAAGCCGAGCTGCTGGAGGCGGTGCGCCGGGAGGATCACCGCGCGCTTGTCGGAGTCGGCGACCGAGATGAACACGGTTCCCGAGGTCGGCATGCCGCCGTAGGCCGCGGCCTGGGACTTCGCGAACGCGGTCGGGAAGTCGCGATCGATGCCCATGACCTCGCCGGTCGAGCGCATCTCCGGGCCGAGGACCGAGTCGACCGTCTTGCCGTCGGCGGTGCGGAACCGCTTGAAGGGCAGCACGGCCTCCTTGACCGAGACGGGGGCGTCCAGCGGGACGCGCGAGCCGTCCTGCGCGGGCAGCATCCCCTCGGCGCGGAGCTCGGCGATGGTGGAGCCGGCCATGATGCGGCTGGCGGCCTTCGCCATCGGGATGCCCAGCGCCTTGGAGACGAAGGGCACCGTGCGGCTCGCGCGGGGGTTCGCCTCGATGACGTAGAGCACGCCGGCGCTGATCGCGAACTGCACGTTCAGCAGACCGCGCACGCCGACGCCCTGCGCGATGGCGAGGGTGGCCTCGCGGACGCGGTCCACGTCGCTGCGGCCGAGCGAGACCGGCGGCAGCGTGCAGCTCGAGTCGCCGGAGTGGATGCCGGCTTCCTCCAAGTGCTCCATGACGCCGCCGATGAAGAGATCGGTGCCGTCGTACAGGGCGTCCACATCGAGCTCGATCGCGTCGTCGAGGAAGCGGTCGACCAGGAGCGGCTTGCCCTCCTCGATCACGACCTCACCGGCGGTCCGCACGAAGTAGTCGCGCAGCGCGTCGGTGCCGTAGACGATCTCCATGCCACGGCCGCCGAGCACGAAGCTCGGGCGCACGAGCACCGGGTAGCCGATCTCCTCGGCGATGCGCACCGCGCCCTCCACGTCGATCGCCGTGCCGTTGCGGGGCGCGAGGAGTCCGGCCTCGTCGAGCAGTCGCGAGAACAGCTCGCGCTCCTCGGCCAGGTCGATGGCCTCCGGGCTCGTCCCCAGGACCGTGTAGCCGGCCGCCTCGATGCCCTTCGCGAGCCCGAGCGGGGTCTGCCCGCCGAGCTGGCAGACGACGCCGAGGATGGTGCCGCTCGCGGCCTCCGCGTCCAGGACCTCCAGCACATCCTCGAGCGTCAGCGGCTCGAAGTACAGCCGGTCGGACGTGTCGTAGTCGGTCGACACGGTCTCAGGGTTGCAGTTGATCATCACGGTCTCGAAGCCCGCGTCGGACAGCGCGAACGAGGCGTGCACGCAGGAGTAGTCGAACTCGACGCCCTGACCGATGCGGTTCGGGCCGGAGCCGATGATGACGACCTTGGTACGGTCGGACGGCGCGACCTCGGTCTCGGCGTCGTAGCTCGAGTAGTGGTACGGCGTCAGCGCGGGGAACTCCCCTGCGCAGGTGTCGACCGTCTTGTAGACCGGGCGGATGCCGAGGCCGTGGCGCACGCCGCGGATCTCGGCCTCGCTCTCGCCGCGGAGCTGGGCGATCTGCACGTCGGAGAAGCCGTGCTCCTTGGCGTAGCGCAGCGTCGCGTCGTCCAGCTCGCCGGCGGTGCGGACGACCTCGGCGACCTCGTTGATGAGGACGATCTGGTCGAGGAACCAGGGGTCGATGGCCGTGGCCTCGAACGCCTGCTCGATGGTCGCGCCCTTGCGCAGCGCCTGCTGCAGGGTGACGATCCGGCCGTCGGTCGGGGTCTTCGCGATCTCGAGCAGTTCCTCGACGGTGCGCGGCTCCTCGCCCCAGTGGAAGCTGGAGCCCCGCTTCTCGAGCGACCGCAGCGCCTTCTGCAGCGCGGTGGCGTAGTTGCGGCCGATCGCCATCGCCTCGCCGACCGACTTCATGGTCGTGGTGAGGGTGGCGTCGGCGGCCGGGAACTTCTCGAACGCGAAGCGCGGGACCTTCACGACCACGTAGTCGAGCGTCGGCTCGAAGCTGGCCGGGGTCACGCCGGTGATGTCGTTCGGGATCTCGTCGAGGCGGTAGCCGAGGGCGAGCTTGGCCGCGAGCTTGGCGATCGGGAAGCCGGTGGCCTTCGACGCCAGGGCGCTCGACCGGGAGACGCGCGGGTTCATCTCGATGACGATGATGCGCCCGTTCTCCGGGTTGACCGCGAACTGGATGTTGCAGCCACCGGTGTCCACGCCCACGGCGCGGATGATGTCGATGCCGATGTCGCGGAGCTTCTGGTACTCGCGGTCCGTCAGGGTCAGCGCCGGCGCCACCGTGATCGAGTCGCCGGTGTGCACGCCGACCGGGTCGACGTTCTCGATGGAGCAGACGACCACCGTGTTGTCGGCGGTGTCGCGCATGAGCTCGAGCTCGTACTCCTTCCAGCCGAGGATCGACTCCTCCAGGAGCACCTCGGTCGTCGGCGAGTCGCGCAGGCCGGCGCCGCCGATGCGGCGCAGGTCCTCCTCGTCGTAGGCGAACCCGGAGCCCAGCCCGCCCATCGTGAAGGACGGGCGCACCACGAGCGGGTAGCCGAGCTGCTCGGCACCGGCGAGGAGGTCGTCCATGGTGTGGGCGATGACGCTCTTGGCGACGTCCGCGCCCGCCTCGAGGACGAGCTCCTTGAAGACCTGACGGTCCTCGCCCTTCTTGATGGCGTCCACCTTCGCGCCGATGAGCTCGACGTCGTACTTCTCGAGGATCCCCTGCTCGTGCAGCGCCATCGCGGCGTTGAGCGCCGTCTGACCGCCGAGCGTCGGCAGGATCGCGTCGGGCTTCTCCTTGGCGATGATCGTCTCGATCACCGCGGGGGTGATCGGCTCGATGTAGGTCGCGTCGGCGAAGTCGGGGTCGGTCATGATCGTCGCGGGGTTGGAGTTGACGAGGATGACCCGGACGCCCTCCTCACGGAGGACGCGGCACGCCTGGGTGCCGGAGTAGTCGAACTCGCAGGCCTGGCCGATGACGATCGGGCCGGAGCCGATGACGAGGACGGAGCGGATGTCGTCGCGCTTGGGCATTACTTTGCGTCCTTCTTGTTCGCGATGACCATGTCGCGGAAGCGGTCGAAGAGGTAGTTGGCGTCGTGCGGTCCGGCCGCCGCCTCGGGGTGGTACTGCACCGAGAAGGCGGGGATGTCGAGGGCGCGCAGGCCCTCCACGACGTTGTCGTTGAGGCCGACGTGGCTGACCTCGACCTTGCCGTAGCCGTGCGGGCTGTCGAAGGAGCCCTCCAGGGGCGCCTCGACGGCGAAGCCGTGGTTGTGCGCGGTGATCTCGACCTTGCCCGTCTGCTTGTCCAGCACGGGCTGGTTGATGCCGCGGTGGCCGAACGGCAGCTTGTACGTGCCGAGACCCAGGGCCCGGCCGAGGAGCTGGTTGCCGAAGCAGATCCCGAAGAAGGGCAGCCCGTCGTCGAGGACCGCGCGCAGCAGTTCGACGTGGTCGCCCGACGCCGCGGGGTCGCCGGGACCGTTCGAGTAGAAGACGGCGACCGGCTCGATCGCCCGGATCTCGTCGATGCCCACGTCCTGCGGGAGGACGTGCACGTCGAAGCCGCGGGCCGCGAGGTTGTCGATCGTCGCCTGCTTCACGCCGAGGTCGAGCACGGCGAGATTGCCGATGCGCTCCCCCACCGCCGGGGTGACGGTCGCGCTCTGGACGGACACCTGCGCGGAGAGGTTGAGGCCGGTCATCTCCGGGGCCTCGCGGACGATGCGCAGCTGCTCCTCCGGGTCGAGCTCCGCCTCCGCACCCGAGAAGATGCCACCCCGCATGGAGCCGGCGGAACGGATGTGGCGGGTGACCGCGCGCGTGTCGATGCCGCTGATGCCGACGATGCCGTCCTCGACGAGGACCTCATCGAGAGAGGCGTTCGCCCGCCAGTTCGAGACGACGCGCGAGGGGTCGCGCACGATGTAGCCGGCGACCCAGATGCGGCGGGACTCGGTGTCCTCGTCGTTCATGCCGGTGTTGCCGATGTGCGGGGCCGTCTGCAGGACGATCTGTCCGGCGTAGGACGGATCGGTGATGGTCTCCTGGTATCCCGACATGCCGGTGGCGAACACGACCTCGCCGAGGGTGCGCCCGCGCGCGCCGTACGCGCGTCCGCGGTGTCGGGTGCCGTCCTCCAGGACGAGGACGGCGGGGTCGGGAAGGCGGGCCGCGGAGGCCTGCGGGGAGGAAGTCGAGAGGGTCATGACGAGGCTCCTGTGTCAGGGGCGGCGGGGATGAGCCGCTGCAGGTCGGAGATGAGGGTCGGGAGGTCGCCGCCGGTGAGGCGCACATAGCTGTCGACGACGGTCGTGTCGTCGACGTGCCACGAGATGCGCACGAGCCCGCCGGGCTCCACCACGCGATCGATGGTGACGGTCGCGCGGTCGACGGAGACGAGGCGGTCGGCGGCGAGGAAGACGGTGGGGGCACCGTCGAGGGCCAGCGCGATGCCGCGGTCGGTCACAGCCAGCTCGCCGCGTGCGCGGAACGCCAGCGGGGTGATCGCGAGCCGTTCGAGGGGCTGCTCGTGCCGGGTGGTGGACACGTAGAGCACCTCGTCGCGGCGCGTCACCTCCGCGTGCTCCGGCACCCCGAGCGGGGCCGTGTACGCGGCATCGCGCCGCACTCGTCGTCGCCAGGCGAACAGCATCGAGAGCAGGATCAGCAGCGCGACGGCGATGATGATCGCGACCGCGAGGTCCCGTGCGCTCATGCGCCGAGCTCCTCGACGACGGCGCCGCCGTCGACCGTGAGGACGCCGCCGTGCACGGTGTACTCCACCCTGCCGGGCAGGGCGCGGCCCAGGTAGGGCGAGTTCACGCTGCGCCCGTGCAGGTCCGCGGCGGTGAACACACCGTCGACCGCGGGGTCGTACAGCGTGATGTGCGCGGGCTGCCCGGCTTCGAGCGGCGTGCCGTGGCCGGAGAGCCGGCCGATGCGGGCGGGCGTCGTGCTCATGACGCGGGCGACGTCGGCCCAGCCGAGCAGGCCGGTCTGCACCATCGACTGGTGCACGACCCGCAGGGCGCTCTCCAGACCCACCATGCCGTTCGCGGCGGCCTGCCACTCGCACGCCTTGTGCTCGCTGGGGTGCGGTGCGTGATCGGTCGCGACGATATCGATCGTGCCGTCGGCCAGGCCCTCCCGGACCGCGAAGACGTCCTCCTCGCGGCGCAGCGGCGGGTTGACCTTGAACCGCGCGTCGTAGCCGCGGACGAGTTCGTCCGTGAGCAGCAGGTGGTGCGGCGTGACCTCGGCCGTCACGTTGACACCGCGCTTCTTGGCCCAGCGGATGATGTCCACCGAGCCTGCCGTCGAGAGGTGGCACACGTGCAGCCGGGAGCCGACGTGCTCGGCGAGGAGCACGTCGCGGGCGATGATCGACTCCTCGGCGACCGCCGGCCACCCGGCCAGCCCGAGCTCGGCCGAGACGGTGCCCTCGTTCATCTGGGCGCCCTCGGTGAGTCGCGGGTCCTGCGCATGCTGGGCGATGACGCCGTCGAAGGACTTCACGTACTCCAGAGCCCGGCGCATGATCAGCGGATCCCACACGCAGAAGCCGTCGTCGCTGAAGACCCGAACCTGGGCACGGGAGGTGGCCATGGCGCCCAGCTCGGCGAGGCGCTCGCCCTTCTGCCCCACCGTGACGGCGCCGATCGGCTGCACGGTCGCGTAGCCCGCCGCCTCGCCGAGGGCGAGCTCCTGCTCGACCACGCCCGCCGTGTCGGCGACCGGGGAGGTGTTCGGCATCGCGAACACGGCGGTGAACCCGCCCGCGGCGGCCGCTCTGGTGCCGGTGAGGATCGTCTCGGAGGCCTCGAACCCCGGCTCGCGCAGGTGGGTGTGCAGGTCGACGAGGCCCGGCAGCGCGACCAGGCCCGCGGCGTCGATCACCCGCGCGCCGGTGCGGGTGAGCCCCGTCCCGACCTCGGCGATGACGCCGTCCTCGATGATGATGTCGGCGCCGTCCGCGCCGAGCAGCTGTGCACCGGTGATGACGAGGGTCTCGCTCACAGGTCTCCCCCTCGTTCGTCGTCTCGTTCTCCTGCCAGCAGCAGGTACAGCACCGCCATGCGCACGGAGACCCCGTTCGACACCTGTTCCAGCACCGTCGAACGGGGGGAATCGGCAGCTTCGGAGGATATCTCCAGTCCCCGGTTCATGGGTCCGGGGTGCAGGACAATGCTACCGCCCGGCAGAGCCGCCACGCGCCGTGCGTCCAGGCCCCACCGGCGCGAATACTCCCGCTCAGTCGGGAAATACGCCGCGTTCATCCGCTCGAGCTGGATGCGCAGCATCATCACGGCGTCCGGCCCCTCCGCGAGGGCTTCGTCCAGGTCGTAGACCACGCGGACCGGCCATAGGGACACGTTCTGCGGAACCAGGGTCGGCGGCGACACGAGCGTGACCTCGGCGCCGAGCGTGGTGAGCAGCCAGACGTTGGAGCGCGCCACGCGGGAGTGCAGCACGTCGCCGACGATCGTCACCCGGAGACCGGAGAGGTCGCGTCCGCGGCTCTCCGCACCGAAGCGACGCTTGCGGATGGTGAAGGCGTCGAGGAGCGCCTGAGTGGGGTGCTCGTGCGTGCCGTCGCCCGCGTTCACGACGCCGGCGGAGATCCAGCCGCTCGTGGCGAGCGTCTGCGGGGCGCCGGAGCCGGGGTGCCGCACGACGACCGCGTCGGCGCCGATCGCCTCGAGCGTCTGCGCGGTGTCCTTCAGGCTCTCGCCCTTGGAGACGCTGGAGCCCTTGGCGGCGAAGTTGATGACGTCGGCGGACAGGCGCTTCGCGGCGGCCTCGAAGGAGATGCGGGTGCGCGTGGAGTCCTCGAAGAAGAGGTTCACGACGGTCTTCCCGCGGAGCGTCGGGAGCTTCTTGACCTCGCGGGACTGGGTGTCGGCCATGTCCTCCGCGACATCGAGGATGCGCAGGGCGGTCGCTCTGTCGAGCGTGCGGGTGTCGAGGAGATGCCTCATTCGCCGATCGTCACCTCCTCGGCGCCGTCGTTCTCGAACAGACGCACGTTGACGCGCTCGGTGCGCGCGGACGGGATGTTCTTGCCGACGAAGTCGGGGCGGATGGGAAGCTCCCGGTGTCCGCGGTCGATGAGGATCGCGAGCCGCACGACGGCGGGACGGCCGATCGACTGCAGGGCGTCGAGCGCGGCGCGGATGCTCCGGCCGGAGAACAGGACGTCGTCGACGAGGACGACCGTCTTCCCGTCGATGCCGCCCGCGGGGATCTCCGTCGGCTGCGGCGATCGCGTCGGGTGCTTGGCGAGGTCATCGCGAAAGAGCGTCACGTCGAGGGATCCGACGGGGACGGAGACCTGCGCGATCTCGCTGATCAGCGCGGCGAGCCGGTGGCCCAGCGTCACGCCGCGGGTCGGGATGCCCAGCAGGACGAGGTCGTCGGCCCCGCGATTGGACTCGAGGATCTCGTGCGCGATCCGGGTCAGCGCTCGTGAGATGTCGGCTTGGTGCAGCACAGTGCGCACACCCATCAGCCGCTCCCTTCTCCGCCTCACAGGACGGTGTTAAAGGTTGCTTGTGATCCCAGTCTATCGGAGGGATCAGACGCCGACGACCTCGACACCGCGCTCTCTGGCGACCGTCGCGAGACGACGGTCGAAGGTCGCCAGCGTCGCGCCGAACGCCTCCGCCGTGACGAGTACCGCGCAGTCCGGGAGCTTCAGGGAGGTCGCGGCGCGGAGCCGCGCGATATGGACCGGTTCGTCGACCGTCTCCTCCCGACGCAGCAGCCCGAGGGAGTCGATCTTGGCGAGATCGGCGAGCTCTGTGCCCATCCGCGCCGGATGCACGAGCGTCTCCGCGAGGGTGATCGGGTGGATCAGAAGGTCTTCCTCGGTATCGAGGATGTCGAACGCCGCCTCCTGGTGGACATCGTCGGTGGAAAGGTGCGCGATGAGGACACCGGCGTCCACGACGATCACTCCGGCCAGTCCTTCCGGAGAGCGTCGAGATACCCCGGTGGATAGGCGATCGATCCCCGTGTCGCCTCGAGCGCCGCCCGCCGGGTCGCGCGCCGGTGGGATCCTCGCTCTGCGAGCCGCTCCGCCCCCAGCACCGCGAGCCTCGCCACCTGCTCCGACTTCGGTAGTCCCGGCCACTCGCTTTCCGCGAGTTCCAGCGCCTCGCGCAGCGCGGCGGTCTGCGTCACCTGGATACGGGTCAGAGCGGTCGGCATCGCCACACTGTACCACCGGCTGCGCTCGGTGGTACAGGCGCGCTCAGCTCGCCTCGCGGAGCACCGGATCCGTCACGTCGTCGATCTTCGAGGAACGGATCGGGTGGCCGCTCGTGGAGAGGCAGCGTCCGGTCTTCAGGTCCCACTTCCAGTCGTGCATGCTGCATGTGAGGATGCCGTCCTCGTCGACCTTCCCCGTCTTGGTGAGGTCGGCGCGCAGGTGCGGGCAGCGGCGCTGGACGACCCAGTCGCCGATCTCCGCATCCTCGGTCTGGTCGGTCTGCTCCTGGTACCAGTTCTCGACGTACTCGATCCGGTCGACCGAGAGGCACTTGAGGAACGTGGTGAGGAACTCGTTGAACTTGCCGCTGCGGCCGACCGAGAACTGCATCGACAGGAAGATCGAGTTCGACCAGTCGATCTCGTGGTCGCGGATGTTCGTCGAGACGAGGTCGGCCGGGATCGTGTACCAGTACACGCACTCCTCCCCCGCGTACTCGCGGACCTTGGCGCGCGGGAAGTCGACCACCATGTCCAGCTCCCCGATGCGGAAGCGGACGTGCCCGCCGACGCCGAGGCGGATGGTGCGCGACTTCTTCAGCAGCGGCTCCCACCATTCCTTGATCGCGGCCAGCATCTCCTCCGGCGGGATGATCTCGGCGCGCGAGGCCTCCTCGTCGCGGATCTCCTGCTGGCGGGTCGCGCGCTGCTCCTCCAGGTACTCCCACTTCTCGTCGAAGATGTGGGCGAGCTCGGCCTCGGTGTAGAGCGTCTGCTCGGTGGTCACCGCACCGCCGTCGATCGTGACGAGAGTGCCAGGGACGAAGAGCTGCCCGTCGTACTTCGGGGCCAGCTCCTTCATGTGCGCGATGAACTGCTTCTGGTCCGTGAAGATGGACTCGCCGTTGCGGCCCATCCCGTTGAAGTCGAAGAGGTCGTCGCGGAGGAACATGGGCGGACCCGCCATCGGGAAGACGTGCGGAGCGTCGACCTTCTCGATGTAGTACATCGCGCGCTTGTTCTGCGCCTCGCGCTTGAGGCGGGCGAAGTTCTGCTTCGCGTCCAGCGGCAGGTCGTAGACCATGGGCCACCAGATCGCCCCGGAGACCTGCGTGAAGTAGGCGTCGGGCTTCCCGAAGTGCAGCAGCTTGTCGAGATCGAGCGGGTGCGAGTCGTTCTGGTTCAGCATCGAGCCGGTGCCGTCGTCCACGCTGAGCGACGAGTCGCCGATCGGGCCGTCGCTCGGCGCGCGCAGCGGGGTGATCATCATCTTGAGCGCACCGCGCTCGATGATCTCGCCGGCGGGCGCGTAGGTGATGTTCGTGTAGCCGAGCGCCCGGATGTCCTGCTCCAGGTCGTCGATCGGATACTCCGGCAGGAGCACCTCGATGTCCTTGCGGATGTACCGCTCCAGGAGCGCCGGGTCGAAGTGGTCGCGGTGCCGGTGCGAGATGTAGAGGAAGTCGGCTTCACGACCGTAGCGCTCCCAGTCGAGGGCGCGGTTGTCCGGGAACGGGAACCAGGACCCGAAGAAGGACGGGCCGAGCACCGGGTCGCAGATGATGTTGCCGCCCACCGTCTCGATGAACATGCCGGCGTGGCCGAGTCCCGTGATCCGCATTGCATTCCTCTCGAAGATGAACCGTTCGATTGTACCGACGGCTCCCTGAGCGCCCGGCGGGACGGGCCGGGGAAAACGGTCTAGTCGTCGAAGAGACCGCGGATGTCGTCGGCGGTGAGCGTCTGCGCGAAGAGCGCGTCGTCATCGAGCACGGCGGTGAACAGGCGGGCCTTGCGGCGTTGCAGCGCGAGGACCTTCTCCTCGATCGTGCCGCTGGCGATCATGCGGTAGACGAACACCTGGCTGCGCTGGCCGATGCGGTGCGTGCGGTCGACTGCCTGGGCCTCGGCGGCGGGGTTCCACCACGGGTCGAGGAGGAAGACGTAGTCGGCCTCGGTCAGCGTGAGCCCGAACCCGCCGGCCTTCAGGCTGATGAGGAAGACGGGCTGCTCCCCCTCCGCGAAGTCCGCGACCACCTGCTCGCGATGACGCGTCGAGCCGTCGAGGTGCGCGTACGGGATGCCGGCGGCGTCCAGACGCGCGGCCGCCATGTCGAGGAAGGACGTGAACTGGCTGAACACGAGCGCGCGGTGCCCCTCCGCCTGCAGCTCGACGATCCGCTCCAGGAGCTCGTCGAGCTTGCGGGAGCCGAGGCGCGCGTCGGCCGGGTCGATCAGCGCCGGAGCGAGGCTCAGCATCCGCAGCAGCGTCAGGGAACGGAACACGATGAAGCGGTTGCGGTCGAGATCCTCCAGCAGGCCGAGCACCTTCTGCCGCTCCCGCTGCAGCACCGTCTCGTAGAGCTCGCGATGCCCCGCGCTCAGCTCGATCTCCAGCACCTGCTCCTGCTTCGGCGGCAGGTCCGGAGCGACGAGCTCCTTGGTGCGGCGGAGCACGAGCGGGCGGATCCGTCGTCGGAGCTGCGCGAGGCGGCGCTGCCGGTACGGTCCGCCCTCCGCGTTCTCCGGGACCTTCCCCTGCTCGATCGGCTGGATGTAGTGCTCGCGGAACTTCCGCGCCGAAGCGAACAGGCCGGGTGCCGTGAGCTTCAGCAGCGCCCAGAGCTCCTCGAGGCTGTTCTCCAGCGGCGTGCCCGTGACCGCGATGGTGACGTCGGACGGGAAACGCGCGACGGCACGATGCAGCTTCGTCGCCGGGTTCTTCACGAACTGGGCCTCGTCGAGGATCAGCCCGGCCCAGGTGACGCCCGCGAACCCCTCTTCGTCGAGCCGCGCGACGGCGTAGGTGGTGAGCACCACGTCGGCCTCGCGAGCCACGGCGGCCACGGCAGGCCCGGCGGTCGAGTCCCGGGTGATCACGCGGAGACCCGGAGCGAACCGCGCCGCCTCGGTGCGCCAGGTCGCCAGCACGGATGTCGGCACCACCACGAGGAAAGGGCGTCCCTCCCCCGCCGCACGGGCGTGCAGGATGAGCGCGAGCAGCTGGACAGTCTTCCCGAGACCCATGTCGTCGGCGAGGATGCCGCCGAGCCGATGCGACCAGAGGAACGCGAGCCAGTCCAGCCCCTCCTTCTGGTACGGCCGCAACTGTGCGGTGAGCCCCGGAGGGAGGGGCACCGCCGGCACCGCAGTGGCGCTGCGCAGTCCGTCGGCGGTGGCCCGCCAGCTCACCGCGGGAAGGGCCTCGTCCGCCAGATCCTCGAACTCCTCCCACAGATCCGTCTGATGCCGACTGATCCGCGGGCCCGTCTCCCACTCGTCCAGATCCCCGGCCTCGTCCAGGAGGTCGCGCAGACGGTCGAGCGCCGGGTGGTTCAGGGAGAAGTAGCTGCCGTCGACGAGCAGGAGCTTCCGCCGGCCCGCGCTCAGGGCCGTGAACAGCGGCTCGAAGGGGATGTTCCGCCCGTCGATGCGGACGATCACGCCGAGGTCGAACCAGTCGGGGTCGGTGCTCTCCACGGTCGAGACCGTGATCTCCGGCTCCCCGGCGAGCTCGCGATACGTCTTGCGGCGGCCCGACACCTCCACCTCGACGCCCTCCGCCTCCACGGCGGGGACGACGCGGGTCATGAACTCCGCGGCCGCCACGTCGTGGAACGCCCCGCGGGGCGAACGCGACGCCGTGCTCCTGCCAGACGTTCCGGATCCGATGCGTCACAGAGGCTTCGGCCTCCGGATCGCGCACGGCCTCCGGACCCGGCGTGAACGGCACCCGCCCGAAGCCGCGATAGTCCCACTCGACGGTGTACTCCACGGTGTCTCCGCGACGGAACGCCACCCGGAGCACGGCACGGGGCGGTGGGAGGTCGGGGAGCGCGACGCGGCCGACCGCGCGGACGGGGAGACGGCGCGCGAGGAGTGGATAGGCGTCCTGGAGGAAGGCCGCCTCCTCCGCTGCGGGGACGACGAGCATCCCGGCCCGGAGCAGCGACGGCGCGGGCCCCGCGAGCGGAAGCTCCGCGAGCGTCACCTGCAGGCGCGACCCGCTCTGCGCGACCTCGTACACGCCGGAGCGCCCGAGGGCGCGGATGCTGCCCGGCAGCGTCTCGCGCCCGTCCAGGGTCACGACCGGACGGACGACGAGGCCGCCGTCGTCGTCACGGGACACGGTCGCCGTCAGTTCTGCGGTGTCGGCGAGGACGAGCGTCGTCGACCGCTGGGCCGCCACGAGCGGGATGCCGAGGTCGGTCGCCGACCGCAGATGCCCCCAGAGGAGCCGCGACTCGATGAGGTCGGCGACGAGCCAGTCCCCCGCCGTGCCGGAGAGCAGCGCGTCGCGCGCGATGCTCAGCAGATCGGCGAACCACCGCGACTGCTCCCGACCGTACTGGTCCGGCGCGCGGCGGACCGCGTCCCAGGTGGCGGAGCCGAGCACCCAGGACCCCGTCGCCGCGCTCCGCTCCAGCGGACGGATGCCGAGGAGGATCTCCCCCACACCCTTGGCGACGTCACGGGGAGTCGCGGTGCGCTGCGGGCGTGAGGCCCACGGGTTGGCTCCTCGGGCGTCGCGGACGCGCACCTCGAACCCGAGCGCGAGGGGGGTCGCCGCCGGAGCAGCGCCGGCCTCGAACAGGGCACGCCAATCCCGCGCCCCGTCTCCCGGAGTGGCGGAGGCGGGCGGGCGGATCATGAGACGATCCTGCCCGCCACCGCCGACACCGCCGCCGCGGCGCTCAGGCCGAGCGGGCGACGCGGGCGAGCACGCCGTGCACGAACGCGCCCGACTCGTCGGTGGAGAACTCCTTCGCGAGCTCCACCGCCTCGTCGATCGCGACCGCGGTCGGCACCTCGTCGTTGTAGAGGATCTCCCACGCGCCGATGCGCAGCAGGGCGCGGTCGACGGCGGGCATCCGCTCGAGCTTCCAGTCGCGGCTGTGGGTCGTGATCTGCTCGTCGATCTCGTCGCGCTGGTCGATGATGCCGTCGACGATCTCGCGGGCGTACAGCCACGACGCCTCACGTGCGGGCTCGTTCGCCGCGCGCTTCGCCTCGGCGGCGAGGGCCACCGCGACCTCGTCGCCGCGGACGTCGGCCGAGAACAGGATGTCGAGCGCGCGCTTGCGCGCCTTCGTGCGGGCGCTCACGCCTTACTTCTCGCGGCCGAGGTACTCGCCCGTGCGGGTGTCGACCTTGACCTTCGTGCCGGTCTCCAGGAAAAGCGGGACCTGGATCTCGTAGCCGGTCTCGAGCGTCGCGGGCTTGGTGCCGGCGGACGAGCGGTCGCCCTGCAGACCGGGCTCGGTGTAGGTCACCTCGAGGATGACCGAGGCCGGGAGGTCGATGTAGAGGGGGTTGCCGTTGTTGAGGGCGATGGTGACCTGCTGGTTCTCGAGCAGGAAGTTCTTCGCGTCGCCGACCGTGGCCGCCGGCAGCGTGATCTGGTCGAAGTCGGTCTGGTCCATGAACACGAACCCGTCACCGTCGGTGTAGAGGTAGGTGTAGTCCCGGCGGTCGACGTTCTCGATGTCGATCTTCGCCCCGGCGTTGTACGTGCGGTCCACGGTCTTGCCCGAGACGACGTTCTTCAGCTTCGTGCGGACGAAGGCGCCGCCCTTGCCGGGCTTGACGTGCTGGAACTCGATGACGCTCCAGAGCTGCCCGTCGATGCTGAGGACGACGCCGTTCTTGATGTCTGCGGTGGATGCCATGTGCGAGGAGTTCCGTTCCTGAGTCCGTGGGGCCGGGGTCGGCCGACAGTCGATTCTACGGGATGCCCGGCGCGGGCCGTCGCGGGGCACGATAGACGCTCCTCCGCGAGAGCGGAAGCCCCGTGACGATGCCCGTGGCCCCGGGCAGCGTGGACGAGGACAGGAGGAATCGACATGAGCGAGGACGATCGCGACAGGGACCCGACCCGGATGGCGAATCAGCCGGCGCTGCGGACGTCGTCCGGGGCGGTCTGGCTCATCGTCGCCACGATCTTCACGGCGGTCAGCCTCGTGCCCCTGATCGGGATCGTCCGCAGCGGCGGCGCGGCGGGAACCGTCGGCCTGGTGACCGCGATCATCCTGGTCCTGGGCCTAGCCGCGATGGTCGTCATCCGCCTCGCGGTGTCGAGCGTGCGGCCGCGGCTCCGTGCGCTGGCCGCCTGTTTCCTCGCCATGGCCCTGTTGACGCTCGTGGGCATCACGGTGTGCGTGCTGCTCGTCGGCCTGCCCTGATCCCCGCGCGCTCAGAGCTGCGCGACGAGTTCCCGCACCGCGTCGGCGTAGCCCTCCACGCCGCGTCCGATGACACGCACCGCGGCGACGTCGTGCAGGTACGAGTGGTGACGGAACTCCTCGCGGGCGTACACGTCGGAGATGTGGACCTCGGCGAAGGGCAACGCGACGCCGGTGAGCGCGTCACGCAGGGCGACGGAGGTGTGGGTGAGGCCGCCCGGGTTGATGACGATGCCCGCGCAGTCCGCCCGCGCGTCGTGGATCGCGTCGATGAGCACGCCCTCGTGGTTGCTCTGCAGCGCCCGCACCTCGAACCCGAGCGCGGCGGCGGCCTCGGCGGTGATCCGCTCGACGTCGGCGAGGGTCGCGGTGCCGTACACCTCGGGTTCGCGGGTGCCGAGGAGGTTGAGGTTGGGGCCGTTGACGAGCAGCAGCCGACGCGGGGCGCTCATGCGGGCACGCTCCCGGAGTCGACCAGCTCGCGGCGCATGACCCATTCCCGCCCGAAGTTGGCCGTCTCGATCTCCCCGGTCCGGACGAAGCCGCCTCGGCGGTACACGGCCTGCGCCCGGGAGTTGTCCACGTGCACCTCGAGCACGAGCGCGCGGAGGCCGCGATCGCGGGCCCAGGCCGCCGCGGCGTCGAGGAGCGCATCGATGACGCCCGCACCGCGGTGCGCGTCCGCCACGTAGACCCCGACGACCAGCCCCGCGTCGTGCTGCTCGCGATGCGGGAGCACGGTCACGGTCCCGGTCCAGGCGCCGTCGTCGGCGATCGCGACGAACTGCGCCGCGGCGGCGTCGCCCGCGGCATTCGCGGCGCGCTCCTGCCAGAAGCGGTCGGGCTGTGCGGCGGCGTGCTCGACGGTGTCGAGGAAGGCCATCGGTGCGGCCGGGTCGGCGAGGGCCCGCAGCCGCAGCGCCTTGACCTCCCGCCAGTCCTCCGGTGTGATGCGCCGGACGGCGATGCTCATGCGCCGATCTCCTGGTAGGCGGCGAAGAGCAGCGACTCATCCGGCGCCTGGAGCACGGTGGGCTTGGCGATGTCGTCCAACAGGATGAAGCGGAGCATGCCGCCGCGGCTCTTCTTGTCGCGCTGCATCGTGGCGAGCAGCTGCGGCCAGGCACCGGCCCGGTACGACGTCGGCAGGCCGAGCGACTCGAGGATCGTGCGGTGGCGCTCCGCGGCGGCGTCCGACAGCCGCCCCGCGAGCCGGGACAGCTCCGCGGCGTACAGCATGCCGATCGAGATGGCCGCCCCGTGCCGCCAGCGGTACCGCTCGGCGTGCTCGATCGCGTGGCCGAGCGTGTGGCCGTAGTTCAGGATCTCCCGCTGCCCGGCCTCGCGGAAGTCGTCCGAGACGACCTGCGCCTTCATGTCGATCGCGAGCTCCACGGCCCGGCGGAACTCGTCCGTCGAGGTGTCGACCGCGCGCGCGGGATCGGCCTCGACGATGTCGAGGATCTCCGGGGCCCAGATGAAACCGGCCTTGACGACCTCCGCGAAGCCGGCGGTGGCCTCGTTGGGGCTCAGGCTGCCCAGTTCGTCGAGGTCGCCGACGACGGCGCGCGGGGCCCAGAAGGCGCCGACGAGGTTCTTGCCCTCCGCGGTGTTGACGCCCGTCTTGCCGCCCACGGCGGCGTCCACGAGGCCGAGGACGGTGGTGGGCACCTGGACGATCTGGATGCCGCGCAGCCACGTCGCCGCGACGAAGCCGGCGAGGTCGGTCACCGCTCCCCCGCCGTAGCCGACGACGGCGTCCGTCCGGGTGAAGTCCGCCTGGCCCATGACCTGCCAGCAGAAGGCGGCGACCTCGATGCGCTTGCCCTGCTCGGCATCCGGGATCTCGGCGAGCAGCACCTCGCGCGGGCCGTCCGCGGTGTCGGCGAGGAGCCGGTCGCGGAGCTCGGCGGCGCGGGCCGCGAGGGTCGGCGGGTGCACGACGAGGATCTTGCGGACGCCCGGCGCGAGAGCCGCGGACACCTGGTCGAGGATCCCCCGTCCGATCGTGATGTCGTAGGCGTCGTTCCCGGTGACGCTGATGGTCGTCGTGCTCATCGCTGTTCTCTCCTCCATGCCACGATCTCGTCCGCGATGCGCTGCATCGGACGCCGCGAGGTGTCGAACGTGGTCGACGCCACCTCGTCGTACCATCCTCGCCGTTCGGCGAAGATGCGCTTCCACTTCTCGACCGGGTCCTCGCCCGCCAGCAGCGGGCGCGTCCCGCCGCGCAGGCGGTCGGCGACGGCGGCCTCGCTCACGGTGAGGAAGACCACGGGGTGGGCGCGCAACAGCGCGCGCGTCTCCGGATCCGTGACGGCGCCGCCGCCGAGGGAGATCACGCCGCCCTCGGCGAGGGCCTCCCGGACCGCCGCGCGCTCCAGGTCCCGGAAGTGGGCCTCGCCATGCGTGGCGAAGATCTCGGGGATCGGGCCGTGCGCGGCGACGATGCGCTTGTCGGTGTCGACGAAGGCGACGCCCAGCCGCCGCGCGACCCGTCGCCCGACGCTGGTCTTGCCGGCCGCCATCGGTCCGACGAGGACCAGCGTCAGGGGCTCAGCCTCGTTCGTCATGCGCGATGAGCGCCGCCTCGGACGCGGGGGCCGTGCGCAGCTCCGCCGGGATGCCGTCGAGGTACCCCTCCAGGTTGCGGCGCGTCTCGCGGATGCTGTCGCCGCCGAACTTCTCCAGCACGGCGCGCGCCAGCTCGATCGCGACCATGGCCTCGGCGACGACCCCCGCCGCGGGCACGGCACAGACGTCGGAACGCTGGTGGTGCGCGGTCGCCTCGTCACCGGTCGCCACGTCGATCGTGCGCAGCGCATGAGGCACGGTCGCGATTGGCTTCATGCCGGCGCGGACGCGCAGCACGGTTCCGGTCGACATGCCGCCCTCGGTGCCACCGGCACGATCGGTGCCGCGGGCGATGCCGTCGGCGGTGGCGAAGAGCTCGTCGTGGGCGGCGGAGCCGCGGCGGCGCGTGGTCTCGAAGCCGTCGCCGACCTCCACGCCCTTGATGGCCTGGATGCTCATGAGCGCCTGGGCCAGCCGGGCGTCCAGGCGGCGATCCCAGTGCACGTGGGAGCCGAGCCCCGGCGGCAGGCCGTACGCGAGGACCTCGACGATGCCGCCGAGGGTGTCGCCGTCCTTCTTGGCGTCGTCCACCTCCGCGACCATGAGCGCCGAGGTCGCGGGGTCGAAGCACCGCAGCGGGTCGGCGTCCAGGGCGTCCACGTCGTCCGGTGTCGGCAGCGCCGCGCCATCCGGCACGCGCACCGGCCCGATGGAGAGCGTGTGGCTGACGAGTCGGATGCCGAGCTCGCCGAGGAAGGAGCGGGCGACGGCACCGAGCGCCACGCGGGCGGCGGTCTCCCGGGCGCTCGCGCGCTCGAGGATCGGACGGGCCTCGTCGAAGTCGTACTTCTGCATGCCCACGAGGTCGGCGTGGCCCGGACGGGGCCGGGTCAGCGGGGCGCCACGTCCGCGAGAGCGGTCGGTGAGCTCCACCGGCTCCGGGTTCATGACCTCGATCCACTTCGGCCACTCGGTGTTGCCGATGCGCAGGGCGATGGGACTGCCCAGCGTCTTCCCGTGCCGGACGCCACCGGAGATCGTGAGCTCGTCCTGTTCGAACTTCATCCGGGAGCCGCGTCCATAGCCGAGCTTGCGGCGGGCGAGGTCGGCCTGGATGGCCTCGGACGACACCGGGACGCCGGAGGGCAGACCCTCCATGACGGCGATGAGTTCTGGGCCGTGCGATTCGCCGGCCGTGAGCACGCGGAGCATGTGCTCTAGTCTCCCATGCGTTTCCCCCGCGCCGTGCCGCGTTTCGTCGGGCGGCGCTCAGAGGGTGGCACGCATCGCGGCGAGGACGGCCTCCTCGTCCGGCAGCGGCGAGACCGGGTCGCCGTGCAGGAAGATCCGGATCTGCCGGACCGCCTGATGCAGCAGCATCCCGAGCCCGGAGACCACCGGCGCCGGACCCCATGCCGCCGCCAGGGCGGACGGCCAGGGCGCGTAGGCGGCGTCGAACAGCGTGCCGCCGCCCTGGGCCAGTCGGGCGGCACTCTCCGGCGGAAGCACGGCGCCGGAGGGCAGGGTCGCCACCGTGAGGTCGACGGCGCCCTCCACCACGTCGAGCGGTCGCGGGGTGACCACGACGCCGCGTCGCTCCCCGATCCCGACGAGCCCCGCGGCGCGCTCCGGCCGACGGGCGGCGACCTCGACCCGTGTCGCCCCCAGGTCGGCGAGAGCGACGAGGGCCGAGGCCGCCGTGGCTCCGGCGCCCAGGATCCGCGCCGTCCCGATCTCGCGGATGCCGGCGTCCCCGAGCGCATCGACGATCCCGCCGACGTCGGTGTTGAATCCTGCCGGGGTCTCCGAGAGCAGGAGCGTGTTGACCGCGCCGGTCAGCTCCGCGTGGGCGTCTCGGGTGGCGGCGTATCGGTACGCCTCCTCCTTGAGCGGCATCGTCAGGGACAGGCCGCGCCAGGTGTCGTCGAGGGCCTCGACCGCGTCGTTGAAGCCCTCCGCGCCGACCTGACGGCGCCCGTACTCCCAGTCCAGTCCGAGCACCGCGTAGGCCGCAGCGTGCAGCTCCGGCGACCGTGAGTGCCCGATCGGGTCGCCCCAGACCGCCAGCCGTCTCCGGTTCACCGCGTCAGCAACCGGCGTCGGGGTTCGCGCGGCACCAGTCCCGCCACTTCTCCACGCCCTGCTCATGCTCCGCGAGGGTCTCCGAGAACTGCGTCTCGCCGGTCTCGAGGTTGACGGTGACGAAGTAGATCCACGGCCCGTCCGCGGGGTGCATCGCGGCATCGATCGCGGCATCGTTCGGGCTCGCGATCGGCGTGGCCGGAAGCCCCTTGTTCACGTAGGTGTTCCACTCGTTGGGGTCTTCCAGAGCCTCGGCCGAGCTCGAGACCACGCCCTCATGCAGGGAGCCGTACCCGTACTGCGCCGTCGAGTCCATCTGGAGCAGCATGTCGTCGTCGAGGCGGTTCTGGATCACGCGGGACACCTTGGCGAAGTCGTCCGTGCGGCCTTCGCGCTGGATGATCGAGGCGATCGTGAGGATCCGCTGCGCGTCCTCGTCCGGGACGCCGGCGGAGGCGAGCGATTCGCGCGTCCGGTCGACCATGCGCTGGATGACCTGCGTCGCGGTGACCTCGGGGTCGAACGTGTACACCGCGGGGAACAGCCACCCCTCCAGGCTCTGCGCCTCCACCCCGTACGCGGACGGATCGGCGACGGCTGCCTCGAGGTCGGCCAGCGGCATCCCGAGAGTCTCCGCCATGGACGGCAGGGCCGATTCGATCGTCCCGCCCTCCGGCATGGAAACGGTGTTCTCGAGCTTGTTCTCCTCGTTGCGGAGCGCGGCGAGGGCATCCTCAGCCGTCATCTTCTTCTGCAGGCGGTAGACGCCGGGATAGAAGGTCACCGCGATGTTCTCGTCGATGAGGTAGTCGTAGAAGACGTCCTCGGTCTTCGTGACGCCGGCTTCGTACAGCGCCGTCGACACCGGGCCACCTGTGTCGCCCTGCTTGATCGTGACGAACACCTCACCGGTCGCCTGACCGGGCTCCCAGTCCTTCGGCTCCCCCCACCCCATGGCGTCGGCGATGCGGTCGCCGAAGGTGTTGGCGACCCAGACTCCGCCGGCGGCGATGCCGCCGAGGATCACCAGGACGATGATCAGGGCGACGAGGCAGCCCTTGCGGCGCTTCTTCTTGGTCGGCGCGCCGTGATCGCGGCCGTCGTCCTGGGCGGCGAAGATCTCGTCGAGCCCGCCGCCCAGTGCGGGTGCGGGGTCTTCGGTGCCGGTCGACCGGCGCGGCCCCGAAGCGGGGGTCTCATCCGCGCTCGTCGCGGCGACGGGCATCGCGCGTGTCGCGACCGGTTCGGCATCCGCGCCGGGCACCGCCGACCGGTGATCGTTCCCCGGTGTCTCCGCATTGGTCGCCGCCGACGCCGAGACCGGGCGGGCGGGCACATCGGCAGCGGGTGCGACACCGGCGTCCGGAGCGGGCGGGGCCTCCTGCTCGCGCGCCGCGGCCTCCCTGGCCGCACGGCGGGATCCGGGCGCCGGCGTGTCGTCTCCGGCGGTCGGGACCTGCGGGGACGGAGCGGGGAGGTTCTCGAACAGATCCCCCAACCGGGTGCTCTGCTCGTGCTCGGGCGCACGGCTCTCGCGTTCGGACATGTTCAGGCGGGCTCCTCGTCAACGGGGACCGGGGCACCGGCCGGGTTTCCGGTGCTCTTCTCCGTGTCGATCGCCTGCTGCAGCAGCACCACGGCGGCGACCTGATCCACAATGCTACGAGAGTTCTTCTGTGATCGCCCAGAACTCCGCAACGCCGCATGCGCGGAGACGGTGCTCAGACGCTCGTCGACGAGGCGTACCGGCACACCGCTCCGCGCCTGGAGAGCCGCCGCGAACTCGCGCGCATCCACCGTCGACGGCGTGTCCGCACCCTGCATGTTCACGGGCAGCCCGACGACGATTTCCAGCGGCTCGTACTCCGCAGCCAGCTCCGCGATGCGCGTGAGCGAGCGCTCGTCGCGCGGCACGGTCTCGACGGGAACGGCCAGCATGCCGTCCGGATCGGACCGCGCCACGCCCACGCGGGCTCGGCCGACGTCGATGCCGAGCCGGACCCCGCGGCGATAACCGCTCACGCGCGGCGCAGCTCCTGGGAGACGGCCTCGAGCGCGGCGGGCAGCGCCGCCGCGTCGGTGCCGCCGCCCTGGGCGACGTCGTCACGCCCACCGCCGCCTCCGCCGAGCACACCGGCGGCGCGCTTCGCGAGCGCACCCGCCTTCGCACCGGCACTGCGCGCAGCCTCGTTCGTGGCGACGACGACGACGGGGCGACCGTTGACGACCGCACCGAGCGCGACGACCGCGGGATCGGAACCCAGCCGGTCGCGCACGCCGTTGACGAGCTCGCGGACATCGTCCGCGGAGGCCACATCGCCCAGCGTCTGCGCCGCCACGCGGAAGTCTCCGACGCGCGTCGCGGCCTCGGCAATGGCGGGAATGCGCCCCGCCCGCTCCTTCGCCTCGAACTGCGCGATGCGCTTCTCCGCGGCCTTGAGGCTTGCGGCGAGATCGGCGATCCGCTCAGGGAGCTGCTCGCGCGGGGTCTTCAGGGAGGCGGTGAGCTGCGACACGAGAGCCCGCTCCGCCGCGAGCTCACGGAACGCATCCGCGCCGACGAGAGCCTCGATCCGGCGGTTGGAAGCGCCGACCGACGACTCCCCCACCACGCTGACCAGGCCGATCTCCGCGCTGGTCGACACGTGCGTGCCGGCGCAGAGCTCGCGCGACCACGGGCCGCCGATGTCGACCATCCGCACGACGTCGCCGTACTTCTCGCCGAAGAGCGCCATGGCGCCGGCTTCCTTGGCCTCGTCGAGCGTCACGATGCGGGTGGTCACCTCGAGGGCGTCCTGCACGGCGCGGTTCGTGATCTCCTCGATCTCCGTGCGGGTGTCCGTCGACAGCGCCTGCGACCAGGCGAAGTCGAATCGCATGTACCCGGCGCGGTTGAGCGACCCGGACTGCGTGGCCGTCGGACCGAGCGTGTCGCGGAGGGCGGCGTGCACGAGGTGGGTGGCGGAATGCGCCTGGCGGGCGGCGCGGCGGTTGGCGGCGTCGACGATCGTCGTCGCGATGTCGTCGACCGCGACCGTGCCGCGGGAGACCTCGACCGTGTGGCTGATCAGCCCGGGGACCGGACGCTGCACGTCGAGCACCTCGAGCTCGTAGCCCGGGCCCACGATGGTGCCCTTGTCGGCGACCTGGCCGCCGGACTCGGCGTACAGCGTCGTCTCGGCGAGCACCACCTCGGCGATCTGGCCCTCGGCGGCGCTGCGCACCGGCGCGCCGTCGACGAGCAGGCCGAGCACACGGGACTCCACCTCGAGGGCCGTGTAGCCGTCGAAGCCCGTCTCGCCGAGCGCGCGCAGGTCGCGGTACACCGAGACATCCGCGAGCTGGCGCTTGCGGTTGCGGGCGTCGTCCTTCGCGCGCTGACGCTGCTCCTGCATGAGGGAGTCGAACGCGGCGCGGTCCACGTCCAGCCCGGCCTCTTCGGCGACCTCCAGGGTGAGGTCGATCGGGAAGCCGTAGGTGTCGTGCAGCAGGAACGCCTCGGAACCGCTGAGGGTCTTCCCGCCGCCCTTCTTCGTCTCGTCGAGCGCGAGGTCGAGGATGGTCGATCCCTGCGCCAGGGTGCGCCGGAAGGTCTCCTCCTCGGCGAAGGCCGCCGAGGAGAGCACGGACCAGTCCCGCTCCAGCTCCGGGTACGCCGACTTCATCGCGTCGCGGGAGGCGGCGAACAGCTCGGGGAACGCGGGGTCGTCGACACCGAGGAGCCGCATGGCGCGCACGGTCCGGCGCATGAGGCGCCGCAGGATGTAGCCGCGGCCCTCGTTCGACGGACGCACGCCGTCGGAGAGGAGCATGAGCGAGGAGCGCACGTGATCCGCGATCACCCGGAAGCGGACGTCGTCCTCGTGGACCGCCCCATAGCGGCGGCCGGAGAGCTCGACGGCGCGGTCGAGCACCGGACGTACCTGGTCGGTCTCGTACATGTTCTCGACGCCCTGCTTGAGGAACGCGACGCGCTCCAGTCCCATGCCGGTGTCGATGTTCTTCATCGGCAGCTCACCGACGATGTCGAACTCGGTCTTGCCGCGGATGTTCTCGATGAAGTCCTGCATGAACACGAGGTTCCAGATCTCCAGGAACCGCGAGTCGTCGACAGCGGGGCCGCCGTCCTTGCCGTAGGCCGGGCCACGGTCGAAGAAGATCTCGGAGTCAGGGCCACCGGGACCGGGCTGGCCGGTGTTCCAGTAGTTGTCCGCGCGGCCGAGACGCTGGATGCGCTCCGGCTTGAGTCCGATGATGTCGCGCCAGATCGCCTCGGCCTCGTCGTCGGTCTCGTAGACGGTGACCCAGAGATCCTTCTCGTCGAAGCCGAGGCCTCCGTCGGCCTCCGAGCTCGTGAGCAGCTCCCAGGCGTAGCGGATCGCGCCTTCCTTGAAGTAGTCGCCGAACGACCAGTTGCCGAGCATCTGGAAGAACGTGCCGTGACGCGCGGTGCGCCCGACCTCCTCGATGTCGTTGGTCCGGATGCACTTCTGCAGGTCGGCGATGCGCGGATGCGGCGCCGGGACCACGCCCGTGAGGTACGGGATCATCGGGACCATGCCGGCGACCGTGAACAGCAGCGAGGGGTCGTCGCTGACCAGGGATGCCGAGGGGACGATGAGGTGGTCGTTCTTCTCGAAGTAGGAGAGGTAGCGCTGCGCGATTTCCGCAGTTTTCATAGGAGTGCCGGATGTCCTTGCGTGAGGGGGCGCGCCGAGGCGCAGATGCGGGGGGTCAGTTCTCGCCCGGCTCGGTCAACCGAGCCTCCTGCGCGCGATACGCGTCGCTGAGGATCGCGGCGAGGCCGTTGAGGCGGGCGTCAACGTCGGCCAGGATGTCGTGGCCCCGCGGGTCCTTGTTCATGAAGTGAGCCGCGACGAAGCCGCCGATCACGCCGATCAGGAACCACAGCACATTCTTCATGTCGTCATCCTTGCCCTAGAGCCGCGAAGGCGCGGTCTCTCCATCGTAGGCGGAAACGACAGGAGGCGTCGGGAACCCCGACGCCTCCTGCCTGATGCTCTTCCGCTGGATCAGCGGGCCGCGTAGTACTCGACGACGAGCTGCACTTCACAGGTCACGGGGACCTCGGCGCGCTTCGGACGACGGACCAGACGGGCCTGGAGCTTGTCGAGCTCGACCTCGAGGTAACCCGGAACGGCCGGCAGGACCTCGGCGTGACCGCCGGCGGCCGCCACCTGGAAGGGCTCGAGGCCCTCGCTCTTGGGCTTGACGTGGATGAGCTGACCCGGCTTCACGCGGAACGACGGGCGGTCGACGAGCTGGCCGTCGACGAGGATGTGACGGTGCACGACGAGCTGGCGCGCCTGTGCCGTGGTGCGGGCGAAGCCCGAACGCAGGACGAGGGCGTCGAGACGCATCTCGAGGAGCTCGACGAGGTTCTCACCGGTCAGGCCGTCCTGACGACGGGCCTCGTTGAACGCGATGCGCAGCTGCTTCTCGCGGATGCCGTACTGCTCGCGCAGACGCTGCTTCTCACGCAGACGGACGGCGTAGTCGCTGTCGGCCTTGCGCTTGGTGCGGCCGTGCTCACCCGGAGCGTAGGGACGCTTCTCGAGGTAGCGGGCGGCCTTGGGGGTGAGGGCCACGCCGAGGGCGCGGCTGAGACGCACCTTGCGGCGGTCCTGGGACTTCGTGACCACGAAGTTATCCTTCCGATGACGTGGACGTGGATTTCACGTCCGACGGACGTATCACCGCGTTCTGCTTCGGGGCGCACGCCGGGGTGCCGTCGAGGTGGGGTGTGAACGAGGAGATGCCCGAAAACTCGGTTTCGAGCCGCTCAAGTCTAACAGACGGCGGCAGACGCCCGAGGTCGTCGGCTCACCGGTCGCCGAGGATGCGCCGGATGCGCTCCAGCCGTGCGCTGATGTCGCGCTCCGCGCCGAGGTTCTTCGGCTCGTAGTAGTGCCGCCCGTCGAGCTCGTCCGGCAGGTACTGCTGCGGCACGATCCCGAACTCGCTGTCGTGCGCGTAGCGGTAGCCGCGGCCGTGCCCGAGGCGCTTCGCCCCGGGGTAGTGCGCGTCGCGGAGGTGAAGGGGCACGCGCCCGAATCCCCCCGCGCGGATGTCGGCGATGGCGGCGTCGATGCCGACGTAGGCCGCGTTCGACTTCGCGGTCGTCGCCAGATACACGGTGGCCTCGGCGAGCGGGATGCGCCCCTCCGGCATCCCGATGAAGGCCACCGCGTCGGCCGCGGCCACCGCGATGCCGAGGGCCTGGGGGTCGGCGAGCCCCACGTCTTCGGAGGCGGAGATGACGAGCCGACGGGCGATGAACCGCGGGTCCTCCCCTGCCTCGATCATGCGGGCGAGGTAGTGCAGCGCGGCGTCCGGGTCGGAACCGCGGATCGACTTGATGAAGGCGCTGATGACGTCGTAGTGCTCGTCGCCCTGGCGGTCGTAACGGAGCAGGGCCTTGTCGACGGCCTGTGCCACGTCGTCGGCGGTGACCTCCGGGACCACCGTCTTCCGGTCTTCGCCGTCGTCGTCGACCTCGGAGGCGGCGGCGTGCGACAGCGCCACGGCAGCGGCGGCCTCCAGTCCGGTGAGGGCACGACGGGCGTCCCCCGACGCGAGGCGGATGAGCGCCGACCGCGCCTCATCGCTGAGCGCGACCGTACCAGAGAGTCCGCGGGCATCCGACACCGCGCGGTCCACGAGCACCCCGATGTCGTCATCGGTGAGCGGCTGCAGCGTGAGCAGCAGCGACCGGGACAGCAGCGGCGAGATCACCGAGAACGAGGGGTTCTCCGTGGTCGCGGCGATGAGGATGACCCACCCGTTCTCCACGCCGGGCAGCAGCGCGTCCTGCTGGGCCTTGGTGAAGCGGTGGATCTCATCGAGGAAGAGGATCGTCGTCTGCCCGTAGAGGTCGCGCTGGGTGATCGCCTCCTGCATGACCTCCCGGACGTCCTTGACGCCGGCGGTGATGGCCGAGAGCTCGACGAACCGGCGGCCGGACGAGCGGGCGATGGCCTGCGCGAGCGTGGTCTTGCCCGTGCCCGGCGGCCCCCAGAGGATGATCGACACCGCGCCGGGCGAGCTGGCCTCCGGGTCGGCGAGAGCCACGATGGGCGACCCGGCCCGCAGCAGGTGGCGCTGCCCCGCGACCTCGTCCAGCGACACCGGACGCATGCGCACGGCGAGCGGTGTCTGCCCGGAGAGCAGGGCGGAGGGAGAGGACATTCCTCCAGGCTAACGGCGGCCGGGGACACGAGGCGAGGCCGGGCCCCCGGTAGGCTCTCAGGCGACGTCGTGGACCGGCGTCGGACGGGAGAGACAGGGCATGGCCGCACGCGGTTCCAAGAAGGCGCAGACACGCACCGAGGCGGAGCGCGCTCGGCTGCACACCGCCCGCACCCGCTGGCACCAGGATCAGATCCGCCGACGCACCCGCGACAACGCCATCGCGATCACGGTCGGCGCCCTCATCGTCGTGGGCGCGATCGTCAGCCAGGTCGTGCATGCGCAGGTGACCGCTCCGGAACCGACGCCCACGCCGTCGCCGACCTCGTCGATCGCTCCCTCCCCGACCCCGAGCGATGCGCCCAGCCCGGTGCCGACGGCTTCCGAGACGCCGACGGAGTGAGGCTCTCCGGCGTCGTCAGTCCTCGTCGAGGACGGCGAGCCGGTACCCGCGCTTGACCACGGTCTGCACGAGGTCCCCGTCGCCGAGGGCGTCCCGCAGCCGCGCCACCGCGACCTCGACCGCACGGGCGCTGCATCGACCGCCGGGCAGCACCTGGCCAATCTCCGCCCTGGTGAGCACGCGCCCGTCGGCGATGAACAGGGCCTCGAGGATGCTGACCGCGCCGCGGGAGAGCGGGACGAAGCCTCCGTCGATCAGCGCGCCTCCGCTGCGCACCGCCAAGCGCCCCACCGCCGTCCGTCGCTCGAGGACCCCGTACGTGAGCGGGGCGAGAGCGCTCCGGGCGAGGTCGTCCGCGGTGGGCCCGCACGACGTCGATGCCGGCAGGCCGCTCTCCGCCAATCGCGCGGTCGCGGCGGCGTCGGTCGTGGCGAGCAGCAGGCGGGACGTGCGCGACCGTTCGCGGATGGCGTCGAGCATGCCCAGTCGTTCCACGGTGGCGAGCCACCCGGGCAGGGCCTCCGCCACGGGGAACAGCACCGCGTCCACCTGACCGGACGCGATCCGGTACAGCGTCCGCTTGGTGCCGGCCGGGATCGCGTGGTCCGCCCGGGGCGGGATGATCCGGACGACATCCGAGCCGGTCGCAGCGAGGATCCGCAGAAGCGTGTCGACGTCGACCGGCTCCGGGCGCACCGGCCGCGGCACCTCGACCACCACGACGCGGCAGCCGACGAGCGCCGGAGCAGGACGCGGGGGCGCACTCATGCGGAGCCCTCCGCCGACCTCGCAGTACCGGCGCGTCGCCGTGTCCGTGGCGGGTGCCGGACGACGCCGATCGGGCCTCCGGGCCGCGCGAGGTCCGCCCCGCCGATCAGGGTCTCCGGAACGACGGCGCCGGCGCTCCGCAGGTCCGCGAGTGCGTCCGGTATGTCCTCCGCCCGGAGCCCGCTGACGGCGAGGAGTCCTCGATCGATCCGTACCGTCGCCTCGCGTCGTGCCGCGAGATGACCCACGACGAGGAGCAGCGTCCCGTCGGACTCGTCGCCGACGCGCACTTCCAGGACGGGAGCGGCCGTCGTCCCGCGGAGACGCACCTCGGAGCGAAGGCTTCCGCGGTCGCCGGGCCGTACGCCGACGTTCACCTCGGCGCGCCCCTGCAGCGCGAGCGCGAGACGGCGGAGGCAGGGGCCGCAGCCGCGGCTCTCGACCGCACCGTCCAGAGCCTCCGCGACGGTTCGGATCCCTCGGTCCGCGAGCTCCGCTGTCAGCACCTCCAGCGGCGAGGACCGCAGCCCATGTGCGCAGGCCTCCGCACCGTCCGCGGCCACGGCAGCGGCCAGGAGCGCCCGCGCCGCCCTCTGACCGTCGAGCGACCCGGGCGCGAGACCGGCGAGCGAGGCATCCGCCGACGCGCCGATGACCGTCACACGATGCACCACGCGGGCATCCTCGGAGAGCACGACCTCCCCGAACACGCGGTCTCCCCCGCTCGGAAGAGGGATGTCGACCGTCGGCCCGTCACCGTCCGGGAGACGCAGGGTCACGACCTCGATACCGCCGGGACTCCCGCGCCATCCGTGTCCCGCGGGGCTCGCGATCCGAGCGCCGAGCAGGGCGGCCGCCGCTCGATCCGCGGACGCCAGGGCCGCCTCCGTGCCGCCGGATGCCGGGTCCGCGGCGACGTCGCCGATCGCGAGGACGCGCGGGTCGGACGTCCGCCCGTCCGCGTCCACGAGGACACCGCCGCCCGGCCGCGTGGGGAGCCCGGCGTTCCGTGCCAGCTCATCCCGTGCCCGCGCACCCGTCGTCAGGATGAGGTCGGTCCGTGCGAACGTGCCGTCCTGGAACTCCACGGCCGTCACCGCGCCCGTCGCGTCGGGGTCGACGCGGGTCACCCGCGTCCGCGTCCGGACCGCGATACCGCGCGCCTCGACGATCCCGCGGAGTGCGCTCGCCCCGGGAACCGTGAGCTGTGCGGGCAGCAGGCGGTCCGCGGTGTCCACGATCGTCGTCTGCACCCCGGCGTCGTGCAGCGCGCATGCGGCGTCCACTCCGCCCTCGTCGCCGCCGACGACGACCGCGCGCAGCGCCCGCGGCATCTCCGTCGCACGGACGGCGAGGAACGCACGCAGCATGTGCGCGTCCTCCATCGCGCGCAGGACGAACGAGCCACGGGCACGGATCCCCGGCACGTCGAGCCGCTGGGCATGGGTACCGGTCGCGAGGACGAGCGCGTCGTAGTCATACCACCGGTGCGACCGCGTCCGCACGCGGTGCCCTCCCCTGTCGATCCGCAGGACCCGGTCGTCGTCGATGAGGCGGACGCGGTCGTCACGGAACGGCGCGCGATCGAGCTCGCCCGCCGACGCCGGAGTGCCGCCGACGATGCGCGCCACGACGGAGCGGTCGTACGGCAGGCGTCCCTCGTCTCCGAACACGGTGATCCGCACGGCACGGTCCGGGTCCTCCAGCATCCGTGCGACGAAGCGGTGCGTCGCCGCCCCCGCCCCCACGACGACGATCTCCGCTGTGCGCGCTGCGTTGTCGTCCATGGAACTCCTGTCGACCTGGGGACTGTCGTGGTCGCGACGATAGGAGCGCCGTGTTACCCGCAGATGACGCGCAGTGTGTCCTGCATCGAACGTTCTGCTCACGAAACGGTAACGTCCCTCCCCGCGAGACCCCGCCTCGTCGCCGAGACCCCGCCTCGTTCGCGCACGAATCGCGGGGTCTCGGCGGGAAGACGGGGTCTCGCGGATCAGAGAGGGCGTACTAGGCTGAGCCTCGTCCTTTCCGCCTCCCGCGGCGTGACCGCGCAAGGAGAATCACCGTGTCTGCCAACGAGCCCGCGAAGCCGACCCCGCCCGTTCCCACCCCGCCCGCCGTGCCGATGCCGCGGAAGACGCCGACTCCGGCCGCCGTCGCCCCGGCCGCCGCGAAGCCGACTCCGGTCTCGTCCGCCGGCGAATGGGGCCGTGTCTCCGAAGACGGCACCGTCGAGGTGCGCGAGGGTGAGTCCTGGCGCGTCGTCGGTCAGTACCCGGACGGCACCCCCGACGAGGCCCTGGCCTACTTCGTCCGCAAGTACGACGACATCGCCTTCAAGGTCGTCGCCCTGGAGCAGCGCCACCAGGCCGGCGGCGCCTCCGCGAGCGACCTGTCGAAGCAGGCCGCGCACCTCATCGACGAGGCCACGGACGCCGCGGCCGTCGGCGACCTCGCCGGTCTCCGTGATCGTCTCACCGCGCTGACCGCGTCGCTGTCCGAGGCCACGGCCCAGGAGGCACAGCAGGCGAAGGAGCTCGTCGAGCAGGCCGTCGCCGAGCGCACCGCCCTCGTCGAGCGTGCCGAGGCCATCGCCGCCCGCGACCTGAGCAAGGTGCAGTGGAAGCAGGTCACCGCCGAGCTCAACGAGCTGTTCGAGGCCTGGCAGGCGCAGCAGCAGAACGGTCCGCGCCTGTCCAAGGGCGTCTCGCAGCAGCTCTGGAAGCGGTTCCGCGACGCCAGGGCCGTCGTCGACAAGCACCGCCGGGCGTTCTACTCCGAGCTCGACGATGCGCACAAGGCCGCGCGCGACGCGAAGTCCCGACTGGTCGAACGGGCCGAGGCCCTGGCGCCGCGCGGCGTCGACGGCATCCCCGCCTACCGCTCCCTCCTCGACGAGTGGAAGACGGCCGGACGCGCCGGACGCAAGGCCGACGACGCCCTCTGGGCACGGTTCAAGGCCGCCGGCGACGCGCTCTATGCCGCACGCGCCGAGCAGGCCGCCGCCGAGGAGGCCGACTCCGCTCCCAAGATCGAGGCCCGGCAGGCGCTGCTCGAGCAGGCGAAGGCGGTCGCCGACGAGCCGAACATCAAGCGCGCCCGCGCCCTGCTCACGCGCATCCAGCGGGAGTGGGACGAGGTCGGTCGCATCTTCCCGCGCGACAAGGAGCGTGCGCTCGACGACAAGCTCCGCGTCATCGAGCAGGCGCTCAAGGCCCGCGAGGACGTCGACTGGAAGAAGAACAACCCGGAGACCAAGGCGCGAGCGAACGACATGAGCTCGCAGCTGCACGAAGCCATCGAGAAGCTGGAGGCCGAACTGGCCGCCGCCGAGAAGGCCGGTGACAGCAAGGCCGCCAAGGAGGCCGCGGACGCCCTCGAGGCCCGTCGCGCCTGGCTCAACGCTCTCGGCGGCTGAGCTCTCCACAGGTCCGGCCATCTCCGTCTGAGCGGGGTGCGCGACGCCACACTGGCGTCATGCACCCCGCTCTGCTCTATCTCCCCGGTTCGCGCCTCAGCAGGCCGGAACTCTGCGCCGCCCGCCTGGACGGTCATGTCGTCGAGATCGGCGACGCCTACATCCCCGCGGACCTGCCGGAGTCCGCCGACGTGCGGGCGAGCAGCATCGCCACGCTCATCCAGGACGGCGCCGCCGCCTGCGGGCCCAGTGCCGCCTGGATCCACGGCGCCCGCGACGAGCCGCCGGCCGTCCATCACGCGCGACGCTGCGTCGAGCGGCGGGTGCGCCCACGCGTGCACGCCAGAGTCGTCTTCCACGACACCAGGCTTCCTCGGACGGACGTGCAGCTGCTCGGAGGGATCGCCGTCTCCACGCCCGTCCGGACGATGTGCGACCTGGCCACGAGTCTGCACCGGGACCCGCGGTCCTCCCGTGGATGCAGGCGCTCGCTCAGGCCCACCCGGAAGCGCTCGACGACGCCATCGGCAGCCTGCGGACCCGGTCGCGCGTTCCGGGCAGCGTCAGCGGCCTCGCCGCACTGGAGCGGCTGGTCAGGAGGAGGTGACGCGGTACACGTCGTAGACCGCGTCGATCCGGCGCACCGCGTTCAGGACGCGGTCCAGGTGCACGGCGTCGCCCATCTCGAACACGAAGCGGCTCAGCGCCAGGCGCTCGTCGGTCGTCGACACGGTCGCCGAGAGGATGTTCACGTGATGCTCGCTGAGAACCCGCGTGACGTCCGAGAGGAGGCCGGAACGATCGAGGGCCTCGACCTGGATCTGCACCCGGAAGACGCTCTTCTTCGTCGGCGCCCAAGAGACCTCGACGAAGCGGTCCTGCTCGCCGCTGAGGGCCTTCACGTTCACGCAGTCCGCCCGGTGCACGGAGACGCCGCTCCCCCGGGTGACGAACCCGACGATGGGGTCGCCGGGGACGGGCGTGCAGCACTTCGCCAGCTTCACCAGGATGTCGTTCGCGCCGCGCACGAGCACGCCCGAGTCGCCACCCCGGGTCTCTCGGGTCTGGACGCTTCCCGGCAGGTCGATCGCCCCGGTGGTGGGCTCGTCGGTGGCGACGAGCGCGGTGACCTTCTCGAGCACCGACTGCGTCGAGACGTGCCCCTCGCCGACGGCGGCGTAGAGACCCGAGACGTCCTCGTAGTGCATCTGGTGGGCGACCTCGGTGAACGAGTCCTGGCTCATCAGACGCTGCAGCGGCAGGTTCTGCCGGCGCATCGCGCGCGCGATCGCCTCCTTGCCCTGCTCGATGGCCTCCTCGCGGCGCTCCTTCGTGAACCAGCCGCGGATCTTGTTCCTGGCTCGCGTGCTCTTGACGAAGCCGAGCCAATCCTGGCTGGGCCCCGCGTCCGGGTTCTTCGAGGTGAAGACCTCGACGACGTCGCCGCTCTTCAGCTCCGACTCCAGCGGCACCAGGCGTCCGTTGACCTTGGCGCCCATGGTGCGGTGCCCGATCTCGGTGTGCACGGCATAGGCGAAGTCGACCGGGGTGGCGCCGGCCGGGAGGCCGATCACCCGCCCCTTCGGCGTGAAGACGTAGACCTCCTTGGCGCCGATCTCGAACCGCAGGGAGTCGAGGAACTCCCCGGGGTCCGCGGTCTCGGCCTGCCAATCGGAGATGTGCGCCAGCCACGCCATGTCGGTGTCGGAGGCGCGGACCTCGGCCTTGCCGCCGCCGTTCATCCGCTCCTTGTACATCCAGTGCGCGGCGACGCCGTACTCCGCCTGGTGATGCATCTCGTGCGTGCGGATCTGGATCTCGACCGTCCGTCCGGCCGGGCCGATCACGGTCGTGTGCAGCGACTGGTAGAGGTTGAACTTCGGGGTGGCGATGTAGTCCTTGAACCGGCCGGGCAGCGGCGTCCAGCGGGCGTGGATGGCGCCGAGCACGGCGTAGCAGTCGCGCACGGAGGACACGAGGACCCGGATGCCGATCAGGTCGTAGATGTCGTCGAACTCGCGGCCGCGGATGACCATCTTCTGGTACACCGAGTACAGCTGCTTGGGCCGGCCGACGACCTTGCCGCGGATGCGCAGGTCGCGGAGGTCCTCGTCGATCTCCTCGATGACCTGGCTCAGGTACTTCTCCCGCTGCGGGTGCGCTGGGCGATGAGGCTGTGGATCTCGTTGTAGATCTTCGGGTGGAGGACGGCGAAGGAGAGGTCTTCGAGCTCCGACTTGATCGCCTGGATACCGAGGCGATTGGCCAGCGGCGCGTAGATCTCGAGCGTCTCCTTGGCCTTCTTCGCCGCCTTCTCCGGCGGGACGAAGCCCCAGGTGCGGGCGTTGTGCAGCCGGTCGGCGAGCTTGATGAGCAGCACGCGGATGTCCTTCGACATCGCGACGATCATCTTGCGCACGGTCTCGGCCTGTGCGCTCTCGCCGTACTTGACCTTGTCGAGCTTGGTCACGCCGTCCACGAGCATCGCGACCTCGTCGCCGAACTCGGCGGTGAGATCGGTGAGCGCGTAGCCCGTGTCCTCGACGGTGTCGTGCAGCAGGGCGGCCGCGATCGCCCGCGGGCCGAGCCCCAGCTCCGCGAGGATCTGGGCGACGGCGAGCGGATGCGTGATGTACGGCTCGCCGCTCTGCCGCTTCTGTCCCTCGTGCTTCTCCTTCGCCACGGCATAGGCGCGGGAGATGACGGCGAAGTCGCCCTTGGGGTGGTTCGCCCTGACGGTGCGGATCAGGTTGTCGAGATCGTTGATCCGGGACGCACGCGAGAAGATGCGGGGCACCAGCCGTCGCAGACTCGAACCCTGCGATGCCGTCTGCGGCTCCGCCATCCACTCACCTCCGAATCAGACAATCCTACGCGCGCTGAGCGGGGGGCGGCCCCGCGGCGGGGGCGTCAGGCGTCGACAGCCGCTTTGCTCCGTGCCGCGCGGATACGGGCGTCGCGCTCCTTGATCTGCGGCTCGTTCTCGCGGAAGAGCGAGTACAGCGGCGCGGCCACGAAGAGCGTCGAGTACGTCGCCACGAGGATGCCCACGAAGATCGACAGCGAGATGTCGGTCAGCGTCTCCGCACCGAGCCAGAAGGCGCCGATGAAGAGGATCGCACCGACCGGCAGCGCGGCCACCACGGAGGTGTTGATCGAGCGGATGAGGGTCTGGTTCACCGCGAGGTTGACCGATTCCCCGAACAGCCGCGACGTCTTCTCCCCGTCCTCCGTCGTGTTCTCCCTGATCTTGTCGAACACCACGGTGGTGTCGTACAGGGAGTACGCGAGGATCGTCAGGAAGCCGATGACGGCCGCCGGCGAGATCTCGAATCCGGCGAGGGCGTACACGCCGACGGTGATCACGAGCACGTCGAGGAGACCGATGATCGCGGCCGCCGACATCTTCCACGTGCGGAAGTAGATCGCGAGGATCAGGAAGGTCAGCGCGAGGAAGATCGCCAGGCCCCACAGCGACTGCCGGGTCACGCTCTCGCCCCAGGCCGGGCCGATGAACGAGGAGGCGACGGCGTCCGGCTCGACACCGTAGGCGTCGGCGAGGGCGCGCGCCACCTGCTGCGTCTCACCCTCGGTCATCTGGTCGGTCTGCACGCGGACGTCCTGGTCGTTGACGATGACCACCTTGGTCGCCGCGCCGGGGACGACCGACTGCACCGCTTCGGTCGCGGTGTCCTGATCCGTGGTGTCCGGTGCGGTCACCGTGAACTGCGAGCCGCCGGTGAACTCGATCGAGAACTGGATCGGACGGAACAGCGGAACGAGCGCGGAGCCGACGACCAGGGCGATCGCGATGATGAACCAGAGGCGGCGGCGCCCCACGAACGGGAAGGAGGTCTTGCCCGTGTAGAGGTTGTTGCCGAACTCATTCATGGAAGGCATCAGTTGTCTCCCTCCCTTCCGGCCGTGGTCTGTCTCTCGGCGGCGAGGGCCTCCGCCCGCTTGCGCTCGGCGATGGTCTGCCGGCGATCCGCCTCTCCGCGCGAACGCGCGTTCTTCGCCCCGCGCCCCGCGGACGCCGTGGCGACCTCGCGGTATTGCGAGCGGCTCCGGTACACGGCGCCCAGGGCCTCCGGATCCAGACCGGAGAGCTTGTGCCCGCCGCCGAAGAACCGCGTACGAGCGAGCAGCTGCATCACCGGGTGGGTGAAGATCACGAAGATCAGCACGTCGATCACGGTGGTGAGGCCGAGCGTGAACGCGAAGCCCTTCACCGTCGAGTCGGCGAGGATGTACAGCACCACCGCGGCCAGGACGTTGATCGACTTGGAGATGTAGATCGTCCGCTTCGCCCGACCCCAGCCGTCCTCGACGGCACCCGTGATCGACTTGCCGTCGCGCAGCTCATCGCGGATGCGCTCGAAGTAGACGATGAAGGAGTCGGCGGTGAAGCCAATGGACACGATCAGGCCCGCGACGCCGGCGAGCGACAGGCGGAAGCCGATCCGCCACGCCAGGATGCAGATGACGATGTAGGTCAGCACCGCCATCACCGCGATGGACGCGATGATCACCGTCCCGAGCGCCCGGTACGACAGCAGCGAGTACACCGCCACGAGCGCGAGGCCGATGAGGCCCGCGATGAGACCGATCTGGAGCTGCTGAGTGCCGAGGGTCGCGGAGATCGTGTCCGAGCTCTGCACCTCGAAGCTGAGCGGGAGGGCTCCGAACTTGAGCTGATCGGCCAGCGTCGTCGCGCTCTCCTGCGTGAAGCTGCCGGAGATGCTGGGGCGGCCGTCGAGGATGACGCCGTTCATGCGTGGCGCGCTGATGACCTCGCCGTCGAGCACGAAGGCGAACTGGTCGCGCGGCGACAGCCCGTCGATGCGGTTCTGGTTGAGCCGGGTGCTCACCTGGCCGAAGGCGTCCGCGCCGTCGCCGTTCATGGTGAGCTGCACGATCCAGGCGCCCGAGCGCGGGTCGCGTCCCGCCGTCGCGTCGGTGATCGCGCGGCCGTCGAGCTCCGCCGGGCCGAGGATGAACTTCGCGGTGTCGTCGGGCGAGCAGGCGATCACCGGCTCGTCCTTCGGCGCCTTGGACGGGTCGTTGGACGGGTTGGCGCAGTCGTACGCCTGGAACTCCGCCGCGAGCTTGTCCGTGACCCACGACAGGTCGCTGGCGTCGGTGGGCTCGGCCGTGGGCTCGGCGTTCAGCGAGGGGTCAGGGCTCGGGTACGGGGTGGAGTTGCCGTCCTCTCCGACGAACTCCGTGCTCGCGGCCGTGGTGTAGAGCACCGGACGGAACTCGAGCTGGGCGCTGGACTGGATCCGCTGCCGCGTCTGCTCGTCCGCCTCACCGGGGATCTGGACGACGATGTTGCGTCCGCCCTCGGTGGTGATGTCGGCCTCGGCCACACCGGAGGCGTCGACGCGCTGGCGGATGATCGCAGCGGCCTGGTCGAGCTGCTCCTGCGTCGGCGCTGCTCCGTCCTCCGTCTCGGCACTCAGGATGATCTGGGTGCCGCCCTGCAGGTCGAGCGCGAGCTCGGGTGTCCACGAGCTCTGCTTGAAGACGTACACACCCAGCGCGTTGATGCCGAAGAGCACGCCCGTCACGAGGAGCAGGCCGAGGAGGACCCGCCAGGCGTGACGGACAGGAGAGGATGAAGCCACGTGTGTTCAGCTTTCTGGAAGGACGGTGATCCGGGAGGCCGCGACGGCCTTCGTCTTACTTGTCGTCGGCGTCCCGCTCGAGGCGGGCGCGGGTCTCCTCGGGCGTCTCGACCGCGGGGGCGGCGGTCTCGTCGACGCTGTGATCGTCCACGCCGTCGACGGGCGCGTCGACGATGGCGTCCTTGGGCTCCACGATGCGGAGGATCGCCTGGCTGTGCACCTCGATCACGGTGCCGGGCGCGATCTCCACCAGGGCCGGGGAGTCGAGGTCTTCGGCGTCGTACGCGACGATGGTGCCGTAGATGCCGCCCTGCAGCAGGACCTTGGCGCCGGGAACCGTCTTGGTCGCCTTCTCCTCCTGCTCGGCCTTCATCTGCCGGGTGCGCTTGCGCGTGTTGAAGATCATGAAGATCAGCAGGACGGCGAGGAGTCCGAAGAGGACAAATTCCATGGGCATGGGGATGGCGCCTTTCTCAGGTGCACGCACCAGCCTTTGGGCGCACAGCGGTATCGGGGAAGTCTTCAGCGATTATAGGTCATCCAACTTCAGCATCCCGTCCGGGTGCGCCACGCCGAGGTGGGCATACGCCTCCGGCGTCGCGACCCGCCCGCGGGGGGTGCGACCGAGGAAGCCGATCCGCACGAGATAGGGCTCGACCACGCTCTCCACCGTCTCCGGCTCCTCTCCCACCGCCACCGCGAGGGTGCTGAGGCCGACCGGTCCGCCGCGGAAGCGCCGCACCAGGGCGTCCAGCACCGCGCGGTCCAGTCGGTCCAGGCCGATCGCGTCGACGTCGTAGAGGTCCAGCGCGGCCTGGACGCCGCGCAGGGTCGCCGCACCCCCGCCATGGACGAGCGCGTAGTCGCGGACGCGACGCAGCAGGCGGTTGGCGATGCGCGGGGTCCCGCGGGAGCGTCGCGCGATCTCGGAGAGCGAGTCCGTCGGGAGGTCGACGCCGAGCACGGAGGCGGAGCGTCCGATGACCTGCTCCAGCTCGCCCTCGTCGTAGAACTCGAGGTGACCGGTGAAGCCGAAGCGGTCGCGGAGCGGATTGGGCAGCAGTCCGGAACGCGTGGTGGCGCCGACGAGCGTGAACGGGGAGAGCTCCAGCGGGATGCTGGTCGCCCCCGCGCCCTTGCCGACCATGATGTCGATCCGGTAGTCCTCCATCGCGAGGTACAGCATCTCCTCCGCCGACCGGGCCATGCGATGGATCTCGTCGATGAAGAGCACCTCGCCGGGCACGAGGCTCGACAGCAGCGCCGCGAGGTCGCCGGCGTGCTGGATCGCGGGGCCGCTGGACATGCGCAGCGGACGATCGCTCTCGTGGGCGACGATCATCGCCAGCGTGGTCTTGCCCAGGCCGGGGGGACCGGCGAGCAGGATGTGGTCTGCGGGCCGGGACTGGATGCGGGCCGCCTCCAGGAGGAGCTGCAGCTGCCCGCGCACCTTCTGCTGTCCGACGAACTCGCCGAGGCTCGACGGGCGGAGAGCGCCCTCGATGGCGAGTTCGGACTCGTCGGTCGGCTCGGTCGGATCGAGGGCGTCAGCCACGGCCCTGGCCTCCCTGCGCCGGGCCGAGCAGCGCGAGCGTGCGCCGCAGCAGCAGGGCCACGGAGGCTCGCTCGGCATCCGTGGCGTCCGTCGCCGTCTGGGTCGCCGCCTCCGCCGCGACCTTCTCGGACCACCCGAGGCCGACCAGAGCCACCGTCACCTGGGCGACGACATCGTCCCCTCCCGAGGCGGCGGGCGCCGACGGGGCGGCCACGGCCTGGACCTTGCCGGCGAGCTGCACGACGATGAGCTTCGCGGTCTTCGGTCCGATGCCGGAGACCCGCCGGAACGGTGCATCGTCCTCTGCGGTCACGGCCTCCGCGATCTGGTCGGCGGTGAGGTGCGACAGCACCCCGAGCGCCGACTTCGGGCCGACGCCGGTGACGCTGAGCAGCAGGGTGAAGATCTCCAGCTCGCCGCGGTCGGCGAAGCCGAACAGCGAGAGCGAGTCCTCCCGCACGATGAGGCTCGTGTGCAGGAGGAGCTTCTCCCCCACCGTCGCGGTGTGGGCGACATCGGCGGGGACGGCGACCGCGAAGCCCACGCCCCCGACGTCGATGATGACCTGGTCCGGCGTCGTGTGCAGCACGGTGCCGTGTAGAGAGGAGATCATTCCGACAGTCTAGGAGCCGGCTCGTAGATATGTTCGAGCGACACGCTCCGCGTCGGCCCAGGCACGCTGCGCGGGAGTGAGGCCACCCTCCGTCCGCCTCGTCGAGGGAGCGCCGCGGCGCCAGGCGTGACACAGGGCGATCGCCAGGGCGTCTGCCGCGTCCGCGGGCTGCGGAGGCGCGTCCAGCCGCAGGAGCCGGGCGATCATCGCCTGGACCTGACGCTTGTCGGCGGACCCGTACCCGGTCACCGCGGCCTTCACCTCGCTGGGAGTGTGGGTCGCCGCCGGCAGGCCGGCCTCTGCGGCGATCAGCAGCGCGACCCCGCTCGCCTGCGCGGTGCCCATGACCGTGTGCGTGTTCTGCTGGGCGAACACCCGCTCGACCGCGACGGCATCGGGCCGGTGCTCGGCGATCGCCGCGCGGATCCCCGCAGCGACGATCGCGAGCCGGTCGCCGATCTCCGCATCCGGGGCGGAGCGGATGACTCCGACATGGACGAGCGTGCCCCGACGAGCGCGATCGACGTCGACGATGCCCACACCGCACCGGGTGAGTCCGGGGTCGATGCCGAGCACGCGCAACGAAGTGGTCACCTGACCAGGCTAGGCCGCGCGCCGCGTCGCCGGCTCGCGCCGCGCCTACGCGTCGTCGTTCTCGAGCTCTGCCTGGACCTCGGGCGACAGATCGAAGTTGCTGAAGACGTTCTGCACGTCCTCGCTGTCCTCGAGCGCATCGATGAGGCGGAACACCTTGCGGGCGGTCTCGGCGTCGATCTCGACCTTGAGGTTCGGCACGAACTCGACGTCGGCCGACTCGTACTCGATCCCCGCGTCCTGCAGCGCGGAACGGACGGCCACGAGGTCGCTCGCCTCGGTGATGACCTCGAAGCCCTCGGCGTGCGGCTCGATCTCCTCGGCCCCGGCCTCCAGCGCCGCCATCATGACGTCGTCCTCGGTCGTGCCCTCGGAACCGACGACGATGACGCCCTTGCGGCTGAAGTTGTACGCCACGCTGCCCGGGTCGGCGAGGGTGCCGCCGTTGCGGCTGAGGGCGGTGCGCACCTCGGCCGCGGCGCGGTTCTTGTTGTCGGTCAGACACTCGATCATGAGGGCGACACCGTTGGGCCCGTAGCCCTCGTACATGATCGAGGTGTACTCGACGGCCTCACCGCCGATGCCGGCGCCGCGCTTGATGGCGCGGTCGATGTTGTCCTTGGGGACCGAGGTCTTCTTCGCCTTGAGCACCGCGTCGAAGAGCGTCGGGTTGCCCTGCAGGTCGGCGCCGCCCAGCTTGGCCGCGACCTCGATGTTCTTGATGAGCTTGGCCCAGGACTTCGCACGGCGCGCGTCGATGACGGCCTTCTTGTGCTTGGTCGTGGCCCACTTGGAATGCCCGGACATAAGTCTCCGCTCGTCGTCTGCGCCCCGGAACGCCGCCCAGGGCGTCGTCCAGTCTATCGAACCGTGCCGCGCCGCCGCTGTTGTCCCGCTCGCGCAGGTGTTCGCGCGAGTTCAGGCACCTGCGCGCGGACGCGCCTGATCTCGCGCGCGGGCCTGAACCCACGACACCGTCAGCGGCGGGAGACCCGGTCGAGGAAGCGTCGGTGGAACCGCGTCTCGTTGGTGATCTCCGGGTGGAAGCTGAGTCCGAGCAATCCGTCCTGCTCCACTCCGACCACGCGACCGTCGGGCAGGGTCGCGAGCACCGAGGCCTGCGGCCCGACCGCCTCCACGACAGGTCCGCGGATGAAGGCGGCCGTCACCGGCTCGTCGAACGCGGGCACGGTCAGCTCGGCCTCGAACGATTCGGCCTGACGCCCGAACGCGTTGCGCCGCACGACCGCATCGAGTCCGCCGAAACTCTGCTGTCCGTCGATCGCGTCGACGACCTCATCGGCCAGCAGGATCAGCCCCGCGCAGGTGCCGAGCACCGGCATCCCGTCCGCGATCGCGTCGCGGATCGGCTGCTGCAACCCGAACAGCCGGGCGAGCTTGTCGATCACGGTCGATTCGCCCCCCGGGATCACGAGTCCGTCGACCCGGGCGAGCTCCTCAGGCCGACGGACCAGCGCCACGTCGGCGCCGAGCACTTCCAGGAGCGCGGCGTGCTCCCGCACGTCCCCCTGAAGCGCGAGGACGCCGACGCGCGGGCTACCAGCCACGCTCGGCGAGGCGGTGCGGCGCAGGCAGGTCGCTGACGTTGATGCCGACCATCGCCTCGCCCAGGCCGCGCGAGACCTCGGCGATCACCTTCGGGTCGTCGAAGAACGTGGTGGCCTTGACGATGGCCTTCGCCCGCTCCGCGGGGTTGCCGGACTTGAAGATGCCGGAGCCGACGAAGACGCCGTCGGCGCCGAGCTGCATCATCATCGCCGCGTCGGCCGGGGTCGCGACGCCACCGGCGACGAAGAGCACCACGGGGAGCTTCCCGGTCTCGGCGATCTCCGCGACGAGCTCGTACGGTGCCTGCAGCTCCTTCGCGGCGACGAACAGCTCATCCTTCGGCAGCGCGGTCAGCGCCGCGATCTCTCCCCGGATCTTCCGGATGTGCTTCATCGCCTCGGAGACGTCACCCGTGCCGGCCTCACCCTTGGAGCGGATCATCGCGGCGCCCTCGTTGATACGACGCAGCGCCTCCCCCAGGTTCGTGGCTCCGCAGACGAACGGCACGGTGAAGCCGAACTTGTCGATGTGGTTCACGTAGTCGGCGGGCGAGAGTACCTCGGACTCGTCGATGTAGTCGACGCCGAGCTCCTGCAGCACCTGCGCCTCGACGAAGTGCCCGATCCGCGCCTTCGCCATGACGGGGATGGACACCGCGTCGATGATGCTGTCGATCATGTCCGGGTCGCTCATCCGCGAGACCCCGCCCTGCGCACGGATGTCCGCGGGGACACGCTCCAGCGCCATCACGGCGACGGCACCGGCGTCTTCGGCGATCTTCGCCTGCTCGGCGGTGACGACGTCCATGATGACGCCCCCCTTGAGCATCTCGGCGAGACCGCGCTTCACGCGTGCGGATCCGGTGGTGGGCTGCTCGGTCATGGGGGTCTCCTGTCGGATGATCCGAAATCGGTTTTGATCTAGATCAAAGGTAGCACTGTCCGATCCACCTAGAATCTCGGAGGAGGATCATGAGCGAGCAGATCAGGGGAACCACCGCGGCGGAGATCGCGGACAGCGTGCGCGCCCTCCGGGATCGTGGCACGCTCCGTCCCGGCGAGGTCCTCCCTCCCGTGCGCGAGCTCGCGGCGACGCTCGGCGTCAACCGCAACACCGCCGTCGCCGCGTATCGCCAGCTCGCCCAAGCGGGACTCGTGCACTCGCGCGGGCGCGCGGGCACGGTCGTCGCGGGCGTCGACGTCGTGCCGCAGGAGGGCTACGCGCCGGACACCGTGCTCCGCGACATCGGCACCGGCAACCCTGACCCGGCGCGCATCCCCGACCCGTCGCAGGCGCTCGGCACGATCGGTCGTCGTCCCGTGCTCTACGGAGAGCCGGTGATCGACCGCGGTCTCGAAGCGTGGGCGCGGGAGTGGATGGGCGCCGACCTCCCCGGTCACGACTTCCGGGTCACCGTGACCAGCGGTGCGGTGGATGCCGTGGAACGTCTGCTCGCGCAGGCGCTCATGCGTGACGACGCCGTGGCGCTCGAGGACCCCTGCTTCCTCGCGAGCATCCACACCGTGCGGCTGGGCGGATACCGGGCCATCACGGTGCCGGTGGACGAGGAGGGGATGACCGTCGACGGTCTCCGCGCCGCTCTGGACGCGGGCGTCCGCGCCGTCATCTGCACCCCGCGCGCGCAGAATCCGACGGGGGTGAGCCTCTCCCCCGCCCGCGCCGAGGCGCTGCGGGGCGTGCTCGCCGACCACCCCTATGTGCTCGTCATCGAGGACGACCACTTCTCTCTGCTCTCCCAGCGTCCCTACGAATCGCTGATCGGACCCGAGCACCGGCGATTCGCCCTGGTCCGCTCGGTGTCGAAGTTCCTCGGCCCTGACATGTGCCTCGCGCTCGCGGCGACCGACCCGGAGACGGCGGAGCGCCTCGCGATGCGGCTCAGCCCCGGTACCACGTGGGTCAGTCACCTGCTGCAGCGCCTCACGCTCGCCCAGCTCACCGACCCCGACGTCCGCGAGGAGATCGCGGAGGCGGGCCGGCACTACGCCGCGCGGAACGCCGCGTTCGCGGGACGCCTGCGCGCGGAGGGGATCGACGCGCCCGACCCCGACGGCCTGAGCCTGTGGGTCGGATTCGAGAAGCCCGCGCGCACCGTCGCCGACCACCTCATGCGGCGCGGCTGGCTCGCGCGCACCGGTGACGACTTCGCGCTCGACGAGCGCGCCGAGCCCTCGCATCACCTCCGACTCACCGTGCACGACCTCTCCGAGGACGACACGGAGACCCTCATCGCCGACCTCGTCGCCGCCGGACGATGACCACCCGACGCGGGCACCGCCCCGCCAAGAATGAAAGGGACCGGGTATGAAGATCCTGTCCATCCAGTCCGCCGTCGCGTACGGTCACGTCGGCAACTCCGCCGCCGTCTTCCCGCTGCAGCGCATCGGCGTCGAGGTGCTGCCGGTCTACACCGTGACGTTCTCGAACCACACCGGCTACGGCGCCTGGCGCGGCCCGCTGATCGACCCGACCGACGTCGGCGAGGTCATCACCGGCATCGAGGAACGCGGCGTGTTCGGTTCCATCGACGCCGTGCTCAGCGGCTACCAGGGCAGCGAGGGCATCGGCGACGTCATCATCGACGCGGTCTCCCGGGTGAAGGCGGCCAACCCGAATGCGCTGTACGCGTGCGACCCGGTCATGGGCAACGCCAAGTCCGGCTGCTTCGTGGCTCCGGCCATCCCGATCCTGCTCCGCGAACGCGTGGTTCCCGTGGCCGACATCATCACGCCGAACCAGTTCGAGCTCGGCTTCCTCACCGAGACCGAGCCGGACACGCTCGAGTCGACCCTCGCCTCGGTCGACCTCGCGCGGGCGATGGGGCCGCGTACGGTGCTCGTCACGAGCGTCGAGCGGCCCGACCGCGAAGAGGGCACCATCGAGATGCTCGCCGTCGACGACGCGGGCGCCTGGCTCGTGCAGACGCCGCACCTGCCGATGAAGGCCAACGGCTCCGGAGACGTGACCGCCGCGCTGTTCACCGCGCACTACGTCGCGACCGGCAGCGCGCAGACCGCTCTGGAGCGCACCGCCTCGAGCGTCTACGACCTGCTTCAGGCCACGCTCGACTCGGGCGAGCGCGAGCTGCAGCTCGTCGAGGCGCAGGAGTTCTACGCGAACCCGCGGATGCAGTTCACCGCCCGCCAGGTGCGCTGACTCCTCCTCGACTTAGGTCCCTGAGCGGGCCCGCGCTGGGTCCCTGAGCCTGTCGAAGGGCCGGGTCACGACGCTTCGACAGGCTCAGCGACCCAGAGGCGGCTCAGCGACGCGACGGCTCAACGATCGGCGGCGGGCCAGGCCTCCGCGACGGCCTCCCGCACCTCACCGAGGAGCTGCGGGAGCGCCTTCGTCTTGGCGATGATCGGGAAGAAGTTCGCGTCCGAGCGCCACCGCGGCACCACGTGCTGATGCAGATGCGCGTCCACGCCCGCTCCGGCCACCGCTCCCTGGTTCATCCCGAGGTTGAAGCCGTCGCAGCCCGAGACCTCGCGGAGCACGCGCATCGCGGTCTGCGTGAGCGCACCGATCTCCGCGACCTCCTCGGGCGTCGCCTGGTCGTAGGTGGCGATGTGCCGGTACGGGCACACGAGCAGGTGCCCCGAGTTGTACGGGAACAGGTTCAGCAGCACGTAGGCGGTCTCCCCACGCGCCACGATGAGCCGCTCGGCATCCGGGTACTTCGGCGCCTCGCAGAACGGGCATTCCTCGCGCAGTGGTTCCGGCCCGGCCTGGATGTACGCCATCCGATGCGGGGTCCACAGCCGCTGGAACTCGTCGGGCACCCCGACGAGACGGGAGGCGTCCTCAAGGTCCGCCTCACCGCCCGTCATGCGAGGTCACCCGCCTTCAACACCAGCGCGTGCGAGGCGATGGCGGCGCTGATACGGCGCACCGCGTCGGCCACCGGCACGCCGTTCTCCTGCGTGCCGTCGCGGAAGCGGAACGACACCGTGCCGGCGGCGCGGTCCTGCTCCCCCACGATGAGGATGACCGGGACCTTCGCCGTGGTGTGATTCCGGATCTTCTTCTGCATGCGGTCGTCGGAGTGGTCGACGTCGGCCCGCACGCCCGCCGCGCGCAGCTGCGCGATGACGTCGTCCAGGTAGTCGCCGTACTGCTCGGCCACCGGCACACCCACCACCTGGCTCGGCGCGAGCCAGAGCGGGAAGTCGCCGGCGTAGTGCTCGAGGAGGATCGCGAAGAAGCGCTCGACGGAGCCGAGGAGCGCCCGGTGGATCATCACAGGCCGGTGCTTCTGCCCGTCGGGACCGGTGTACTCCAGCTCGAAGCGGTCGGGCTGGTTGAAGTCGAGCTGGATCGTCGACATCTGCCACGTGCGGCCGATGGCGTCGCGGGCCTGCACCGAGATCTTCGGGCCGTAGAAGGCGGCGCCGCCCGGGTCGGCCACGAGCTCGAGACCGGACTCGATCGCGACCTCGCGCAGCGTGTCGATCGCCGTCGACCACTGCTCGGGCTCGCCGAGGAACTTCGGGTTGCCCTCCTCGTTCGTCGAGAGCTCGAGGTAGAAATCGTTGAGGCCGTAGTCGCGGAGCAGGTCGAGGACGAGGTTCAGGTTGGTGGTGAGCTCCTCCTTGACCTGGCCCTGGGCGACGTAGATGTGCGCGTCGTCCTGGGTCAGACCGCGCACGCGGGTCAGCCCTGACAGCGTTCCGCTCTTCTCATAGCGGTAGACCGTGCCGAACTCGGCCAGACGCAGCGGCAGCTCCCGGTAGGAGCGCCCGCGCGAACGGAAGATGAGGTTGTGGAACGGGCAGTTCATCGGCTTGAGGTAGTAGTCCTGGCCCTGGCGGGTGACGTTGCCCTCGTCGTCGACGACCTCGTCGAGGTGCATCGGGGGGAACATGCCGTCCGCGTAGGTCTGCAGGTGCCCCGACGTCATGAAGAGATCCTTCTTCGTGATGTGCGGGCTGTTGACGAGGTCGTAGCCGTTGCGCAGCAGGTGCTTGCGCAGGTTCTCCTCGATCTCGTAGCGGATGATGCCGCCCTTGGGATGGAAGACCGCCAGCCCCGAGCCGATCTCGTCCGGGAAGGAGAACAGGTCCATCTCGGCGCCGAGCTTGCGGTGGTCGCGACGCTCGGCCTCGGCGATGCGCTCCTGGTAGGCGCGCAGCTCGTCCTTCGTCGGCCATGCGGTGCCGTAGATCCGCTGGAGCTGCGGGTTCTTCTCGCTCCCCCGCCAGTACGCGGCGGCGATGCGGGTGAGGTCCCAGCCGTTGCCGATCATGCGCGTGTTGGGCAGGTGCGGACCGCGGCAGAGGTCCTTCCAGACGACCTCGCCGTCACGGGTGGTGTTGTCGTAGATCGTGAGCTCGCCCTCGCCCACCTCGACGGAGGCCCCCTCGGCGATCTCGGCAGCACCCTGGGTCCCTGAGCCTGTCGAAGGACCCTTGAGTCCGATGAGCTCGAGCTTGAACGGCTCGTCCGCGAGCTCCGCACGAGCCTCTTCGTCCGTCACGACGCGACGGACGAAGCGCTGGCCCTCGCGGACGATGCGCTGCATCTCCTTGGAGATCGCCTTGATGTCCTCCGGCGTGAACGGGGTGTCGACGCCGAAGTCGTAGTAGAAGCCGTCCGTGATGGGCGGACCGATGCCGAGGTTCGCCTGCGGGTTGATCCGCTGCACCGCCTGGGCCAGCACGTGCGCGGTCGAGTGACGCAGGATGTTCAGGCCGTCGGGGCTGTCGATCGTGACGGGCTCGACGTCGTCGGTCTCGGTGACCGTCGCGGCGAGGTCCTTGAGGACGCCGCCGACGCGCATGGCGACGACGTTTCGGTCAGAGAACAGGGCGAAGCCGTCGGTCGGCTGGGCGTTTTCAGGCACTGATCACTCCATCTGGGTCTGGATCTAGGCTACTCGTCCGCTCGCGGGTCGCCGACCGTCACGCGGCGGTCTCGGACAGCGGATCCGCGACCGTCGGCGCGAAGATGATGATCGCCGCCCCGGCCAGCGCCACCACGGAGCCGATCACGTCCCACGACGTGGGGCGGAATCCGTCGACGATGACGCCCCAGGCGAGGGAGCCGGCGATGAAGATCCCGCCGTACGCGGCCAGGACGCGGCCGAAGTTCGCATCCGGCTGGAGAGCCGCGATGAATCCGTAGGCGCCGAGCGCCATGACCCCGAGGACCGCGAACAACCAGCCCCTCTCCTCCTTCACCGCCTGCCAGATGAGCCAGGCGCCGCCGATCTCGGCGATGGCGGCGAGGAGGAAGAGGACGGTGATGCGCAGCACGGTCATCGCCTCAGTGTGGCAGGCACGGCGTCCGACGGGGACGGTAGCGTGGGCGCATGACACGGACGATCGCCCGCTGGCTCCTCGCTCTCGCCCTCGGCGCGATGGGCGTGCTGCACTTCACGCAGACACGCGGGTTCCGGGTCGTCGTGCCCGACTGGGCGACCCGCCTCACCCGGATGGACAAGGACGCGATCGTCCTGGCGTCCGGTGCGGCCGAGGTCGCGCTCGCGGCGGGGCTGGTGGCGCTGCCCCGCGAGCGCCGTCGGATGGGAGTGGCGACGGCCGGTTTCTTCGCCGCGGTCTTCCCCGGCAACTGGCATCAGTGGCGCACCGGGCGATCGACGCCGGGGCTCGACACGGACCGGCGGCGGTTCGGCCGCCTGTTCCTGCAGCCGCTGCTGGTCGCCTGGGCGCTGTGGGCGACCCGATGACGTCGCCCTCGATCGTCTGGTTCCGCGACGATCTCCGCCTGGCGGACAACCCCGCGCTGCGTGCCGCCGTCGAGCGCGACGAACCGATCATCGCGCTCTTCGTCCTCGACGAGGAGTCCCCCGGCATCCGTCCGCTGGGCGGCGCGGCGCGCTGGTGGCTGCACCATTCGCTGGCCTCGCTCGCCGAGCGGCTGCAGGAGAAGGGGGCGACGCTGGTGCTGCGGCACGGGCCCGCCGACCGGATCGTGCGGGAGCTGGTCGCCGAGTCGGGCGCCGGAGCGGTCTTCTGGAACCGCCGCTACGGGGCGGCCGGGCGCGAGATCGACGCGGGGCTGAAGGCGACGCTGCGCGACGACGGCCTCCAGGTCGCGTCTTTCGCGGGGTCGCTCCTGCACGAGCCGTGGACGGTCACCACCGGGAGCGGCACGCACTATTCCGTCTTCACGCCGTTCTGGCGGGCCTGTCTGGCCCTTCCGGCCCCGCGCGCTCCGCTCCCCGAGCCCCGCGAGCTTCGCGGCGCCGGCCGGCGGCTCCGCTCCGATCCGCTCGACGACTGGGGCCTGCTGCCGACCGCCCCGGACTGGGCGGGCGGACTCCGCGAGACGTGGGAGCCCGGCGAGCCCGCCGCACGCCGCCGGCTGCGGCACTTCCTCGCCGAAGACCTCCGCACGTACGATCGCGCTCGCGACGCCCCGGCCGCCGGTGCCACCTCACGGCTGTCTCCGCGACTGCGCTGGGGCGAGCTCAGCCCCTTCACCGTGTGGCACGAGGCGATCGACGTCGACGGGGCCGGCGGATTCCTCTCGGAGATCGGCTGGCGCGAGTTCGCCTGGCACACGCTGTTCCACTTCCCGGATCTCGCGACGAAGAACCTGCGGCGCGAGTTCGACGCGTTCCCGTGGCCTCCCCTGGACCCCGCGCGGCTGGAACTCTGGCAGCACGGCGAGACCGGAGTCCCCCTCGTCGACGCGGGCATGCGCGAGCTCTGGCACACCGGGTACATGCACAACCGGGTGCGGATGGTCACGGCATCGTTCCTCGTCAAGAACCTCCTCATCGACTGGCGGCTCGGCGAGGAGTGGTTCTGGGACACGCTGGTGGACGCCGACGACGCGAGCAACCCCTTCAACTGGCAGTGGGTCGCGGGTTCCGGCGCGGACGCCGCCCCGTACTTCCGCGTGTTCAACCCGGAGCTGCAGGCCAAGAAGTTCGACGGCGAAGGACAGTACATCGGGCGCTGGGCCGCAGACGCCCCCGCCGAGCCGATCGTCGGCCTCGGCGAGACCCGCAAGGCAGCGCTCGCGGCCTACGACGTCGTGAAGCGCTCCGGCGCACCGCGGAGCTGACGCCCGGCTCACGCCCGCGGCGACCGCCGCCGCATGGCAGACTGGTGCCCGTGAGCCCGTCCCGCAAGCCCGCCGTCGTGCGGGGCTTCGCGACCTCGTCGCTCGCGATCTTCGTGGCTCTCGCCGGTCACGTGAGCGGCGGCGGAGAGATGCCGGGTCCTCTGGGCATCCTGGTGCCCTGGCTGTTCGCCTTCATGGTCAGCGTGCTCCTCGCCGGGCGGACGCTCTCCCTCACCCGACTCACCCTCTCGGTGGCCGTGAGCCAGTTCCTCTTCCACGTGCTCTTCGTGCTCGGCACGGTCAGCGCGTCCGGCGTGGCTGTCCGTCACGTGCACGGCGCTCCGCTCGTGCTCCCCGCGGCCGAGGGCACGGCCGTCGTCGCGACCGCCGACGCCTCGATGTGGCTCGGGCACACACTCGCCGCCCTCCTCACCGTGACGGCGCTCCACCGCGGGGAGCGGCTGCTCCTCACCCTGCGCGCTCTCGCCGTCCGACTGGTCCGCTGGGTGCGTCGGCGTGCGGATGCGACGCTCGCCCCGCGCGCCGCTGCTTCTCCGTTCCGCCTCGCCGGGCTCTTCCTCGTGCCGGCGGGCCGTGGTCTTCGCCTCCTCACTCCGCTTCTCGGGCGCGCCCGCCCTCTCTCCCCGCGCTCTGATCCGCGCCCGCGGCCTCCCGCCGTGCGGTGCGTCCTCGCGCCGTCCCCGATGACGCGCGCGTCCGAACGCAGGTACCCGCGTCGCTCGGCGACGTCTGAAGAGAGGCTCTTCCATGTCCCCTGTCCGCAGATTCGCGGCCGGGGCGGTGCTGGCGGCTGTCGCGATCCTCGCGACGGCAGCGCCGGCGACCGCCCATGACCAACTCATCGAGAGCAGCCCCGCCGACGGAGAACGGCTCGACACCGCGCCCGTCAGTGTGACGATGACGTTCTCGGGCGAGCTCCTCGTCCTCGACGAGTCGACCGCCGGGGCCGTCGTCCTCATCGTCGACGCGGAGGGCGAGGACTGGGCCACGGGCGAGGTGGAGGTGCGCGGACGGAACGTCACCGCCGCCCTCCTGCCCGACATGCCCGACGGCGGGTACCAGGTGCGCTGGCAGGTCGTCTCCGAGGACGGGCACCCGATCGCGGGGGTCATCCCCTTCGCCGTCGGAGACGCCGTTCCGCTCGAGTCGACAGGGAACCCGGAGCCGACCGCGTCCGCCTCGGGCGGGTCGTCGACCGCATCGGATCAGAACGCAGACGAGACGGGCGGCCCGGTCCGGGTCCTGCTCGTCGGCGGGGCGGGCGCGGCACTCGCCGTCGCCGCCTTCGCCTTCCTCCTCATCCTCCGCCGCCGCCGCGCGGCCGCCGTGCCGCCGGAATCCGGCGACGACACGGCAGCGAACTCCTGAAAGGCATCATCATGAACATTCGCACTTCCCTCCCCCGCCTCGGCGCGGCGATCGTCCTCTCGCTCGTCGCGCTCACCGGGTGCACCGCGCCCACAGCCCAGACGCCGACCAGCGCCCTCGCCGGTGACGATCTCCGGATCGACGACGCCTGGGTCAAGGCGGCCGACGACGGCATGTCCGCGGCTTTCGGCGTGCTCGTCAACGAGGGCGAGGAGGACGTGACGGTGACATCGGTCACCTCCGCCGCCTCGCCGATGATCGAGCTGCACGAAACCGTGGAGAACGAGGCCGGGGAGATGGTCATGCGGGAGATCGCCGGGGGTTTCGTCGTCCCCGCCGGCGGCAGCCTCGCCCTCGAGCCCGGGGGGAATCACATCATGATGATGGACCTCTCCGAGCCTCTGGAAGCCGGTGACGAGGTCGCTTTCACCGTCACCCTGTCGGACGACTCCACGTTCGAGTTCGCCGCGCCGGTGAAGGACTACTCCGGCGCGAACGAGAACTACGACGGCGCCGACGACCACGAGGGCATGGACCACTGATGGCCGCGCGCGTCTCGGGCGCGCGCACCGGCCGCACCGGCTCGACCCGGCGGCAGTTCCTCCTCGGAGGGGCTGTCGCCGGTGTCGGCGCCGCCGTCGCGGTCGGGGCCGACCTCGCCCTCACGCGAGCGGACACGGAGGCTCCCGCGGCCCCCGCACCGCTCAACGGCTCCCTCACCGTCCCGTTCCACGGTGTCCATCAGGCCGGGATCGACACCCCTGCCCAGGCGCACGGCTCGTTCGTGACGCTCGACCTCCGGCCGGAGGTCGACCGCGACGGACTCCGCCGGCTCCTGCGCATCCTCACGGACGACGCGGCGCGGCTCACCCAGGGACGATCGGCGCTCGCGGACTCGGAGCCGGAACTCGCACTCGCCCCGGCCCGGTTGACCGTCACGTTCGGCTTCGGCCCGGCTCTCGTGGCACGGGCCGGCGGCAGCAGTCCGTCCTGGCTCGCTCCGCTGCCCGCCTTCCGCGTGGACCGCCTGCAGCCGGAGTTCTCGGATGGGGACCTGCTCCTCCAGCTCGCCGCCGACGACCCTCTGACCGTCGCGCACGCGCAGCGCATGCTCCTGAAGGACGCGCGCGGCTTCGCGACCGTGCGATGGATCCAGCAGGGCTTCCGCCGGGCACACGGCACCGAGCGACCGGGCACGACCATGCGCAACCTCTTCGGCCAGGTCGACGGCACGAGCAACCCGCAGCCGGGGACCGACGACTTCGACCGGGTGGTCTGGAGTGAGGACGGCTGGCTGGCCGGCGGCACGGGCATGGTCCTCCGCCGCATCCGCATGGACCTCGACGCCTGGGACCGCCTGGATCGCGGAGGCCGCGAGGCCTCGGTGGGGCGGACGCTCCGCGACGGTGCGCCGCTCACGGGGACGTCGGAGTTCGACGAGCCGGACTTCGACGCGACGACGGCCATCGGGTTCCCCGTCATCCCGGCGTTCGCGCACATCCGGCGCGCACGCGGGGACGGGACGGAGCGCATCTTCCGACGGGCGTACAACTACGACGAGCGCCCGGCCGGAGGCGGCGTCTCCGAATCCGGGCTGCTCTTCGCCGCGTTCCAGGCCGACGTCGCGCGGCAGTTCGTCCCCATGCAGCAACGGCTCGACGAGCTCGACCTGCTCAACGAGTGGACGGTCCCGATCGGATCCGCCGTGTTCGCGGTGCCCCCGGGGTGCGCGGAGGGCGGCTACATCGGGGAGACGCTGCTCGACTGAGGTCGAGGACTCAGTGGGGTCCGCGTCGCCGGGCGGCGGCGACCGCGGGCCCCACACCGTCCAGGACGGGCTCTCCGTGGCCCGTCAGAACGACCCGCGCGCTCGTCCGTGCCAGGGTGTCCAGCGACTCCATCGCCTCCGCGGTGTCGGCCGTGGCCGCCCTGGCGACGATCTGGGGTCCGGTCTCGCCGGTATACGGGTCGAGCGTCACGAGGGCGTCGCCGGCGATGAGCACCCCGAACTCCTCGAACAGGTATGCGCAGTGCCCTTCCGTGTGCCCGGGAGTCCACAGCGCGATCGGGGTCCCAGGGGCGTCGATCGGATGCTCGTGTCTCACGCGCGGCTGCGCCTCGACGCCCCGGCCGTTCAGCGCTCCGGCGAGTGCCATCCGGGTGATGGTCGGGATCCCCCGCGGATGGGTGAGCACGTAGGGGACGCGCGGTGAGGCCGGACGGTAGCTGTACGGATGACGAGCCAGGTGTGCGTCGCGAGGGTGGACGAACACGGAGACCCCCTCCTCGTGCAGCCCGCACGCGACACCGACGTGGTCGAAGTGCCCGTGCGTCAGGACGACCGCATCGATGTCTGTCTCTTTCGCCGCGAGGTGACCGAGCAGGTCGCGCAGCACGCCCCTGCTGCGCGGCAGTCCCGCATCGAACAGCGTCAGCCCGTCCGCGGTCTGCACGAGGTAGCAGTTGACGTCCGCCACGCTGATGCCGAAGAAGCCGGGAACGACCTCCGTCCACTGCCGCCCTCTGCTCATCCCCGGTCCTCCTCGTCGTCGGCGGGCCCGCGCCCCGCATCGAAGTTGCGCTCGTACCGCTCCCTGGCCTCGAGCAGCACGTGCGCGCCGATCACGGCGATCGGCTCCACGTCCGTCAGCAGCGGCTCGCAGTCCGGGCCGCGGCCGCAGTGCTCGCCCCGGAGGACCCAGGCGATGCGCTGCGGATCCTGCTCGGCGAGGTGCCGGTACTGGCAGAGTTGGCGCGCCAGCCAGTCCTCCAGGGGACGCGTCCACCACCGCTCGGCGTCGAGAGGATTGACGGAGAGCCCGGGGAGCTCCAGTCCGCTCTCGGTGTCGACGCTGGAGCGGCGGGCGTCCGCGTCCGGTCCCTCGGAGTAGCGGACATGCAGACCGGGGCATGCGCGGACGACCGCGGCCAGCTGCGCCAGGTGGTCGATGCGTCGCAGCCCGGTCGCAGCGTCGCGATCGGTCGAGGTGCCGCAGGTGCGGTCGAGAGCGGCGTCGGTCATGGGCTGAGCGTAAGAAGCGGCCGTGACGACGCCGAGGGGGATTGACAATCCGGGCTTGGAGCTCATCATCGCCGGAGCGGCCGCGGACGCGCGAGAAGTTACCGCGCCGCTTCCGCCGCGTCAATGCCCTCTCAGCCCGCGCCCAGGGGTTCTACCTTCGGGCAACCGCACCCACCTTGGAGGGGATCATGAGCGACACCACCCGCACCACCCGCTACGCCGAGACACCGATCCAGAAGACGGCGCTGATCGTCGGCATCGTCTTCCTCATCGTCGGCATCGCCGGCTTCATCCCGGGGCTGACCCACTCGGCCGAACACCTGCACGGTGCCGGAGCAGCATCGGAGGCCTTGCTCCTCGGCCTCTTCCAGGTCTCGGTCCTGCACAACGTCGTGCACCTCCTGTTCGCCGTCGCGGGCATCGCGCTCGCCGCCTCGCCGCGCGCCTCCCGCCTCTACCTCATCATCGGCGGGCTCGCATACCTCGTCGTCTGGCTGTACGGCCTGATCGCGGTCGGCAACGAGCAGCTGAACTTCCTGCCGGTGAACAACGCCGACAACTGGCTCCACCTCGGTCTCGCGATCGGCATGGTGCTGCTGGGCATCTTCGTCAGTCGAGAGCCGCGCGTCCCGCGGAACGGCGCAGGCGCCGCGCGCGTCTGACGCTCGGTGCACCACGTCGGGACGCCTCCTCCTCGCCTCGCGGAGGGGGCGTCCCGGCTGTCATCGTCCCCTGCCCTACGACAGGTCCAGGTTGCCTGTGACGGCGCTCCCGGCGGGCTCCGGCACGAGATACAGACCACCGGGCGAGTTCGCCGTGTACGCCAGCGCGTCGACCCAGGCGCGGTTGATCTCCGGCTGGCGGCTGCCGACGTACTTGAACACCATAGAACTCCCGGCGTGGAGCCAGACGGTGATCCGTCCGCCCCCGACGCTGGCGTCCTCCTTCCAGGTGTACGGGAAGGGCTCGCCCCGCCGCAGCTTCGCGGTCATCACCAGCTGCAGATGCCGCAGCGCGCGGTCCTCGACCTCGACCTTGGTGCTTCCGTCGTAGATGAATCTGCCCATGTCCGCCCTTCCTGAGATGATCGCCACGAGGTCTCGTCCCACGGAGGTGCGATCGTCGATCGCCGGTGGTGATGTCCGTCCACCCTGTCACCGGCACCGCACCCGGGAAGACGAAGACACCGTTGTGCGGACAGGAAACGAACAGTTCGTGCGAGCGGTGTCCATTCCCCGGTCACCCCTCCGCCGGCTGCACGGCATTCCCCCAGACCCAGCAGCGGTAGGTGCGCTCGCCGGCACGGAACTCTATGCCCGCCGCGAGCGGAGTGGAGCGGACGACCTTGGCCTCCACGCGGATCGCCTCCGGGCCGAACCGCACCCACGCCCGCACCCGCCGCTGGAGCGCGTGCGGATAGACGGTGACGGCGGACTCGCGCAAGGCGAGCTCGCGATCGGACAGGGACTGCAGGGGGCCGCGGCGTGCGGCGGCCTCGATGGCCTGATGCTGCGACCGCATGTCGTTGTACGCGGAGAGCGCGCGACCCGAGTTCCCCACACCGGCTCCTTCCTCCGGCCTCTTCCAGGATACCGATATTCGAACACATCTTCGAACTCGATCCCGAGGGCGCAGACACGCAGATTCGCACCGAGGTCGCAGGGCTCCGCCGTGAGGCTGCGACCTCGCGCGGATCTGCGACGCCGCGAGAGGGGAGGATGCCCCGCGGGCAAGAAAAAACCCCCGGCAGAACCGGGGGTTTCAGGTGGTGCGCGATACTGGGATCGAACCAGTGACCTCTTCCGTGTCAGGGAAGCGCGCTACCGCTGCGCCAATCGCGCCCGTTGGGGCTATTCAGTTTTCCCGTGAGGTGGCGACGGGATTCGAACCCGTGTAAACGGCTTTGCAGGCCGGTGCCTAGCCGCTCGGCCACGCCACCGTGTGGATTGACCCCACGTGCCGCCGATCTTCGAGAAGATCTACTGCACTCGAGCGGATGACGAGACTCGAACTCGCGACCCCAACCTTGGCAAGGTTGTGCGCTACCAACTGCGCTACATCCGCATTTCGTTCCCGGTTGTCCCGGGCACTTATGAAACATTAGCCGATGATCCGCGCTCCGCCAAACCCGTGGCGAATCTCGCGCGTGTCTCCCCGACTGGTCATCGAGGCGCTCGCGGGTCGGGTAGTATCGGTTGACGTACCCCGCGGGTATGGGCGATTGGCGCAGTTGGTAGCGCGCTTCCTTCACACGGAAGAGGTCATCGGTTCGAGTCCGGTATCGCCCACAGAATCCCTCCGAAGGCCCCGATCATCCGGGGCCTTCGGTGTTTCCACCGGTCACAGGACCCTGCCGTCCCCCGGTCGCGAGACCCGCAGCCACCGATAGCCGTACGCGGGAAGCTCCAGCTCCACCCCGCCGTCGTCGTCGAGGGGCACGCGCCGCGCGTCGAGGAGGTCGACCAGGGTCGTGCCCGCGGGCTCCTCCCCCAGTCGGAACCGCGTCGTCGCCGGCCGTTCCGCGAAGTTGTGGACGGCGATCGTGCGCCCGACATCCGCCTCCAGGGAGTGCACCAGCAGGGCGTCCTGCGGCTGGTCGATGACGCGGAACATCCCCCACCCGAGCTCGGCGACACCCGGTAGCGCGCGGTCAGGTCGCGGATGAAGTGCAGCAACGATCCCCGGTCCTCGAGCTGCGCGGCGGCGTTCACGTGCGTGGGCGCGTACCCGTCCGTCGGCACCGGCGCGACCAGCCGGGAGGGGCGCGCGTCGGAGAAGCCGCCGTTGCGATCCGCCGACCACTGCATCGGGGTGCGCACGGCCTGCCGCCCCTCGATGGCGATGTTCTCGCCCATCCCGATCTCCTCGCCGTAGAACAGCACCGGGGTTCCGGGGAGGGTGAAGAGCAGGCTGTAGGCCATCCGGATCCTCCGGGGATCGCCTTCCAGCATCGGCGGGAGGCGCCGGGTGACCCCGCGCCCGAACACCCGCTGCCGCTCGTCCGGAGCGAAGGCCTCGAAGACCTCCTCGCGCTCGGCGTCGCTCAGCTTGTCGAGGGTGAGCTCGTCGTGGTTCCGGAGGAAGTTCGCCCATTGCACCTCGGGCCCGAGGACCGGGCGGGCCGTGAGCGCCTCAACGAGTGGCGCGGGATCGCGGCGGGCGAGCGACAGATAGAGCGCCTGCATCGCCACGAAGTCGAACTGCATGGTCAGCTCATCGCCGTGCGCACCCCCGAAGTACGCCCGCTGCTCCTCGTACGGCAGGTTGACCTCGCCCAGCAGGATCGCCTCACTGGACCGCCGCTGCAGGAAGCGCCGCATGTCGCGCAGCAGCTCGTGCGGGTCGGGGAGGTCGGACGTCTTCGGGACCTCGAGGAGGAACGGCACCGCATCGACCCGGAACCCCGAGATGCCGAGCTGCAGCCAGAACCCGATCACCTTCGCGATCTCATCTCGGACCACGGGGTTGGCGATGTTGAGGTCGGGCTGGTGCTCGTAGAAGCTGTGCTGGTACCACTGCCCCGACTTGTCGTCCTTCGTCCAGATCCCGTCGGCCTGCCCGGGGAACACCGTGTTCTTCTCGCCCTTCGGCGGTGCATCGTCCCGCCACACGTAGTAGTCGCGATAGGGCGAGTCGACGCTGCGGAGCGCCGCGCGGAACCACGGGTGACGGTCGGAGGTGTGGTTGACGACGAGGTCGACGATCACGCGGATGCCGCGGTCGCGGGCGGTGCGGATCACCTCCACGAGGTCGCCGTGGGTGCCCAGACGAGGGTCCACGCCGTAGAAGTCGCTGACGTCGTAGCCGTCGTCGAGGTCGGGCGAGGGATAGAACGGCATGAGCCACAGGCACGTCACACCGAGCTGCGACAGGTAGTCGATCCGCTGCGCGAGGCCGCGGAGGTCGCCGACGCCGTCGCCGTCCGCGTCCAGGAAGGTCTCCACGTCGAGGCAGTAGACGACGGCCGTCTTCCACCAGAGGTCGCTCGTGTCGGTGATCTTCATGTGCGCTCCCTCAGGGCGGGCAGGATCTCGGAGGCGGCCGCCTTCAGGAACCCGGTCTGCTCGCGGCCCACGTGGTGCAGGTAGATCCGGTCGAAGCCGATGCCGACGAGCTCCGCCAGTCGTCCCGCGAGGGAACGGGCGTCATGATCGACGAGGACCGCCTTGCGCAGCCCCGCTTCGTCGACCTCGCCCACCGCGGCGTCGAAGTCCTCCGGCTGCTCGATGTTCCACGCGAGCGGCGGGGTGACGACCCCCTGCCGCCACTGCTCCTTCGCGGTCGCGTACGCCTCGGCGTCGTCGGCGCCCCAGCTCACGTGGGTCTGCAGGATGCACGGCCCCTGTCCCCCGGCCGAGCGGTAGGCCTCGACCACCCTCCGGAGCGCGGACGGCTCCTGGGCGACGGTCGCGAGCCCGTCCGCCCACCCGGCCGCCCACTCCGCGGTCTCCGGGCTGACGGCGGTGGCGAAGAGGGGTGGCGGCTGCGCCGGTCGGGTCCAGATCCGCGCGCGGTGCACGCGCACGAGACCGTCATGGTCGACCTCCTCTCCGGCCAGCAGCCGGCGGATCACGTCCACGCTCTCGCGCAACCGCGCGTTCCGGACGTCCTTGGCGGGCCAGACGTCGCCGGTCACGTGCTCGTTCATGGCTTCCCCGCTGCCGAGCGCGGCCCAGAACCGTCCGGGGAACATCTCCTCCAGCGTCCCGAAGGCCTGTGCGACGATCGCCGGGTGGTATCGCTGTCCCGGCGCGTTGACCATGCCGATCGGGAAGCGGGTGCGGGCCAGCGCCGCGGCGATCCAGCTGAACGCGAATCCCGACTCCCCCTGCTCGGGCAGCCACGGGGCCAGGTGATCGGAGCACATCGCCCCGTCGAAGCCGGCCCACTCCGCGCTGACGACCGCGTCGAGCAAGGCGCTGGGCGGGATCTGCTCATGGGAGGCGTGGAATCCGATGAAGACCATAGGCCGAGTCTGGCAAGCGACGACGCCCCACGGCAGTGGTTGACAGAAGCGCCGGGTACTGGCAGGTACGGCCGATGTCCGAGGGCGGACGTAAGCTGCACCGGTGCCGAAACCCCGCCTTCTCCCCGGACCCTGCCCGCTCTGCGGCGGTCTCACCGGGCTGCGGACGGACGATGCCTGGCATTGCGCGCTCTGCGGCTGGCGCTATGGGGACTCCCCCGACCCCGACCTGCCGTTCCCGCGGATCGACGTCGTGTACTACCTCCGGTACGACCGCAGGGTGAAGATTGGCACGAGCAGGCAGCCACGGCGCAGACTCGCGAGCATCCGTCATGACGAGCTCCTCGCCTTCGAACGGGGCGACCGGGTGCGCGAACAGCAGCGTCACCGCGAGTTCGCCTCCGCGCGCGAAGGCGGCGAGTGGTTCACCCTGACGCCCGAGATCCGCGCTCACATCGCCCGCTTGCAGCAGGACGGCGACCCCTGGCACCAGTACGCCCGCTGGCTCAGCGCCGCTCTCCGGGGCTGAGCCGCCTATCACCACGCGCCGGATCGCACCAGGGGATCCCGTCCTTCGCGGACGGCAGGCAGACTCGCCGATGAACGGGCGCACCCGGCGCCCCGCGTGAGAGGACCGGACATGAACGGACGAGAGAACATCCCCGCCGACGACGTCAGCGCGCAGGATCCGCTCGCCGGCGACGGGAGCGGCGACCCGAACAGCGACCGCCAGTTCCTGCAGGATCTGCCTCCCGCCCAGGTCGACACCGAGCAGCAGCAGGAGCATCAGGCCGAGGCCGACGACGAGGAGTAGTCCTCGCGACGACGAGGGGCGACCGGATCGGCATCCGGTCGCCCCTCGTCGTGTCCGGCGTCAGGCAGTCGCGGTGCGTCCGCGGGTGCTCTGCGGCTGCGGCTGGGAGAACAGCACGACGACGATGACGGCGGCACCGACGACGACGTGCGGGAGCCAGACGTTCAGCGCCTCGCCCGCGAAGCCGAACAGCCACGGCGACAGGGCGAGGAAGAGGCTCGCGACGATGTCGAAGACGAGGTGCACGGGCATGGGGATCAGACCGAACGGACCCCACTCGTACTTCGTGAAGAGGCTGTAGACGATGAGGCCGACGCCGAGGACGATCGGGATGACGACGGGGGCTCCGCCCATGCCGGCGAAGCCGAAGAGCCAGGGCGCGGCGATCAGAGCGATTCCGACGACGTAGTCGAGAACTCCATGGACCTTGGTGGGGATGAAACGCATGATTCCTCCTTGGGTGCCGCCGGCGGCGACTCACAGGAAGGTTCGGAGCCCTGCCCCCATCGGATGGGAACGCGGCATCCGCCTCAGCTCTGTGCCCACCCGTATCGCCGCTGGAGCGCCGCAGCGACCCGGGCGTACCGGGTACGGTCCAGGGCCGCTGCCTCCCGGCGGAGACCACGCTCGTGGACGCTGTAGAGCTGTTCGATGTCGACCCAGGACTCGCGGCCCTGCCCGTCCCACTCCCCGCTCCCGATCGAGAGGTAGTCGCGGTCGCCGTCGTGCGGCCGGCTGGTCATCCGCACCGCGTACACCCGCTCGGAGGACTGCCGCCCGATCACCAGCACCGGTCGGTCCTTGCCTCGGCCGTCGTTCTCCTCGTACGGCACCCAGGTCCAGACGACCTCGCCCGCATCCGGGGCCCGTCCCGCTGCGGCGCGTAGGACACACGGACGGCCGGCATGCGCCCGGCGTCGAGCCGCACGGTCTCGGTGCCGCGGGCGCGTCCCGGCTCGACGCCGGCATCCGATGCCGACCGCCGCTCGCGCTCCTCGGCCGTCCGCAGACGCGCGTCCGGGCGCCGCGGACCGGGAGAGGTCCGCGACGCCCGGGGGGAGCCCACTGCTCGGCGCAGGAGATCCGCGAGTGTCTTCAGGATGCCGTTGCTGGTCGTGCCCACACGGTCACCCTAACCGTCGTCACGCGTTCGCGAGAGCGTAGCCCTCCTCGCCGTGGACGACCTGGTCGACACCGGCGATCTCGTCCTCGTTCGTGATGCGGAACCCGATCGTCTTCTGGATCACGAAGCCGATCACCCAGGCGACCACGAAGGAGTAGATCAGCACGCCGGCGGCGGCGATCACCTGGACGGCGAGCTGGCGGGCGTCGCCGCCGACGAACAGGCCGGTGCCGGTCGCGAAGAAGCCGAGGTACACGGTGCCGATGAGACCGCCGACGAGGTGGATACCGACCACGTCGAGCGAGTCGTCGAAGCCGAGGCGGAACTTCAGCTCCACTGCGAGGGCGCAGACGATGCCGGCGACCGCGCCGAGCAGGAGGGACCACCCGGGGGTGAGGTTGGCGCAGGCCGGGGTGATCGCCACGAGACCCGCCACCGCACCGGAGGCGGCTCCGACCGAGGTGGGCTTGCCGTCCTTGATGCGCTCGATGAGGATCCAGCCGAGGATCGCGGCCGCCGTCGCGCCGAGCGTGTTCAGGCCGATGAGGCCGACGCCGCCCATGTCCTCGGCGAGCCACTCCGCACCGGCGTTGAAGCCGAACCAGCCGAACCACAGCAGGGCGGCGCCCAGCAGCGTCAGCGGCACGTTGTGCGGCTTGAGGATGCCCTTCTGGAAGCCGATGCGCTTGCCGAGCACCAGGGCCAGGGCCAGCGCCGCGGCGCCCGCGTTGATGTGCACCGCGGTGCCGCCGGCGTAGTCGATCACGCCGATGCCGCTGTCCTCGCCGAACAGGGTGGTGCCGAGGTTCATGATCCAGCCACCGCCCCAGACCCAGGCAGCGACCGGGAAGTAGCCGACCGTGGCGAAGACGCCCGCGAAGATCAGCCAGCTGCCGAACTTCGCCCGATCGGCGATCGCCCCGGAGATGAGGGCGACGGTGATGATCGCGAAGGTGGCGCCGTACGCGACGCTGAGGAGGGCGACGTTCGACCCCTCACCCGAGGCGAGGCTGGACAGGCCGATGTCCGCGAACGGGTTGCCCGCGAAGGCCGTCGGGCTGTCCACGGCGCTCATCGAGAAGCCGAAGAGAATCCACAGCACGGCGACGAGTCCGATCGAGCCGAAGCTCATCATCATCATGCTGACGACGCTCTTCGCTTTGACGAGACCGCCGTAGAAGAACGCGACGCCGGGCGTCATGAGCAGCACCAGTGCCGTCGCGGTGATCGCCCACGAGATGTTGCCGGGAGCATCCATAGGAAAACCTCACATCCGAAGTAGTTGAGAGCTTCAGTGTGACCACGGGCGATTTCGCCCATGCGTGAGGTTTGTTTCCCCGCGGTTACAGCCCGCCTCCGCGTGTGAACATCGCGTTACGCGGGCCTGCGGGCTTACGCAGAATGCGTGAGCGCGTTGAGCCGGGAGATGGCGCGCAGGTACTTCTTGCGGTAGCCGCCGGCGAGCATCTCGTCGGAGAACACGGCGTCGAGCCCGAGCCCCGTCGCGAGGATCGGGATCTGGGCGTCGTAGACGCGGTCGACGAAGGCGACGAACCGCAGGGCCTCGGACTGGTCGGTGAGCTGGCGCACGCCCCGCAGCCCCACCCGGTGCAGGCCGTCGATGAGCCGGATGTAGCGCGAGGGGTGCACCTGCGCCAGGTGCCGGATGAGGTCGTCGAACGCGTCGTCCGAAACGGCGCCGTCCGCCGCGGCGGCGTCTACGGCGGCGCTGTAGGCGGCATCGTCCAGCGCCACGGCGTGACCGTCGATCGCGCGCTGCCGGAAGTCGACGCCGTCGATGCGCAGGGTCTGGAAGCTGTCCGACATCGCGTGGATCTCGCGGAGGAAGTCCTGCGCGGCGAAGCGCCCCTCGCCGAGGGCGTTCGGCGGCGTGTTGGACGTGGCCGCGAGCCGGGTGCCGGTGGGCACGAGCTCCCCGAGCAGACGCGTCATGACCATGGTGTCGCCCGGGTCGTCGAGCTCGAACTCGTCGATGCAGAGCAGATCGGCGCCCTTGAGGAGGTCGACGGTGTTCTTGTAGCCGAGGGCACCCACCAGGGCGGTGTACTCGATGAACGAGCCGAAGTACTTCCGTCGGGCAGGCATCGCGTGGTAGATCGAGGCGAGCAGATGGGTCTTGCCCACGCCGAAGCCGCCGTCGAGGTAGACGCCGGGCTTGAGCTCCGGCTCCTTCTTGGCCCGGCTGAACAGACCGCCGCGCTTGACGGGGGCGCCGCGTCCGGCGAAGCGGAGCAGCGTCTGCTTCGCCTCCTCCTGGGACGGGTAGGCGGGGTCCGCCCGGTAGCTGTCGAACGTGGCGTCGTCGAACTGCGGCGGCGGCACGAGGCTCGCGAGCATCTCGGGTCCGCTGACCGTCGGCGTACGCTCGGTGAGGTGGACGGTTCCGGTGCGGGTGGTCGGGTCGGTCATCACGGTCCTGAATCAGGCAACGGCCTGTGTCGAAGTCTTACGGATCGGGTCCCGGGGGCGCGCGGAGGATCTATCGTCGAAGGGACGGATCCACACTACGCCGTCCGCACCGCCCGCTCGCCCGCTCACCGCTACGGAGACCCCATGGCCATCGAGTTCGACTCCTCCTCCCCCAAGTTCGCCGAGTACGCCGAGCCCGGCCGCCTGGTGACGACCGAGTGGCTCGCCGCCCACCTGGGAGAGCCCGGCCTCGTGGTCGTCGAGTCGGACGAGGACGTCCTCCTCTACGAGACGGGCCACATCCCCGGAGCGGTGAAGGTGGACTGGCACACCGAGCTGAACGACCCGGTGGTGCGGGACTACGTCGACGGCGAGGGCTTCGCCGAGCTGCTCAGCCGCAAGGGCATCGCCCGCGACGACACGGTCGTGATCTACGGCGACAAGAACAACTGGTGGGCCGCCTACGCGCTCTGGGTGTTCTCCCTCTTCGGCCACGAGGACGTGCGCCTCCTCGACGGCGGTCGTGACCGCTGGATCGCGGAGGGCCGCGAGCTCACCCGCGAGGCGACGAACCGCCCCGCCACGGAGTACCCGGTGGTGGAGCGGGACGACACGGCCATCCGCGCATACAAGGAGGACGTGCTCGCCCACCTCGGCAACCCGCTCATCGACGTGCGCTCGCCGGAGGAGTACAGCGGCGAGCGGACCACGGCTCCCGCCTACCCGGAGGAGGGGACGCTGCGGGCCGGCCACATCCCCACCGCGCAGAGCGTGCCGTGGGCGAAGGCGGTCGCCGAGGACGGCGGCTTCAAGAGCCGTGCGGAACTCGACGCCATCTACCGGGACGGCGCCGGGCTGCAGGACGGCGACGACGTCGTGGCCTACTGCCGCATCGGGGAGCGCTCGAGCCACACGTGGTTCGTGCTGAAGCACCTCCTCGGCTTCGAGAACGTCCGCAACTACGACGGCTCGTGGACCGAGTGGGGCAGCGCGGTGCGCGTCCCGATCGTCGCGGGCACGGAGCCCGGCACCGTCTGAGGTGGGAGAATGGCGGGGATGAACGCCTCCGCCCTGCCCGAGACCCTCGCCGAGATCCGCGACGGATTCCTGGAGACCCCGGAATCGGACCGCCTGCTGCTGCTCCTGGAGTACGCGGACGAGCTGCCCGCCGTCTCCGACGAGGTGGCGGCGCATCCGGAGATGTGCGAGCGCGTCGCGGAGTGCCAGTCGCCGGTCTACATCTACGTCGAAGTCCACGACGACGTCGTGACCATGCACGCCACGGCTCCGGAAGAGGCGCCGACGACCCGGGGCTTCGCGAGCATCCTCGTGCAGGGGCTCACCGGGCTGACGGCGGACGAGGTGCTGGCGATCCCCGAGGACTACCCGCAGTCGATCGGGCTCACCAAGGCCGTGTCACCGCTGCGGATCGGCGGCATGACCGGCATGCTGATGCGCGCCAAGAACCAGGTCAGGCAGAAGCGCTGAGCCCCTGCGCCGCGAGCCACTCCGTGATCGCGGTGGTCCAGCCCTTCTCGTCGTAGTTCCAGAGCTTGGTGTGCCTCGCGACCGTGAAGCGCGGCATGGTGACGAGGTCCGGCCGCGCCTCCTGCAGGGCGTGCGAGGCGTCCGCGGGAACGAAGCCGTCGTCGTCGCTGTGCAGGATGAGGATCGGCGCGTGCAGTTCGTCGGCACGGGCGACCATGTCCAGGCGGTCGAACAGGATGGGTTCGTCCGCACCGCTGAGCTTCGCCGTGAGCGGCAGCTGCAGCGCCCCCATGGCGAGGGCGGGTAGGGGCTCGCGCACTCGGGCGACCCGCGCCTGGAAGCGCAGCACGGTGCGCCAGTCCACGACCGGCGACTCGAGGATGATGCCCGCGATGCGATCGCGATGGCCGGAGTTGACCGCAGCCTGCAGGGACACCGCCCCGCCCATGGACCAGCCCATCAGCACGACCCGCTCGGCGCCGTGACGCAGCGCGTAGGCGATCCCGGCGTCCACGTCGCGCCACTCCGACGCCCCGAGGGCATAGGCGCCCGCTCTGGTGCGCGGGGCCTCGCCGTCGTTGCGGTAGGACACGACGAGAGTGGGCAGCCCCGCCGCGTGCATCACCGGCACGGCACGGAGGCATTCGGCCCTGGTCGTGCCCCGACCGTGCACCTGGATGACCCAGGTCGAGGAGTCCCCGGGGAAGAACCATGCGGGGCACGGCCCGGCCGGAGAGCCGATGAGCACGTTCTCCCAGCGCAGGTGCAGCTCGCTCGGCGACGTGTAGTAGCTGCCGCTGAAGGACGCACCTCGGTCCACCCTGGCGCCGGGTTCGATCTTCGTGAGGAGCTTGCGCCGCACCGTCGTGCCGTCGGCGCTGAGGACGGCACCGAGCTTGACGTAGCCGTAGGTGCCCGTCGTGAACAGGCCGTATCGCCCCGGGAGCTCGGTGTCGAGCGTGCGGCGGAGCTCGATCGTCTGAGCGCCGGTGTCGATCGCGAGGATCTCGGTGTCCTGGATGCGGCTTCGCAACGGGGTGACGACCCGGCGCGCCACCGCGATCACGAGGACCCCGACGGCGGCGCCCACAGCGAGGAGCGCGGGGACAACGATCGCAACGGCGTGCCTGAGACTCTTCATCGCCTTCCGACTCTAGCCTGTTGCCGTGACCGCACACCCCGAGGCCGGGACGCCCTTCGACGCCGCCGTCGCCGAACTGCGCGCGACCGCGTTCCGCGACGACATCGCGGTCCGTGAGATCCCCACGCCCCAGAATCTGGCCCCCTTCGCGATCGCCCTGTCCGCCGACGTCCGCCCGGGCGAGGACGGCGACTCCGTGTACGGGACCGGACGGTTCATCCTGCTGCACGATCCGGACGAGCCGGATGCCTGGGGCGGCGCCTGGCGCATCGTGATCTTCGCCCAGGCGCCACTCGAGACCGAGATCGGCACCGACCCCCTGCTCGCCGACGTCACCTGGTCGTGGCTCGTGGACGCGCTGGATTCCCGGGACGCGATCTACCACTCCCCGTCCGGCACGTCGACGAAGACGCTGTCGAAGGGATTCGGGGGCCTCGCCGACGAGGGCGACGGCGCACAGATAGAATTGCGGGCGTCCTGGACTCCGGAGGGCCCGTTCCGACCGCACGTCGAAGCATGGGCCGAGCTGGTCGGAATGCTGGCGGGGCTTCCGCCGGGTTCCGAGGGCATCGCCGTGATCGGCGCGCGAAAGGCTGTACGTGACTGAATACTCCGTGATCTCCGAAACCGAGGAGTTCCGTGCCGCCTGCGCTGCGCTCGCCGCAGGCACCGGGCCGGTCGCCGTCGATGTCGAGCGGGCGTCCGGCTTCCGCTACTCGCAGCGGGCCTATCTGGTTCAGGTGTTCCGGCGCGAGGCCGGGGTGTTCCTGTTCGACCCGCCCGCGATCGGCGACTTCGCGCCCCTGCAGGAGGCCATCGGCGACGTCGAGTGGGTGCTCCACGCGGCCAGCCAGGACCTCCCGTCGCTGCGCGAGCTGCACCTGGAGCCGAAGGAGATCTTCGACACCGAGCTGGCGTCCCGCCTGCTCGGTCACGACCGGGTGGGTCTGGCCGCCGTCGTCGAGGACACGCTCAGCATCACCCTGAAGAAGGAGCACTCGGCGGCCGACTGGTCCACCCGTCCGCTGCCCGACTCCTGGCTGGACTATGCCGCGCTCGACGTGCTGCACCTCGTCGACGTCCGCGAAGCCCTCGTCGCCGAGCTCGAAGAACAGGGCAAGACCGCGTTCGCCGCGCAGGAGTTCGCCGCCACCCTGGCGCGCGCCCCGAAGGCCCCGCGCGAAGACCCCTGGCGGCGGCTGAGCGGGCTCCACCAGGTGCGCGGCGCCCGCAACCTCGCCGTCGCCCGCGCCCTGTGGGAGGCGCGCGAGATGTACGCGCAGCAGCAGGACATCTCGCCCGGGCGCCTCGTTCCCGACCGCTCCCTCGTCGCTGCGGTCCTCGCCAACCCCGCCTCCAAGCAGGCTCTCGCGGGAGTCAAGGAGTTCCAGGGTCGCGCGAGCCGCACCCAGCTCGACCGGTGGTGGCAGGCGATCGTCGACGGCCGTGCCGCCGAGACGCTGCCGCGCGAGCGTGTGCCCAGCGACGCACTCCCGCCGCCCCGCGCCTGGGGCGACCGCAACCCGGAGGCGGACGCCCGCCTGAAGGCCGCCCGTCCCGCCGTCGAGGCCGTCGCGGAGGAGCTGGGCATGCCCACCGAGAACCTCCTCACGCCCGAGTACCTGCGCCGGGTCGCGTGGGACGGCCCTGGGACGACGGCGGAGGAGATCGGCGCCGCGCTCTCCGCGCTCGGAGCCCGCCCCTGGCAGGTTGAACAGACTGCACAGAAGATCGCCGACGCCTTTGTAGAGGCGGCGCAATCGCCGGACACCACGTCCGCGACCGCTTCGTAGGTTCGATCCAACCGATTCCTCCCGGTTTCCGGCCGTTCATAGACTGAGGCCACCGCACTAACTTGGAGGCAGAGTGGCCGAGATCTCGGACGTCTTCTTCGTCGATGGAGTGCGCACCCCCTTCGGGCGCGCCGGCGAAAAGGGCATGTACTGGAACACCCGCGCGGATGACCTCGCCGTGAAGGCGACCATCGGCCTGATGGAGCGCAACGCGGCCGTACCGGCGGACCGCATCGACGATGTCGCCATCGCCGCGACGAGCCAGACCGGCGACCAGGGGCTCACCCTCGGGCGGTCGGTGGCGATCCTCGCCGGACTCCCCCAGACCGTCCCCGGACTCGCGGTGGAGCGCATGTGCGCCGGCGCGATGACGAGCGTGACGACCATGGGCGCCTCGATCGGCGTGGGCATGTACGACCTCGCCCTGGCGGGCGGTGTCGAGCACATGGGGCACCACCCGATCGGCGCGAACGCCGACCCCAACCCGCGTTTCGTGGCGGAGAAGATGGTCGACCCCGGAGCCCTCAACATGGGCGTCACCGCGGAGCGCATCTTCGACCGCTTCCCGCACCTCACCAAGAGCGCTCCGACCGCTACGGCATGCGCAGCCAGCAGAAGGTGCAGGCCGCCTATGACGCCGGCAAGATCCAGCCGGATCTCGTGCCGGTCGCGATCAAGGGCGCCGACGGCGCCTGGGGCCTGGCCACCGAGGACGAGGGCCGCCGTCCGCAGACCACGATGGAGGACCTCGCCGGCCTCAAGACGCCGTTCCGTCCGCACGGCCGCGTCACCGCCGGAACGTCTTCGCCGCTCACCGACGGCGCGACGATGTCGCTGCTCGCCGGCGGCAGCGCCGTCAAGGAGCTCGGCCTCGCGCCGAAGATGCGGATGGTCTCGTTCGCCTTCGCCGGCGTGCAGCCGGAGATCATGGGCATCGGCCCGATCCCGTCGACCGAGAAGGCGCTCAAGAAGGCCGGCCTCGACATCTCCGACATCGGTCTGTTCGAGCTCAACGAGGCGTTCGCCATCCAGGTCATCTCCCTCCTCGATCACTTCGGCATCGACGACGACGACCCCCGGGTGAATCCGTGGGGCGGCGCGATCGCGGTCGGCCACCCGCTGGCCGCTTCCGGCGTCCGGCTCATGATCCAGCTCGCGGCGCAGTTCGCGGAGCGCCCCGACGTGCGCTACGGCCTGACGGCGATGTGCGTCGGTCTCGGCCAGGGCGGCTCGGTCATCTGGGAGAACCCGCACTACGACGGAAAGAAGAAGAAGTGAGCTACGACGACGTCGACTTCTCGCCCATCCAGGCGCTCACCGAGGGAGAGGTCGTCACGCACTCCCCCGTGCGCGACATCCGCCTCGCATCGGGCAAGGTCCTCGCCCTGATCACGCTGGACAACGGTCGTGACCACACCCGTCCGAACACCCTGGGTCCGGCCACCCTCACCGAACTCGGCGCGACACTGGACGGCCTCAGGGCCCGCGCGGCGGCCGGCGAGATCCAGGCGGTCGGCATCACCGGCAAGCAGTACATCATGGCCGCCGGCGCCGACCTCTCGGACATCAGCAAGGTCGGTTCGCGTGACAACGCGCGGCTGATCGCCCAGCTCGGCCACAAGGTGCTCGGGAAGCTGAGCGAGCTCGGCGTGCCGTCGTTCGCGTTCGTGAACGGCCTGGCGCTCGGCGGCGGGCTGGAGATCGCCCTGAACTCCACGTACCGGACGGTCGACGCCTCGGCCGCGGCCGTGGCACTGCCCGAGGTCTTCCTCGGCATCATCCCCGGGTGGGGCGGCGCCTACCTCCTGCCCAACCTCATCGGCATCGAGAACGCCCTCGAGGTGGTCATCTCCAACCCGCTCAAGCAGAACCGCATGCTGAAGCCGCAGCAGGCCTTCGACCTGGGTATCTTCGACGCCATCTTCCCCGCGGCGAACTACCTCGAGAACTCGCTCGCCTGGGCGGACGCGGTCCTCGGCGGCACGAAGGTCGTGCGCAAGAACGAGCCGGGCAAGATCGAGCGCCTCACCAAGTGGCCGATCGCCATCAAGATGGCGCGGGGCATGCTGGAGTCCAAGATCGGCACCGTGCCGAAGTCGCCGTACGCGGCTCTCGAGCTGCTCGACAAGGCGAAGAGCGGCACCAAGGCGGAAGGCTTCGCCCGCGAGGACGAGGCCCTGGCGGAACTGGTGACCGGCGATCAGTTCGCCGCGTCGATGTACGCCTTCGACCTCGTGCAGAAGCGCGCGAAGCGTCCGGTCGGCGCCCCTGACAAGGAGCTCGCGAAGAAGGTCACCAAGGTCGGCATCATCGGTGCGGGTCTCATGGCCAGCCAGTTCGCGCTGCTGTTCGTGCGCAAGCTCCAGGTGCCCGTGCTGATCACCGACCTCGACCAGGCGCGCGTCGACAAGGGCGTCGCCTACATCCACGAGGAGATCGGCAAGCTGGAGGCCAAGGGCCGCGTGGACGCGGACACCGCGAACAAGCTGCGCGGTCTCGTCACCGGCACGACCGACAAGAGCCTCTACGCGGACTGCGACTTCGTCATCGAGGCGGTCTTCGAAGAGGTCGGCGTCAAGCAGCAGGTCTTCGGCGAGATCGAGAAGATCATCGCGGAGGACGCGGTGCTCGCCACGAACACCTCGTCGCTCTCGGTCGAGGAGATCGGCGCGAAGCTCTCCCACCCGGAGCGGCTCGTCGGCTTCCACTTCTTCAACCCGGTCGCGGTCATGCCGCTGATCGAGATCGTGAAGACGCCGGCGACCGCCGACACCGCCCTGTCGACGGCGTTCGTCGTCGCCAAGAACCTCGGCAAGAACGCGGTCCTCACCGCCGACGCCCCGGGCTTCGTGGTGAACCGTCTGCTCGCGAAGGTCATGGGCGAGGCGGCGCGCGCCGTCTACGAGGGCACCCCCATCGCCGACGTCGAGAAGGCGTTCGCGCCGCTCGGCCTGCCGATGGGCCCCTTCCAGCTCATCGACCTCGTCGGCTGGAAGGTCGCCGCGCACGTGCAGGACACGATGGTGCGCGCGTTCCCGGACCGCTTCTACGCGAACGAGAACTTCCACGCCCTGGCCGAGCTCGACCAGGTCGTCGAGAAGGACAAGGGCGGCCGTGTGGTCGGCTGGACGAAGCAGGCCGAGAAGGTCCTGGCGTCCGCCGTCGGCAAGAGCCCGGCGTCGGCGGCCACGATCCTGCAGCGCGTGCAGGACGGTCTCGCGACCGAGATCAAGCTGATGCTCGACGAGGGCGTGGTGCCGGAGGTCGAGGACATCGACCTGTGCCTCATCCTCGGCGCCGGCTGGCCGTTCATCGATGGTGGGGCGTCGCCGTACCTCGACCGCGAGGGGGCCTCCGAGCGCGCATTCGGCGGCTCGTTCCACACCCCGCAGATCCGCGGCATCCAGAACCGCTGATCAGCTCTCCGCAGGGGGTCGCGCCGTGGGCGTGGCCCCCTGTGTCGTCCGCGGCGTCGGACGGGTATCCGGCTCGCCGTTGCGCGGCCAGTGCGACAGCGCGTGCTCCGCGAGGGCGGTGATGGTCAGGGACGGGTTCACCCCCGGATTCGCGGGCACAGCGGCGCCGTCGACGACGTGCAGCCCGGGGTGCCCCCAGACGCGCTGATACTCGTCCACGACACCCTCCTCCGGCGCACCGGAGATCACCGCTCCCCCGAGGAAGTGCGCGGTGAGCGGGATCCCGAAGACCTCGGGCCAGGAGCCGCGCGCCGCCGTGGGCACCCCGCCCTCACGCTGCAGACGCGCGGCGATGGCTCGGGCGGCGCGATGCGCCTCGGGCAGGTGGCTGGGGTTCGGCGCGCCATGCCCCTGGGCACTCGTGAGCCGCGTCCGCCCGAGGCGACGCCGCAGGGACAGGGTGAGCGAGTTGTCGGCGGTCTGCATGACGAGCGCGATGATCCCCCGTTCGCTCCAGCGCCGGAGGGAGGCGAGGCGGAGGGCCTGCACGGGTCGGCGCAGCACCTGCCCCGCGAGTGCGGCGAGGCGGCCCGGCAGGGCGCGGTCGCCGGGGACCAGCACGGTGGCGAGAGCGCCCATGAGGTTGGATCCCGGACCGTAGCGGACGTTCTCGACATGGGTGCGGTCGTCCACGTGGAAAGAGGTGGTGATCGCCACGCCCCGCGCCAGCTCCACCCGCTCCGGCACCCGGACGGCGACGGCGCCGTCCAAGGCCTCCGAGTTCGTCCGGGTGAGCCGGCCCACGGCGTCGGAGATCCGCGGAAGCGCGTCCGACGCCTTCATCCGATGGAGGAGCTGCTGGGTGCCCCAGGTCCCCGCCGCCAGCACGACCTCTCGCGCGGTGACGGTCTGCTCACGCCGCCGGAACCAGGCACCACTGCGTCGTGTCCTGACGGAGAAGCCGCCGCCCGGCAGCTCGCGCACCTCGGTGACGGTGCGCAGCGGCTCGATGACCGCCCCGCGGCGCTCGGCCAGGGCGAGGTAGTTCTTCACGAGGGTGTTCTTCGCGCCGACGCGGCAGCCGACCATGCAGTTCCCGCAGAGCGTGCAGCCCGTGCGCTCGGGCCCATCGCCGCCGAAGAACGGATCGGCGACCCGCTTCCCCGGTTCCCCGAACCACACGCCCACGGGTGCGCGGCGGAACGTCGCGCCCACCCCGAGGTCCTCGGCGGCTCCGGCCATGATCCGCTCGACCGGTCCGTCGTGCGGATAGCGGTCCACCACGCCGAGCATGCGCCGGGCTGTGGCATAGTGCGGGGCGAGCGCGGTGCGCCAGTCCCGGATCGATGCCCACTGCGGGTCGGCGAAGAACGCCGCGCCCGGTTCGTACAGCGTGTTGGCGTAGTTGAGCGACCCCCCGCCCACGCCCGCACCGGCGAGGATCATGACGTGCGGCAGCCGATGGATGCGCTGCACCCCGAAGCACCCGAGCGCCGGGGCCCAGAGGTAGCGACGCACGTCCCAGCTGGTCTTCGCGAAGTCCTCGTCGGCGAATCGCCGCCCGGCCTCGAACACGCGGACCCGGTAGCCCTTCTCCGTGAGCCGGAGGGCCGCGACGGAGCCGCCGAAGCCCGAACCGACGATGACGACGTCCTCATCGAACATGCGCGTCCTTCCGCTCCGCCCGGGTCATGACGATCAGTGCCCCCGCGCGGATCGAGATCGTGCAGGTCTCCTCGCCGACACGCTCGCCGTCCGCGTAGGCCACGAGTCCCGGGGCGGCGACGGTGACCGTGCGGGCCCGGACGTGCCGCACCTCCCGGCGCGCCAGGTGCGTCCCGCGCAGGAGGAGCGGGAACAGTCGCACCAGGCGGAGGCGGCCGAGCGGACCCACGGCGACGATGTCGAGGGCGCCGTCGTCCGGGGCGGCGCCGATGCACACCGGCATCCCCCCGCCGTAGCTCGCGGTGTTCCCGACCGCGACGAGCGTGCCGGGGGCCGCCGTCTCCGGGCCGTCATCGACGCGGATCGTGAAGTCGAACGGACGCAGCCGGATGAGCTCGATCAGCAGTGCGAGGTAATACCGCAGCGCGCCGGAGGGCCAGCGGAGGCGGTTGGTGCGGTCGCTCACTCGCGCATCGAAGCCCAGCGCCGCGACGGTGAGGAAGAGGGAGGTGCCCGTCGACGTCCGCACCTCGCCGACGTCGATGGCGCGGGGCACGCCGGTCAGCGCGAGTTCCACGGCCTCCGACACGTCCGCGCGCGGCAGCCCGAGGGCGCGCGCCAGGTCGTTCCCGGTCCCGGCGGGAACCACCGTCACCGGGACACCCGCCGCACACACGACCTCGAGGATGCCCGAGAGGGTGCCGTCGCCGCCCACGACGACGAGTCCGTCCGGTCCCGCGTCCAGGGCCACTACGGCCAGCCGCCTCGTGTCGGCAGCCGAACGCCCGGCGTACACGCGCACGTCCGCCCCGCGCCGTCGGAGGTGAGCGAGCGCGTCGTCCGCGACCCGCTGCCCGCGGCCCTTGCCGGACAGCGGGTTCGACAAGACCGCGATGTGCCCCATCTCAGACGGTCGTCCCGGTCGGGACATCGGCGAGGACGGCGCCCGGGTTCATGATGCCGCGGGGATCGAGCTCCCGCTTCACGGCGGTGAGGATCCGCATGCCGGTGTCCCCGATCTCCTCCGCGAGCCACGGGGCGTGATCGCGACCCACGGCGTGATGGTGGCTGATGGTCCCGCCGTTCGCGAGGATCGCGTCGTTCACTTTCCCCTTCACGAGCGCCCACGCGCCGAGGGGCTCCCGTCGCAGCCCGGCGAGGACCGTGAAGTAGAGGGAGGCGCCCGTCGGATACACGTGGGAGACATGACACATGATGTATGAGCGGGCATCCGCGGCGTCGAAGCCGTCCCGCAGGGCCGCCTCGACCGCTTCCTTCAGAGTGCGCAGGTTCGACCAGGTCGTCGCGGTCTCCAGCGTCTCGCAGAACACCCCGGCGTCGAGCAGAGCGTCGCGCAGGTACGGACCGTCGAATCGTCCCGCCGCCCACTCCTCCGCGTCGCCGGTGCCGGCACTGCGGCCGCCTGCCGCAGCGAGGATCGCGGCGGTCCGGTCCCGGCGGCCGGAGGCGTCCTCGCCCTCGAACACCGTCACGACGCCGGCTCCCTTCGCGAGAGCCTTCCCGATCCGGCCGACCTGGGCGAGGCTCACCGCGGTCTCGGCTTCGTCGGAGAGGCGGATGACCGTGGGACCCGCACCCTGCTGCACCACCCGCCGCAGCGCATCGGCGCCGCGGTCGAAGTCCGGGAAGGTCCACGACTCGAAGATCCGGACCGTCGGCACCGGATGCACCCGGACCCGGACCTCGGTGATCACGCCGAAGATCCCCTCAGAGCCCAGGAAGAGGCGGACGAGGTCGGGGCCGGCAGCCGATCCCGGTGCGCGGCCGAGGTCGAGGTCCCCCGTGGGCGTCGCGACCCGGATCCCCGTCACCATCGCATCGAAACGCCCGTTGCCCGCGGAGTTCTGTCCGGAGGATCGGGCGGCGGCGAAACCGCCGATCGTGGCGTAGCGGAAGCTCTGCGGGAAGTGCCCGAGCTCGAACCCGTGGACGCCGAGCAGCGCTTCGGCCTCCGGTCCCGTCGTGCCCGCCGCGAGAGTCGCCTGACCACTGAGCGGGTCGAGGTGGAGCAGCCCGGAGAGTCGACGCAGGTCCAGGCTGACGACGGCACGATGCCGGCCGGTCTCCGGATCCAGCGCACCGACCACGCTCGTTCCTCCGCCGAACGGGATGACGGCGATCCCGCGCTCCCCCGCCAGCGCGAGGCAGGCGCGCACGGCGTCGTGGTCCGCAGGGAACACCACGGCGTCGGGCGCATCCTGCTCGGGATGCCGTCGTCGCAGAAGGTCGGGGGTGGAGCGTCCTCCGGCGTGCCGGAGGCGCACCGACGTCGTGACGTCCACCGCATCGGGGCCGACCACCGCCGCCAGCGCGTCGCGATCATCCGCGGTCAGTCGCGAGGGCCGCACCCGCACGTCATCCAGCGCCGGCGGACGGGGCGGACGGGGAACGCGGCCCAGCAGCAGGGGCAGCAGGCCGCGCACTGCGAGCGGAAGCTCTTTCGCCCGGTCCGGATCGCCCCAGCCGTCCCAGCGCATCTCGGGCCTGTCGGCCCCTCTGCCGTTCGCCTGCTCCATGGGTTACAGTGTGACACATCATGGAAGAACGTCAACCGCTCGCCGTGCGCTCGGAGATCCTCGCGCCGACCTGGGACGCCACGCAACGCCGGGTGCTCGACGCCGCCGACGAACTGCTCGTCCGCGCCGGCGTCCACGGGGTGACGATCGCCGCCCTCGCGCGTCGTTCCGGTCGCAGCCGGCCCACCATCTACCGGACGTGGCGGGATGCCGACGACGTCGTCCGCTCCGCGCTCCTCCGGCGGGTCGCCGACCTCCTCAGCCGGTTCCCCGCGACGACCGGCTCCCGAGACGCGCTCGTTGCGGACGTGCTGCGATTCACCTCCCTGTTCCGGGCCGACCCCGTGTACGGCCACCTCCTCGACGAGGAACCCGAGGCGTTCACGCGCTACACCCTGCACCGGGTGGGGTCCAGCCAGCGACTCATCCTCCAGTGGCTCGCCGACGCGATCGCGGCGGCGCAGGCCCAGGGCTCGGTACGCGCGGGTGATCCCGGCGAGATCGCCGTCATGCTGCTCCTGATCGCCCAGTCCGCCGTGCTGTCGCACGGCACGGTGGCCGACCTCATCGACGAGAAGGCCTGGGAACGCGAGCTCCGCGCCGCGCTGGACGGCCACCTCCGGCCATGACCTCCGCCCCGACCGCCCTCCACGCGGCCCGCCGCCGAAGCGATCTCGCCGCCGCGGCGGACGGCACCTGCGACGTCCTCGTGGTCGGCGGCGGGATCACCGGGGCGGGCGTGGCCCTGGACGCCGCGTCGCGCGGTCTCCGGGTGACCCTGATCGAGGCGGAGGACCTCGCCTTCGGGACGAGCCGGTTCAGCTCGAAGCTCGTCCACGGCGGCCTGCGGTACCTCGCGACGGGCGACGTGGCGACGGCGCGCGAGAGTGCGCGGGAGCGGCATCTCCTGATGTCGGTGATCGCGCCCCACCTCATTCGTCCGCTCGGACAGCTGCTCCCGTTCGCCCCCGGCGTGAGCGGCCGCCAGCGGGGGGCCGGGGCGGCGGGGATGGCGATGGGCGACCTCCTCCGGCTGCAGGCGCGCACGAGCGCGAAGACCCTCCCCGGGCCGCATCCCGTCGGGACCGCGAGGGCACTGCGCCTGTTCCCCGCCCTGAACCCCCGCGGACTGCGCGGCGGCATGGTCACGTACGACGGCCAGCTATCCGATGACGCCGCCCTCGTCGTCGCCGTCGCGCGTACGGCGGCCGGTCTCGGCGCGCGGATCCTCACCAGGGTCCGCGCCGAGCGGCTGCACGCGGACGGCGCTGCAGCGACGGACACGCTCACCGGGGAACGCATCGATATCCGGGCGCGGACGGTCATCAACGCCACCGGGGTGTGGGCGGCGACCCTCGACGACGGCCTCACCCTGCGCCCGAGCCGCGGCACCCACATCGTCCTGGACGCCGCGGATCTCGGCGATCCGGCCGCGGCGCTGACCATCCCGCTGGAAGGTTCCATCAGCCGCTACGTGTTCGCCCTGCCACAGCGCGGCGGGCGTGTCCTCGTCGGTCTCACCGATGTCGACGCGCCGGGTCCCATCCCCTCCGTCGCCGAGCCCACCGAGGCCGAGATCGGCTTCCTCCTGGAGACACTGAACCGCCTGCTCGCGGTGCCGGTGGCGCGGGACCGCGTCCGCGGAGCCTTCGCCGGCCTCCGCCCGCTCGTCGACACCGGAGCGGCAGAGACCGCGGACGTCTCCCGTCGGCATCTCGTGCGCGCCTCCGCATCGGGGGTGATCTCCGTGCTCGGCGGCAAGCTGACGACCTACCGGCGGATGGCCGAGGACGCCGTGGACCTGGCGGTGCGGCAGTACGGCCTCCGCGCCGGCCCCAGTGGCACCGCGACCCTGCGCCTGATCGACGATTCCGCACCGGGCGATGTCGTCGAGGGCGGCGCACTCTCCCGCGCCGCCGTCGAGCACGCTGTGCGTTCGCAAGGCGCGATGACCGCAGCCGATGTGCTCGACCGCCGCACGCGGATCGGGCTCGTCTCCGACGACCGCGCCCGAGCCCTTCCGGCGGTGGAGCGGATCGTCGCCGAGACCCTCGCCGACCTGCCCTGACGGGCAGCGGACGCCGGGGGATCCTCCGTCAGTGACGCTCGTGGAGCGGGAGCTCGATCGCGCCGGTCTCACCGGCGTGGCGGGCCTTCGGGATGCGGGTGCCCAGCACCTGCGCCACGACGTCCTGGGCGATCTTCGAGGCGGTGAGACCGGCGTCGGCGAGGATCTGATCGCGCGACGCGTGGTCGATGAACTCGTCGGGAAGGCCCAGCTCGTCCACCGCCGTGTCGATCCCCGCCTCGCGGAGCACCTGCCGCACGCGGGTGCCGATGCCACCCACGCGGATGCCGTCCTCCAGCGTGATCACCAGGCGATGCCGCGCCGCCAGCTCGACCACCGAGGGCTGCACCGGGATCGCCCACCGCGGGTCGATCACGGTGGCGCCGATGCCCTGGGCGCGCAGCCGGTCCGCCACGTCGACGGCCAGCGCGGCGAACGGGCCGATGGCGACGATGAGGACGTCTTCGCCCTCGCCACGCGCCAGCACGTCCACCCCGTCCGTGAGGCGCTCGAGCGCCGGCAGATCGGCGGAGACGTCGCCCTTCGGGAAGCGGATGACGGTCGGAGCGTCCTCGACGGCGACCGCTTCGTCCAGCGCCTCGGTCAGACGCGCACCGTCACGGGGCGCCGCGATGCGGATGTGCGGGACGATCTGCAGCATGGCCAGATCCCACATGCCGTGGTGACTCGGGCCGTCGGGACCCGTGACGCCGGCCCGATCGAGCACGAAGGTCACGCCCGCGCGGTGCAGCGCGACGTCCATGAGCACCTGGTCGAACGCCCGTCCCATGAACGTGGCGTACACGGCGACGACCGGGTGCAGGCCGCCGTACGCGAGTCCGGCGGCCGAGGCCACCGCGTGCTGCTCGGCGATGCCGACGTCGTAGACACGGTCGGGGAAGCGCTCCGCGAAGGGGGCGAGGCCGGTGGGCCGGAGCATCGCCGCGGTGATGGCGATCACGTCCGAGCGGCGCTCGCCGACCTTCACGAGGGCGTCGGAGAAGACGTCGGTCCACCCGCGGCCGCCCGAGGACAGCGTCTCCCCCGTCGTCGGGTCGATCTTGCCGACCGCGTGGAACTGGTCGGCCTCATCGTCGCGGGCCGGCTGATACCCGCGGCCCTTCTCGGTGATCGCGTGCACGATGACGGGTGCGCCGTAGGACTTCGCCAGCTCCAGGGTCTCCAGCAGCGCCGGAAGATCGTGGCCGTCGACGGGACCGAGGTACTTGATGTCGAGGTTGGAGTACAGGGCCTCGTTGTTGGTGAACCGCGAGAGGAATCCGTGGGTGCCGCCGCGCACTCCGCGGAACACCGCTCGACCCACCGGCCCGAACGCGCGGAAGAGGCGATCGGACTTGTGGTGGAGATCCTTGTACGCCGCCGCGGTGCGGACCCGGTTCAGGAAGCGGGACATGCCGCCGATGGTCGGCGCGTAGGAGCGGCCGTTGTCGTTGACGACGATCACGAGGTTGCGGTCGTTGTCGTCGGAGATGTTGTTCAGAGCCTCCCACGTCATGCCGCCTGTCAGCGCGCCGTCGCCGACGACCGCGACCACGTGTCGGTCCGCACGGCCGGTCGCGGTGAGCGCTCGGGACACGCCGTCGGCCCAGCTCAGCGAGCTGGAGGCGTGAGAGGACTCGACGACGTCGTGCGGGCTCTCCGCGCGCTGCGGGTAGCCCGCGAGCCCCTCCCGGACGCGCAGCTTCGAGAAGTCCTGGCGGCCGGTGAGGATCTTGTGGACATAGGACTGGTGGCCGGTGTCGAAGATGAAGGGGTCGTCCGGCGAGGAGAACACACGGTGCAGGGCGATCGTGAGCTCCACGACACCGAGGTTGGGACCGAGGTGCCCACCCGTCTGCGAGACGTTCTCGACGAGGAAAGCCCGAATCTCCGCAGCAAGTTCTTCCAGTTGCTCCGGCGAGAGCCGATCAAGATCGCGCGGTCCAGAGATGCTCGGAAGAATGGGCATCTGCGCCTCCTCACAGGCCTCGGCAGAGCGTCCGAACGGGTGCGGACGTCTTCCCGATCCTACCGCTCGGAGCCGGGAATCCCCCGAGGGCGGGAGACCCTTGACACGCCGAAGGGGCCCGTGTCCGTGGACACGAGCCCCTTCGTCGTCGCGGCTCAGACGAGCGAGCGCAGCACGTACTGCAGGATGCCGCCGTTGCGGTAGTAGTCCGCCTCACCGGGGGTGTCGATGCGGACGACCGCGTCGAACTCGACGGTCTGCTTGCCCTCGGGCGAGTGCTCGCTCGGGGTGGCGGTGACCTTGACCGTCTTCGGGGTGACGCCGTTGTTGAGCTCCTCGAGTCCCGTGATCGAGACGATCTCGGTGCCGTCGAGACCCAGCGACTCCCAGCTCTCGCCGGCGGGGAACTGCAGCGGGACGACGCCCATGCCGATGAGGTTGGAACGGTGGATGCGCTCGAAGCTCTCCGTGATCACGGCCTTGACGCCCAGGAGGCTCGTGCCCTTGGCCGCCCAGTCGCGGGACGAGCCGGAGCCGTACTCCTTGCCGCCGAAGACGACGAGCGGGGTGCCCTGCTCGGCGTAGTTCATGCACGCGTCGTAGATGTACGACTGCGGGCCGCCCGGCTGCGTGAAGTCGCGGGTGTAGCCGCCCTCGACGACCTGCCCGTCGTTCACGGCCGAGACCATGAGGTTCTTCAGGCGGATGTTCGCGAAGGTGCCGCGGATCATGACCTCGTGGTTGCCGCGGCGCGAGCCGAAGGAGTTGAAGTCCTTGCGGTCGACGCCGTGCTCCGTGAGGTACTGGGCCGCGGGGGTGCCCGGCTTGATGTTGCCGGCCGGCGAGATGTGGTCGGTGGTGACCGAGTCGCCGAGCGTCGCCATGACGCGCGCACCTTCGATGTCCTTCACCGGGGTGAGCTCCATCGTCATGCCGTCGAAGTACGGGGCCTTGCGCACGTACGTCGAGTTCTCGTCCCACTGGAACGTGTCGTCGTCCGGCGTGGGCAGGTTGCGCCAGCGCTCGTCACCGTCGAACACGGTGGCGTACTGCTTGATGAACTGGTCGCGCGAGATCGACGAGTCGACGATCTCCTGGACCTCGTCCGGCGAGGGCCAGATGTCCTTGAGGAACACGTCGTTGCCGTCCGCGTCCTTGCCGAGCGCGTCGGTCTCGAAGTCGAAGTGCATCGAGCCGGCGAGGGCGTACGCGATGACCAGCGGCGGGCTGGCCAGGTAGTTCATCTTCACGTCCGGGCTGATGCGGCCCTCGAAGTTGCGGTTGCCCGAGAGGACGGCCGTGACCGCGAGGTCGTGCGAGTTGATCGCCTCGGAGACCTCTTCGATGAGCGGCCCGGAGTTTCCGATGCAGATGGTGCAGCCGTAGCCGACCGTGTAGAAGCCGAGGCCCTCGAGGTCCTTGTCCAGACCCGACTTCTCGTAGTAGTCGGTGACGACCTTCGAGCCGGGGCCGAGCGTGGTCTTCACCCACGGCTTCTGCTTGAGGCCCTTCTCCCGCGCCTTGCGGGCGAGGAGGCCGGCGGCGATCATCACCGACGGGTTGGACGTGTTGGTGCACGACGTGATGGCCGCCAGGGTGACGGCGCCGTTGTCGAGGATGTACTTCTCGCCCTCGGGAGTCGTGACCGGGACCGGGTTCGACACGTTCGCCGGCGCGCCGCTGCTGATGTGCACGGGACGCGTGGTCGGCTCCTCCTCGCCGGGGACCTGACCGGGGTCGGACGCCGGGAAGGAGTGCTTGGACTCGAGGTCGACGATGTCGTCGCTGGTCGACGCCGTGGCGTAGTTCAGGATGTCCTGCTCGAACTGCGTCTTCGCCTCGGAGAGGAGGATGCGGTCCTGCGGGCGCTTCGGGCCGGCGATGGACGGGACGACCGTGCCGAGGTCGAGCTCCATGTACTCGCTGAAGACCGGCTCGTGGGAGGCGTCGTGCCAGAGCTTCTGCTCCTTGGCGTAGGCCTCGACGAGCGCGACGGCCTCCTCGCTGCGGCCGGTGAGGCGCAGGTAGTCGAGGGTGACGTCGTCGATCGGGAAGATCGCGGCGGTCGAGCCGAACTCGGGCGACATGTTGCCGATCGTCGCGCGGTTGGCCAGCGGCACCGAGGCGACGCCCTCGCCGTAGAACTCGACGAACTTGCCGACGACGCCGTGCTTGCGCAGCATGTCGGTGATGGTCAGCACCACGTCGGTCGCGGTCACGCCGGCGGGGATCTCACCCGAGAGCTTGAAGCCGACGACGCGCGGGATGAGCATCGACACGGGCTGGCCGAGCATCGCGGCCTCGGCCTCGATGCCGCCGACGCCCCAGCCGAGCACGCCCAGTCCGTTGACCATCGTGGTGTGCGAGTCGGTGCCGACACAGGTGTCGGGGTAGGCCTGGAGGACGCCGCCGTTGGTGCGGTCGTAGATGACCTTCGCCAGGTGCTCGATGTTCACCTGGTGGACGATGCCGGTGCCGGGGGGCACGACCTTGAAGTCCTGGAACGCGGTCTGGCCCCAGCGGAGGAACTGGTACCGCTCGCCGTTGCGCTCGTACTCGATCTCGACGTTGCGCTCGAGGGCGTTCTCGGTGCCGAAGAGGTCGGCGATGACGGAGTGGTCGATGACCATCTCGGCCGGCGAGAGCGGGTTGATCTTGTTCGGGTCGCCGCCGAGCGCCGTGACGGCCTCACGCATCGTGGCGAGGTCGACGATGCAGGGCACGCCGGTGAAGTCCTGCATGACCACGCGCGCCGGCGTGAACTGGATCTCCGTGTTGGGCTCCGCGTTGGCGTCCCACGACCCGAGCGCCTCGATCTGCGCCTTCGTGACGTTCGCGCCGTCCTCGGTGCGAAGCAGGTTCTCCAGGAGGACCTTGAGGCTGAAGGGGAGCTTGTCGAAACCGGGCACCGTGTCGATGCGGAAGATCTCGTAGTCGGTGCTGCCGACCGTCAGGGTGCTCTTGGCACCGAAGCTGTTCACCGTGGACACGAATCCGTCTCCTTCTATTCGGATGGGAGCGACAGGCGCCTCCATCTTGCTCGCCGGTGCGGCCGCGCGGCTAGCAAGGGGGACCTAACCAGTCTGCTCCGCGCTGGTCACCGGCGAAAGCCCGTGATTTATCTTGATGTCGAGATAAATCTATCACGCCGCCGCGGGGTCGTCGTGCGACGACGCGCGGGGATAGAGCGCACGGACGACCAGCCAGGTCACCGCGATCAGGGGCGCGAACAACGGCAGTCCCATCACGAGCTTGAGGGTCCCGAGAGCGGTGACGTCGCCGGCCAGGTACAGCGGGAACTGCACGATCAGTCGGGCGAAGAACAGCGCGGCCCAGGCGATGCCCAACCAGAAGAAGGCCCGCCGCTTGCGACGGTCCGCACGCCAGGCGGTTCCCTCCCCCATGAGGAAGCCGACCGCGAGACCGATGACGGACCAGCCGATGAGCGCCGAGACGAGGATCGCCGACCCGTAGACCGCGTTCGTGATGAGGCCGGGGACGAAGTTGTCCTCGCCGCGGCCCGTCCACAGGGCCAGACCGGCGGCGGCCACGGCCGCGATCAGTCCGCCGAGGGCGGCCGACGGCGGAGACTTCTGCACCAGCCGGACGACGGTGAACACGGCGGCCAGACCGACGGACACTCCGAGGGGCAGCAGCAAGGGCTCAGGCCGAAGGGTGAACAGGATCACGAACGCGAGGCTCGGGAGCACCGACTCGAGGATCCCGCGCCAGCCGCCCATGGCCGACCAGACGACCTTGTGCGTGCTCGCGCTCTCGGACGGGTCGAGCCCGGCCTTGCGCGCGGCGCCGCCGAGTGCTGCTCCGAGGATCTCCGACGCGCTCTGCGTGCGCGGCTCCTCGGCGTCCGGCGTGGTCACGCGGAGCCCGGCGTCGCCGGCATCTTCAGCGGGATGAGGTCGCGCGGCGGCATGGGCGCTCCCCCGCGGACGACGACGATCGAGCGGAAGAGGTCCTCGACCTTCGCCGCCGCCTCCGGGTCGGACGCCGCCGCGCCGCCGATCACACCACGCAGGAACCAGCGGGGCCCGTCGATGCCGATGAAGCGCGCGAGGCGCAGGCCGGAGCCTTCACTGGCGGTCGCGGGCACCTCCGCGAGCAGCTCCTTGCCGAGCGGCCCCTCCCGCTCCTCGACGCGACCGCCCTGCGCCTTGACCTGGTCGCGCAGCTGGACGCGCGTCTCGTCCCACAGACCGCCGCTGCGCGGAGCCGCGAACGGCTGCACCTGGAGCGACGACTCGGCGTAGTCGAGCCCGACCGCCACGATGCGCTTGCTCTGCTCCTCCACCTCGAGCCGCAGGTTCAGCCCCTCGCGCGGCAGAATCTTGATCCCGCCGAGGTCGATGTACGGGCGGACGGGGTTCGCCTCGGAGTCGTCGAACGGGCCCTCGGTGGCGCGGTTCTCCGGCGCCGACTTGGAAGGAGTCTCGTTGCTGTCGGTCATTTCGCCTGTCCTGCTTCGTTCTCGGGGGTCTGTGCCTGGTAGCCGGTCGAGCCGAATCCGCCGGCGCCGCGAACGCTGTCCGGCAGCTCGTCGACCGGGAGGAACCGGGCACGGGCGACGGGCATCACGATGAGCTGTGCGATGCGATCGCCGACGGCGACATCGTACGCGCTGTGGATGTCCGTGTTGATCAGACTGACCTTGATCTCGCCCCGGTAGCCGGCGTCGACGGTGCCGGGAGAGTTCACGATCGAGATGCCGTGCTTCGCCGCGAGACCGCTGCGGGGCACCACGAAAGCCGCATAGCCGTCCGGCAGCGCGATGCGCACGCCCGTGGGGACGAGAGCGCGCTCCCCCGGCTCCAGCCGCACGGCCTCGGCGGCGACGAGATCGGCTCCGGCGTCACCCGGATGCGCATAGCCGGGGACCGCTGCGGCGATAATGGGGACATCAACGGAATCGGTCACCCCATGAGGCTAATGCAGAACCCCGCAACGGACGCACGTCCCCGCTACCACGAACGCCTGGCCCCCAGCCTGTGGCTGCTGGTCACGATCGCCCTGGCGGGACCGATGGTGTCCCTGATCTTCGTGCCGGTCGGCTCGACCTTCGCGCTGCTGCTCGGCGGAGCGGTGTCCGCGCTGCTCGTGGTGGCGGCCATCGCCCTGGCTCCGGTCGTCTCGGTGCAGGACGGCGTGCTCCGCGCCGGACCCGCCCACATCGACGTGCGCCACCTCGGCGAGCCGGTGGCGCTGACCGGCGACGAGGCACGGGCCGCACGAGGACCGGAGCTCCCGGCTCGCGGGTGGCACCTCATCCGCGGCGGCATCGACGGTGTCGTCGTGGTGCCGAACATCGACGAGGCAGACCCCGTCATCGCGTGGACGATCTCGACCAGGACGCCCGATCGGCTCGCCGCGGCCATCCGCGCGGCGCAGGGCTGACCGCCCTCCGGAGAAACGACAGCGCGCCCCTGACCGGATGGTCGGGGGCGCGTGAGGCGTCGCGCAGAGGGCTGCTCAGGCAGCGCACTCCTTGCAGATGGGGCCATCGGGTCCCTCGTGGTCGAGCTGCGAGCGGTGCTTCACGAGGAAGCAGCTCATGCAGGTGAACTCGTCCTGCTGCGCGGGCAGCACGACGACATCCAGCTCGAGATCGGAGAGGTCCGCGCCCGGGAGATCGAAGTTCGACGGGTTGTCGGAGTCCTCGTCTCCGGTCGTGCCGGACAGCTTGTCCGGCACACGCTCCTTGAGGGCTTCGATCGACTCGGAGTCGTCTTCACTCTTTCGGGGAGCGTCGTAATCGGTTGCCATGCGGTGAATCTCCACTTTCATGGTGCGAGTGGGCGGGTGCGCCGTCGGGTAATCGGCGGCCATAGTTTGCATGACCGGCGGGCGTTTCGCAAATGCCCTCCCATGCGACAGGGCAAACTCACGGCACGCCCGCCGTATTCCCTCTCCCGACGCGTCTCCCGTGACACCATGAACGCACACCCATCAGAGGGGCATTCGCATGGAAAACGTCACCATCGTCGGCACAGAAGCAGGAGTGCTCGTCCTCGCGACCGAGGCGGGCGAGCGGTTCGCGCTGCCCATCGACGCCGTGCTGCAGCGGGAGATCCGCCGCGCGACCCGCCAGGCCGAGCCGGCGGCGCAGAAGCTCGCCGCGAGTCCGCGGGACATCCAGGCCCAGATCCGCGCCGGTCTCACCGCCGCAGAGGTCGCGGAGCTCCTCGGGATCAGCGTCGACGACGTCGCACGCTTCGAGGGTCCTGTCCTCGCCGAGCGGGAGCACATCATCGGCCAGGCGCTCGCCGTCCCCGTCCTCATCGGCAGCGAGGTCGAGCCCGACGCGCAGCCGACGTTCGGCGCCGCGGTGCGCGCCAAGCTGGCCGAGGTGGGCGCGTCGTCCGAGCGCTGGGCGAGCTGGAAGGAGGAGTCCGGCTGGATCATCAAGCTGGAGTTCTCCGCCAACGACGTCGAGCACGACGCGCGTTGGAGCTTCGACCCTCGGCGGAGCGCCCTCTCGCCGCTGAACGCCGACGCCACGCAGCTCTCGCGACAGGGGTCCCTGCCGGAGGGCCTGATCCCGCGTCTGCGAGCCGTGGAGGCCGACCGCGCCGCCTCGCCCTACAAGGACGACAGCCGCTTCGACTCCGGCGCCTTCGGACCGCGCCTCGTCCCGGCCCCCGCGGCCGAGGCAGAGGAGCCGGCGCAGCCCGAGCGCTCGGCGCCGGCGGTCCAGGACGCCGCGATCAACCGCGCCCCCGACGCCGCCTCGACGAGCCCCGAGACCGCCGATCTCCTCGAGGCCCTGCGCCGTCGCCGCGGCCAGCGCGAGGCGGCGCCGATCGAGCACGAGATCGAAGACGTTCAGGACGACACCGATCCGATCGCCCTCTTCGCCGCATTGGAGGAGCCGGACGACGAGCCCGCGGCCCCGGAGCCCACGCCTCGTCAGCCGTCCTCGAACGACGCCGGCGACAGCGGCGGCCGTCGGCGGCGCCGCAACGCCATGCCGTCGTGGGACGAGATCGTCTTCGGAGCACGCACCGACGAGTGACCGCGGTCGCTCGTGTCAGGAGGCGAAGGCGCCGAGCCGCAGGAACGGCACCCTGGTCTCCTCCGGGGTGAGTGCGCCGTGCTGCCCGATCATGCCGCGGTTGCGCTGGTCCTCGGCCGTGCCGTCGTAGAGCGCGCGCACACCCGTGGCGGCGATCAGCACGTCGCCGATCCGGAACCGGACGTCGTCGCTGACGACGGGGCCGAAGAGACCGGCCCGCAGCGCCTCCTCCCGGGTGGCGACCTCGGCCACCCCCTCCAGATCGCGGCGCAGACGCGTAGCCAGCACCGCGGTGTCGGAGTCCGGCTCCCGGTACAGGTGCAGCATGCGGGGCTCGCCCCCGACGTGCCGGATGCCGACGAGATGCTCCTCCTCGAGCACGACCTGCCGATGGGACGGTACGTCGACCATGCCGTGATCCGAGGTCACCACCACGCCCACGCGCGGCGGGACGCGGACCGAGAGCGCGCCGTCGATCCGCTCCAGCGCGGTGACCCATTCCGCGGAGGCCACCCCGTGCTTGTGCCCCGCCTTGTCGACCTCGGGCAGGTAGCAGTAGACGAGGGAGCCCGGGTTCTCCGCGGCCAGCGCGTAGGAGGCCTCGACCCGTTCCTCCGGCGTCGCCGCGGGGACGAATGTCGCGCCGCGGAGGGTCGCACGTGTGAAGCCGCTGTGCGCGTACGCCGCCAGCCCCACGGCGAAGGCCGGCCGGCCCGTCGCTGCCATGCGCTCGAACACCGTGGGGGCGGCCTGCCAGGTGAGCGGGTCCAGACCGTCCGTCTCCCACCCGCTGAGCTGATTCACGAGGACATCCCGCTCCGGATCCCGGACGCGATAGCCGACGAGACCGTGCTGCCCCGGCCAGACCCCGGTGGTGAGACTCGTGAGGGCGGCCGCCGTCGTCGTCGGGAAGACCGTCTGCGCGACGTCCTTCTTCGTCATCGTCGCGGTGAGCGAGCGGGCGTGACCGGCGTGCCCGCGGAGGCTGATCGCCCCGAGGCCGTCGATCACCACGAGCACGGTCGAATCGACGCGCGGCAGCGTGGCGGATTCGCCGCGGAGAGCGGCGCACAGGTCGTCCGCCACCCCGACGACGCTCCGGGCGCCCGGCGGCGCGGACGGTAGCATGAAGGACATCCGAGCCAGTCTGACACAGGCTCCCGTACGCCCTCAGGAAGTCCATGCCGAAAACCCCGCCGCCCGAGCCTGTCGAGGAACGCATCCAGGACATCGATCTCTCTCACGAGATGCAGGGCTCCTTCCTGGAGTACGCGTACTCCGTCATCTATTCGCGGGCACTCCCGGACGCCAGAGACGGCCTCAAGCCGGTGCAGCGCCGCATCCTGTTCCAGATGGCCGAGATGGGCCTGCGCCCGGACCGCGGCCATGTGAAGAGCGCCCGGGTCGTCGGCGAGGTCATGGGAAAACTGCACCCCCATGGCGACTCGGCGATCTATGACGCGCTCGTCCGCCTCGCGCAGGAGTGGGCCCTCCGGGTGCCGCTCGTCGACGGTCACGGCAACTTCGGATCCCTGGACGACGGCCCCGCCGCCGCGCGGTACACCGAGGCGCGTCTCGCCGCCCCCGCGCTCTCGCTCACCGAGAACCTCGACGAGGACGTCGTCGACTTCATCCCGAACTACGACGGCCAGTTCCAGCAGCCGGCCGTGCTGCCCGCGGCGTTCCCCAACCTGCTCGTCAACGGTGCCAGCGGCATCGCGGTGGGCATGGCGACCAACATGGCGCCGCACAACCTCATCGAGGTCGTCGCCGCGCGACCCACCTACTCGAGAACCCGGACGCCACCACCGAGGACCTCATGGAGTACGTCCCCGGCCCCGACTTCCCGTCGGGCGGGATCCTCATGGGGCTCGACGGCGTCAAGGACGCCTACACGACCGGGCGCGGTGCCCTCAAGGTCCGCGGGCGGACGTCGATCGAGCCGCTGGGCCCCCGGCGCACGGGCATCATCGTGTCGGAGCTGCCCTACATGGTCGGCCCGGAGCGTCTCATCGAGAAGATCCGCGACGCGGTGCAGGCGAAGAAGCTGCAGGGCATCAGCGACGTCACCGATCTCACCGACCGCAACCACGGCCTCCGCGTCGCCATCGGGATCAAGACCGGTTTCGATCCGAACGCCGTGCTGGAGCAGCTCTACCGGCTCACCCCGCTGGAGGACTCCTTCAGCATCAACAACGTCGCCCTCGTCGACGGCCAGCCCCGCACCCTCGGGCTCAAGGAGATGCTCAGCGTCTACGTCGGCCACCGCATCGAGGTCATCACCCGCCGCAGCCGGTACCGTCTCGCCCGCCGGGAGGAGCGCCTGCACCTGGTGGAGGGTCTGCTCATCGCGATCCTCGACATCGACGAGGTCATCCAGGTCATCCGGTCGTCGGACGACACCGAGCAGGCCCGCACCCGGCTCCGGTCCGTGTTCGACCTCAGCGAGCCGCAGGCCGAGTACATCCTCGAGCTGCGGCTGCGACGTCTGACCAAGTTCTCGCGCATCGAGCTCGAGGCGGAACGCGACGCCCTCCTCGCGGAGATCGCGTCGCTGCGCGAGCTGCTCGCCAGCCCGGCCCTGCTGCGCGCGGCCGTCGCCCGGGAGCTGGACGCCGTGGCCGAGGCGTACGGGACGCCGCGGCGCACCCTGCTGATGAACGCGGCCCCGCCGAAGCCCCGTGCGACGAAGGGCGCCGTCGACCTGCAGATCGCCGACGCGCCGACCACCGTCGTCCTCTCGACGACGGGCCGCGCCGTGCGCGTGGACCTCGGCGAAGGACAGGAGTTGACGGCTCCGGCCCGGCGGAGCAAGCACGATGCCATCCTCGCGACGGTCGAGACGACGGTCCGCGGCGAGGTCGGGGCGCTCACCAGCACGGGACGCGTCGTCCGCTTCTCCCCCGTGGACCTGCCCTCGGTGCCGGGCACCTCGGTGCAGCTCGCCGCGGGGACTCCGCTTCGCGACTACCTGGGGATCACGACCAAGAGTGAGCGCATCCTCGGGTTCGTCCGTTTCGACAGCGAGACCCCCGTCGCGCTCGGCACCGCCCAGGGCATCGTGAAGCGCATCGTGCCGTCGACCCTGCCCGTGCGGCCCGACCTGGAGGTCATCGGCCTCAAGACCGGAGACTCCGTGGTCGGTGTGGCCGACGCGGCGGATGACGCCGACCTCGTGTTCCTGACGACGGATGCGCAGCTGCTGCGGTTCTCGGCCTCGACGGTCCGCCCCCAGGGCGCGCCGGCCGGCGGCATGGCGGGCATCAAGCTCGGCTCGGGCGCCTCCGTCCTCTTCTTCGGCGCCGTCCGCCCGGACACCGATGCCGTCGTCGCCACGGTGTCGGGCGCGGAGAGCATCCTGCCCGGCACCGATCCCGGCCGCGCGAAGGTCTCGGCCTTCACGGAATACCCGTCGAAGGGCCGCGCGACCGGCGGCGTCCGCGCCCACGCCTTCCTGAAGGGCGAGGACCGCCTCACCGTCGCCTGGGTCGGCCCGAACCCGGCTCTGGCCGTCGACCCCACCGGCGCGGTGCGCAAGCTGCCGGACGTGGGGGCACGACGCGACGCCTCCGGTCAGCCGATCGACGGCGTCATCGGCAGCATCGGCCGCACGCTCGTCTGATCCGTTCCACGAAGAAGGGGACCCGGCCGCGCCGGGTCCCCTTCTTCGTGACTTCTGCTCTCAGGCGTCGATGGACTCACGGGAGAGCTGGTCGGCGGAATCGATGATGAACTCCCGCCGCGGGGCGACCTCGTTGCCCATGAGCAGTTCGAAGACGCGGCCCGCCGCCTCGGCGTCCTCCATCCGGACGCGGCGGAGCAGACGACCGGAGCGATCCATCGTCGTGTTCGCGAGCTGCTCGGCGTCCATCTCGCCGAGACCCTTGTAGCGCTGGATCGGCTCGTGCCAGCGCTTGCCGGCCTTGCGGAGCTTCGCGAGCAGCGCGTGCAGCTCCTGCTCGCTGTAGGTGTAGATCGTCTCGTTCGGCTTGGATCCCGGGTTGATGACGATGATCCGATGCAGCGGCGGCACGGCGGCGAACACCCGTCCGTGCTCGATGAGGGGCCGCATGTAGCGGAAGAACAACGTGAGCAGGAGGGTGCGGATGTGCGCGCCGTCGACGTCGGCGTCGCTCATGAGGATGATCTTCCCGTAGCGCGCGGCGTCGATGTCGAAGGTCCTCCCGGAGCCGGCCCCGATCACCTGGATGATCGACGCGCACTCGGCGTTGGACAGCATGTCGCCGACCGACGCCTTCTGCACGTTGAGGATCTTCCCGCGGATCGGCAGCAGCGCCTGGAACTCGCTGTTGCGCGCGTTCTTCGCCGTGCCAAGGGCCGAGTCTCCCTCGACGATGAAGAGCTCGCTGCGCTCCACGTCGTTCGTCCGACAGTCGACGAGCTTGGTCGGCAGGGTCGAGGACTCGAGCGCGTTCTTCCGGCGCTGCGTCTCCTTGTGGGCGCGTGCCGACACGCGGGCCTTCATCTCGGAGACGATCTTGTCGAGCAGCTGCGTGGCCTGGCTCTTGTCGTCGCGCTTGGTGGAGGTGAAACGCTGCTGGAGGTCCTTCCGCATCACCTGGGCCACGATCTGGCGCACGGCGGGCGTGCCGAGCACCTCCTTCGTCTGACCCTCGAACTGCGGCTCCGGCACGTTGACCGTGAGGACCGCGGTGAGGCCGGCGAGGACGTCGTCCTTCTCGAGCTTGTCGTTGCCGACCTTGAGCCGGCGGGCGTTCTGCTCGACCTGGCTGCGGAGCACCTTCAACAGCTCCTGCTCGAAGCCCTGCTGATGCGTACCGCCCTTCGGCGTGGAGATGATGTTCACGAAGGAGCGGATGCGGGTGTCGTAGCCGGTGCCCCAGCGCAGGGCGATGTCGACGGCGCAGACGCGCTCGACCTCGGTCGCCACCATGTGCCCGTCCGGCTGCAGGACCGGGACGGTCTCGGTGAACGTCCCCTCCCCCTGGATGCGCCAGGTGTCGGTCACCGGCGGGTCGACCGCGAGGTAGTCCACGAACTCGGAGATGCCGCCCTCGTAGAGGTACGACGTCTCCACGGGGCCGGTCGGCGCACCGTCCTCCCCCACCCCGGCGCTCGCGGCGCGCTCGTCGCGCACCACGATCTCGAGCCCGGGGACCAGGAAGGCCGTCTGACGCGCCCGCGTCTCGAGCTCGGCGAGCTGGAACGCGGCGTCCTTGGTGAAGATCTGGCGGTCGGCCCAGTACCGCACCCGGGTGCCGGTGACGCCGCGCGGCGCCTTGCCGACGACGCGCAGCTCGCTGTTCTCCTCGAACGGGGTGAACGGCGCATCGGGCCGCTTCTCCCCCGAGTCCTGGAAGATGCCGGGCTCACCGCGGTGGAAGGACATCGCGTAGGTCTTGCCGCCGCGGTCGACCTCGACGTCGAGGCGCTCGGAGAGGGCGTTCACGACCGAGGCCCCGACGCCGTGCAGACCGCCCGATGCCGCATAGGAGCCACCGCCGAACTTCCCTCCGGCGTGCAGCTTCGTGTAGACGACCTCGACGCCGGTCAGACCGGTTCGCGGCTCGACGTCGACGGGGATGCCGCGACCGCGGTCATGCACCTCGACGCTGCCGTCGTCGTGGAGGATGACGTCGATGCGCGAGCCGTTGCCGGCCACCGCCTCGTCGACGGAGTTGTCGATGATCTCCCAGAGGCAGTGCATGAGCCCGGGCGAACCGTTCGAGCCGATGTACATGCCGGGGCGCTTGCGGACCGCCTCGAGTCCTTCGAGCACCTGGAGATGATGGGCGGAGTACTCGGCATTCACAATCTCCGAGTCTATTCGCGGGAGGGAGCCGCCCCTCGCAGACACTCCCCGGGTCGCCGCGTTCGCGGGTGCGCGCGTACGCGCTGAGCGAAACACGCCGTCGACCGGGCATGCCCCCAGGTGCAGCGTGGTTGTATTGAGCACGACCAACAAGGACGCCGACACCCGAGGAGGCCCCGAGATGAATGCAACGACCGAACGTGAGACCTCCGCTGTCGAGTACCGCCTGACCGCGATGGACCGCTGCGACTCGTGTGGAGCGCAGGCCTACATCGCCGCCGAGGTCAACGGTTCCGAGCTGCTCTTCTGCGCCCACCACGGCCGCAAGTACGAAGAGAAGCTGCGCAGCGTGGCCACGAGCTGGCACGACGAGACCGCTCGTCTCATCGAGACGGTCTGATCAGCGCCTGAGCCGGTCGAACCGGTTCAGTCCACGACCCTCCGCCGAATCCGCGGACCGAGTCGGGTGAGGATCTCCTCGCCCACCGTATCGATCCGCTCGGCGAGGGTCGTTGCTGTCTCCTCCCCCTGTGCGCCGGGGCCGAAGATCGTCACCTCGTCGCCGACCGCCATCCCCGGCCAGCCTTCGACAGTCATCGTGGCGACATCGATGGTCGAGACCGCACGCGAGCCGGCGGGGGTGCCCACCGTCATCCCGGCCAGCGTGGAGGGGACGCCGTCCAGGCTCCCGACGGCGACGATCGCGCTCTCGCCCTCCACCCGCACGACCGGCGCGACGAGACGCGCCGCGGGACGAACCCCGTCGAGGTCCGGACCGTCCGCCGAGCGGATGCCGTAGCAGAACGCGCCGATCCGCGACACGGTCCCGCGCAACTCGGGTCGCCACCAGGACGCGGCCGAGGCCGTGAGGTGTACAGACCCCGGCTGCGGCCCGGTCAGGCCGACCTGCCGGACGGCGTCGAGGAACACGGCCTGCGCCTCGTCGTCCTCGGCATCGCTCGCCTCGGCGATGTGGCTCCAGACGCCGACGAGGGCGAGTGCGCCGGAGCGCTCGGCGTCTCGGGCTTCGGCGACCGCGGCCGCCCAGTCCTCCGGGCGCACGCCGTTGCGATGCAGCCCGGTGTCGATCTTGAGGTGGATCCGTGCGCGCACGCCGAGGACCTCCGCCCGCGCGGCGATGCGCCGGAGATACTCGACCGTGCCGACGCCGAGCTCGATGTCCTGCAGGAGCGCCTCGTCGATCTCCTCATCGGTCGAGGTCGCCCAGGCGAACACCGTCACCTCTCCGCCCGCGATGCGCCGGACCTCGACGCCTCCGCGCACGTCATAGCTGCCGAACGAGGTCACCCCGGCCTCGAGGGCCGTCTCGACCGCCCAGCGGAGCCCGTGGCCGTAGGCGTCGTCCTTGAGGACCAGCATCAGCGTGGAGTCGCCGAGGCGGTCACGGACCGCCGCGATGTTCGCGCGGAAGACGGCACTGTCCAGACGCAGTTCGGGGCGCATCGAGCCTCCCATCATGCCTCCCATCCGCGCACGGCGTGCGCTCCCGGGACCGCGACGAGCTCGGCCGGGGTCATCCGGGTCAGCTCCGCCCAGCGCGCGATAGCGCCGGAGGCGGGTCCGGTCCCTCCGAAATAGGTCACCGCGTCGCCCACCTCCGCGAGAGCGCCCTGGAGGTCGATGACGCAGACGTCCATCGCGACACGCCCGACGATAGGGTGCAGTGCGCCGTCGATCTCCACGTCCGCGTGGTTGCCCAGGGCCCGGACGACGCCCTGAGCGTAGCCGCCCGTCACGAGCGCGACCGTGGTGTCCGCCGCCGCCCGGAAGGTGTAGCCGTACGAGACGGCCTCTCCCGCCCGCAGGCGCTTGGTGGACATGACACGGCCAACCAGACGCATGACCGGAGGCGTCGTCGGGAGGCCCTCCGTGGATGGCAGCCCATAGAGGAGACGGGGATCGAGGTCCGGCTCTCCAGTGGTCGTGGCGGTGATGCCTTCGAGACGGAGCGCCTCGACCTCTCCGGGAGAGTCCACGATGACCTCCTCCGCTCCCGCCGCGGTCACCGCCTGGGCGACGGCGAGCAGACCGTGACCCCACGCATCGCGCCGGAGGTCGGCCCGGCGACCCCCCGCCCGGATCGCCGCGGACGCGCCGGCAGCGAGGGCCGAACGCGAGATCATCGCCTGCGGAAGCGCACTCGAACTCGTGTCACACACGTGCTCCAGCCTAGCTTCCGCGCTCCCAGGAGCCTGGGGGCTCCCCGCGTAGACTGGGACGTCGATCCCTAGACCCGGAGCTTCATGTCTCGTCTTTCTCTCGCGCCCCGCATCCGCTACCTCCTCGGCCGTGCCCGCCGCATCGACGTCGGTTCTGTGTTCGAACGTGCCAAGGAGGCCTCGGCCCAGCATCACCGGCCCGTGCCCACGATCGTCGCCGACATGCTCTGGTCGGCGGCCCGTCACAACGTCGGCTTCCAGGACTACATCGACTACGACTTCGCGATGCTGAACCGCGCCGAGCGCGAGACGTACATGACGCATCCCGTGTCCAACCAGCTCTCGCAGAAGTACGACCACCCCGACTTCCGCTGGATCTTCCAGGACAAGATCGAGTTCAACCGCAAGTTCTCCGCGCACCTGCACCGCGAGTGGATGGTGGTCGAGGAGGGGAACGCCGACGAGGTCCGCGCTCTCACGGAGCGCCGCGGCACGATCGTCACGAAGGAGCCGGTCGGTCAGGCCGGCACCGGTGTGCACCGGTATCACGCGGCCGACATCACGGACTGGACCGAGTTCCACCGCGGCCTCCTCGATCGCGGCGAGCTGCTGATCGAAGAGGTCATCCGCCAGCACGACGACCTGGCGGCGGTGTGCCCCGGGACCGTGAACACCACGCGCATCACCGCGTTCTTCGACGGCGAGAAGGCACACATCCTCGCGATGGCGCAGAAGTTCGGCCGCGGCGCGGTGAGCGACCAGATGACCTTCGGCGGCTTCTACACGATGCTCGACGAGAACGGGCACGCGGTGGGCGCCGGCTACGACTCGCACGGCCACGTCCACGAGACGCACCCGGACTCCGGGTTCCGCATCGCCGACTTCCAGCTGCCGTACATCGACGAGGTGCGCGCGTTCATCGATCAGGTCGCCCGCGTCGTGCCGCAGGTGCAGTACGTCGGCTGGGACGTCGTCGTGACCCCGGACGGCCCCGTGCTCGTCGAGGGCAACTGGGGCGCGGGCGTGTACGAGAACAAGCCCAGCGTCACCGGTATCCGGACCGGACACAAGCCGCGGTATCGCGAGGTCATCGGCTTCTGACCCTGTCGAAGCGTCGACCCGGCCCCTTACGCGCAAACCGGCCCCTTGCGTTCGCACGCAAGGGGCCGGTTCGTTCGTAAAGGGGTGGGTCGCCCTGCTCAGACCGCGCGGACGATGCCGAGCGGGGTGGACTCGAGGCCCTGACCGAGCGGGTTGTCACCCAGGATCTTCACCAGCCGCAGCTCCCCCGCCTTGTCCAGCGTGGAGCCGAGGATGTTGCCGCCGAGATCGTTGATGTCGACCACGGCCACCTCGGCCTGGCCGCCGATCAGCGTCTTCAGGTGCGCCGCGACCCGGTCCGGGTCCTTCGGCCCGAGCACCACAGCCTCGTTGTACGGAGGGATGGTGTGCTTCGTCGGGCCGTCGATCGCGCGCGCCTTGTCCCCCGCGATGCGGTAGAAGTCGCCCTTGCGCCCGAAGGCCTTGGTGACCGCCGAGACGGCCGCCGCGAAGAGGATGCGCGGCGTACCGCACTCGCGCAGCGCCATCTCCATCGTCTCCGGCATGCCGAGACCGATGCCGTACGGCGTGCGGGTGACGTACTTCGACAGGAACAGCGCGAGCTTGCGCGGCTTGATCTCGTCGAGGCGGTAGGACCGCCCCTGCGTGATCGCGACGATCTTCTCGGTCACGAAGAGGAGGTCGCCCGGTTGGACGGCATCCTTGGCGTACTCCGTGATGATGGCGTCGAGATCGTCGTCCGGCATCACGACACGGGTGCGCAGCGGAATCCGCGCGTAGCTCTTTCCGTCGACGCTCGCCTCGAGCGCCTTGCCCTCGTTCGCCTGCATCACTCGAGGTAGTCCCGCAGCGACTGCGAGCGGCTCGGGTGGCGCAGCTTGGCCATCGTCTTGGACTCGATCTGGCGGATGCGCTCACGTGTCACCCCGAACGTGTCACCGATCTGGTCGAGCGTCTTCGGCTGACCGTCGCCCAGGCCGAAGCGCATTCGGATCACGCCGGCCTCGCGCTCCGAGAGCGAGTCGAGGAGCTGCTCGAGCTGACGCTGCAGCATCGTGAAGCCCACGGCATCGGCGGGGACCACGGCCTCGGTGTCCTCGATGAGGTCACCGAACTCGCTGTCGCCGTCTTCGCCGAGCGGCGTGTGCAGGGAGATCGGCTCGCGACCGTACTTCTGCACCTCCACGACCTTCTCCGGAGTCATGTCGAGCTCGCGGCTCAGCTCTTCCGGAGTGGGTTCGCGACCGAGGTCCTGCAGCATCTGGCGCTGCACGCGGGCGAGCTTGTTGATGACCTCGACCATGTGCACCGGGATGCGGATCGTGCGGGCCTGGTCGGCCATGGCGCGGGTGATGGCCTGACGGATCCACCAGGTCGCGTAGGTCGAGAACTTGAAGCCCTTGGTGTAGTCGAACTTCTCGACCGCGCGGATGAGACCGAGGTTGCCCTCCTGGATCAGATCCAGGAACTGCATGCCGCGACCGGTGTAGCGCTTGGCGAGGGAGACGACGAGACGGAGGTTCGCGCCGAGGAGGTGGCTCTTCGCGCGCTGACCGTCACGGGCGACCCACTGCAGGTCGAGTCCGAGCTGGCTCGTCTTCTCGGCGGGAGACATCGCGGAGAGCTTCTCCTCCGCGAACAGACCCGCCTCGATGCGCATCGCGAGCTCGACCTCTTCGGCCGCGTTCAGCAGTGCGACCTTTCCGATCTGCTTCAGGTAGTCCTTGACCGGGTCGGCGGTCGCGCCGGTGATCTGGGTCGAGTAGACCGGGACCTCTTCGTCGTCCTTGGAGGAGATGACGATCGCACCGGTCGGCAGCGGCTCGGTGAAGGCCGGCTTCGCGTCATCCTCCTCCTCGTCGCCCGCGGCGTCTTCGGAGCCCTCGGCCGTAGCGGCGTCGTCTTCCTCGACGACGTCGTCCGACTTCTTCTTCTTCGCGGGGGCGCGCTTGGCCGCGGCGCGCTTGGGCGCGGGAGCCGCTTCGGTCGCTTCGACGTCCTCGACCTCGGGATCCGCGGTGATCTGATCGGCCTTCTTCGTCCGCGTGTTCTTCGTCGTGGCAGGAGTCACGTTTCGCCTTTCACGGGGCCGCTGGGAGACCCCGGGACATTTCGGACACTAGTAAGACCCTTGTCAAGTCCAGCGCTCGAAAACACTGATTGACAACGGGTCGGACTCCTAGTATCGCACACGTATGGCGATGAGGACGCATTCGCGCCCGATCCGCACGGACGGATTCAGCCGCGGCCCGGCTTGTCGTCGTCGCCCGACGGACGGGTGGCGAGGTAGCGCTCGAGCTCGGCCGCGAGCTCATCGGCGCTGGGCAGGTCGCGTTCGCTGAATCCGCCTTCGTCGTACGAGTCGTCCTCGGGGTCACGGCCGGCCATGTAGGCGTCGTAGCGACGTTCCAGGTTGTGCACCATCTGCTGCAGCTCGTCGTTCGCCGCGACCTGCTCGTCGACCCGGGCGATGTAGTCCGCACGCCGCTCCTGTACGGCGTCCAGCATGAGCACGAGGCCGGTCGACGCCATGAGCTTCTCCGCCGCCGCGCTGACCGCCTCCGGGTTCTCGGTCTCGGCGAGGTAGTGCGGCACGAGGAGGACGAAGCCGACGACGCGTTCCCCGCGCTCCGCGAACCGGTACTCGAGCAGGTGACCGGCAGTGGCGGGCACCTGCGTGCGCGGACGCCACACGGAGTGCGACACGACGAGGTCGCGCCGGTTCCCGCTCACCGTCGTCCCGATGGGACGCGTGTGCGGCACGGGCATGGCGATGGAGTGCACCCAGTGCAGTCCCGACGCCTCGAACTCCGCTGCGAGGTCCAGCACCGTCTCCGCGAAGGCGTTCCAGGCGAAGTCGGGCTCGTAGCCCGTGAGGAGGAGGAACGGGCGTCCGAGCGCGTCCGTGGCGAGGGAGAGCTCGAGTCGGGGCGGGCGGAACTCGGCGAGGTGGTCCTGGTCGAACGAGATCACGGGGCGACGCGCGCGGTAGTCGAGGAGCACGTCGTTGTCGAAGATCGCGAGCGGCTGCGGCGACGTCGTCTCCCTCAGGTGATCGATGAGCCCCGACACCGCACTGCCCGCGTCGGTGAATCCGGTGAGCAGCATCACGAGAGGCAGGCCGTGGGGCACCGTGGGAGCGTTCGCGACGCGTTCGTGGATCTCTCCGGAGAAGGGCATGTCTCCATGCTACGAGCCGCACCCCGACCCGGGCTCTGACCTGTCTCGCTGAGAGCGAACACACCCCGCCGGGCGGGCCGACGACCCCGGGGCGGAGATCCTAGGATGGAGACCATGACGCTTCCCGTGCTCTCGCACACCACCGATCAGTTCCCCGGAAGCGCTGCCGATGCCGCAGTGCTCGTCGTCCCCGATCTCTCCGAGTCGGCCGAGTCCCTGGCGGCTCACCCCGGTCTCGCCGACGTCCTCGCGGGCATCGGCTTCACCGGCGCCGCCGGAGCGTTCGCGCGGGTCTACGCCCCCGAGGTGACGACGCTCCCCTTCGCGGTCGTCGGCGCCGGCTCCACCATCGACGACGCGTCCGTGCGCAGCGCCGCCGGCACGGCTCTCCGCTCCCTCACCGGCTTCGACACCGTCTCGCTCGGCCTCGCCTCCGGGCTCGAGGCGCACGCGGCCGCGGCGGCGGAAGGCGCCGTCCTCGGCGGCTACCGCTTCGACGACTATCGCGCCGAGAACGGCAGGAAGAAGCGGGCGACGGCGGTCGTCGTCCACGCCCCGCTCGACGACGCGACGATCGCCCGTGCCCACGCGACGGGCGAGGCCGTCGCCCTCATCAAGGACCTCGTGAACGTGCCCGCCGAGTGGCAGAGCCCTGCACAGCTCGCGCAGAGCGCCGCCGACAGCGTCGCCGACCTCGACGTCACCGTGCAGATCCTCGACGAGACCGCTCTCGCGGAACAGGGCTTCGGCGGCATCCTCGGCGTCGGCCAGGGCTCCGACCGGCCGCCGCGTCTCGTCCGCCTCGACTACGCGCCGGCGGACGCGCAGCGCCACATCGCCCTCGTCGGCAAGGGCATCACCTTCGACACCGGCGGCCTGTCGCTGAAGCCCGCGGCCTCGATGGTCGGCATGAAGTTCGACATGGCCGGTGCCGCGACCTCCCTCGCCGCCCTCCGCGCCATCGCCGCCCTCCGCCTCCCCGTGCACGTGACCGCCTGGCTCTGCATCACCGACAACATGCCGTCCGGCCGCGCCCTCCGCCCCGGCGACGTCATCCGCATCCTCGACGGCACCACCGTCGAGGTGCTGAACACCGACGCGGAAGGGCGCCTCGTCCTCGCCGACGGTCTGGTCGCCGCGAGCCGCGAGAACCCCGACGTCATCATCGACGTCGCGACGCTGACCGGCGCGATCGTCGCGGCCCTCGGCCACCGTCACACCGGCGTCTTCGGCGACGACGAGACGGTCGCGGAGTTCCTCGCCGCCGCCGCGCGCACGGGGGAGCCGGCGTGGCACATGCCTCTGCCCGCCTACATGGAGGAGACGCTCGACTCCCCCATCGCCGACATGATCAACGCCAACATGGGAGATCGGATGGGCGGCGCATCCTTCGCCGGCCTCTTCCTGCGGCGCTTCGTCGGCCGCACCTCGGACGCGGACGACGCGCCGCGCATCCCCTGGGTGCACCTGGACATCGCGGGCTCCGGTGAACACGCCGGCGCCCCCTACGGCTTCACCGAGAAGGGCCCCACGGGGGCGATGGTCCGATCGATCATCGCCTTCGCCGAAGCAGCATCCCACCCGGAGGCATGACACCCATGACAACCCACACCTTCGACATCGTCGTCCTGGGCGGCGGCAGCGGCGGGTACGCCGCGGCACTGCGAGCGAGCGAGCTCGGCAAGTCCGTCGCACTGATCGAGAAGGACAAGGTGGGAGGCACATGCCTCCACCGCGGGTGCATCCCCACGAAGGCGCTGCTGCACGCCGCCGAGGTGGCGGACCACGTGCGTGACGCCTCCTCCGTGGGAGTCACGGCCTCGTTCGGCGGGATCGACGTCGCCGGGGTGCGCGCCTATCGCGAGGGCATCGTCGCCAAGAAGTACAAGGGTCTCGAGGGGCTCGTGAAGGCGCGCGGGATCACGACGGTCACCGGGCTCGGTCGCCTGAACGCGGACCGGAGCGTGAGCGTCGGCGACGACGTCTACGTCGGCACGGACGTGATCCTCGCCACGGGCTCCTACAGCCGCTCGCTGCCGGGGCTCGAGATCGGCGGCCGGATCCTGACCAGCGAGCAGGCCCTCGCCCTGGACGTCATCCCCGAGCGCGTGCTCATCCTGGGCGGCGGCGTGATCGGCGTCGAGTTCGCGAGCGTGTGGCGCTCCTTCGGCGCCGAGGTGACGATCGTGGAGGCCCTGCCCCACCTCGTCCCGAACGAAGACATCGCGATGAGCAAGGGACTCGAGCGCGCGTTCCGCCGCCGCGGCATCCAGTACTCCCTCGGCGTGCGCTTCCAGAGCGCCACGCAGGACGACTCGTCCGTGACCGTCACGCTGGAGGACGGCACGGAGTTCACCGCCGACTACCTCCTCGTCGCCGTCGGCCGCGGCCCCGCCACCGCCGACCTGGGCTTCGAGGAAGCCGGCGTGCCTCTGGACCGCGGGTTCGTGACCGTGGACGGCGACCTCCGCACCGATGTCCCCGGCGTGTGGGCGGTCGGCGACATCGTCCCGGGTCTCCAGCTCGCCCACCGCGGGTTCCAGCAGGGCATCGCGGTCGCCGAGCGCATCGCGGGTCTCTCCCCCGTGAACGTGCCCGACGTGCAGATCCCGAAGGTCACCTACTCCAGCCCCGAGGTCGCCTCGGTCGGTCTGACGGAGGAGGCGGCGGTCGCCGCGCACGGTGCCGACGCCGTCCACTCCTACGAGTACAACCTCGCAGGGAACGGGAAGAGCGAGATCATCGGCACCGGTGGCCTCGTCAAGGTCGTCCGCCTCAAGGACGGACCCGTCCTCGGCGTGCACCTCCTCGGCGACCGCGTCGGAGAGCTCATCACGGAGGGGCAGCTCGCGGTCGCGTGGGAAGCCCACCCGGAGGACATCGCGCCGCTCATCCACGCCCACCCGACCCAGAGCGAGGCCCTCGGCGAAGCCTTCCTCGCACTGGCCGGAAAGCCCCTGCACGCCCTCTGAGCACCAACCGGTGCCCGAGTCACTAAGCTAGACAAGCGTCATACAACTTCTGAAGGAGACTCAGTCATGAGCACATCCGTGGTCCTCCCCGCTCTCGGTGAGAGCGTCACAGAGGGTACGGTCACCCGCTGGCTCAAGCAGGTGGGAGACACCGTCCAGGCGGACGAGGGCCTGCTTGAGATCTCGACCGACAAGGTCGACACCGAGATCCCCTCCCCCGTCACCGGCGTGATCGAGGAGATCCTCGTGGCCGAGGACGAGACCGTCGAGGTCGGTGCTCTGCTGGCCCGCATCGGTGACGGCAGCGGCGCGGCCCCTGCCGGCGATGCCCCTGCCGCCGCCGAAGCCGCTCCGGCCGAAGCCGCCGCCCCCGCCGCTCCGGAGCCCGCCGCGGCTCCCGCAGCGGAGCCGCAGGCTCCCGCCGAGTCCGCGCCCGCCGAGTCCGCCCCTGCGGCTCCGTCCGGCGACGCGACCGACATCGTGCTTCCCGAGCTCGGCGAGAGCGTCACCGAGGGCACCGTCACCCGGTGGCTCAAGCAGGTCGGCGACTCGGTCGAGGTCGACGAGGCGCTCCTCGAGATCTCCACCGACAAGGTCGACACCGAGATCCCGTCGCCGGTCGCCGGCGTGCTGCAGGAGATCGTCGCCGGCGAGGACGAGACCGTCGAGGTCGGCGCCGTGCTGGCACGTGTCGGTTCCGGTGCTGCTCCCGCGGCTCAGCCCGAGGCTCCTGCCGCTCCGCAGGCCGAGGCTCCCGCCGCGCCGGCCCCGCAGGCCGAGACTCCGGCTGCACAGCCCGAGACTCCGGCTGCTCCCGCTCCGCAGGCCGAGCCCCCGCCGCGCCGGCCCAGCCCGCTGCTGCCGCACAGCCCGCTGCTCCGGCACAGCCCGCGCAGACCGAGGCTCCCAAGCTGTCGCTGCCGACCGAGAGCGACAACCTCTACGTGACCCCGCTCGTCCGCCGTCTGGCTGCGCAGCAGGGCGTGGATCTGGCCACGGTCAAGGGCACGGGCGTGGGAGGCCGCATCCGCAAGGAGGACGTCCTCAAGGCGGCCGAGACGGCGACCGCCGCACCGGCCGCCGCCGCGGCACCGGCCCCGGCACCGCTCGAGGTGTCGCCGCTGCGCGGGACCACTCAGCCGATGTCGCGCCTGCGCAAGGTCCTCGCCAAGCGCGCGGTCGAGTCGATGCAGCAGACCGCTCAGCTCACCACCGTGGTCGAGGTCGACGTCACCGCTCTCGCCGAGTACCGCGACAGCGTCAAGGCGTCCTTCCTCGAGAAGACGGGTGACAAGCTCTCCTTCCTCCCGTTCTTCGCGCTGGCGGCGGCGGAGGCCCTGCAGGCCTTCCCGATCATCAACGCGACGGTCGACGGCGAGCAGATCGTCTACCCGGCCTCCGAGAACGTCTCGATCGCGGTCGACACCGAGCGCGGTCTACTCACGCCGGTGCTCCGCGACGCGGCCTCGAAGAACATCGCCGAGATCGCCCATGAGATCGCCGACCTCGCGGCGCGCACGCGCGACAACAAGCTGAAGCCGGACGAGCTCGCCGGCGGCACGTTCACGCTGACCAACACCGGTTCGCGCGGCGCGCTGTTCGACACCCCCGTGGTGTTCCTGCCGCAGTCGGCGATCCTCGGCACCGGCACGGTCGTCAAGCGCCCGGGTCTGGTCAAGGTCGGCGGCACCGACGCGATCGCGGTCCGCTCCTACGTGTACCTGGCTCTGTCGTACGACCACCGCATCATCGACGGTGCCGACGCGGCCCGCTTCCTCGGTGCGGTGAAGGCCCGCCTCGAGGCTGCGCAGTTCAGCGGTCAGCTCGGAGCCTGATCCGGCGGCTTCACCTCACCTCGGCTGGTCCGCGACGCGATACGCGTCGCGGACCAGCCATTTCTCGTCCACCCACACCAGTACGACGATCATCGCCCCCGCGCCTGAGCCTTCTCGACCCGCGGACGACGACGACAGCTCCAGCACGGCGATGTCTCCGTAGCGATCCACCAGCACAGGGTCCTCACCGCCGATGAGCTCTGCCGCGACCGCCCTGATCGCAGGCGCTCCCCCCGCGATCGCCGTCGCGCACACCGGATCCTCTCGCGACTCGCACTCCGCGATCCGCGTGATCACGTCCGGCAGGGCGGCCAGCGGATCATCGACCACCGGTGGCGTGACGCCCGCGGTGGGCGACGGCATCGGCGACCGCGCGGGTTCCCACGAGGTCTCGTCCGCGGGATCCGACGTCCACGGACGCGCGGTCGTCGCCGTACCCGCATCGGGGCTTCCGGCCGCAGACCCCTCTCCTCCGCTGGGCCACAACGACCCGGCGACGAGCACAGCCGCCGCGCAGACTCCGGCGACGACGAAGATCCGCGCCCGGCGGGGCCGTGTGCTCCGCTGCTCCGTCCCTCGGTGCGCTGCGACCTCGCGCGGGCGGACGAGGGCGCGCGCTCGGCTGGAGAGGTGGTCGAGGAAGGCGCGAAGGGCGGCGGCGACCGTCGCTCGCTCGCGCACGCGGGGACGGTCCCGCCGCACGCCGGTCTCCCGCGCCCGAGTGCGCGTGGCGGAGTCGGCTCGGAGGCGCCGGAGCGCCATGGCGGCGCCGACGGAGGCACCCGCCTGATCCTCGGTCACGGACTCCAGCGGCCGCGGCGCCGCGATCTCCAGCAGCTCCCGCTCCCCTTCTTCGAGCAGCCGTCGCGGTACACGGCGTTGCGCGGCAGCCGTGCGAAGATGCTCCCGGAGGCGATCGAGGACGCGGATCAGCGCCTTGTCCGCGCAGTCCGCGTGCAGGCGATCCAGGACCGCCAGGACCGCCGACGCCGCGTCCTGGCCCGCTCCCAGCACGAAGACAGGACGGCCGCGTTCGGTGAGCCACCAGGCCCCCGGCACCTCGGCGGCCGGCATCGGCCCCAGCTCGCTCAGCCCGCGCAGCATGCTCACGACGACCGTGCTGATCTCCCCCGAGGACAGCCCTCCCCGCGCTCGACCGGCCCGCTCCAGGAAGACGTGCAGAGTCTCCGTGCACCACGGAAGCAGCACGTCGTGTCCGCGCGCGCGACGGACGACGTCGAGAGGGGCGGCGACGTGCTGCGACCCCGCGTACCGCCACCCCGCCCATCCGGTGAGGCCCTCCGCATCGCGGCGCACGACCGGACCATCCGGCGAGGCGACGAGAGCGCCCTCCAGGGGTCCCTCCCCAGGATCCAGGAGCCGGATCGTGCGATGAGCCTGCGGCAGTACGGCCTGGTCGAAGGGCGGATTCTCACGCTCATCTGTCATGCGACCCATCCCAACCGATCGCCACGGTCCCGTCCGCGTGTTCATCCGCTCCGGGACGGGATCCGGAACCGGGCCGGACTGTGCAGGAGAGATCAGGCGCCGTCCTCTCCGCTGCACGCGAACGGCGGCATCGCAAGGCTCTCGGACTCGGTAGGCTGGTCTCCATGGCAAAGCGTGCTCCCGAACCCGAGAAGCGTCCTGGGTTCTTCTCCCAGATCAAGTCCCTCTTCCGGTTCACGCGCGAGGCCTACCCCTGGCTCCCCTGGGCGCAGGCCGCGATCCTCATCGGCGGCGTGCTCCTCGGTCTCCTGGCCGGCTACCTGATCCCGCCGTTCCAGGTGTGGACCCTCGTCCTGTGGGCCATCACCGGCCTCATGCTCGGCGTCCTCGGCGCCCTCTTCCTCATGACCCGACTTTCGACCTCGGCCATGTACACGAAGATCGACGGCATGCCCGGTGCGACGGGTCACGTGCTCAGCACCAGCCTGGGTCGTCAGTGGCAGGCCTCCGAGACACCGGTGGGCATCAACCCGAAGACGCAGGAGGCCGTGTACCGGACGGTCGGCCGCGGCGGCATCGTCGTCGTCGGCGAGGGCGCCCGCGGACGCCTCACTCGACTGGTGAACGAGGAGCGCAGCCGGGCGCAGCGCGTCGCCCACGGCGTGCCGATCACGGTGCTCTACGTCGGACACGGCGAGGACGAGGTGCCGATCGCCGACCTCGCGAAGACCATCAAGAAGCTTCCGAAGGCCATCGACAAGGCCACCATGGCGGCCGTCATCCGCCGCATCGACTCGGTGTCGCAGTCGCTGTCGTCGCTTCCCATCCCGAAGGGCATCGACCCGACGAAGGTACGGGCGCAGCGTCCGCGCTGACCCGCGCCCCGGAACCGCGAAGCGCGGCCGTCCTCATCGAGGGCGGCCGCGCTTCTCTCATTCCGAGAGCGGCTGCTTGGGGAGGCGGCGCACCTTCGCCCGCCGGCGACGACGCTCGGGGATCATCGAGCGCATCTCATCGAGCTTGCCGAAGCAGAACAGGCGGTCGTCGGCCTCGAGGACCACGTGCTTGCGCGGGTTCGGGATGACGCTGACTCCGCGGTGCAGCGTGAGCACCGTGATGTCGCGTTCCCACAGGCCCGCCTCCCCCAGCGTCTTCCCGACGAGGTCCGCGGCGCCGTGGACCATGAGCTCGGCGACGCCGTACCCCGTGGAGACGGTGAGGCGCTGCCGCACGTCGATCTCCGGGAAGGCGACCTGACCGGCGATGTAGTCGATGATCGCTCCCGCGACGTCGAGCTTGGTCGCGGTCTCGATGCCCTGCAGGCCCGGGGAGGAGTTGACCTCCATCACCAGGGGTCCCTCGTCCCCCTCCAGCATGTCCACGCCGGCGACACGGAGGCCCATGATCTGGGCCGAGCGCACCGCGGCCCGCTCGTAGACGGGGTCGAGCTCGATCGCCTCGACCGAGCCGCCACGATGCACGTTGGAGCGGAACTCGTCTCCGGCCGCCGAACGGCGCATGGCCGCGACCACGCGGTCCCCGACGACGAGTGCGCGGATGTCGCGCCCCCGGCTCTCGGCGATGAACTTCTGGATGAGCACGTTCTGCTTGGTGGAGTGGAGCGTCTCGATGATGGCCTCGGCCACCTTCACCTGAGGCGCGAGGATGACGCCGATGCCCTGGGTGCCCTCGAGCAGCTTGATCACCACGGGAGCGCCGCCGACGCGCTCGATCGCCGGTCGCACGTCGGCGCGGTTGCGCACGAAGGCGGTCGGCGGCATCGCGATGTTGTGCCGGGAGAGGATCTGGTTCGCCCGCAGCTTGTCGCGCGCGCTGGAGATGCCGTTCGCCGTGTTGGGGGTGTAGACGTCCATCTGCTCGAACTGCCGCACCACGGCGGTGCCGAAGTACGTGATCGAGTTGCCGATGCGGGGCAGGATCGCGTCGTAGTCGCTGAGCTGCCGGCCCCGGTAGTGAAGGTCGGGCTCATCGGAGGTGAGGTCGATCGCGAAGCGCAGCGTGTTGAGCACCTTCACGTTGTGGCCCCGCTGCAGTGCGGCCGCGCGGAGGCGTTGGGTGGAGTACGCCTGCGGCGCACGGGACAGCACTGCGATCTTCACGGGGGATTTCCTGCCAGGATGTATCAGGTGAGTAGGTCTACCCATTCAAACACCCTTACGGGGTGGCGCGAGTGGGTGAGCCTGCCCGATCTCGGCGTCGACTGGATCAAAGCCAAGATCGACACCGGCGCCCGCACCTCGTCCCTGCACGCGTTCGACATCCAGGAGTTCGAGCGCGACGGCGAGGCCTGGGTGCGTTTCCGCGTGAAGCCCTGGCAGGACAGCCAGGAGGACGCGGTCGTCGTGGAGTCCCCCATCCACGATCGCCGGGCCGTCCGGAGCTCGTCCGGGCACGCGCAGGAGCGTCTCGTCGTGCAGTTGATGATCCGGCTAGTCGACCGCGAGGTGATGGCCGAGGTCACGTTGAGCAACCGGGACGAGATGGGATTCCGCATGCTGATCGGCCGGGAAGCGCTGCGTCGCGGCTACGTCGTGGATCCGGCGCGTTCCTTCCTCGGCGGTCGCGCGCCCCGTGAGGCACGTCGGCGCAACCGCGGCCGCGCCTGAGCGTCAGGCGCGGATGAGGACCGTTCCCACGGCCTTGTCGTGCAGGCCACGCTGATCCGGGTCCCACACCACGGCCGGGATCACGATCAGGAGCAGCAGCGTGCGCACGATCGGGCGCCACAGACCGACCCATCCGCCGTCGAGACGGACGACACGCATGCCCAGGATGCGGTGCCCGGGGCTGCCGCCCGCGGTCGGGATGAAGAGGATCTGCACGACCCCGAAGATGAGCAGCGTGGCGAACGGGTCGTATTGGAAGAACGCGACGGAGAGGATGACAGCTGCCGTCCAGTCGATCGCGAGGGCCCCGATCCGACGTCCGGGGCGACCGATGCTCCCCGGCCCGGACTCCGGGAGTCCGAGTCGCTCACCGGGGTACGTGTTCACAGCATCCGTCACCCCTCCAGCCTACCGAGGCTGTGGATGCCCTCTGATCCTGCTCACGCTGTAACACGGACGAAACAAAGCGGATACCGTGGAGAAATCCCCCGTCCGTACTGTGCAGAGTGGCCCCGAAGCCATCGATCCGCATCACAGGAGTCGTACATGTTCAAAGATTCGTCCGAGGTACTGGCCTACATCAAGGAGAACGACGTCAAATTCCTTGACATCCGTTTCACCGACCTCCCTGGTGTGCAGCAGCACTTCAACATCCCTGCGGCGACGGTCGACGAGGCCTTCTTCACGGACGGACAGCTGTTCGACGGCTCGTCCATCCGCGGCTTCGCCAGCATCCACGAGTCGGACATGCAGCTCATCCCGGATGTGACGACGGCGTACATCGACCCCTTCCGCGAGGCGAGCACCCTCGTGATGATCTTCGACATCTACAACCCGCGCACCGGCGAGATCTACTCGAAGGACCCGCGTCAGGTCGCGAAGAAGGCGGAGAAGTACCTCACCTCCACCGGCATCGCCGACACCGCGTTCTTCGCCCCCGAGGCCGAGTTCTACATCTTCGACGACGTGCGCTACTCCGTGACCGCCGGCGAGAGCTTCTACAAGGTCGACTCCGAGGAGGCCGCGTGGAACACCGGCCGCGAGGAGGAGGGCGGAAACCTCGCCAACAAGACCCCCTACAAGGGCGGCTACTTCCCCGTCAGCCCGGTCGACAAGACGGCCGACCTGCGCGACGACATCACCCTCAAGCTCATCGATGCGGGCTTCATCCTCGAGCGCTCCCACCACGAGGTGGGAACGGCCGGCCAGCAGGAGATCAACTACCGCTTCGACACCATGGTGCACGCGGCGGACGACATCCTGAAGTTCAAGTACATCGTCAAGAACACCGCCGAGGAGTGGGGCAAGGTCGCCACCTTCATGCCGAAGCCGCTGTACGGCGACAACGGCTCGGGTATGCACACCCACCAGTCGCTGTGGAACGACGGCAAGCCGCTGTTCTACGACGAGGCCGGCTACGGTCAGCTCAGCGACATCGCGCGGTGGTACATCGGCGGCATCCTGGCGCACGCGCCGGCACTGCTCGCCTTCACCAACCCGACGCTGAACAGCTACCACCGTCTGGTTAAGGGCTTCGAGGCTCCGGTCAACCTGGTCTACTCGGCCGGCAACCGCTCCGCCGCGATCCGCATCCCGATCACGGGCTCGAACCCGAAGGCCAAGCGCATCGAGTTCCGCGCCCCCGACGCCTCGGGCAACCCGTACCTCGCCTTCGCCGCGCAGCTCATGGCGGGCCTCGACGGCATCAAGAACCGCATCGAGCCGCACGAGCCCGTCGACAAGGACCTCTACGAGCTTCCGCCCGAGGAGGCCAAGAACATCCCGCAGGTGCCGAACTCCCTGCTGGACTCCCTCGAGGCGCTCCGCGCCGACCACCAGTTCCTCCTCGAGGGCGGCGTGTTCACCGAGGAGCTCATCGAGACCTGGATCTCCTACAAGTACGAGAACGAGATCCTGCCGATCGCTCAGCGCCCGCACCCGTTCGAGTACGAGCTGTACTTCGGCGTCTGAGCCGACCGCGGATCGCGAGAGAGCCCGTCCCCATCTGGGGGCGGGCTCTTTCGCCGTCCGGGGGCCGGGCCGCCGCCCTCATCCCCGGCTCCCCCGGCGAGGTCAGGGCGACGGCCGAGGCATGGAAGGCACACGGCGTGGCTGCAGCACGCGTGCACGACCAACTCGCGACGCTCGACGACGAGGGCACCTGGACGGGCGAGGCCTACGACGCGTACCTGACGCGCTTCGATCGTCAGCTGTTGCATTGGTCGAACGCCGGCGACGGGCTCCGCGAGGGCGCTCACGCCCTGTTCACCTGGGCGGATGCGCTGGAGTGGGCGCAGGAGGAGGCCGCGCGCGCCATCACCCTGTGGGACGAGGCCGAGCAGCAGGCCGCCGCGGCACTGGCCGCGCACCGCGCTTACGTCCGCGAGCTTCGGGTCGGGCAGGGCCTACGGCACCCGGAGGCGGAGGTGCCGTTCGTCGACCCGTCCGGTCCGGCGCATGAACAGGCCAGAGAGGTGCTGTTCAACGCCCGGGCGACGCTGGAGGTCGTCGCCCGGGACTGCGCAGTCCGGCTGGACCAGGCTGCAGAGGCCGCGCGCATGCCGCTCACCGAGGCTGAGGCCGCGACCGCAGCGCAGCATGCCGTCACCGAGACGGTGTTCACCCTTGCTGTCGTGCAGCCGTTCCAAGCCACGATGGACATGCTCGCCGTCTCCGCACAGACGCTGTGGGAGCACCCGGACATCATCCTCGAACTCCTCGGCGGGGCTGCGACCTTCATCGGAGGCGCCGCACTCGCTGTCGGCGGCGCAGGCCTGACGGTGACCGGCGTCGGTGCCCTCGCCGGCGCTCCCGCCATCGCCGCAGCAGGCATCGGCGTCGCCGGCGTCGGTGCAGGACTCATCGGCGATGCAACCGGGCGGTCGTTCCGCGAAACCGACCGAGCCGCCGACTCCCGCAAGGGTGTCGATCGCGGGGATGGGCGCGACACCGGTGGGCGCTATGCGAATGGCCAGGAGATCAGGCCCTGGGTCGACGTGATTCGAAGGAAAGTTCACGTCACCTATGAGGGCGCCCCGCAAGCGAGCCGCTCGTACGACGGGTTGGTCAAGAATAATGACGGGTCGAACACCTATACCGGAATCGAGGTCAAGTCCGGCTCGGCTATCGATGAGTATGGCAGGGCATCGAGCACCCAGCGCCAGTTCGACGATGCCGTAAACGCAGGTACGCCCGCGCGCGGCAAACTAGACGGTGATGACATCATCATCACGCGAGTAGAGAGCAGGGATGTCCCATGAGAGCGCCATTTACGCATGGCGAAGAAACACCCAGCGGGCAGCGCGGCTGGATCACGGACAGCTTCCGCCCCATTCCCGCGCATCTGAGGCTCATGCTGGGCCACCTGGACGGCGAGCGAAAGCTGACCTACATAATCTGGCCCGGATCCGATCCCTCCAGCACCGTGGGCTTCCGCGAGCCTGCCGGGGATACCTTCATGCAGGCGGCAGGCTCTGCCGACGCAATGACGGTGGAGGTGAAACTGCCTGGACCTGACGGTGAGAGCCACTTGTATACGGTCGGGCGTGCCGAGCCGTCGACGGGACGACGACGCTGATCCCGATCAATCAGACCCGCGCGGTGCGCGTGTTCTCGAACGAGGTGTTCACCGCTGACGAAGCCGCGGTCATCTTCTACACGTACTACCTCACCGACGCCGTCGCTCAGCCGTACGTCCTCCGCGAGCTCGACCTCAGCCAGGAGCTGTCGGAGGAACGATGAGAGTCGCGGTCCGCCACGACGCCATTAGCGACACGGTCGCGCGTCTCGCCATCACCGTCCGGCGATTCGAAGACGCGCTCGATGGCCTCGACGCGGAGGCCACCCTGCTGCGATCCTCATGGTCCGGTGAGGCGCAGGCAGCATACGACCGCGCCCACCACGACTGGGACACCCCCATCCGCAGTATGAAGGCAGCCCTCGCCGAAGCCAACCGACGACTCATCACCGCCAACGCCATCTCCAGGGAGACCGCCAGCACCGCTGCCCGCCTCTGGCGGTAACGGCGCTCCTGGCATGGCCCGCGTCAGCGCTCGTCGGCGACGATCTCGGCCTTGAACCCCGCGGAGTTCTCCAGCCATCCGGCGTAGTGATCCGGCCCGCCGGCGTGCGGGTAGCGCTCCGCGTACAAAGGCCGCCAGCCGTGCTCGGGCGCCGCCGCCATGATCGCGTCCACTCGGTCCCGCGGGCCCGCAGCGAAGGCGAGATGGTTCACGCCCGGGGCACGACGATCGTGTTCACTGCCGCTGAGGTTCGGGGATGTCGTGAGGGTGACATACGCGCCACCTGCCTCCCAGGACTCGCCCTCGGGCCACGCGCTGACGCGGACGAAACCCACCGCACCGAGCAGCCATCCCCACTCAGCTCGCGACGACACGAGGTCGGCGACCCAGACCTCCACGTGGTGAATCCCTGCCATCCGTCCAGTCTCTCAGCTCCCCGTGGATCCGCCATTGCAGGTGTCGGGCTCTACGTCAACCCCAACGCGTCGCTTTTTTTGCGCGGATACGGTGAATACATCGTCGGGATACCCGGTCCCGCCAGTGGAGGACGCCGTGATCACCCAGGAAGCCCCGCCGACCGCCGCGCTTCTGGACGGCCGCTACCGCCTGGCGGAGGCCGTCGGCACGGGCGGGATGGCGACCGTGTACCGCGCGGAGGACATCGCGCTCGAACGCACCGTAGCGGTGAAGATGTTCCGCGAGTCCGACGATACCGTGCTGTCCGTGGAGCGGGTGCATTCGGAGAAGGCGCTCCTCGCGGGCCTCAACCACCCGGGCCTGGTCACGCTCCTCGACGCGCACCTCGAGCCCGGACGACCGAAATACCTCGTGATGGAGTACGTGCCGGGACCGACGCTGAGCAAGCGCATGGCCCGCGCGACGGTGACCCCGCGCGAGATCGCCACGATCGGGGCGGACATCGCCTCCGCCCTCCACGCCGTGCACAGCGCCGGCATCGTGCACCGCGACATCAAGCCCTCGAACGTCCTGCTCACGCCGCCCTTCGACACGAACGGCAGGTGGAGCGCGAAGCTCGCCGACTTCGGGATCGCCTGCGCCATCGACATGTCCCGTGTCACCACTCCCGGGATCGTCCTCGGGACGCTGACCTACATGGCACCCGAGCAGCTGCGGAACGGCGACATCCGTCCCGCGGTCGACATCTACGCGCTCGGTCTCGTCCTGTTGGAGGCCCTCACCGGCAGGCCCGGCTTCGCCCCCACCCTCAGCGTCGAATCCGCCCTCGCCCGTCTCCACATCGCGCCGGAGATCCCGGCGGAACTGGGTTCGGAGTGGGCCGCACTGCTCAGCGCGATGACGGCGATCGACCCCGACGCACGACCGCACGCTCTGGAGGTCGAGAGCGAACTGCGCCGGCTGATCGATCTCCCCGTCACCGAAGAGGTGGCAACAGACGTCACCGTGCCGCTTCCCGCGCCGACCGCAAGCACCCTCCCCCGGACGCGCGCCGAGGCTCGCGCCCGCCGTCGCGCCGCCGCGGCGCACCCCGCGGCGTCCCCGGCACGGCGTACGCGCCGTCGTCGCGAGTCTCTCCTCATCGCCGCGGTGGTCATGCTCGGCGCGGTGACCACCGGCTCCGCAGCACTGCTCGGCCACGGCGAGCAGGCTCTCGCCAGCTCGGGCGCCGTCTCCGATGGCGCGTCGAGGATCGTCGAGGACCTCGTGCCGGTCGAGCCGGCTCCCGCGGACACCCTCGTCGACTCGGAGCCGAGAGAGACCGTCGCCGTCGAGCCGGTGGCCGCGACACCGGTGGCACCGACCGCATCGGTCACCGAGTCGGTTGCCGAGGAGAGCCTGCCCGAGAACGCCGCACCGCAGGCGCAGGAGAACCGAGGCAAGAGCCCCGGCCGCGACGGCAACAACGGCAAGGGCAACAGCGGCAAGGGCAACAGCAGCCACTGATCCGACGCTCCCGACGCCCGCCGAGCCGGCGGGTGTCGCTGAGCAGCGCGCGGGACCGGGTGGAGGATGATCGAGTGTCGAGTATCGACAGAGGGAGGGGACCATGCGTCGCAGGAAGTTGATCGCACCGCCGGATCAGGCACCCAGCGTGTCCGCGCAGCGACGGTCGCCGTCGAGCGTGGTCGCCGGCGCCAGGGCGAACCCGTTCATGTTCGGTCTCCTCGGTGCCCTCGGGGTTCTCGTCGCGCTCATGATCGGCGGCATCGTCGGCCAGCTCGCCACCGTGCTGGTCTACATCGGCGTCGCGCTCTTCCTGGCGCTCGGCCTCGATCCGATCGTGCGGTTCATCGAGCGCAAGCTCCCCCGTCCGGCGGCGGTCGCCGTAGTCGTGATCGGGGTTCTCCTCGCCTTCGCCGGGATCATCCTCGCCATCGTCCCCACCCTCGCGGAGCAGATCGGGAACCTGATCAAAGACGGTCCGAAGATGATCGAGGACTTCACGAACAGCGCCTGGTTCCAGGACGTCAGCGGACAGTTCGGCGGCACGATCAAGGACGCCGTCGACGGCGTGGTCGGCTTCGTGCAGAACCCGGACAACTTCCTCGACATCGGCGGCGGTGTCTTCGCCGTCGGCGCCGGAATCGCCGGCGGCCTGACGGGCATCACGATCGTGGTCATCCTCACGCTCTACTTCATGGCGTCGCTGCGCAGCATGAAGCGGGTGGCTGCCCGGTTCGTCCCGGCGTACCAGCGCGACACGTTCAGCGAGCTCCTGGAGGACGTCTCCAGTGCCGTCGGGCGCTACGTCATCGGTCAGGCGAGCCTCGCGCTCACCAACGGCATCCTGAGCCTCATCTTCCTGACCATCATCGGAGCGCCGGTGCCGGCGCTGCTCGCACTGATCGCCTTCATCGGCTCGATGATCCCGCTCGTCGGAACCCTCTCGGCGTCGATCATCATCTCGCTCATCTGCCTGTTCGTCTCGCCGACGACCGCGCTGATCGCGATCATCTACTACCTGATCTACATGCAGATCGAGGCGTACGTGCTCTCTCCGCGGATCATGAACAAGGCCGTCGACGTCCCGGGCGCACTGGTCGTCATCGCCGCAGTGGCCGGTGGCGCGCTCGGCGGGATCCTGGGTGCGCTCGTCGCGATCCCGGTGGCCGCGAGCATCATCATCATCGTGCAGAAGGTCGTCTTCCCCAACCAGGACAGGAAGAAGACGCCGCCCGCGGTGACCGTCGCCTGATCAGCGGACGAGGACGGCGCCCGGCTGCACGCGCACGGTGAAGGCGTCGATCTCGCCGACCTCCTCGCCGTCGATCTCGAACATCTGCGGCGTGGCGAGCTGCACGCGGATCCGCTCCGCCGACACGTGGGTGGTGGAGTCCGTGCTGACCGCCTGATCGACGTTCCCGATCATGCGACGGATGCCGTTGTCCCAGACGACCGAGCGGACGGTGTCGAGCCACTGCAGCGCGCCGTCGGAGCTGATGAGCAGCATGTCGAGGAGGCCGTCGTCGAGGACGGCGTCCGGAAGCAGGCGGATGCCGCCCTGGAGCATGCCGCAGTTGCCGACGAGCAGCGTGTGCCCGCGCACCTCCTCCGGCTCGTGGTCGTCGAGCTGCAGCGTGATGTCCGTCATCTCGGTGCCGGCCAGTGCGCGCCCCATCGCCTCGACGTAGGCGAGCCAGCCGGCGCGATCCTTGAGGTCGTCGTTGGTCTCCACGAGCATCTGCGCGTCGACCCCGAAGCCGACCATGACGGAGAAGGCATGCTCCTCGCCGTCGAACTCCACCCAGCCGAGGTCGATGCGGTGGGGCTCCGAGTCGCGGATGTGCTCGAGCGCCGGCAGCACGCCCTCCAGCGGCACACCGAGGTTGCGCGCGAGCAGATTGCCCGTGCCCTGCGGCACGATCCCGAGAGCGACATCGGTTCCGACCAGAGCTTCCGCGACGGCGCGGATCGTGCCGTCGCCGCCGACCGCGATGACGAGAGCGCAACCCTCCTCCACGGCCTTCGCCGCGACGCCGCGCCCGGGGTCGTCCGGGGTGGTCTCCCCCCAGCGCACATCGGCTTCCTCGCCGAACGCGAGGGTCACCGCTTCCCCGAGGACATCCCGGTCGGACTTCGTCGGGTTCCAGATCACGCCGATGCGAGGAGAGGTCATACGCTCACTCTGAGCGACGGAGGACGATCGTGCAACTCGACCGGCCGTCTAGCCGTAGAAGAGCTGCTCGAAGGTCCGCCGGGCGCGCCGCGTGACCGCCAGGTAGTCCTCCTCGAGTGGTGTCGCCGACCGGGGCGGATAGCCCAGCAGACGGGCCAGGGCATCCAGCTGACGGCGGTCGGCAGGCAGGACGTCGCTCGTCTGCCCCGTGAGCAGGGTGATGCCCGAACGGAGCCGGCTCGACAGCAGCCAGGCCGCCCGCAAGCGCTCGGCGTCGTCCTCCTCGACGAGCCCGGCTGCGACCGCGGCGTCGAGCGCGTGCAGCGTGGACGTGGTGCGGAGACCCGGGACGTCGGTCGCATGCTGCAGCTGGAGGAGCTGCACGAGCCACTCCACGTCGCTGAGAGTCCCCGGCCCGAGCTTGAGGTGACGACGGGGGTCGGTGCCCTGCGGCAGCCGCTCCCCCTCGACGCGCGCCTTGATCCGCTTGATCTCCCGGAGCCCCTGGAGGTCGACCGTCTCCGGGTACCGGATGCTGTCCGCGAGCTCCGTGAACCGCCCGATGAGCTTCGTGCTCCCGGCGACACCGCGCGCCCGCAGGAGCGCTTGCGCCTCCCAGGACAGCGACCAGCGGCGGTAGTAGGCCGCGTAGGCGTCGAGGGACCGCACGATCGGACCGTTGCGCCCCTCGGGCCGCAGACCCGCGTCGAGGTCAAGGGGCAGGCGATGATCCGTCAGATGCTCGCGGAGCCCGGCCACGATCCGCGTCGCGAGCTTCTCCGCTCTGCCCGGGTCGACGCCGTTCGCGTCGTACACGTACAGCACGTCCGCATCGGACCCGAAGCCGAGCTCGGCGCCGCCGAACCGCCCCATGCCGATGACCGCGAAGTCGAGCGCCGTGTCCTCGGGCGGCACGACCTCGCGGAGGACGGCGCGGAGGCCGGCCTGGATCGTCGCATCCGTGATGTCGGTGAGCGCGGTGGCCACCTCCTCGATGGTGACGACATCGAGGACGGCCGCCATCGCCGTGCGCAGGAGCTCGCGACGCCGCAGGGCCCGGACGGCCCGCAACGCGTCGGCGACCGTCTCATGGCGCGTCTGGATCGCTCGGGCCTCGTCGTCGAGCGCCTGCGCGCTCCGTGGACGCAGTCGCTCGGCGCTGTCCAGCCACGCCACCGACTCCGGGATCCACTCCAGCAGCTCGCCGATGTACCGCGAGGACGACAGCAGTCGGGTGAGGCTCTCTGCCGCACCGGAGGAGTCCCGCAGCATGCGCAGGAACCACGAGGTGTCCCCCAGCCGCTCGCTGATGCGGCGGAACGCGAGGAGGCCGTAGTCGGGGTCGCTGCCGTCCGCGAACCAGCGCACCATGACGGGCATGAGGTGCCGCTGGATCGTCGCCTTGCGGCTGAGTCCGCGTGTCAGCGCGCCGATGTGGCGCAACGCTCCCGCCGGGTCGCGGAACCCGATCGCGGCGAGCCGGTCGTGAGCCTGCTCCGCGGAGAGGGTGCGCTCCTCCTCGGGCAGTCCGGCCACGGCGCTCAGCAGCGGGCGGTAGAAGAGGCGGGTGTGGATGTCGCGCACCTCGCGGCGGACGCTCTCCCAGCGCGCCCAGACGCCCTCCCCCGTCTCAGCCAGCTTCGTGCTGCGCGCCAGGATGCGCAGGCCGGCCGGTGTCTTGGGCATGAGGTGGGTGCGGCTGAGGTCGCGCAACTGCAGACGGTGCTCCATGAGCCGCAGCACCCGATAGTCGTCCGCGAAGGTGCCCGCATCCGCCCGGCCGATGTAGCCGCCGGCGACCAGGGCGTCCAGGCTCTCCAGCGTGCCACGCGTGCGCAGCGACTCGTCGGTGAGACCGTGTACGAGCTGCAGGAGCTGCACCGTGAACTCGATGTCGCGCAGCCCGCCCGCGCCGAGCTTGAGCTGGTACGGGGCGTCCTCCGGGTCGATGTGCTCCATGACCCGCTCGCGCATGCGCTGGACGCTCTCGACGAACTCCTCCCTGGCGGCACTCGACCACACGCGCGGCTGCACCGCGTCGATGTATGCGGCGCCCAGGTCGGGGTCGCCGGCCAGCGGACGAGCCTTCAGCAGAGCCTGGAACTCCCAGCTCTTCGCCCACCGGTCGTAGTACGCGACGTGCGACGCGAGGGAGCGCACGAGGGCGCCCTGCTTGCCCTCCGGGCGCAGCGCCGCGTCGACCTCCCAGAGCGGCGGCTCGACCTCGATGGCGCTGAGGTTGCGCATGGTGTCCCTGGCCAGGCGCGTGGCGATGTCGATCGCCTGCGGCTCGGAAAGCGCCTCTTCATCCGCCGTGCCGCCGACGAAGATGACGTCGACGTCGCTGACGTAGTTGAGCTCCCTCGCGCCGGCCTTCCCCATGCCGATCACGGCCAGCTGAGTGGCAGCGACGGCGTCCCGACCGGCGGACGGCGCCTGGTGGGTGCGGGCGATCGCGAGCGAGGCCTCGAGGGCGGCGCCGGCGAGATCCGCGAGGGAAGCGGCGACCGCGGCGACGACCTCTTCGGGGCGCGAGTGACCGAGATCGTAGGCGGCGATCTCCGCGAGGTTCCGCCGATACGCGACGCGGAGCGCCACGACCGTCCCGTCGTCCGCCGCGTCGGCGAACCCGTCCTCCGCCCCGACGGCGGCGAGGAGGCGATCGCGCCACACGTCCGCCGTGGGGAGCACGTCGATCGGTGCGGCCAGCACGTCCAGCTCGTCGGGATGCCGCAGGAAGAACTCCGCCAGTCCCACAGAGGCACCGAAGACGCGCCAGACGCGCCGGCGCGTCTCCTCGTCGTCCGCGAGCGCCCGCAGCGGGGCAGGGTCTCGTCGAGCGACCCGCAGCATCCCGCGAACCGCCGCATCCGGGTCCGCCGCGACGGCCGCCTCGAGCAGCATCGCGCGCGGCACGCCGAGCAGGCTCTCGAGCTCCGCCAGCGACGCCGCGGCCTCGCTCAGCTCAGCGAACCCGAGCCGGGCGAGGGCCGAGAGCGAGACGGAGGCGTCGGGGCGAGCCATGCCGCGCTCAGAGGAGCTCGAGGTTGTTCTTCAGCTCCAGCGGCGTGACCTGGCCGCGGTACGCCTCCCACTCCTTGCGCTTGTTGAGCAGCACGTAGTTGAACACCTGCTCCCCCAGCGTCTCCGCGACGAGCTCGGAGGCCTCCATGTACTCCAGGGCGTGGTCGAGGCTGGCGGGCAGGGCGGAGTAGCCCAGCGCCCGGCGCTCGGCGTCGCTCAGCGCCCAGACGTTGTCCTCCGCCTCCGGCGGAAGCTCGTACTCCTCCTCGATGCCCTTGAGACCGGCGGCGAGCATGAGCGCGTACGCGAGATACGGGTTCGCCGCGGAATCGAGCGCGCGGTACTCGACGCGCGAGGACTGCCCCTTGTTCGGCTTGTACATCGGGACGCGGACGAGAGCGGACCGGTTGTTGTGCCCCCACGTGATGAAGCTCGGGGCCTCGTCGCCGCCCCAGAGCCTCTTGTACGAGTTGACGAACTGATTCGTCACGGCGGAGATCTCGTTGGCGTGCTTGAGCAGGCCCGCGATGAAGTGACGGCCCGTCTTGGAGAGCTGGTACTTCGCACCCTCCTCGTAGAACGCGTTCTGATCGCCCTCGAACAGCGACATGTGCGTGTGCATGCCGCTGCCGGGCTGGCCGCTGAGCGGCTTCGGCATGAACGTGGCGTACACGCCCTGCTCGATCGCGACCTCCTTGATGACCGTGCGGAAGGTCATCACGTTGTCTGCGGTGGTGAGGGCGTCGGCGTAGCGGAGGTCGATCTCGTTCTGGCCGGGGCCGCCCTCGTGATGGCTGAACTCCACGGAGATGCCGAGGTCCTCCAGCATGCGGACCGAACGGCGACGGAAGTCGTGCGCCGTGCCCCCGGGGACGTTGTCGAAGTAGCCGGCGGAGTCGACGGGGACGGGCCCCTCAGGACCGAACGACGACGACTTGAGCAGGTAGAACTCGATCTCCGGGTGCGTGTAGAACGTGAAGCCCGCATCGGCGGCCTTCGCGAGCGTCCGCTTCAGCACGTGACGGGGATCGGCCACCGCGGGCTGTCCGTCGGGCGTGGTGAGGTCGCAGAACATGCGCGCGGTCGGGTCGATCTCCCCGCGCCACGGCAGCGTCTGGAAGGTCGTCGGGTCGGGCTGGGCGAGCAGATCGGACTCGTACGTGCGGGTCAGCCCCTCGATCGCGGAGCCGTCGAACCCGATGCCCTCGGCGAAGGCGCCCTCGACCTCGGCCGGCGCGATGGCGACGGACTTGAGCGTGCCGATCACGTCGGTGAACCACAGGCGCACGAACTTGACGCCGCGCTCCTCGATCGTCCGGAGGACGAAGTCCCTCTGCTTGTCCATGGCTACTCTGCGCCCTGGCCCTTCTCCGCACCGAAGCCGCTGGACGGCTTCGCGTCCCAGCCCTGCTCCGCGGCTTCTTCCTCGGCCCAGGCACGCGACCGCTCCTTGAGCACCTCGGGGGCGCGACGCGCCTCGGCCTCGGTGTCGAACGGGCCGATGCGGTCGATGGACGGCGACAGCATGCCGAACTCGACCTCGCCCGTGACGGAGTTGTACCAGTACTTGTGATCGCCGTCGGTCATGGCTGCTCCTTCTTCCCGCGAGCGGTTGGGGTGATGTCATCGATCCTACTGGCGTGCACCGTGGTCGCTAAGCTATCGGCCATGGCAAAAGCGATCGGCGTCGACATCGGCGGCACGGGCATCAAAGCGGGAATCGTCGACCTCGAACACGGCACCATGGCCTCGGATCGGGTGCGCGTGCCCACTCCGGCCGGCGCGGCACCGGAAGACGTCCTCGTCGCGGTGCAGACGGTCCTGAAGACGCTCGACGTCCACGAGTCGACCCTGCCGCTCGGCGTGGCGTTCCCCGCGATCGTCAAGCGCGGCAAGACCCTGTCCGCGGCGAACGTCTCGAAGGAGTGGATCGACTTCGACGCCGAGCGCTTCTTCCGCGACGGCCTCGGCCGCAACATCGTCTTCGTGAACGACGCCGACGCCGCGGGCGTCGCGGAGGCCCGCCACGGAGCCGCCCGCGACGTGCTCGGCTTCACCCTCCTGACCACGCTCGGCACCGGGATCGGCTCCGCGTTCCTGTACGACGGCGTGCTGCTCCCGAACACGGAGCTCGGCCACCTGAACTTCCGCGAGTACGAGTCCGTCGAGACCTATGCGGCCACCTCGGCGCGCGAGCGCGAGGGCCTGAGCTGGGAGGAGTGGGCCGAGCGCCTGCAGGCGTTCTACTCCCACATCGAGTTCCTGTTCAGCCCCGACCTGTTCGTGGTCGGCGGCGGCGTGTCGAAGAACGCAGGCGACTTCCTGCCCCTGCTCGACCTGAAGACGCCGATCGTCCCCGCGATCCACCGCAACAACTCGGGCATCATCGGCGCCGCCTCGCTCGCCGGCGACTGACCCTTCGACAGGCTCAGGGACCCAGCGGGACGCTCAGGGCCCTTCGACAGGCTCAGGGACCCAAACGAGGGAAGGCCCCGATGACGGCAGTCATCGGGGCCTTCGGCGTTCGAGGCGAATGGGCCGACCTGTACGCCGGGTTCTGTTCCGGGGTTCTTCGCCCCTTCGACGGCCATCTCTCTCGGCGACACGTTGCCGTGCCGCTCCAGCGGTCTACCCGAGGACTCGGCGGGCCGCGTCATCATCCTCTGTCTGACCTTGCTCCGGGCGAGGTTTACCTGGCGGGCCGTGTCACCACGGCCCCCGGTGGTCTCTTACACCACCCTTTCACCCTTACCCCTCGCGGGGCGGTCTGCTCTCTGTGGCACTGTCTCGCGGATCACTCCGGGTGGGTGTTACCCACCGCCCTGCCCTGTGGAGCCCGGACGTTCCTCGGTGCGGTTTCCCGCCACGCGACCGTCCAGTCGACCCATTCGCCCCTCCAGTCTACGGGGCCTCACTTCTCGGCGGAGTCCGCGATGCGCAGATCGAGCGGCACGTCGATCGGGAAGGTGCCGAACAGGCGGGTGGTGGCGACGGCAGCGGCCTCGCGGACGGCGTCGGCCGCGGCCTCCGCGTGCTCCTGCGGTGTGTGCAGGATGACCTCGTCGTGCAGGAAGAACGCCAGGTGCGGCTCCCGGGCGAACGGCCCCGATGCCTCGGCCGCGCCGAAGACCTCGGGAAGCTGTGCCAGGCGGTGACGGATCTCGGCGAGCCAGATGAGCGACCACTCCGCCGCGGTGCCCTGGACGACGAAGTTCCGGGTGAAGCGCCCCCACTCCCGTGCGCGGCGGCGGGCGAGGGAGACCACGGCAGGATCGGCGTCGGCGCCCGTGGCATCAGCCTGCAGCCGCATCCACTCCGTGGGCGGACGCGGCGAGGAGCGACCGAGCCAGGTGGACACGATGCCGCCGTCCTCCCCGACACGCGCCGCGTCGTCGACGAGCGCCATGGCGCGGGGATAGACCTTCCGCAGCCGGGGAACGAGTCGCCCGCTGTCGCCGCTGGTGGCGCCGTACATCGCTCCCAGAACCGCGTACTTCGCCTCCTCGCGGGTCGCGACGGCACCCGACGCGACGACCCCCGCGTAGAGATCGCCGCCGCGTGCCGCGGCCGCCATCGCCTCGTCGGCCGCCATGGCCGCGAGCATCCGCGGCTCGAGCTGGGCGACGTCCGCGACGACGAGGGCCCAGCCCGGATCCGCACGCACAGCGGGGCGGAGGTTGCGCGGCAGTTGCAGCGCGCCGCCGCCGGCCGATGCCCACCGTCCGGTAACGACGCCCCCGGGGATGTACACCGGGCGGAAGCGGCCGTCCTGCACCCATTCCGACAGCCAGGTCCAGCCGTTCGCGCTGAGCAGTCGAGACAGCTTCTTGTAGGCGAGGAGCGGTTCGATCACGGGGTGCTCGTGGGCCGACAGCTCCCACTTGCTCGTGGACTCCACCGACACGCCCACGCGGTGCAGCGCCCGCAGCAGCTTCGGCTGACTGTCCAGGTGCAGCGTGGGGTCGTCGAGCAGCGCCCGCACCTCGTCGCCGCGCTCCACCATCCGTCGGGGCAGCCCGCCCGCAGCCGGACGAGCGCCAAGGGTCTCGGTGAGGATCGCGTCGTGCACCCCGGCGTCCCACGGGAGCCCCGCGACGCGCATCTCCTCGGCGATCAGCCCGCCGGCCGACTCTGCGGCGCACCGCAGCGTCAGGCGTCCATCGGCCGCCTCCGCCATCACGGTCCGCTGCGCGCGGTACTGCTCGAGTGCTGCGGTGACCGCGTCCTCACCGGACTCCTCGTCGAGGACGTCGAACAGGGAGGGGGTGGTGTCGACCGGGTCGCGGCGCTCCCATGCGGCGGCAGGCGCCAGCGGCGTGGACACCATGGCCGTGTCGCGCAGGATCGCGTGACAGAGGACGAGGTCGTGACTGCGCGTGATCCTGACGCCTTCACTCAGGAGCAGCGCGTAGATCTCGGCCGCGCTGCGGATGATCCACCGCGGGGCGTCGGCGGCTTCGACCGCGGCCACCCATCCCGCGAGTTCCGCCGCGGGCAGGAGCGTGCGCTGCTGCTCCTCGTCGTGTTCGTCCAGCTCGATCGCGGCGTACTCCCCCGCACCGAGGCCGACCAGCGCGAGGCGTCGCTCCGGGCCCGACGCCGGCGCCGTCACGGGCGGTGCAGGCCGGATGCGCTCATGACGAGAGTCCCGACTCCTCGGTGCGCACGAGGATGCAGCCGCACTCGGGGCACGAGACGACCTCGTCCTCGGGCGCGCGACGGATCTCGTTGAGATCGGTGCCGGGCAGCATCATGCGGCAGCCTTCGCAGGTTCCGCGGGTGAGGAGCGCGGCTCCGGCGCTGTTCGCGGCGCGGCGATCGTACTCCGCGAGAAGCGGCGCGGGAACGGTGGCGGCGACCGCCTCCCGGTCGCGGGCGAGCTGGGCGCCGAGGTCGGTCGCCGCGGCGACGTCGGCCTTGCCCTGCGCGGTGAGGGCACTCCCCTCCGCGGTCGTCGCATCCAGCAGCGCCTGCTGGGCGGCCACGGCGGCGTCGGCTTCCTCGACTCGGCCCATGACGTCGAGCTCCGCGTCCTCCAGGTCGCTCAGACGCTTGGCGAGGCTGGCGAGCTCGTGCTCCAGCGCCTGCGCCTCCTTCGGGTTGGTGGCCGCCGCGAGGCGCTGGGCGTCGCGGTCGCGCCGCTGCTCGGCCAGCGCGACGTCCGATTCCAGCCGCGAGAGCTCGGTGCGGGCGTCGTCCCTGGCGCCGGTCAGGACCGTGAGCTCGCGGAGCTGCTCCTGACGAATGGCGACGAGCTCGGCGATCCGGCCCGCCTGGCTCGGCTGCGTGCGGGCGCGCTCCGCCTGCGCGATGCGCCGGTCGAGGTCCGCGATGTCGAGCAGGGTGCGCTGGTTCTCCGGGGTGGCGTTCACGTTCTCAAATCTAGTCGCTGCCGGGCCGAGGGCCGCATCACCGGATGTCGCCGTCCACGTAGAACCACGTCCGGTTCTCACGGACGAAGCGACTGCGCTCGTGCAGCGATCCGCGCGTGCCGCCCTGCCGCCAGAACGCCTCGAACTCGACCACGCCCTCCGTGTCGAACGGGCCGCCCGCCACGCGGTCCACGATCAGCAGACGCCGCCACTCCAGGTCCGCCTCGAAGGTGATCGTCTCCGGTCGCGTCTCCGGGTGCCAGGTGCGGAGCAGGTACGCCCCGTCCTCCCGCACGAAAGCGGTGTACCGGGAGCGCATCAGCCGCTCGGCGGTCGGGGCAGGAGCGCCATCGAGGAGCGGTCCGCAGCAGGCGGCGAACGTATCCCCCGAGGCGCAGGGGCAGCGGGCGGACTCCGTCATGGGAGCGCGACGATCAGGGTCATGCCTGCCAGCATCGCGCGGAGGACCGTGTCGCGCCAACTCGCCCTACGCTGGAGGCACGCCAACGCCAGGAGCACCGATGACCACTGTCCCCACCTTCCGCGCCCACAACGGCTTCGCCCTGCCGGCACTCGGCCTCGGCACGTATCGGCTGAACGGCGACGCCGGAGCCGACGCGGTCGCCCAGGCCCTCCGTGCGGGATACCGCCTCGTGGACTCCGCGTTCAATTACGAGAACGAAGGCTCCGTCGGGCGCGGCGTCGCGGCCTCCGGCCTCCCCCGCTCCGAGGTCATCGTGACGACGAAGCTCCCCGGACGGCACCATGCCCGCGCGACGGCGACCGCCAGCATCGAGGAGAGCCGTTCCCGCCTCGGCCTCGACGCGACCGACCTGCACCTCATCCACTGGCCGAACCCGAGCCAGGACGAGTACGTCGAGGCGTGGGAGGCGCTCGTGGACGCCCAGGCGCGGGGCGTCGTCCGCCAGATCGGCGTCTCGAACTTCCTCCCCGAGCATCTCGAGCGCATCGAACGGGAGACCGGGGTCCGGCCGGTCGTGAACCAGATCGAGGTGCACCCGTACTTCCCGCAGGAGGAGCAGCTGGCCTACCACCGGGAGCACGGCATCCTCACCGAGGCCTGGAGCCCGCTGGGGCGTGCGCAGGCCCTCCTCGACGAGGACGTCGTCCGCGAGGTGGCCGCCGCTCACGACATCACGCCCGCGCAGACCGTCCTCGCCTGGCACGTGGCCAGGGAGACGGTCGCGATCCCGAAGGCGTCGTCCGCGGAGCACCAGGCCGCGAACCTCGCCGCCGCCGCCGTCGTGCTCGACGACGCGGAGGTCGCCGCGATCACCGCACTCGGACGCGCGGACGGGCGCCTGTTCGACGGCGATCCCGCGGTGCACGAGGAGTCCTGAGCGGGGAGGGCTCAGACGCTCTGCGTACCGAGCACGCGCAGGAACTCCAGCTTCCCGGCCGCCTCGCTCCCCGGCTGCGCCGTCAGGACGATGAGCGCCTGCGACTCGTCCTCGGTGAACAGCGCCTGGCAGTCCACCTCGATCTCCCCGAGCTCCGGATGCACGATCACCTTGTGCTGCTCGAAGCGACGGGCGACCTCGTGGGCCGCCCAGAGCCGCACGAACTCGGGACTCCGTTCCGACAGATCCGCCACGATCTCCCCCGCCCGCGACCGCGCGCCCATGGTGCCGTACGCCGCGCGCAACGCCGCCACCAGCGCCCGTGACTGCCGGGGGTGATCGACCTCCCGGTACCGACGCCGTTCCTCCTCCGGTCGCGCGAACCAGCGATGGATGCCGCTCCGGTCGAACCCGGTCAGACCGCTCGCGTCTCCGATCAGCGCCCGGGAGGCGTCGTTCTGCACCAGCACCTCGTCGAGAGCCGAGACCACGAACGCCGGGGTGTCGTGCAGACGGTCGAGCACGCGGAGGATGCCGGGACGGACGTAGTCGGTGATCACCGCGCGATCGGGAGCGCTGAGCCCGCTGAGCCGGTAGAGGTAGTCGCGCTCGTCCGAGGACAGCCGCAGCGCACGGGCGAGGGCGGCGAGGATCTGCGCGCTCGGCTGCGGGCCGCGACGCTGCTCGAGACGCGTGTAGTAGTCCGTCGACATGGTCGCGAGCTGTGCGACCTCCTCGCGGCGCAGTCCGGCCGTCCGTCGCCGAGTCCCCTCGGGCAGGCCCACGTCGGCAGGACGCAGCGCCTCCCGACGGCGCAGGAGGAAGTCGGCCAGGGCGTCACGATCCATCCGTGCAGTATCCCCCGGACGCGTGAGGGGATCCAGGGACCGCCGATCCCCCGATCAGCCGTCTCTGGAACGGCGCGGGCGCAGCGCCGAGGCTGGGGCCATGGACATCACCGGAAACACCATCTTCATCCCCGGCGCGACGAGCGGGATCGGTCTGGCGCTGGCCCTCCGGCTGCAGGCGCGCGGCAACACCGTGATCGTCGGCGGACGCCGAGAGGACCGGCTGGCCGCGATCGCTGCCGCGCATCCCGAACTCCACACGATCCGCATCGACACGGCCGACCCGGCGAGCATCGACGAGGCCGCGGCCGCGGTGCTCGCCGCGCATCCGACGCTGAACGTGCTGGTCACGATGGCCGGCATCATGCGGGCGGAGGACTGGACCACGCCGGCCGGCTTCCTGTCCACCGCCGAGGAGACCGTCACGACGAACATCCTCGGCCCGATCCGCCTCATCGCGGCCTTCATCGAGCATCTGCAGGCCCAGCCCTCGGCGACCATCATGACCGTCTCCTCCGGTCTCGCCTTCGCACCCCTGAAGGTCACGCCCACGTACAACGCGAGCAAGGCGGCGATCCACATGCTCAGCGAGTCGCTGCGGCTGCAGCTCGCGGGCACGACTGTCGCGGTGCAGGAGCTCGAGCCGCCCGCCGTGCGCACGGACCTCATGCCCGGGCATGCGGAGAACGAGGCCGCACTGCCCCTCGACGCGTTCATCGACGAGGTCATGACGCTCATCGAGACTCAGCCCGACGCGACCGAGATCCAGGTCGAGCGGGTGAAGTTCCTCCGCTACGGCGAGGCGCGGGGCGACTACGACGAGGTCGTGGCGGTGCTCAACCGCACGGATCCGCACGGCCGGTGAACCCCGGTGGGGCGGTCCGCCGCCCCACCCGCCGTCACTCCTGCAGGGATGCGGCGACCGCGGTGAGCGCCTCGGCGGACTGCCGCAGCAGCTCGAGCTCGCGATCCGAGAACGCCGTCGTGCGGATCGGGAGGGCCCCGGCGGCGCTGACGATCGACGGCACGGACAGGGCGACGCCGTCGATCCCGTGGAAGTCGCGGAGAACCGTGCTCACGGGCATCACCGCATGCTCGTCCCGGAGGATCGCCTCCACGATGCGCGCGCTGGAGAGCCCGATCGCGTAGTTCGTGGCGCCCTTCCCCTGGATCACCTTGTAGGCGGCGTCGCGGACGTCGACGGCGATCTCGTCCAGCTCCTCCAGAGTGAAGCGCGGGTGCCCCTGGGTCTCCCAGTCGAGGATCGGGACCGTGCCGATCGTCGCCCGCGACCAGAGCGGGAACTCGGTGTCGCCGTGCTCTCCGATGATGTGGGCGTGCACGCTCGCCGTGGACACGCCCGCCCGCTCCCCCAGCTTCCAGCGCAGCCGAGACGTGTCGAGCACGGTGCCCGAAGCGAAGATGCGCTCCGGCGGCAGTCCTGTCTCCTGCTGGGCGATGACCGTCAGCACGTCGCACGGGTTCGTGACGATGACGTAGACCGCATTGGGCGCGACCGACAGCAGCTCCGGCATCATGCGCCGGATGATGCCGGCGTTCACCCCGGCGAGCTCGGTGCGGGTCTGCCCCGGCTTCTGCTTCGCTCCCGCCGTGATGACCACGACATGGGACCCGGCCGCCACCGAGATGTCGCTGCCGCCGATGATGTCGCTGCTGCCGGTGAACTGCGTGCCGTGCGCGAGGTCGAGCACCTCCGCCTCGACCTTCTCCGTCGCGATGTCGTACAGGGCGACGTGGCGGGCCGAACCGCGGATCAGAGCCGCATAGGCCACGCTCGATCCGACGCTGCCGGCGCCGACGACGGTGAGCTTCGAGTTCTCGATGATCTCCATGCGCCCATCCTGACAGCGCGGGCGCCGCGACGGCAGGGGTCTCGCCGGGAGAATCGCGTCGCCGTCAGACCGCCGCGGCCACCGCATCCGCAGCGGTGCGATGGGTGAAGCGGAAGCCGGACTGCTGCAGCGCCTCAGGCCGCACGTCCGCATCCGGAAGCAGCAACGATTCGGCGGCGTCGCCGAGAGCGAGGCGTAGGGCCCACCGGGGAGCGGGCACCCAGAACGGCCGATGCATCCGCTGCGCGAGCGCGCGACCGATGTCGTTCGCGGACGCCCGGGTGGGCCCGGTGAGGTTGACCGGCCCCGCGAGCTTCTCGTCGAGGACATGGCGGATGCCGCGCACCTCGTCGTCCAAGGAGATCCACGGCCAGATCTGCGTGCCCGGCCCCAGCGGGCCGGCGAGGCCGAGCTTCGTCAGCGTGATCATGGGGCGGAGCACACCCCGGCGGTGGATCACCGGTGCCGTCCGCAGTAGGGCGACCCGCGTGTGGTCCTCCGCTCGTCGCGCGGCCGTCTCCCAGCGCACGGTGAGGTCGGCGAGGAAGGTGCTCCCGGGGCCGGAGTGCTCGGTGAGCACCTCGCCGGGCGCCGATCCGTAGTAGCCCACAGCGGAGGCGGAGAGGAAGGCGGGCGCGTCGGTGCGCAGAGCGCGCAGCGCCGTGGTCAGGGTGTTCGTCGCGTCGAGCCGCGACTCGACGAGCTGACGGCGATATGCTCGCGTCCACGGGAGCCGGCCGACGCTCGCGCCTCCGAGGGCGACGACGGCCTCCGCTCCCGCGAGCGCATCCGGGTCGAGCGCGGTGTCCCCCGGCGACCATTCGATCTCGCCCTCCGCCTGCGGAGGACGTCGCACGAGGGTGCTGACCTCGACCCCGTCCGCCCGCAGGGAGGCGGCCAGAGCGGAACCGATGAGGCCTGATGCCCCGCTGATGACGATGCGTCGCGCCATTGCCGCTCCCCGCTGCAAACGTTACGGGTGGGCCCTGCCGGGATCGAACCGACGACATCCACGGTGTAAACGTGGCGCTCTACCAGCTGAGCTAAAGGCCCTGGTGCGCTCAGTCTATCCGGGCGCGGATGCGCACCCGTGTCGTGGAAGAGGGATAGGCTGAGGTCGGCGCGCGTTGTGCACGGCCGACAAGGCTGCCCGTGTCGCTTCCCGTTTCCTTGGCATGACCTGCCAGCTTGACGAAAGGTTCCCCCGTGACCGTCCACGACCAGGATCCGTACTCTCAGGGCCCCCTCGACAGCGATCCGGAAGAGACCGGTGAGTGGCAGCAGTCGCTCGACGAGCTGGTGGACGCCAAGGGCCACGGCCGCGGGCGCGAGATCATGCTCAGCCTGCTCAAGCGCTCCAAGGAACTGCACCTGAACGTGCCGATGGTTCCGACCACCGACTACATCAACACCATCGCCCCGGAGAACGAGCCTGAGTTCCCCGGCGACGAGGAGATCGAGCGGCGCTACCGCGCCTGGATCCGCTGGAACGCCGCCATCACGGTGCACCGCGCCCAGCGCCCCGGCATCGGCGTCGGCGGTCACATCTCCACCTACGCGTCCTCGGCGGCGCTGTACGAGGTGGGCTTCAACCACTTCTTCAAGGGCGCGGACCACCCCGGTGGCGCCGACCAGATCTTCATTCAGGGCCACGCCTCCCCCGGCACCTACGCCCGCTCCTTCCTCGAGGGTCGCCTCACCGAGGACCAGCTCGACGGCTTCCGCCAGGAGAAGTCGCACGCGCCGAACGGCATCCCGTCGTACCCGCACCCGCGCCTGATGCCGGAGTACTGGCAGTTCCCGACCGTGTCGATGGGTCTCGGCCCGATCAACGCGATCTACCAGGCGATGTCGAACAAGTACCTCGAGAACCGCGGCATCAAGGACACCTCGCAGTCGCACGTCTGGGCCTTCCTCGGCGACGGCGAGATGGACGAGGTCGAGAGCCGCGGTCAGCTGCAGGTCGCCGCCAACGAGGGCCTTGACAACCTCACCTTCGTCGTGAACTGCAACCTGCAGCGTCTCGACGGCCCGGTGCGCGGCAACGGCAAGATCGTCCAGGAGCTCGAGTCGTTCTTCCGCGGCGCGGGCTGGAACGTCATCAAGGTGATCTGGGGCCGCGAGTGGGACGACCTGCTCGCCCGCGACACCGAGGGCGCACTGCTCAACCTCATGAACGTCACCCCCGACGGCGACTACCAGACGTACAAGGCCGAGTCCGGCGCGTACATCCGGGAACACTTCTTCGGCCGCGACGAGCGCGCCGCCGCGCTGGTCAAGGACTACTCCGACGACGACATCTGGAACCTCAAGCGCGGTGGCCACGACTACCGCAAGGTCTACGCCGCTTTCAAGGCCGCGACCGAGCACAAGGGCAAGCCGACGGTCATCCTCGCGAAGACCGTCAAGGGCTACGGGCTGGGCCCGCAGTTCGAGGGCCGCAACGCGACCCACCAGATGAAGAAGATGACGCTGGACAACCTCAAGACGTTCCGCGACGCGATGCACATCCCGATCACGGACGCGCAGCTCGAGGAGAACCCGTACCTGCCCCCGTACTACAACCCGGGACCGCAGGACGAGACGATCCAGTACATGCTCGAGCGCCGCAAGGCCCTCGGCGGGTTCCTCCCGGAGCGCCGCTCGACGCACGTCGGCCTGTCCCTTCCCGAGGAGAACGCCTACGCGCTCCCCAAGAAGGGCTCCGGCACGCAGGAGATCGCCACGACCATGGCGTTCGTCCGTCTGCTGAAGGACCTGCTGCGCTCGAAGGAGTTCGGCCACCGCATCGTGCCGATCATCCCCGACGAGGCGCGCACGTTCGGCATGGACGCGTACTTCCCGACCGCGAAGATCTACAACCCCAACGGCCAGCACTACACCTCGGTCGACCGGGAGCTGCTGCTCGCCTACAAGGAGAGCCCGCAGGGACAGATCGTCCACGTCGGCATCAACGAGGCGGGCGCTCTCGCGGCGTTCACCGCCGCAAGCACGTCGTACGCGACGCACGGCGAGCCGCTGATCCCGATCTACATCTTCTACTCGATGTTCGGCTTCCAGCGCACCGGCGACGCCCAGTGGGCCGCCGGCGACCAGATGGCCCGCGGCTTCATCATCGGCGCCACCGCCGGGCGCACCACCCTCACGGGTGAGGGCCTCCAGCACGCCGACGGGCACTCGCACCTGCTCTCCTCCACCAACCCGGCGACGGTCTCCTACGACCCCGCGTACGGCTACGAGATCGCGCACATCATGCGTTCCGGTCTCGAGCGGATGTACGGCGGGCAGCACGAAGACCCGAACGTCATGTACTACCTCACGGTGTACAACGAGCCGATGGTCCAGCCCGCGGAGCCGGCCGACGTGGATGTGGACGGCATCGTCCGCGGCATCCACCGCGTCTCCGTCGGCGAGGGCGACGGCCCCCGTGCCCAGCTCTTCGCCTCCGGCGTCGGCCTGCCGTGGGCGCTCGAGGCCCAGGAGCTGCTGAAGAAGGACTGGGGTGTCGTCGCCGACGTGTGGTCGGTCACCTCGTGGACCGAGCTGCGCCGCGACGGCCTCGCCGCCGACGAGCACAACTTCCTCCACCCGGACCAGGAGCCGCGCACCGCGTACCTCACGCAGAAGCTCCAGGGCGCCGAGGGTCCCGTCGTCGCGGTGAGCGACTTCATGCACGCCGTGCAGGACCAGATCCGCCCGTGGGTCCCGAACCGCTTCGCCACGCTCGGCGCCGACGGCTTCGGCTTCTCGGACACCCGTGCCGCGGCCCGCCGCTTCTTCAAGATCGACGGACCGTCGATCGTCGTGCGCACGCTGCAGGCGCTGGCCGAGGAGGGCAAGGTCGACCGCGGCCTCTCCGCCCAGGCCATCGAGAAGTACCGCCTGCACGACGTGAACGCCGGCACGAGCGGCAACGCAGGCGGCGAAAGCTGAGCCCTCGGTGACAGCTGCCTCCGCCGCCGGCATGGACAAGGCCGCCACGCTCACCTGGCTGCGCCGGATCTCCGGCGACATCGCCACGGTGACGATCAAGCGGCTGGAGGACACCCTCCCCTGGTACGCCGACATGCCACCGGCCCGCCGCTCCGCGGTCGGGCTGGTGGCGCAGGCGGGCATCACCTCGTTCATCCAGTGGTACGACGACCCGACGTCCACCCCGTGGATCGCCGCGGACATCTTCGCCGCCGCTCCCCGTGAGCTGCTGCGGAGCGTGAGTCTGCAGCAGACTCTCCAGCTCATCCGCGTCACGGTCGAGGTGACCGAGGAACGGGTGGCGGGCAAGGGCGAGCACCTTCGCGAGGCCATCCTGCTCTACTCGCGGGACGTGGCGTTCGCCGCCGCCGACGTCTACGCGCGCGCCGCCGAGGCCCGCGGCCTCTGGGACGCGCGGCTCGAGGCGCTCGTCGTCGACTCGATCCTCACGGGCGAGGCCGACGAGGAGCTTCCCAGCCGGATCGCCGCTCTCGGGTGGCACGGCCACGGAGAGGTCGCGGTCCTCGTGGGCACCACGCCTCCGCAGTTCGACGTCGACCTCGTGCGCCGCACGGCGCGGAAGCTCGCGGTCGACGTCTTGATCGGCGTGCAGGGCTCGCGCCTCGTGCTCGTGCTCGGACGCGCGCGCGTCGAGGGCCAGGAGGGCGAGGACGAGGAGCTCGGGTTCCAGGAGATCGCGGCCCGTCTGGAGCCGTCGTTCGGCCCGGGGTTCGTCGTGCTGGGGCCGGCTGTCGCTGCCCTCGTCGACGCCAGCCAGAGCGCGCGTGCGGCGCTGGCCGGATTCGCGGTGGCTCGCGCCTGGCGGAGCGCACCGCGGCCCGTCGAAGCCGACGACCTGCTCCCGGAGCGCGCCCTCGCCGGCGACCCTCTCGCGAAGCAGACCCTGATCGAGCGCATCTACCGCCCGCTGCAGGCGCACTCGACCGACCTCGTCACGACGCTCTGGAGCTATCTCGACAACGGCCGTTCCCTCGAGGCGACGGCCCGCGAGCTCTTCGTGCATCCGAACACCGTCCGCTACCGCCTGAAGCGGGTGAGCGAGGTCATCGGGTGGGACGCGACCGGGCCCCGCGAGGCGCTCATCCTGCAGACGGCGCTCATCCTCGGCTCCATCGGGGCCGCGGAGCAGGTACGCCGCCGTCCGCCGCTGCGCCGCCCTCCGCGCTGACCCACCCGGTGCATTCTGTGCGCCACACACAAGGGTTCCGCGCAATCTTGTGATGGATCATCCACCGTTCTGCCGCGATCGTTGGCAGACTGGGTGGGTGATTGTCGTCGTCTGCCCTGGACAGGGCTCGCAGACCCCCGGATTCCTCGCCCCCTGGCTCGAGCTCGACGGAGTGGAGGAGCGTCTCGCCACCTACTCCGAGGCCGCGCAGGTCGATCTCCGCACGCACGGCACCGAGTCGGACGCGGACACCATCCGCGACACCCGGGTCGCCCAGCCGCTGATCGTGGCCGCCTCCCTCGTCGCCGGTGATGCCCTCGTGGCCGCCGCCGGTCGCCGCGCGGACGGCATCGCCGGGCACTCGGTCGGGGAGATCGCGGCGCTCGTCGGCAGCGGCGTGCTGGACGCCGAGACGGGCATGCGCCTCGTCGGCATCCGCGGGCGGGCGATGGCCGATGCCGCCGCCCAGACCCCGACGGGGATGAGCGCGGTCCTCGGCGGCGATGAGGAGACGCTCCTCGCCCGCCTCGCCGAGCTCGCCCTCGCGCCGGCGAACTTCAACGGCGGCGGGCAGATCGTCGTCGCCGGTCCCCTCCCGGCCCTGGCAGCTCTCGCCGAGGAGCCGGTCAAGGGCACCCGCGTGGTGCCGCTCCAGGTCGCCGGAGCGTTCCACACCGACTACATGGCCTCCGCCGTCTCGGCGCTCCGCGACGCGGTCGCCGACGTGCAGCCGTCCGACCCCGAGATCACGCTCTGGACCAACCGCGACGGCTCGGTCGTGACCGACGGAGCGACGGCGCTCGACTACCTCGTCGATCAGGTCTCCTCCCCCGTCCGGTGGGACCTCTGCATGACCTCCTTCGCCGACGCCGGGGTGACCGGCGTCATCGAGCTCGCCCCCGCGGGCGCCCTCGTCGGTCTCGCCAAGCGCGGCCTGCGCGGCGTGCCGACGGTCGCCGTGAAGACCCCCGAAGACCTCGAAGCCGCCGTCGCGCTGCTGAACGGAGAAGCCGCATGACCGCCTCCCTCGCCCAGATCGCCGGGCCCGCCTACACCCGCATCTACGCGTTCGGCGCGGCTCGCGGCGAGAACGCGGTGCCCAACGAAGACCTCATCGGGCCGATCGACTCCAGCGACGAGTGGATCCGTCAGCGCACCGGCATCGTCACGCGCGCCCGAGCCGACAAGGGGACGGACGCCATCGACCTCGCGACCGCGGCGGCAGCCGAGGCCATCGAGAAGTCGGGTGTCCCCGCCGACCAGGTCGACCTCGTCATCGTCGCGACCATCAGCAACCCGAAGCAGACGCCGTCGGTCTCGGCCATCGTCGCCGACCGCGTCGGGGCCAACCCGGCCGCGGCCTACGACATCAACGCGGCCTGCGCCGGCTACGCCTATGCGGTCGCGCAGGCGGACGCGCTCATCAAGGCCGGCGCCGCCCGCCACGCCCTCGTGATCGGCACGGAGAAGCTCTCCGACGTCGTCGACCCGACCGACCGCAGCATCTCGTTCCTCCTCGGCGACGGCGCCGGCGCCGCTCTCATCGGCCCCAGCGACACGCCGGGCATCGCCCCCGCGGTCTGGGGCAGCGACGGTTCCAAGGCCGACGCCGTCGGTATGAACGGCACCCTCACGGACTTCCGCGACGGCGTGGTGCCGTGGCCGACGCTCCGCCAGGAGGGCCCGACGGTCTTCCGCTGGGCCGTGTGGGAGATGGCCAAGGTCGCCCGCGAGGCGCTGGACAAGGCCGGGATCGAGGCCTCCGACCTCGCCGCCTTCATCCCGCATCAGGCCAACATGCGCATCATCGACGAGTTCGCCAAGCAGCTCGGTCTGCCGGAGACCACCGTCATCGCCCGCGACATCGAGACCACCGGCAACACGTCGGCCGCCTCGATCCCGCTCGCCAGCCACCGCCTCATGGCCGAGCACCCGGAGCTCTCCGGTGGCCTCGCCCTGCAGATCGGCTTCGGCGCCGGCCTCGTCTTCGCAGCCCAGGTCGTCGTCCTCCCCTGAAGACGCGTCGACCTTCCCTAGACTGTTCCACGGTTCCGAATACAACCCGCAAGAAAGAGGAAGACCACCATGGCTTTCACCAACGATGAGGTCCTCGCCGGCCTCGCAGAGCTGATCACCGACGAGACCGGCATCAACGCCAGCGAGGTCGCCCTGGAGAAGTCGTTCACGGACGACCTCGACATCGACTCGATCTCGATGATGACGATCGTCGTCAACGCCGAGGAGAAGTTCGGCGTCACCATCCCGGACGACGAGGTCAAGAACCTGAAGACCGTCGGCGACGCCGTCAACTTCATCGTCGCGGGCCAGGAGTAATCCCGGCAGGATGCCACCCTCGCCCGCGCGGGCGTGGCATCCTCCGGCCCTGCCCATCCCCCGCACGGACTCGTTTCGACAAGGAACCACACCTCATGACCAAGCGCATCGTCGTCACCGGCATCGGCGCCACCTCCGCCATCGGCGGGACGGCTCCGGAGAACTGGGACAACCTTCTCGCCGGTGCCTCCGGCGCCCGCACGATCGAGCACGACTGGGTGCAGGAGTACGACCTGCCCGTCACGTTCGCCGCCTCCGCGAGCGTCCGCCCGGAAGAGGTGCTGCCCCGCCACGAGGCGAAGCGTCTCGACCCCTCTTCGCAGTTCGCGCTCATCGCGGCGCGCGAGGCCTGGGAGGACGCGGGCTCGCCCGGGGTCGCTCCCGAGCGCCTCGGCGTCGACTTCGCGACCGGGATCGGCGGCCTCTGGACGCTGCTCGACGCCTGGGACACGCTGCGCGAGAAGGGCCCCCGCCGGGTCATGCCGCTGACCGTGCCGATGCTGATGCCGAACGCGGCCGCCGGCAACCTGTCGCTGCAGTTCGAGGCCCGCGCCTATGCGCAGACCGTCGTCAGCGCGTGCGCCTCCAGCACCGAGTCGATCATCCACGCCTTCCACCATCTGCAGGAGGGGCTGGCCGACGTCGTCATCGCCGGCGGCACCGAGTCGGCGATCCACCCGATCACGATGGCCGCGTTCGCGTCCGCGCAGGCGCTGTCGCGCCGCAACGACGACCCCGCCCACGCCTCCCGACCCGGCGCGATCGACCGCGACGGCTTCGTGATGGGCGAGGGCGCCGCGGCCCTCATCCTCGAGACCGAGGAGCACGCCAAGGCCCGCGGCGCGAAGATCTACGGCTACGTCCTCGGCGGCGGCGTGACGGCCGACGCGTACCACATCACCGGAAACGACCCGGAGGGCAAGGGGGCGGCGCGTGCCGTGATCCAGGCACTCGAGGAGGCCGGCATCACGCCCGACCAGGTGACGCACATCAACGCCCACGCGACTTCGACCCCGGTCGGCGACCCCAACGAGTACGTCGCGCTGAAGAACGTCTTCGGCGACCGGATCGACGAGATCCCGGTGTCGGCCACCAAGGCGTCGACCGGACACCTGCTGGGTGGGACCGGCGCGCTGGAGGCGATCTTCTCCCTCCTCGCGCTGCGGGACCGCGTGGCCCCGCCGACGATCAACATGACCGAGCCGGACCCGGAGGTGCCGTTCCGTCTGTCCGGAGAGGCGGCTCCGCTCGGCGACGGCCCGCAGATCGCCATCAGCAACTCGTTCGGCTTCGGCGGACACAACGCCGTGCTCGTGCTGGGCGGCGTCGACTGACCGTTTCCGCGTCCACGATGAAGGCCCCCGGGATGTGATCCCGGGGGCCTTCATCATGCGCGGTCCGCTCCGGCCCTTCGACGGGCTCAGGGACCCAGGGGCGCGCTGGCCCCGACGGCGAGGCGCTGCGAACGCTCCCGGCGGCGGCGCTCGATCCGCGGGAGGAACCAGCCGATCAACGGGCCGACGCCGAAGGCGAACAGTACGGTGCCGACGCCCACCGGACCGCCGAGCAGGAAGCCGATCAGCAGCACGGACCCCTCGATGACCGTCCGCGCCAGCCAGACCGGCCATCGGGTCACCCGGACGAGCCCCGTCATGAGTCCGTCGCGCGGTCCGGGGCCGAAGTCCGCCGCGATGTAGAGCCCGGTCGCGAACGCCAGCAGCACGAGTCCGAAGACGAACATGGGCGCCCCCACCCACACGGAGGGCGGAGCCGGCAGCACGAGGAGGGTGAGGTCGGCGAACGGGCCGATGAGCAGCGCGTTGAGCAGGGTGCCGAGACCCACCCGTTGACGGAGCGGGATCCACAGCAGCAGGACGACGATCGAGATCAGCACCGTGACGAGTCCGTACCCGAGTCCCGTCCAGCGTGCGACACCCAGCGAGAGCACGTCCCAGGGCGCGACGCCGATCCCGCCGCGCACCATGAAGCCGAGGGCGACGCCGTAGAGGAAGAGCCCGCCCACGAGCTGCGCCAGCCGCTCGGCCAGGTCTCGGCGGCTGGTCGCGGTGAAGGGCAGGAAGACGGCACGGAAGAGCATCTCTCCATCGTGGCCCGCACGAAGGCGGGACGAGGCCGACCACTGAGCGAAAAGTGGTCTGCACATGGAAGGCCACTTTGCGGCAGGCTGGAGGCATGGCCTCCCGTCTCGTCACCCAGCTCGGCACCCAGGACATCGACGACGCCTCAGCGTCGGGCCTGGCCGACCGCATCAGGGCCCTCATCCTCGACGGACGCCTCACGGTCGGCGAGCGACTGCCGAGCGAGCGCGCCCTCGCGCTCGAGCTGCGGCGGTCACGCTCGACCATCACCCGCGCCTACGGCGTTCTCGAGGCCGGTGGCTACGTGTCCCGGCATCATGGCGGAAGCACCAGAGTGACCCTCCCGCACGGCCCGGCGGCCGCCGCCCCCGACGCGGACGACGCGGCGATCGACCTGTCGATCGCCTCGATGGACTCGACCCCCGGCCTGTACGACGCGACCGTGCGCTCCCTCCCCCGGCTGGCGGCCCTGCGCGGGACGAGCGGCTACTCGCTGCAGGGCCTTCCCGAGCTCCGAGAAGCCGTGGCCCGCCGATTCACCGAACGCGGCGCGGCGACCTCGGCCGACGAGATCATGATCACCTCGGGCGCCCTGAACGCCGTCAACCTCATCCTCACGGCGATCGGCCGCCGCGGCGAACGCGCCCTCGTGGAGCAGCCGACCTTCCCGCATGCGCTCGAGGCTCTGCACCGGCACGGCTACCGTCTGGTGCCGACGCCGGTCGACACCGATGGCTGGGACGCCCGCCACCTCACCGACACCCTGCGGACAGCGCGCCCGCACGTCGCGTACCTCATCCCGGACTTCCACAACCCCACCGGAGCGACGCTGCCGCAGGAGGAGCGGTCCCGGATCGCGACGACGGCCCGCAACACCGGCACGCACCTGATCGTCGACGAGACGACGGCGGAGCTGGACATCGACCGGGGATGGGCCCCGACGCCGATGGCAGCCGAGGGCCCGAACGTGATCACGGTGGGATCGATGTCGAAGATCGCGTGGGGAGGCATGCGCATCGGCTGGATCCGCGCCGAGCGCTCGGTCATCGCCCGGCTGCTGGCCGTCCGCCCCTCGTTCGAGCTCGGCACGGCCCTCCTCGAGCAGTGCATCGCCGTGGAGCTGCTCGACGACGTCCCGGCACTGACCCAGCACGTCCGGCGACGCCTCACGGCCGGACGGGAGGCCGTGACCGCGGGAATCGCCGGGATCCCGGGGATGCGGATGCCGGAGACGCCCGGCGGCCTCTCCGCCTGGATCGATCTCGGCGCTCCCCTGTCGACGACCCTCTCCCTCGCTGCCCGCGAACGGGGACTCATCCTGCCGCCCGGACCGCGCTTCACGACCGGCGGCGTGCTGGAGCGGCGACTCCGGATCCCGATCACGCTCCCGCCCGAGCGTGCGACGGAGGCGATGACGCGCCTGGCGCAGGCCTGGGCGGACGTGCGCGGCGGTGGAGTGAACACCGTCGACGACCTCGCGCACGCGGCCGTGATCTGACCGGCGCAGACGAAGACCCCGCCCGGTCTCCCGGGGCGGGGTCTTCGTCGAGCGGAGCGCGGATTCGTCTTCTCAGCGTCCGGGATCACTCACCGGAATCCGATACTCACGCCTCCGCGCTCCCGGTATCGACGGTCGGTCAGCCGACCTTGTGGAGCCAGACGACGCGCGCGTCGTCGCTGGCGTGACGGAAGGGCTCCAGCTCCTCGTCCCAGGCGGAGCCCAGGGCGATGTCGAGCTCGCGCTGCAGCTCGACGGCGTTGCCCGCGGCGATCTCCATCGCGTAGCGGATGCGGTCCTCGCCGATGACGATGTTGCCGGCGGCATCGGTCTGGGCGTAGTGGATGCCGAGGTCCGGCGTGTGCAGCCACCGACCGCCGTCACTGCGCGGCGTCGGGTCTTCCGTCACCTCGAATCGGAGGTGCTCCCAGCCCCGGATCGCGGTCGCGAGGGCAGCACCGGTACCGACGGGACCGTCCCAGTAGAACTCGGCGCGGCGCGCGCCGGTCAGCACGGGCTGCTCGGTCCAGTCGAAGTTCACCGCACGCCCGATAGCGCGACCCACCGCCCATTCCAGGTGCGGGCAGAGCGCGCGAGGCGCCGAGTGGATGAACACCACTCCGCGTGCGTAAGCCGTCGCCATGATCTCTCCGTTTCATCAGGTGCGTCTTCCCCTACGACCTGAACCACGAAGTGGCGAGAGTATGCGGTTGTGCGCCCATTCTCGCCGAGTTCCCGCGAAATCACAAGCGTGTGATTCGACGACGAAGGCCCCGGTCCGTGGACCGGGGCCTTCGGGCGCTTCGACGAGCTCAGCGACCCAGCTCAGGCCTCGCTCATGGCCTGCTTGACCTGCTGGCCCTTCGCGGCGTAGTAGGCCGCGCGAGCGGCGTCCTTGCGGGCCTGCTCGGCGTAGCCGAACTCGAGCACGTCCTGCGGGACCTCGACGTTCGGGACGTCGTCGGTGCCGTGGTACTTCTCGATGTAGGCGTCGAGCTCGGGACCGGAGGTCCACGAGGTGATGAGGCAGTAGCGCGGGTCGGTGCCGTTGTGCGTGGCCGCGTGCCACAGGCGCTGGGTGTCGACGATGAGCTGCGCACCCGCCGGGAGGGCGATGCGGTACTCGATGCTGGGGTCCGTGCGGTTCTCACGCAGGACGAAGTAGCTGTCCTTGTCGTCCGTCAGGTTGAAGAACCCGCGGACGACCCAGCCGGTGCCGTCCGGGTTCAGGCGGTTGTTGTCGTCCTGGTGGAGGTTGTAGAGGCAGTCGCCGTACGGGGTCGGCTGCAGCTCGATGACGCGGCAGCGACCGACGTTCGCACCGGGCTCCTGCGCACGACGGGTGAGGTTCGGGGCCTTGGCGGTCTGCTCGTCGATCCAGACGCCGTCCTTGTCGGTGCGCGGCGGCTTGTGGTTCCAGAAGCCGTTGCACTCGATGTCGCCGAAGGCGCTGGCGAGGGGCGCGAACCGGGTGTCGCCCGAGGACTTCCAGTCGACGTACTCGATGTCGAGCCACTCCTTGGGGTCGGCCTCCTGGTCGTAGCTGTCGAGGACGACGAAGCCCTTCTCCTCCAGCGCTGCGGACTTGATGTATCCCATGATCGAGTCATGTTCCTTTCATCGGGGGCCAGCACGTTTTAACAGGCCCTGATAAGGCAAGGCTAACAGCGGGACCTGGCGCTCCCCCGGAGGGTCGCCGTGGATAAGCGAATAGACTGGGCGGGGCACCCGGCGCGTCCGTGGCGCCTGTCGCTACGGGAGGACGAGACACCAGCATGAGCACCGCGACCAACGTCGAGGCGACGGCAGTCAACACGATCGAATGGCTCGCGGCGGGACGCACGACCATCGTCGTCCCGGTCTACCAGCGGCAGTACCGCTGGGACATCGGCGGCTGCGAGCGGCTCCTCTCCGACGTCAGGGCGGTGGCCGCGGAAGACGACGCGCATCGCCATTTCATCGGTTCGATCCTCTCCGCCGAGGACGGCTCCGGTCCGGACGCCGACCTCATCCTCATCGACGGGCAGCAGCGCCTCACCACGCTCATGCTCCTCGTCGCCGCGCTGCATCACTCGGTGCGCGACCGCGATCCGGAGCTCGCCGCCGACCTCGCCCGCGTGCTGGTCCGCCCCGACGATCCCGAGCGCACGAAGCTCCGTCCGCACGACGCCTGGGCCGATCTCTACGAGTCGGTCGTGCTCGATCGCCGGGACGACGTCGACCGCGAATCGCGCTTCGACGACAACTACGCGTTCTTCCGCAGCCAGATCCATGCCGACGAGGTGCCGTTCATCTGGCAGGGGCTGCAGCGCCTGGAGCACGTCTCGATCACGCTCGGCGCCCAGGCCAACGCGCAGCAGATCTTCGAGAGCCTGAACTCCACCGGCGAGCCGCTGCGGGATCACGAGCTGATCCACAACTACATCCTCATGGGGCTGAACCACGCCGAGCAGTTGGATGTGGAAGCGCGGTTCTGGCTGCCGATCGAGCAGCACACGGGCGAGGCGATCGGCGCGTTCTGGCGCCACTACCTCGTGCTCGTGACGGGGCGTGAGGTGGCGGCGAACGGCGAGCACGGCGTGTACAGCGCCTTCCGCCAGTCGTTCCCGCGCGTCGACGTCGCCCACCTCCAGGCCGACGCCGAGACGTGGCGGCACTATGCGGAGATCTACGGCATCCTCCTCGATCCGACGAAGGAGCAGGACCCGGAGATCGCGCGGCAGCTGAGGTACGTGAACACGTTCGGACGCTCCTCCTCCCCGCTGGTCATGAGCGCCTACAGCGATCACGCGCGTGGCCTCATCGACCGGAGTCAGCTCCTCGAGACGCTCGAGTGGCTGCAGGCGATGTTCCTCCGTCGCGCGCTCGTGAACCTTCCCGCCGAACGCCTGATCGCCCGTCTTTGCCGTGCCCGTCGCGACGGACACGACGCCCTCGCCCGCGCCATCGCGCGCATCACCCCGTCGGACGAGCGGGTCAGCGCCGTGCTCAAGTACAGCGAGCTGCCGTATCCGGCCTACGTGCTCGGCCGGCTCGAGGGCGTCGACGACGTGGACGGCTTCGACGTCGAGCACGTCGTGCCGGCCGTCCCCGGCGACGCCTGGTCCGGCGACGGCGTGCGTCCCTGGAGCGAGTACTCCGAGGACGAGCAGAACAGCCACCGTGCCCTCGCACCCACCCTCGGCAACCTCACGCTCCTGGAGCAGGGGCTGACGGAGCGGGTGTTCGGCGCTTCCTTCCCCGCCAAACGCGATGAGGCCTACGCCCGCAGCGCGGTGCCGGCCACCCGTGCCCTCGCCGCGGAGGAATCCTGGGGCACGGCGGCCATCACCGCACGAACGGTGGCGCTGACGGCCGACCTCGTCCGCGTGTGGGCACGACCCGCGCTGCCCGAGATCGACGACGACGGCCTCACCCCGATCCTCGACGCCGTGCGCCGCCGCGGCTGGCCCGCGGGGTGGGAGCGCGAGTTCGACTACGTGGAGTACCGCGGCGAGCGGTGGGAGGTGTACGACGTCAAGCACCTGTTCAACCGCGTGTTCCGTCGCGCCTGGACCGACACGACCGAGGCCGCTCTGGCGTACTGCGCGACCCACGGCGGCCCGATCTACCGCGACAAGGCGTGGAAGGGGCAGTGGGACGACCTCGATGACACGCACTTCCTCTACATGGGCTGGGACTCGAACTACATGATGACGGCCGTCCAGGGCGTCCTCGACGAGTCCGGTATCGCCGCCGAGGTCTTCGTGAAGTACTCCTACATCGGGAATGTGATGTGACCATGACCACTGTCATCCGCCGCCGCCTGCTCGACCTTGCGATCGAGGAGCACACGCTCACGGTCCCCCTCGTCTGGGAGGACCCGGCAGACACCCGCACGATCGATGTGTTCGCCCGCGTCGTCGCACGGGAGGGCGGCGAGGCGCTCCCCTACCTGGTCTTCCTGCAGGGCGGGCCGGGCCACGAGGCGCCGCGCCCCTTCCACTCCTCCACGGCGCCGGCCTGGCTGGATCAGGCCCTCGCGCAGTATCGGCTCGTGCTCCTGGACCAGCGCGGCACCGGCCTCTCCTCCCCCGTCGGCGACGGCGACCTCGCGCAGGGCGCCGAAGCCGTCGCCGAGCACCTGACGCACCTGCGTGCCGATGCCATCGTGCGCGACTGCGAGGCACTGCGGGAGCATCTGGGGGCATCGACCTGGAGCGTCCTCGGGCAGTCGTTCGGCGGGTTCACGACGCTGGCGTACCTGTCGACCCACGCGGATTCCCTCGACGACGTCTTCATCACCGGCGGTCTCAGCACGGTCGAGCGCGATCCGGACGAGGTGTACGCGCTCTGCTACGACCACATGCGCACGGCCTCCGAGCGGTACTACCGGCGCTTCCCGGAGCACCGCGACGTCATGCGACGCCTGATCGATCTCGCGGACGCCGGTGAGCTCGTCCTTCCCGACGGCGAGGTCGTGTCACGTTCCCGCCTGCGCTCCGTCGGCTCCGCTCTCGGCACCGACGACGGCTGGCAGACGGTCTGGTCGCTGCTCGAACGGGATCCCGCGTCCAACGCCTTCCGGCACGACCTCCAGCACGCCATGCCCTTCGGCGGCCGCAACCCGCTGTACTACGCCTTCCACGAGTCGAGCTATGCGAACGGACACACCACGCGGTGGTCCGCCGAGCGCGTCGAGCCGACCGATTTCCGCGACGATCCAACGCTCTTCACGGGCGAGCACATCCGCCGCGAGTGGGCCGACACCGTCCCGGCGCTGCAGCCCTGGCGGGAGGTGACGTCGATCCTGGCGGAGCACCCCTGGCCGCGGATCTACGACACCGCCGCCCTCGCCGCCTCCGGGGCGACGGGCGCGGCCGCCGTCTACGTGAACGACGTGTATGTGCCCCTGGAGTTCTCGCTGGAGACCGCCCGTCTCCTCCCCGGCGTGACGCCCTGGGTGACGAGTGAGCATGAGCACAACGGCCTGCGGACGGGACCCGTGCTGGAGCGGCTGATCGACCTCGCCCACGGACGCCGCATCCGCTGACCTCCGCCGCGCGACGGATGCCACCGCCGCGCTCCGCGATCTATCCTGGGGCCATGGAGCATCTGCTCGGGTGGACCACGATCGTCCTCGTGCTCGGCACGGGGCCGGTGCTGTTCTTCGTGGGCATCCGGCATTCCCTCTCCCGTCGTCCGGTTGAGGAGAAGTACGAGCAGGCCGGCTCGGGAGGGCTCGTCGGCGTCTTCGACGCGGTGTGGTCCCCCACCGCGCACGAGGCCGGCCAGGAGCGGGACCGGCAGACCCGGCGCACGGCCCCGGCGCCGACCCCCGGAGATCCGCCGGGCCGCATCCAGCGCGGACGCATCGTCATCGACGTCTGAGCGACTCGCCCACCCCGCGCATGACGAAGGCCCCGCACTCCGAGGAGTACGGGGCCTTCGTGGGCGGTCTTACTTGGAGGAGCCGCCGAAGCCCTTGAAGCGCTGGTTGAACTTCTCGACGCGGCCGGCCGAGTCCATGATGCGCTGCTTGCCCGTGTAGAAGGGGTGCGAGGCCGACGAGATCTCGACGTCGATCACCGGGTACTCCACGCCGTCCAGCTCGATCGTCTTGTCGCTCGTGACGGTGGAGCGGGTGAGGAAGGTCTCGCCCGAACCCAGGTCGCGGAACACGACAGCCTTGTACTCGGGGTGAATGTCAGTCTTCATGGGATTCCTTTGTTGCTGCCCTGGATTGTGCCAGGGACGAGGGAAGTCTGTGGTGCCGAACGCACCAAGGATCGATTCTACCAGTACTTCGACAAGCTCAGTAACCCATCGGAACCGAGGTCAGGAGGCGGCGCGGGCGGAGTAGCGCCCGTCCTCGCTGCTGAGCGCGATCGGCATGCCGAAGGTCTCGCCGAGGGCTTCCGCGGTGAGCGTCTCCGCGATCGGGCCCGCGGCGACCACGGCGCCGTCGCGGATCAGCAGCACGTGCGTGAACCCGACGGGGATCTCCTCGACGTGGTGGGTGACCATGAGCATCGCGGGCGTCGTCGGCGCCGACGCATAGCCGCCGAGCAGAGCCAGCAGCTCCTCGCGCGAGCCGAGGTCGAGCGAGGCCGTCGGCTCGTCGAGCAGCAGGAGCTCCGGGTCCGTCATGACCGCCCGGGCGATCTGCACGCGCTTCTGCTCGCCGTCGCTCAGCGTGCCGAAGGTGCGGTCGGCGAGGTGCGCGAGACGCCAGTCGCCCAGCACACGCAGCGCACGCCGCTCGTCGATGTCCTCGTAGCTCTCGTTCCAGCGCCCGAGCACGGAGTACGCCGCCGTGAGGACGGTGTTGAGCACCGTCTCGTCGCGCGGGATGCGCTTGGCCATGGCCGACGACGCGAACCCGATCCGCGGACGGATCTCGAAGACGTCCGCGCGTCCGAGCGTCTCGCCGAGGACGGTGACCGTGCCCGAGGTGGGGTGCATCAGCGTGTCGGCGAGCTGCAGCAGGGTCGTCTTCCCCGCACCGTTCGGCCCGAGGATCACCCATCGCTGATCGTCAGAGACCTGCCAGGTCACGTGATCGATGATGTTGCGCCCCTCTCGGCGCACGACGACGTCGGTGAACTCCAGAGCGATCGGCATACCGCAAGCCTATCGGCTCAGGCGGACAGCTCTGCGTAGAGCGCGCGGGTCTCGTCGGCGATCGCGCCCCAGCTGAACTGCGTGCGGGCCCGCTCCCGACCGGCCTCCCCGTACTCCCGCGCCCGCGCCGGATCCGTGGCGACCTCGGTGAGGACCGCCGCGAGATCGGCGACGAAGCGGTCGGGGTCGGTCGGTGTGCCCGTGCCGTCCTGCACCTGCTCGATGGGGACCAGCCGGCCCGTCACGCCGTCGTCGACGACCTCGGGGATGCCGCCGGTCGCCGTTCCCACGACGGCGGCTCCGCACGCCATGGCCTCGAGGTTCACGATCCCGAGCGGCTCGTAGACGGAGGGGCAGACGAAGGTGGTCGCCGCTGCCAGGATCGCCGACAGCTCGTCCCGCGGCAGCATCCGCTCGATCCACACCACGCCCTCTCGGGTCTGCTGCAGCAGCCGCACCCCCTCCTGGACCTCCGCCATGATCTCCGGCGTGTCCGGAGCACCGGCGCAGAGGATGAGCTGGACCTCGGGCGGCAGCAGCCGTGCCGCCTGCAGAAGGTAGGGCAGACCCTTCTGCCGTGTGATGCGTCCGACGAAGACGACCGAGGGGCGGTCAGGATCCATGCCGATCGAGGAGAGGAAGGCCGGATCCTGCACCGGACGCCAGCGCTCCACATCGATCCCGTTGTGGATCACCCGGACCCGCGCGGGTCGACCTGCGGATAGCTGCGGAGGATGTCCGCGCGCATGCCGGCGCTCACGGCGATCACCGCGGCGGCGTTCTCGTAGGCGAGCTTCTCGATGCCGCTCGACACGGCGTAGCCGCCCCCGAGCTGCTCGGCCTTCCACGGCCGCAGCGGCTCGAGGCTGTGCGCCGTGAGCACGTGCGGGATCCCATGGAGCTGGGAGGCGAGGTGTCCGGCGAAGTTGGCGTACCAGGTATGGCTGTGCACGACGTCGGCACCCGCGATGGCCGACACGATCTCCAGGTCCGTTCCGAGCGTCTGCAGCGCCGGGTTGGCGGCGGAGAGGCTCTCGGGAGCGCGGTAGGCGAAGGTGCCCTCCTCGTCGCGCGGCGCGCCGAATGCTCGCACCGTCACATCGATGTCCCGACGCAGTGCGGAGACGAGTTCGGCGACGTGCACACCCGCGCCTCCGTAGATCTCCGGCGGATACTCCTTGGTGATCATCTCGACTCGCATGCCTAGACGCTATCGAGCGGGTTGTCCAGATGCTAGTTCCCCGCGCCGAACGGGATCTATGGTGGACCCATGTCCGCTCCAAAGAAGGTCTTCGGGATCATCCTCGCCGGCGGCGAGGGCAAGCGACTCATGCCGCTGACGGCCGACCGCGCAAAACCGGCCGTCCCGTTCGGCGGCCAGTACCGCCTGATCGACTTCGCCATCTCGAACCTCATCAACTCCGGGCTGAGACAGATCGTCGTCCTGACCCAGTACAAGTCGCACAGCCTCGACCGGCACATCTCGCAGACGTGGCGGATGTCGGCGCTGCTCGACTCGTACGTCGCCTCGGTCCCGGCCCAGCAGCGGCTCGGCAAGCGGTGGTTCTCCGGATCCGCCGACGCGATCCTGCAGAGCATGAACCTGATCAACGACGAGAAGCCCGACATCGTCGTCGTGATCGGCGCCGACCACGTCTATCGGATGGACTTCCGGCAGATGCTCGAGGCGCACATCGAGTCCGGCGCGAAGGCGACGGTCGCGGGCATCCGTCAGCCGCTCGCCCTGGCGTCCCAGTTCGGGGTCATCGACGCCGACCCGGAGTCCGGACGCATCCGGCAGTTCCTCGAGAAGCCCACCGACGCCACGGGTCTGGCGGACTCCCCGCACGAAGTGCTGGCCTCCATGGGCAACTACATCTTCGACACGGACGCCCTCATCGCGGCGGTCGAGGCCGACGGCGAGCTGCCGACGTCGAGTCATGACATGGGCGGCGACATCGTCCCGTACTTCGTCGACCGCGGCGAGGCCGGCTACTACGACATGAAGCAGAACGAGGTCCCGGGGTCTTCCCCGCGCGACCGCTCGTACTGGCGCGACGTGGGGACGATCGACTCGTTCTTCGACGCGCACCGGGACCTGATCTCGACGCTCCCGATCTTCAACCTCTACAACATGGAGTGGCCGATCCACTCGCAGGCGGTCAACTCCCCGCCGGCGAAGTTCGTCCGCGACTCCGTAGGGCGGATCGGCAACGCGATCGACTCGATCGTCTCGCTGGGGTCGGTGCTCTCCGGCACGCACCTCGAACGCAGCGTCGTGGGGCCGTGGACCCTGGCCGGCGGCGGCTCGACCATCACGGACTCCGTGGTGTTCGATCACGTCCACGTCGGTCAGGGCGCCCGCGTGCACCGCGCGATCCTCGACAAGAACGTCGTGCTCGCCGACGGCGCCACGGTCGGCGTCGACCGCGAACGCGATCTCGCCCGCGGGTTCACGGTCACGGAGTCGGGGATCACAGTCGTGGGCAAGGGCGTGTTCATCGAACGCTGACGCGTCATGCGGCGTGGGCGCCGGTCCCCCGGTCGCTAGGCTCGGGGGGTGACCACCGCGCGATTCCTCGTCGTCCTCGATGCCGATTCCACGCTCATCCGGAACGAGGTGATCGAGCTCCTCGCCGAGGAGGCCGGCCGTCGCACCGAGGTGCAGGCGGCCACGGAAGCCGCGATGCGCGGGGAGATCGACTTCGCGACCAGCCTCCGCTCCCGGGTGGCTGCCCTCGCGGGCGTTCCCGTCGAGGCGTTCGCCCGCGTTCGCGCCCGCGTCGAGCCGACTCCGGGCGTCCGCGACCTCACCGCCGCCGTGCACGCACGAGACGGCGTCGTCGGCGTCGTCTCCGGCGGATTCCACGAGATCCTCGACGACGTCGCGCCGGGACTCGGTGTGGACCGGTGGCGCGCGAACCGCCTCGAGGTCGCCGACGGCGCACTCACGGGGCGGGTGGACGGTGACATCGTCGACGGCGCGGCCAAGGCCTTCTGGCTGCGCACCTGGGCCGAGGAGCTCGGCGTGGCGCCGCACGCAACCATCGCGATCGGCGACGGCGCCAACGACCTCCCGATGATGGCGGTCGCCGGCCTGGGGCTCGCCTTCAACGCCAAGCCCGCCGTCCGCGAGTCCGCGAGCCTGGTCATCGGCCCCGTCGACCTCGGAACGGTCATCCCGCTCCTCCCCTGACGCTGGCCGATGTCCGTGGCCGGGTCTACGGTCGGGTCATGGACATCATCCTCATTCCCGGCCTCTGGCTCGACGCCTCCAGCTGGGACGACGTCGTGCCTGCCCTCGAGCGCGCCGGCCACCGCCCTCGTCCGCTGACCATGCCCGGGCTCGACGCGTCTGCGGAGACGGCGGCGAGTGTCGGGATCGACGACTGGGTCGCCGCCGCGGTCGCCGCCGTCGATGCCGCGGAGGGCGACGTGGTGGTCGTCGGACACAGCGGCGGAGGCAACGTCGCCTGGGGCGTCGCCGACGCGCGACCGGACCGCGTGACCCGGGTCGTCTTCGTCGACACCGTGCCGCCGCCCCCGGGCTCGGGCATCAGCGAGTTCCCGGTGCAGGACGGCGTCGTCCCGTTCCCGGGCTGGGGTTTCTTCCCCGATGAGGACGTGCACGATCTGGACGACGAGACCCGTGCGAGGACGGCCGCGCTCACCCACAGCGTGCCCGCGCGCGTGCCGACGGACGAGCTCGCACTGAGCGACCCGGCGCGGTACCGCATCCCGGTCACCCTGCTGATGGGAGGGCTGGACCAGGACGCCTTCGACGCGGTGATCAGCCAGTGGGGTCCGTACGCCGAGGAGTATCGGGCGATCGGCGACGCCGAGGTCGTCCGGATCGGCTCGGGACACTGGCCGCAGTTCTCGGCGCCCGAGCGTCTCGCGGAGCTCCTCGTGCGCGCGATCGATCGCTGACGAGGACCGCTGGGGTCAGTGCCCCATGCCGAGACCGCCGTCGACCGGGATGACGGCGCCCGAGATGTAGCCGGCGTCGTCGCTCGCCAACCAGGTCACGACGCCCGCGACCTCATCCGGCGTCGCGAACCGCCCCGCGGGGATGTTCGCCTTGTACTGCTTCTGCGTCTCCTCGGGGAGCTCCGCCGTCATGTCGGTCTCGATGAAGCCGGGTGCCACGACGTTGGCCGTGATGCCGCGCCCGCCGAGCTCGCGCGTGAGCGAGCGGGCGAAACCGACCAGCGCGCTCTTGGAGGCGGCGTAGTTCGTCTGCCCGGCGGAGCCGTACAGGCCCACGACGCTGGAGATGAGGATGACCCGTCCGAACCGTGCCCGCAGCATCGCCTTCGACGCACGCTTGACGACGCGGAAGGTGCCGCCGAGGTTCGTGGCCACGACGCTGTCGAAGTCTTCCTCGCTCATGCGCATGAGCAGGGTGTCCTTGGTGATCCCGGCGTTGGCGACGACGATCTCCACCGGACCCAGCTGCTGCTCCACCTCGGTGAAGGCCGCGTCGAGAGCGGCGGCGTCCGTGACGTCGGCGCGCACCGTCAGGGTGCCTTCCGGACCCTCTCCGCTGCGAGCGGTCACCGCCACCCGGTAGCCCTCCCGCACGAAGCGCTCGGCGATGGCGCGGCCGATGCCGCGGTTGCCTCCGGTGACGAGGACGACGCGCTCCGCGCTCATGGGACACTCCTGGGTCTGGGGTCAAGGGCCGGGGTTCCGGGCCGTGATCGATCCTAGCGACGTTGCCGGGCCGCCTTCACGATGACGGTTTGACAGACCGGGAGCCTCCTGGGACTCTGAGGGCGACGAAAGGCACCAGCGTGAGCGATCCCCGTATCTCCGGTTCGTCCGGCGAGCAGCCCCCGGCCTTCCCCCCGGCTCCCGGTTCCGCCCCGGCGTACCCGGGGTTCCCGCCGGCACCGCCGGCGAACGCCGCCACGCAGCCGTCCTCGGCGCCTCAGCAGTACTCGACGCCTCAGCAGTACGGGGCCCCGCAGCAGTACGCGGCCCCGCAACCGTATGGAGCCGCGCCTGCGCGGCCGTCCAGCGGACTCGCGATCACCTCCCTCGTCTGCGGCATCGCCGGTGTCGTGCTGTTCTGGGCGATCGTGCCGATGCTCGCCTCGATCGCGGCCGTGATCACCGGTCACATGGCGCTCGGGCAGATCCGTCGCACTCCCGGTCTCGGCGGCCGCGGCATGGCGATCGCCGGGCTCATCCTCGGCTACGTCATGATCGGCGTGCTGGTCTTCACCATCGTCTCGACGATCATCGGCCTCGTCGTCTTCGGCGCCTTCACCCTGCCGTTCGTCTTCGCGAGCTGACGCCTCGCCCGGGCATGCCGATGTCGCCACGGCGGCGTAGGCTGGAACCATCGTGAAGAACGCACGTCGAGTCCCGGCCGTCACCTCACTGCCGCAGTCCCCGCGGGATGAGGGAGACCATCGTGTGCGCCGGTATGCCCTGACGATGACGATCCGCATCGTCTGCTTCGGGCTGATGTTCTTCGTGCAGCCGTTCGGCTGGTGGACCTGGGTGTTCGCGCTGGCCGCCGCCGTGCTCCCGTACATCGCCGTCGTCTTCGCGAACGCCGGCAGCGACAGCACGGAGACCGCCGCCGAGTCGCCGATGCGCGAGATCGACGCGCCGCCCGCACCATCGCTCGCTCCGGAGACCGCCCCCGACGTCATCACCATCCGCGAAGGCCGCACCGACCGATGAGCGCGCTCATCTGCTCGCGCGCCGGCTGCCGGAGCGCGGCCACGAGGCAGGTCGTCTGGCGCAACCCGCGTATCCACTCCGCGGATCGCGAGAAGATCTGGCTGGCGTGCGAGGAGCACGTCGGCTTCCTCCACGACTACCTCGCCGCGCGGGACTTCCCGGTGACGGTGCGAGACGGGGTGCCTTCATGAGCAACCGCCTGACCCGCTGGGGCGTGTACGTCCTCATCGCCATCGGCTTCGCGATCGCCTGCGTCTTCCTCTCCAACTGGCAGTTCGAGAGGAACGAATCCCGCGCTGAGCAGATCGCGCTGGTGGAGCAGAACTACAATGCCCCGGCCGTCCCCCTCGCCGACGTGGTCGCCGACGACGAGCTCGACCCCGCGGACGAATGGCGCCCCGTCACGCTGCAGGGCGAGTACCTCGCCGACGAGCAGCTCCTGGTCCGCAACCGTCCCCACGGCGGAACGAGCGCGTTCGAGGTGCTGGTCCCCTTCCGCGACACGGACGGTCGTGTGCTCATCGTCGACCGCGGCTGGGTGGCACCGGGCGAGGGCGAGCTCCCGGACGCTGTCCCCTCTCCACCGTCCGGCGAGGTCACGGTGACCGTCCGCCTGCGTCCCGGCGAGCCGCTTCCCGGGTCCGGACGCGGGGCTCCGGAGGGCCAGGTGCCCACGATCCACCTCCCGTCCATCGCCGACCTCGTCGGCGACGAGGTGATCACCGGTGCTTACGGACGCCTGGTCGAGGAACAGCCCGCCGCGGATGCCGCGCTGGGCGGCTTCGAGTCCCCCACCGACGACCCGGGTCCGCACCTGTCCTATGCGATCCAGTGGATCCTGTTCGCCATCATGGGCTTCATCTTCATCGGGTACATCATCCGCACGGAGATCGTGAAGCACCGCGAAGAGGTCGAGGGGAAGCCGGCACCGGCGAAGGCACCGAAACGCCGCGACCGCGACGCGGACGCCGAGGACGAACTGCTCGACGCGCGCTGACGCACCCGCCGAGCGTCACGCGAGCGCGAGAACGCGCCGGACGCTGCGCTGCCCGGCACCCTTTCGATCCCGGACGGACCGCCCGGCCGACGCAGGATGGGAAACGGGCCTCTTGGACCGTCGGCACGCACCATTTCGATCCCCGCCTGCGGGGCGCCTCCGGTCGATCTCGATGTCTAGCGCTCGCGAGCAGAGCCCGTGACGGCATGCCGCCATACGCGGCCGACGACGTCATAGACGATCCGGGTGTGGTTCCGGTCGGACGCCCCCTGCCAGAACTCGACCCGCGTCGGAACCACCCGCCACAGCACCCAGTCCCCCGGTCGGAGACCGCGCGGGCGCTCTCGGAGCGGGCCGCGAGGTCGGCGTCGCTCTCGGCCGCCGACGCCTCGTGCACGGTTCCCCGTACGCGCACGGCACGCCGCTGCGGCTGCCACCAGAGGTTCAGCGCCGCAGCAGGATGCGCGTCGAGCTGCGCGGCCTTCCGGGAGGACCGGGCCCCGGCGAACGCCCAGCCGCGCGCGTCCACGTCCTTGAGGATCAGGGTGCGCGCGTCCGGGATGCCGTCCGTGTCCACCGTCGCCAGCGTCGCCGCATGCGGTTCGGGGACGCCGGCCGCGGCCGCCGCGCGGAGCCACTCCCGGAAGAGCAGCACCGGATCGTCGGGAAGGTCGTCGAGGTGCAGCGGCGGCGCCGTCCCGGTGAGGGTGGGCTGCGCACGCAACCACGCCGCGAGTTCCGAGGGAGGAAGGATCGGGTGCGCCGCCATCCTCCGACTATGCCACGACCCGCTACGCGAGCTCGATGAGGTCCTGGTACTCCTGGCTCCAGATGTCCTCGACGCCGTCGGGCAGGATGAGGACACGCTCGGGGTTCAGCGACTGCACCGCGCCGGGGTCGTGCGACACGAGCACCACCGCGCCCTCGTAGTGGGCCAGCGCCCCGAGGATCTCCTCGCGGGAGGCCGGATCGAGGTTGTTCGTGGGCTCATCGAGCAGGAGGAGGTTCGCGGACGACACGACGAGCGTCGCCAGCGACAGCCGGGTCTTCTCGCCTCCGGACAGCACACCCGCCGGCTTGAGGACGTCGTCACCGGTGAACAGGAAGGAGCCGAGGACCTTGCGGGCCTCCGTCTCCGTGATGTGCGGAGCGGCCGACACCATGTTCTCGAGGACCGAGCGGCTGACGTCGAGGTTCTCGTGCTCCTGCGCGTAGTACCCGACCTTGAGACCGTGTCCGGGCTCGAGCTGCCCGGTGTCCGGCTTGTCGACACCTGCCAGCATGCGCAGCAGCGTCGTCTTCCCCGCACCGTTGAGACCGAGCACGACGACCTTGGATCCGCGGTCGATCGCGAGGTCGACGTCGGTGAAGATCTCCAGTGAGCCGTACGACTTCGACAGCCCGGATGCCATGAGCGGGGTCTTGCCGCAGGGGGCGGGCTTCGGGAACCGCAGCTTCGCGACGCGGTCCTCCTGGCGCACGTCCTCCAGCCCGGAGAGGAGCTTCTCGGCGCGCGCGAGCATCTGGTGCGCTGCTGCCGCCTTCGACGCCTTCGCCCCGAAGCGCGCCGCCTGCTGCTGCAGGGTCGTCGCCTTCTTCTCGGCGTTGGCCCGCTCCTTCTTGCGACGCTCCTCGTCCGCAGCGCGCTGCCGCAGATAGTTCTTCCAGTTCATGTTGTAGATGTCGATGACCTGGCGGTTGGCGTCGAGGTAGAACACCCGGTTGACGGTCTCGCCCACGAGCTCGACATCGTGGCTGATGACGATCAGCCCGCCCTTGTAGTTCTTGAGGAACTCGCGCAGCCACACCACACTGTCCGCGTCGAGGTGGTTGGTCGGCTCATCCAGGATCATCGTCTGCGCGTCGGAAAAGAGGATGCGCGCGAGCTCGATGCGACGACGCTGGCCGCCGGAGAGGGTCGACAGGGGCTGGTCGAGGATGCGGTCCGGCAGCGAGAGGTTGTGCGCGATCGACGCCGCCTCGGCCTCGGCCGCGTAGCCGCCCTGCGCCTCGAACTTCTCGGTGAGCGCGGCATAGCGCTTCATCGCCTTGGCGGCCACCGCGGGGTCGTCGGAGCCCATGGCGAGCGAGGCCTCCGTCATGCCGAGGTTGAGCTGACCGAGGCCGCGGGCATCGAGGATCCGGGTACGGGCGAGGTCTTCCGGGTTGCCCGAACGGGGGTCCTGCGGCAGGTAGCCGAGCTCACCCGACCGGGTGACGGTGCCACCCGAGGGCAGCACGTCGCCGGCGAGCACCTTGGTGAGCGTGGTCTTGCCCGCACCGTTGCGTCCGACGAGGCCGATCTTGTCGCCGTCGGACACACGGAACGAGACGTTCTCCATCAGCAGGCGCGCGCCAACGCGGATCTCGAGGTCGTGCACGGCAAGCACAGCGGACGTCCGTTCGTTCGGGAGGAGGGTGATGGCCGAGCGGCCAGCCAACCAGTATATGCCGCCGCGCCTGTGGCGACGCCCGCCACGGATATCCCTCTCCAGGGTGACCGAGGCGATACCCCGGAGTGATGTCCCTCTCCCCACCCGCTGCTTACGGTGCCGGAGTGGACATCCTCAACGATCTCATCCTGCAGGCGATCGCCTCCCCCTGGCTGTACGCCGTGCTGTTCGCGGTGACCGTGATCGACGGGTTCTTCCCGCCGGTCCCGAGCGAGACGGTCCTCGTCGCCGCGGCGGCGGTGGCCGCGTCCACCGGTGACGGCGACATCGTGCTGCTGGGTGCCGTCGCCGCCCTGGGCGCCGCGATCGGCGACAACATCGCGTTCCTCATCGGCCGCCGACTGGGCACGACGAGATTCGCCTGGATGCGGCGCCCCCGCGTCGCCGCCGCCTTCGCCTTCGCGCAGCACGCCCTCGACCGCCGCAGTGCCACGCTGATCCTCGGCGCCCGCTACATCCCGATCGGACGCGTCGCGGTGAACATGTCCGCCGGAGCGCTCGGGTTCCCCTGGCGGCGGTTCCTCCCGCTGAGCCTCATCGCCGGTGTGAGCTGGAGCGTGTTCAGCCTCGCGATCGGGCTGCTCGCCGGCGCCTGGCTGCACGACCAGCCCGTGCTCAGCGCCGCGATCGGCATCGTCGTCGCGTTGCTCGTCGGTGTGATCATCGACCGGATCGCGGCGCTCCGCCGACGCCGTACGCCGGTCGCGCACCTGGCAGGATGAGACGCATGGCACGCCGCCGAGAGCGCACCCCGCGCCCGCCACGGATGAGCCGTCGCACCGGCGCCCTCGTGGCGCTGACTGCGGCGGTCGTCGTGCTGTACGCGCTCCTCGTCTCCCTGCAGACGGTGCTCTCCGGCACGCCGCTGCCCCTGTCCTTCCTGCTCGGCGCCGCCGTGTGCGGCGCTCCCCTCCTCGTCCCCTCCCGGCCGCGGACGGCGATCGTCGTCTTCGCCGCCGGCGCCTTCCTGCTGCCGCTCCTCGTCGAGCCGGCGCGCGCGATCCACTCCCCCTGGCCCTGGTCGGTACCGGCGCTCCTGGCCTTCGTCCTCCTCGTGGGCGTGATGTCCTTCGTGCAGGGAGCCCGCCTCGGAGGCCTCACCCTCGTGATCGGCGCACTGACCTCGCTGACGGCGCCGCTGCTGCGCCCGGACATGGTCGCGACGCCGGCGAGCTCCGGCAGCGCCACCGCCAATCTCATCGTGACGACCTCGGTCGCTGCCGCGATGCTGCTCATCGCCGTCCTCGTCGCCGGTCGCGTGCGTGTCGCCGCGGAGCTCACGAGGGAGAAGGAGCACAGCGCGCTGGAGGAATCCCGGCGCGCTCTCGTGGAGGAGCGCACCCGGATCGCCAGGGAGCTGCACGACGTCGTGGCGCACAGCATGTCGGTGATCCAGGTGCAGGCGTCGACCGCACGCTACCGGATCGCGGACCTCGACGCCGAGGCCGCCGCCGAGTTCGACGACATCGCCGCCACAGCGCGCACGTCGCTCACCGAGATGCGGCGCATGCTGGGCGTGCTCCGCACCGAGGACCAGCACGCCGAGCTCGCACCGCAGCAGGGACTGGACGACGTTCCGGCCCTCGTCGACACGATCCGCCGGGCAGGGGTGGAGGTCGGCCTCGTGCTGGAGGGGATGGAAGCGGCCTCCGCGGCGGGACCCGGCGTGCAGATCGCCGCCTTCCGCATCGTGCAGGAGGCGCTGAGCAACGCCGTCCGCCACGCGCCTGGTGCCCGCGTCACCGTCCGCCTCCATGCCGACGCCGATGCCCTGCACATCCGTGTGCACAACGCCGCACCGCCGCAGGCGACCGAGAGCCCCTCCGGCGGCTACGGCCTCCGGGGAATGCGCGAGCGCGCCGAACTGCTCGGCGGAAGCCTCGCCGCCGGGCCCTCCGACGACGGCGGCTGGACCGTCGAGGCCGCCCTGCCGCTGTCTGCAACGGCCGTACCGCCCACCCCGACCGCCTCGGCGGAAGACAAGGAGAACCCGTGACGATCAGCGTGCTCATCGCCGACGACCAGGCGATGGTCCGCGCCGGTTTCGCCGCCCTGCTGGACGCGCACGAGGGGATCCGCGTGGTGGGCCAGGCGGCCGACGGCGCGGAGGCCGTGACGCTCGCCGCGCGGCTCGATCCCGACGTCATCCTCATGGACGTCCGCATGCCGGAGCTCGACGGCATCGAGGCCACCCGCCGCATCCTCGGTCCGTCGTACCCTGCCGCGCACGTGCCGCGGATCCTCATGCTCACCACCTTCGACATCGACGACTACGTCTACGACGCCCTCGCCGCCGGGGCCAGCGGGTTCCTCCTCAAAGACGCTCTGCCGGAGGAGCTCGTCCATGCGGTCCGCGTGGTGGCCGGCGGCGATGCGCTCCTCGCCCCCAGCGTGACCCGGCGCATGATCGAGCAGTTCGCCGGACGGCGGCCGGCCTCGCGGCGGTCGGCGACGGCCCTCGCCGAACTCACCGACCGCGAGCGGGAGGTCCTCGTCCTCATCGGCAAGGGCCGGTCGAACACCGAGATCGCCGGCGACCTGTTCATCGCGGAGCAGACCGTGAAGACCCACGTCGGCAAGGTGCTCGCGAAGCTCGGCCTCCGGGACCGCGTGCACGCCGTCATCCTCGCCTACGACACCGGCCTGGTCGAGCCCTCCGCCTGAGTCACCCCTGCGTAGGGGTCAGGACGGCACCACGGAGTGATGTCCCGCCCACCACCGCCTCCATAGCCTCCGAGGACACCGTTCCCAGGAGGACTCATGGTCATCGCCGCGGCTCCACGCCTCAGCACCCCCGCCCCCGCCCCCGCCCCCGCTTCATCCGGCCACGCGGGTCACCGCGACACCGGCATCGACGTCGTGCGCGCCGTCTGCGTGCTCGGCGTCGTCCTGCTGCACGCCGTCATGGTCGGGGTCACGGTGTCCGAGACCGGGCCGGTGTTCGAGAATGCGAGCGACGGCACGAGCTGGATCGCCCCGCTGAGCTGGCTGCTGCAGGTGATGCCGCTCTTCTTCGTGATCGGGGGATTCTCCGGGCTCCTCGCGTACCGCCGCCTCCGCGCCCGCGGCGGGAGCGCGACCGCCTTCGTGGCCGGTCGGGTGCACCGGCTCCTGCGCCCGGCCCTGTTCACGGTCGGCGCGGTCGGGGTCGCGCTCGCGGTGCTCACCGTCCTCGGTGTCGCGCCGGATCTCATCGCCGTCGCCGGCTTCCGATACGCACAGCCGCTGTGGTTCCTCGGGGTCTTCCTGCTGTGTCAGGCGCTGCTCCCCGCGTTCGTCGCCCTGCACGACCGCGCGCCCCTGCGTACGATCACCCTCCTCGCGGGTGCGGCCGTGGCGGTCGATGTCCTGCGGGCCGTGACCGGGACGGACGCCGTGGGCTTCCTCAACCTCGCTTTCGTGTGGTTGACGATGCAGCAGCTGGGATTCCTCCTCGCCGACGGCCGCGTGGACGCCCTTCGTCGCCGGACCCGCGTCACGATCGGCATCGGCGCCCTCGGGGTGCTCGTCGCCCTGTTCCTCATCGGCGCGTACTCCCCCGACCTCATCGCCAACATCAACCCGCCCACGTTCGCCCTGCTGCTGGTCGGGCTGATCCACACGATCCTGTTCTCCCTGTACCGGGCGCACATCGGGCGCCTCAGTCGTCGCCGTCCGGTGGCCGCGTTCACCGCCTTCGTCACCCGGCGGACGATGACGATCTACCTTTGGCACATGCCGGTGCTGCTGGCGATGGCCGGGGCGACGGCGCTGGTCGCTCTCCTCGGCGGATTCACTCTGCCCGCGCTCGACAGCGCGGAGTGGTGGGCCGCCCGCCCGCTGTGGCTCCTGACCGCTGTCGTCCTCACCGCGATGGTCGCGGTCCGTGTCGACCGGTTCGAGAATCACCCCTCGCCGCAGGCCACGTCCTCGCGGCGCCGCCTGGCCGTGGGAACCGTCCTCGGCCTCACCGGAGTGGTGCTGCTGCTCGTCCTCGGCACGACCGTCTCCACCGCCGCCCTCGCGGTGCTGCTCCTGGTCGCGGCGCTGCGGCTGGCGGGACGCTCCGAAAGCCCCGTCCTGGTGTGACCGTCAGCCGACCCCGCGGGCCGCGAGGGCATCGCCGACCTGATCCGCGTGGCGCAGCGTCAGCACGAGCAGCGGCACCACGCCGCGCACGCCCAGGCGGACTCCTCGTGCGCGCTCCGCGTCCCGCACCCGCTGCGCGAGTCCGGCCACGACGGGAACCATGGTCAGCGTGAGCGACACCGCCATCGACACCGCCTCCGGATCGACCCCGACGCGCCGCAGCGGACACAGGAGGCGCTGCAGCACGGCCAGGAGATCGGACATGCGCGTGGTCAGGGTGAGGAGGGCGGCGAGCAGCAGCAGCACGGCGACCCGCCCGGTGCTCACCCAGGCGGCGACGGGAGACACGAAGACGGCGAGGGCGATCGCGAGCACGAGCAGGACCGCACGCAGCCGCCACAGCTCCGTCACCGCGGCGGAGAGCGGCACCCCCGCGATCGGGTAGAGCGCGAGCACGGTCGCGAGGCAGACCGCGATGCTGAGCGGCCCGTGCGGGAACAGCGTCAACGCGAGCGCCGCGACGGCGAGCCCGGCGAGCTTCGGACCGGCCGGCACCCGATGCATCAGTCCCGCACCGACCGGGGACGGCAGGATCATGCGCACAACCGGCGGTAGCGTGCGATGACCGCCTCGGGCTCTCCCTGTTCGACGACGCGCCCGCCGTCGAACAGGACGGCCGTGTCGCAGCGGGCCGCGAGCTCGAGATCGTGGGTGACGATCAGCACCTGCGCCTCCTGCGACAGAAGGAGGTCTCCGATCCGCCGCGCGTTGCGCAGGTCGAGGAGTGTCGTCGGCTCGTCCGCCACGATCAGCGCCGGCTCGGCGAGGAGCACCGCGGCGAGGGCCAGCATCTGCTTCTGTCCTCCCGAGAGCGACGACGCCGGGATGTCGGCGTGGGCACCGAGACCGTGCCGCTCCAGGGTCTCCTGCACGCGGGCGGCGATCTCGTCACGGGGCCGCCCTCGGAGCGACAGCGCGAGATCCTCGGTTGGAGTCGGCATCAGGATCTGGGCATCCGGATCGGTGAAGACGAAGCCCACCCGACGGCGCACGGCGGTCCGCTCCCGGAGCGTGTCGAGGCCGTGGACGGTGACCGTTCCCGTGGTCGGCGTCATGAGGCCGTTCAGCAGCCGGGCGAACGTCGACTTCCCCGAGCCGTTCGCTCCGATCACGGCGATGCGCGGTGCGGTGAGCTCCAGCGTCACGTCGTCGAGCAGCACGCGGTCGTCGACGGTCACGCCCACGCCGTCGAGACGCAGCGTCCCCGGCTCCGCGATCGTCGTCGCGTCCCGCTCCCGCCAGCGCATGCATCCTCCTGAACACCGTTCACCTGAACGCCGTTCACTATAGTGGGGGCATGAGTCCCGAGACGAATCCCGCCCGTCACGATCGGGAGAGCGTCGCACGGACCGCCCTCGCCCTTCTCGACGAGGTGGGGCTGGCCGATCTCTCCATGCGCCGGATCGCGGCCCGGCTCGACGTGCAGCCGAGCGCTCTCTACTGGCACGTCGCGAACAAGCAGGAGCTCCTTGCCGGCCTCGCCGATCGGATCACGGCGACCGTCCCAGACGGAGCGGAGGGCGTCCTCGCGACCGCCCGCGCGCTCCGCGACGCCCTCTTCGCCTACCGGGACGGCGCCGAGCTCGTCCTCAGCACGTACGCGCTCCAGCTCGGCTCCGCGCATGCCCGCGACGCCCTGGTCGCCGCCCTCCACGCCGAGGGCGCCACTCACGCCGAGGATCGCGGGGCGGCGATCCTGCACTTCGTGCTCGGCCATGCCACCCTCGTCCAGCAGCGGATGCACGCCGACAGCCATGGCGCACTCCCGGCCTCCGGCGAGGTCGACGTCACCGCGGGCCTGGACCGGGTGTTCGACCTCGGCGTCCTCGCCCTGGCCGGCGAGCTCAGCGCACCGATGACTCCGCGGCGTGCCCGAGCCTGAGCCCGGGGATCACCGCGAGCAGCACCAGCCCGACACCGAGGACGAACACGACGGCGAACGCGTCCGCGCCGCCGCCGAGGGTGGCGACGGCGAGCCCCGCCAGCGCGATGGCCACCGCCGAACCCGTGGCATCCGAGATCGACAGCGCCGAGGAGTTGAATCCCTGGTTCGTCTCGTCTGAGTAGGCCAGCGTCAGCACGGTGAGCCGCGGATACAGCAGCCCCATGCCGCCCCCGGCGAACGCCCACCCGACGATCACGAAGACCGGGGAGGCATCGAACGCCGCTGCGGCCAGGACGCAGAGCATCGCCACGAGCAGTGCGCCGAGGCTGAGCGCCGTGATGCGGTGATTGCCCAGCCGCTCACCGTAGCGGCCCTGCGCAGCCGACGCCCCGGCCCAGGCGAAGGCCGCGAGCATCAGGGCGACTCCGGCCCAGGTCGCGGAGAAGTCGAACTTCCGCATCAGCAGGTACGGGATGTAGGCCTCGGCGGCGAAGAACGCCCCGGCTGCGATCCCGCGCATGAGCACGACGCTGGGGAGCCCGGCACCCGCGCGCAGCGTCCGTCGTGGCAGGAGCGGCAGCACGACGACGCCGATCGCGAGCACGGCCCCCAGTGCCACCGGCCACCCGATCGCCGGATCCAGCTCGGCGGACAGTCCGATCACCACCGCGAGCACCGCCACGACGACGGCCAGCAGCAGACGGGTGAGCAAGGCCCGGCGGTCTTGCGGCTCCCCGCGGCCGAGATCGACACCCCGCAGACGGATCGCGATCATCGAGAACGCGATCGCGGTCAGGACCGCCACGCCCAGGAACGCCCAGCGCCAATCGAGGTACTCCGCCACCGCTCCCGCGAGGAAGGGTCCGATCATCGACGGGACCACCCAGGCGGCCGCGAACGCCGCGAACACCCGGCCGTGCAGGTGCGGCGGATACAGCCGCGCGACCACGACGTACAGGGCCACCGTCTGCCCACCCGCGCCCAGCCCCTGCACCAGTCGTCCGATCAGGAACTGGGGCATCGTCGTCGCGAACCCGGAGATCAGCAGCCCCAGGATGAAGAGGGCGACGGCGGCGTACAGCGCGCCGCGCGGACCACGCGTGTCCGACCAGGACCCCGCCGCGACCATCCCGATCACGCTGGTCGCGAGCGTGCCGGCGAAGGCGACCGCATACAGCGACTCCCCGTCCAAGGCGTCGCTGACGATCGGCATGACCGTGGTCACCGCCAGGGCCTCGATCGCGGCGAGGAAGATCAGGGCGACGGCACCCAGGGTCACCCAGAACCGGCTGCGGTCCCAGATCGTGGCGGTGGGATCCGCCGCCGTCATCGCTCGACGAGCGCGGCGATGCGCTCGATCGCCTCGGTGAGGACCTCCGGGCTCGTGCCGAAGTTGAGTCGCACGTGCCCGGCCCCTTCTTCGCCGAAGGCCGGGCCGAAGTGCAACGCCACCTTCGCCTCGCGGAGGATCTTCCGGGCGGGGTTGTCTCCCCAGCCGAGGGCGGAGAGGTCGATCCACGCGAGGTATCCCGCGTCCGGAAGGCGATAGCGGGCGGCGGGGAGGTGACGGGCGAGCAGGTCCTCCAGCAGGACACGGTTCTCGTCGAGCGTGCGCAGGAGGCCGTCGAGCCACGCGTCGCTCTCCTCCGAGAACGCGGCGACGGCGGCGAGCAGACCGAACTGCCCCGTCCGCCACTCCACCTCGACCGGCAGGTCGCGCACGACCGCGGACGTCTCCTCCGCGGCGGTGACCATGAGCGCGCACTTCAGCCCCGCGAGGTTGAACGCCTTGCTCGCGCTGACGACCGCATAGCCGATGCGGGCCGCCGCGTCGCTCACGGCGAGGAACGGCGTGAATCCCGCGCCCGGCTGGGCGAGCGGCGCATGGATCTCGTCGGAGACGATCGTCGCGCCGTACTCCTCGGCCAGTTCGGCCAGCGCGGACAGCGTCTCCCGATCGTGCACGGTGCCGGTCGGGTTGTGCGGGTTGCAGAGGAGCATGGCCGTCGCGCCGTCCTCGAAGGCGGCGCGGATCCCGTCGAGGTCGAGCTCCCAGCCGGTCCCCGTGTCGCGCAGCGGGACGCGCTGCACCTCGGCACCGGCCTCGGCGACGAGGTCGTAGAAGGGCGGGTAGACCGGCGGCGTGACGACGACGCGCTCCCCCGGCTGCGTGACGCGACGGAGGATCTCGACGATGCCCATGCTCACGTCCGCCGTGCTGCGCATCCGCGCCGGGTCGGGGCGCCAGCCGAAGCGACGCTCCGCGAAACCCGCATACGCCTCCGCCAGCGGTGTCCGCGAGGCGATGTACCCGGTGTCCCCGAGATCCAGCGCCCGCTGCAGTGCGGCGGTGATCGCCGGGGCGAGCGGGAAGTCCATCTCCGCGACGAAGAGGGGCAGCACGTCCTCGGGATACTCCCGCCACTTCTCGCTGGTGCGCTCACGCAGCTCCGACAGCGGCAGGGCCTTCACCGACAGCATTCGTCCTCCGATTCTCCCCGCGTCGATGCGGAGACGTCGAAGCGGGCGTGCCCGGCACGCCCGCTTCGTCTGGTGGTCAGGTGACCGGAACGCTCAGATCGCGAAACCGAGCGCACGCATCATGTCGCGCCCGTCGTCCGTGATCCGCTCGGGTCCCCACGGCGGCATCCACACCCAGTTGATGCGGAAGCGGTCCACGACGTTGTCGAGGGCCTGCGCCGTCTGGTCTTCGAGGACATCCGTGAGCGGGCAACCCGCGCTGGTCAGCGTCATGTGGATGACGAGAGCGTCGTTCTCGTCATCCCAGGCCAGGTCGTAGATGAGTCCGAGGTCGACGACGTTGATCCCGAGCTCAGGATCCATCACGTCCTTGAGAGCCTCGGTGACCGCGTCGTACTTCTCGTCCGTCAGGGTCGCTGTCATGCGATCAGCCTACGCCTCGATGGGAGCGGAGGGGTCGAGGAATCGGTCGTAGCCCTCGTTCTCCAGACGGTCGGCGAGCTCGGGGCCGCCCTCCTCGACGATCTTGCCCGCGACGACCACGTGCACGTAGTCGGGGCGGATGTAGCGGAGGATCCGGGTGTAGTGCGTGATGAGCAGCACACCGAGGCCGGTGGACTCCTTCGCGCGGTTGACACCCTCGGAGACGATCTTCAGCGCGTCCACGTCGAGGCCGGAGTCGGTCTCGTCGAGCACGGCGAACTTCGGCTTGAGCACCTCGAGTTGGAGGATCTCGTGGCGCTTCTTCTCGCCGCCCGAGAAGCCCTCGTTGACGTTGCGCTGCGCGAACTTCGGGTCCATGCGGAGGTTGGCCATGGACTCCTTGACGTCCTTGGTCCACTGCCGGATCGAGGGCGCCTCGCCGTCGAGCGCGGTCTTCGCGGTGCGCAGGAAGTTCGTCACGGTCACGCCGGGGATCTCGACCGGGTACTGCATGGCGAGGAACAGACCGGCGCGGGCGCGCTCGTCGACGCTCATCGCCAGGACGTCCTCACCGTCGAAGGTGATGGAGCCGGAGGTGACCGTGTACTTCGGGTGGCCGGCGATCGTGTAGGCCAGGGTGGACTTGCCGGAGCCGTTGGGGCCCATGATGGCGTGGGTCTCACCGGTGTTCATGGTGAGGGTGATTCCGTTGAGGATCGGGGTGGTCCCCGCCTCGGTCTCGACCGTCACATGCAGGTCGCGGATCTCGAGAACAGACATTCTTCAGACTTCCTTCGTCACAGCGGGATCGATGAGCACGTCGTCGCCGTCGATCTCGACGACGTAGACCGGGACGGGCTCATATGCGGGGAGATTCTGGGGCTTGCCGGTGATCAGGGAGAAGGCCGAGCCATGGGCCCAGCACTCCACCGTGTCACCTTCCACGAAGCCCTCGGACAGCGAGATGTCGCCGTGGGTGCAGGTGTCGCCGATGGCGTGGATGACGCCCTCGCCGTCCTTGATGACCGTGATCGGCACACCGTCCGGCTCGACGCGCAGCGGCGTGTCCTGCTCCAGCTCGGAGACGCCGCAGACGCGCTGCGCGGTCACGCGTCCACCTCGGCGAGCTCGGCCTCGATGGCGGCCAGCAGCTCCGACTCCAGGTCGGGGATGCCGAGGCGCAGCACGATGTCGGTGAGGAAGCCGAGCACCACCAGTCGGCGGGCCTCGTCCTCCGGGATGCCGCGGGCCTGGAGATAGAAGAGCTGCTCGTCGTCGAAGCGGCCGGTGGCACTCGCGTGCCCGGCGCCGACGATGTCGCCCGTCTCGATCTCGAGGTTCGGGATGGAGTCGGCGCGTGCGCCCTCCGTGAGCACCAGGTTGCGGTTGGCCTCGTAGGAGTCGGTGCCGGTGGCCTCCGCCCCGATCAGCACGTCGCCGATCCACACGCTGTGGGCGCTCTCGCCCTGCAGCGCGCCCTTGTAGAGCACGTCGCCGGTCGTGTGCGGGCCCTTGTGGTGCAGGTACACCTGGCTCTCCAGGTGCTGACCGGAGTCGGCGTAGGAAAGCCCGTAGAGGTAGCCCTCGGAGCCGGCGCCGGCGAGCTCGACGCTCGGGTTCACGCGCACCACGCCGCCGCCGAAGCTCACGACGAAGTGCTTGAGGGTGGCGTCGGCCGCGACCCGCGCCTGGTGGGCGGCCGCGTGCACGGCGTCGTCGTCCCACTGCTGCACGGAGACGACGGTGAGCTTCGCCCCGTCGCGGACGATGATCTCGACGTTCTGGGCGTACTGCGCCGAGCCCTTGTGCTGCAGCACCACCGTGGCGGCGCTGTGCTCGAGGGCCTCGATCACGATGTGGGCGTCCGCCCGACGGTCGGCACCGGCGCCCGTGAGCGACAGGAAGATCGGCGCCGCGACCTCCTCCTCGCGCGGGATGCGGATGTGCAGGGCCTCGGAGGCGCCCTGCCACGCGACGGCGGCGGTGATGTCCTCGGCGAGGAAGACCTCACCGCGCGGAGCGGTGCCCGCCGTGAGCGGTGCGGCCACGTACTGCTCGCCGGACGTGAAGGAGTACTGCACGCCGTCCTCGCCCTCCGCGGTGCGGAACAGCGGCGTGAGCGCGGCCACCGGCGTGTGCTTCCAGTTCACCTCGCGACCGGTCGGCGTGCCGAAGTCGTCCGGGTCGAACGAGTGCGGACGCTCGGAGCGGGTCTGCACCGGGACGAATCCGGCGTCCGCCACCTGGGCGGCCGGGTCGATGTGCGCGTTCGTGTGCTGCGCCTCGCTGGGCGCTGTCGTCGAGGCCGCCATTTAGCCGACCGATCCTTCCATGCCCATCTCGATGAGCTTGTTCAGTTCCATCGCGTACTCCATCGGCAGCTCGCGCGCGATCGGCTCGATGAAGCCGCGCACGATCATCGCCATCGCCTCGTCCTCGGGCATGCCGCGGGACTGCAGGTAGAAGAGCTGCTCCTCGCTGACCTTGGAGACCGTGGCCTCGTGGCCGAGCTGCACGTCGTCGACACGGATGTCGATCGCCGGGTAGGTGTCGGACCGGGACTTGGTGTCGACGAGCAGCGCGTCGCAGCGGACGGTGTTCGCCGAGTGATGGGCGGCGGCGTCGACACGGACCTCGCCGCGGTAGCCGGCACGGCCACCGCCGCGGGCGATCGACTTCGAGACGATCGACGACTGCGTGTACGGCGCCATGTGGATCATCTTCGCGCCGGCGTCCTGGTGCTGGCCGGGGCCGGCGAAGGCGACGGAGAGGGTCTCGCCCTTGGCGTGCTCACCCATCAGGTAGATCGACGGGTACTTCATCGTCACCTTGGAGCCGATGTTGCCGTCGACCCACTCCATGGTCGCGCCCTCGTGCGCCACGGCGCGCTTGGTGACCAGGTTGTAGACGTTGTTCGACCAGTTCTGGATCGTCGTGTAGCGCACGCGGGCGTTCTTCTTCACGATGATCTCGACGACGGCCGAGTGCAGGGAGTCCGACTTGTAGATCGGGGCCGTGCAGCCCTCGATGTAGTGGACGTAGCTGTCCTCGTCGGCGATGATCAGGGTCCGCTCGAACTGGCCCATGTTCTCGGTGTTGATCCGGAAGTAGGCCTGCAGCGGGATCTCGACGTGCACGCCCTTGGGGACGTAGACGAACGAGCCGCCCGACCAGACGGCGGTGTTCAGCGCGGCGAATTTGTTGTCGCCCGCGGGGATGACCGTGCCGAAGTACTCCTCGAAGAACTCGGGGTGCTCGCGCAGGGCGGTGTCGGTGTCCATGAAAATGACGCCCTGGGCCTCCAGGTCCTCGCGGATCTGGTGGTACACGACCTCGGACTCGTACTGCGCGGCGACGCCGGCGACGAGGCGCTGACGCTCGGCCTCGGGGATGCCCAGGCGCTCGTACGTCTCGCGGATCTCCTCGGGGAGGTCTTCCCAGCTCTGCGCCTGCTTCTCGGTGGAGCGGACGAAGTACTTGATGTTGTCGAAGTCGATGTCGCTGAGGTCGGCACCCCAGGTCGGCATCGGCTTGCGGCCGAAGAGCTGATAGCCCTTGAGACGGGTCTTCAGCATCCATTCCGGCTCGTTCTTGAGGGCCGAGATCCCGCGGACGACCTCTTCCGAGATCCCGCGTTTCGCGACGGCACCCGCGGCATCCTCATCGTGCCAGCCGAATTCGTACACCCCCAGACCATCGAGCTCCGGGCGGTCGATCAGCACATCCGACATGCAACACTCTCCTCACAGGTCCCAAACGGTGTCATCCGCCCCGACACACCTGATCCCCGTCGAGTCTGCGGGAGCGGGTGCCGTTGGTGGGGCCCTCATCACGGGCGCTTCCATCGCGCCTAAACTGTTGACGATGCTTCAGCGCTGTCAGCGCTCATCGCAACAATCCGATTCTACAGGTTCCGCCTGACGGACGGGCCGTGCGCCACGTCTTCGACGGGCCGGAGGACTTATGCCCGAGACGACCATCCCCGCCCCCTCGACGACCGGGGCGACCGCCTCCCCCCGCTCCGCGGTGTGGGGTCGTGCGCTCACCGTCTTCGCGTGGCTGTCGTTCCTCAGCGAGACGATCATCATCGGCACCGGCGGCGCCGTGCGGCTGACTGGATCCGGCCTCGGCTGCACCGAGTGGCCGCTGTGCACGCCCGAGTCGCTCGTCCCGATCGTCGAGGTGCAGGGCATCCACGGGATGATCGAGTTCGGCAACCGGCTGATGACCGGCGTCGTCGGGATCATCGCGATCGCCGTCGTCCTGCTCGTCCTGCACACCATCAGCGGCCGCCGGGCGCTCATCGACGCCCTGTGGTTCGCCGTCGGCGGTCTCGCCGGCGCGGCCGTCGCCTTCGCCCTGGTCTCGCTCACCGACTTCCCGGCGTTCCCCGTCGCGTCCGCCGTCCTCCTGGTCGCGGTGATCGCGGCGGCGGTCCACTCGGTGCGCACGACGCCCGCCCGGCGGGATCTCGTCCTCCTCGCCTGGCTCGTGCTGATCGGCGTCGTCGCACAGGCCCTGGTCGGCGGCATCACCGTGCTCACCGGCCTGAACCCCTTCATCGTCGGGTTCCACTACACGTCGTCGCTCCTGCTCGTCTGCATCACCGCCGCGTTCCTCGTGCGGCTGGCGACTCCGGAAGGACCGCGCGAGCGGGCCGTCCCCACCTGGTTCGCGATCGTGACGCACGTCACCGGCCTCGCCCTCGCCGTGACCATCCTGTTCGGCGTGCTGACGACCGGATCGGGCCCGCACTCGGGCGACGCCGACGTGCTTCGCCGCGGCTTCGACGCCACGGTCCTCGCCCACGTCCACTCCTGGCCGGGCTACATCCTGGCCGCCCTCGTGCTCTTCCTGACGGTGTCCGCCTGGGTCCTGCGCCTCGAGCCCCGGCGGTGGCTGCTCGTGCTCGTCATCGCGATCCTCGTGCAGGTGGCCGTCGGCGTCTGGCAGGCGCGGGAGGGGCTGCCGCCCGTGCTCGTGGGCATCCACATGGTCCTTGCATCGCTGTCGGCCGCGACCTACACGGTCGTCGTGCTGCACCTCAAGCGCACCGCGTCCGTCGTACCCGCCCCCGTCGATTGACCTGCCGCACAGACGATCCATAGCGCGCGCACCGGGCGCTCATCACCGCATCGACCATCGTGGTCGACATGAACAAGACACTCACCCGCAGCGCCGGGTTCTGGCTCCTCATCGTCGTCTCCCTCGCCGCGGTCGGGGTCGGCGGCTGGATGATCGCCGGACAGGTCGGCACGATGACCACGACCCTGATGGACGGCACCGCCACCGGTGTCGAGGTGTACGTCGGTCAGTCGCTCGTCGTCGTCGGCGCGGTCGTCCTCGGCGCGGGCCTGGTGGGCCTGCTCCTGTCGCTCGGCCTCGTCGCCGCGCGCACGCTCGTCGCCACCCCCGTCACCGCCGCGCCGGTCGTCGAGCACGAGGCGCCGAGCATCCAGGACGAGACGATCGAGACGGTCTCAGTCCCGCGCGACGAGCCCGCTCTCCGGACCGCCGATGCCGAGTTCGCAGAGCCGCAGGTCGATGCGGAGCCTCAGGCTGACGAGCCCCAGGCCGACGAGGATCAGAAGGGCAGCAGCGGGTCGATCGCCACGGCGACGAACAGCAGCGTCAGGTAAGTGATCGAGGCGTGGAAGACTCGCATCGGCCGCGCCTCGGTCCCCCGCACTGCCTGGTTATACAGGCGGTGCGACTCATAGATGAACCAGCCGCCGAACACCAGGGCGGAGACGGTGTAGACGAGGCCCATGCCGGCGATCGGCACGAGCAGCAGCGAGCAGGCGACCGTGGCCCACGCGTACAGGATGACCTGCAGGCCGACCTGCGACGCGTTGCGGGTGACGCCGAGCATGGGCACGTCGACATCGTCGTAGTCGTCCTTGTACTTCATGGACAGCGGCCAGTAGTGCGGCGGCGTCCAGAGGAAGACGAGCAGGAAGAGGATGAAGGCCGGCCAGTCGAGCGAACCGGTGACGGCGGACCAGCCGATGAGGACCGGGAAGCACCCCGCGATTCCGCCCCAGATGATGTTCTGCTCGGTGCGGCGCTTGAGGATCATCGTGTAGATCACGACGTAGAAGAAGATCGCGGAGGCCGACAGGATCGCCGTGAGCGGGTTCGTGGTGAACCAGAGCCACACGGTCGACACGATCGCGAGCGTCCACGAGAAGATCAGGGCGCCACGCGGGCTGACCTCGCCGGTCACGAGCGGCCGGTTCTCCGTGCGGTGCATGTGCGCGTCGATGTCGCGGTCGAGGTACATGTTGAACGCGCCCGCCGAACCGGCGCTCATCGATCCGCCGATGACCGTCGCGAGGACCAGCCAGAGATCGGGCAGTCCGCCCTGCGCGAGGAACATGACCGGAACGGTCGAGACGAGGAGGAGTTCGAGGACCCGGGGCTTCGTCAGAGTGACGTAGGCGCTCACCGTGCGACCGATGGACGACTTCCGTACGGTCTGATCAGACATCGTCGAGATCTCGATCGCCTCCTCCGCGCGCGTTACCGGACAACCTCTCCAGTGTATGACACGCCGTGACGCGTTCCGCGCCTTCCACCCCTCAGTCGCCGGGACCGTCCCCGCTATGCTGAGAGCACTCGCGCGCCCGGTGCTGCGCACAACCCCGCCCGTCTCCCGGACGATGCGGGATGCGCCAGGGAAGTTGCGGATGCGCCAGGGAATACCGGCGCCCTCGAAACTGTCGGAAAGGGCATGAACGTGTCGGAATTGCAGTGGGACGAGATCGATCGACGCGCGGTGGACACCGCCCGGATCCTGGCGGCCGATGCGGTCGAAAAGGTCGGCAACGGTCATCCCGGCACGGCGATGAGTCTGGCTCCCGCCGCCTATCTGCTCTACCAGCGGGTGCTGCGGCATGACCCGACCGACACCGACTGGCTCGGCCGCGACCGCTTCATCCTGTCGGTCGGCCACTCGTCGCTGACGCAGTACGTGCAGCTCTACCTGGGCGGTTTCGGGCTCGAGCTCGACGACCTCAAGGCACTCCGCACCTGGGGCTCGAAGACCCCCGGCCACCCCGAGTACGGCCACACCAAGGGCGTCGAGATCACCACGGGCCCGCTGGGCCAGGGCCTCGCCTCGGCGGTCGGCTTCGCGTACGCCGCCCGGTACGAGCGCGGCCTCTTCGACCCCGAGGCCGCAGCGGGCACGAGCCCGTTCGACCACTTCGTCTACGTGATCGCGGGCGACGGCGACCTGCAGGAGGGCGTCACCAGCGAGGCCTCCTCGCTCGCCGGCCACCAGCAGCTCGGCAACCTCATCGCGATCTACGACTCGAACCAGATCTCCATCGAGGACGACACGAACGTCGCCTTCACCGAGGACGTCGCCGCTCGCTACGAGGCCTACGGCTGGCATGTGCAGACCGTGGACTGGAAGAAGACCGGCGAGTACGTGGAGGACGTCGCCGAGCTCCACGCCGCGATCGAGGCGGCCAAGGGCGAGACCGACAAGCCGTCGCTCATCATCCTCAAGACCATCATCGGCTGGCCGGCTCCCGGCAAGCAGAACACCGGGAAGATCCACGGATCGGCGCTCGGAGCCGACGAGCTCGCCGCCACCAAGAAGGTCCTCGGGTTCGACCCGGAGCAGACCTTCGTCGTCGCCGACGAGGTGCTGGAGCGCACGCGCGGCCTCGCGGAGCGCGCCGCCGAGGCCCGCGCCGCCTGGCAGGAGTCGTTCGATGCCTGGGCGGCCGCCAACCCCGAGCGCAAGGCCCTGCTCGACCGTGTCGAGGCCCACGAGCTCCCCGCCGACATCGCCGACGCGCTCCCCGTCTTCGAGGCCGGCAAGGACGTCTCGACCCGCGCCGCGTCCGGCCAGGTCATCAACGCGCTGGCCGCGCAGCTCCCCGAGCTCTGGGGCGGCTCCGCCGACCTCGCCGAGTCGAACCTCACGACGATCAAGGACGCGCCGTCGTTCATCCCCGCCGAGTGGTCGACCCACGAGTGGTCGGGCACCCCGTACGGCCGGGTGCTGCACTTCGGCATCCGTGAGCACGCCATGGGCGCGATCGTCAACGGCATCGTGCTGCACGGGCCCACGCGCGCCTTCGGGGGCACGTTCCTCATCTTCAGCGACTACATGCGTCCGGCCGTGCGCCTGGCCGCGCTGATGAACGTGCCGAGCGTCTTCGTCTGGACGCACGACTCCGTCGCCCTCGGCGAGGACGGCCCGACGCACCAGCCGATCGAGCAGCTCGCGACGCTGCGCGCGATCCCGAACCTGGCCGTCGTCCGCCCGGCGGACGCCAACGAGACCGCCGCCGTGTGGCTCGAGATCCTCCGGCGCCACGAGGGCCCGGCCGGCATCGCGCTGACCCGCCAGAACATCCCGGTGTTCCCGCGCGGCGAGGGCGAGGCCTCGGGCGACACCTTCGCCTCCGCCGCCCAGGCCGCCAAGGGCGCCTACGTCCTGGCCGAGGCGCCGAACGGCACTCCGGACGTCATCATCGTGGCCACCGGCTCCGAGGTGCAGCTCGCGGTGAACGCCCGCGAGGTGCTCGCCGGCGAGGGCGTGAACGTCCGCGTGGTCTCCGCCCCCTCGCTGGAGTGGTTCGCGGAGCAGGACGAGGCCTACCGCGAGAGCGTGCTGCCGTCGTCCGTCACCGCCCGCGTCTCGGTCGAGGCCGGTTCCGTGCTCACGTGGCGCGGCATCGTCGGCGACCGCGGCCGGTCGGTCGGCATCGACCACTTCGGCGCCTCCGCCGACTACAAGACCCTCTTCGAGAAGTTCGGCATCACCACCGAGGCCGTCGTCGCGGCCGCCCGCGAGACCATCAAGGAGAACGCATGAGCACCCCCACCGCCCAGCTCGCCGCCGCCGGCGTCAGCATCTGGCTCGACGACCTCTCGCGCACCCGGATCTCCTCCGGCAACCTCGCCGAGCTGATCGCGTCGCGCAACGTCGTGGGCGTCACCACGAACCCGACCATCTTCGCGAACGCGATCACGGACAAGAACGACACGTCCTACGACGCGCAGGTCACCGAGCTCGCCGCGTCCGGAGCCTCGGCCGAGGACGCGGTGTTCGCCGCGACGACCCAGGACGTCCGTGCCGCGCTCGACGTCTTCCGCCCGGTGTGGGAGGAGTCCGGCCACGTCGACGGACGCGTGTCGATCGAGGTCTCCCCCGACCTCGCCCACGACACCGACGGCACCGTGGCGCAGGCCAAGGAGCTCTGGGACCGGATCGACCGCCCCAACCTCCTCGTGAAGATCCCGGCGACCAAGGCGGGGCTCCCGGCCATCACCGAGGCGATCGCGAACGGCATCAGCGTCAACGTGACCCTCATCTTCAGCCTGGAGCGCTACGCCGAGGTCATCGAGGCGTACCTCACGGGACTCGAGCGCGCCAAGGAGGCGGGCATCGATCTGTCCACCATCCACTCCGTGGCCTCGTTCTTCGTCTCCCGGGTCGACACGGAGACGGACAAGCGCCTGAGCGCGATCGGAACGGACGCGGCCGCCGCACTGAAGAGCAAGGCGGGCCTCGCGAACGCCCGACTGGCTTACGAGCTCTTCGAGAAGACGTTCGCCGAGAAGCGCGCGCAGGATCTCCTCGCCGCCGGCGCCAACGTCCAGCGCCCGCTGTGGGCGTCCACCGGCGTCAAGGACCCGAACCTCCCCGACACGCTGTACGTGACCGAACTGGTCGCGGACGGCGTCGTGAACACGATGCCGGAGAAGACCCTCGAGGCGACGTTCGACCACGCCGTCGTCACCGGAGACACCATCACCGGCGGCTACGAGGAGGCCCGCGAGGTCTTCGCCGGGCTCGCCGAGGTGGGCGTCGACTTCGACGCGGTGACCGAGGTGCTCGAGGAGGAGGGGGTCGCGAAGTTCATCGACTCCTGGCACGACCTGCTCGCGCAGGTCACCGAGGCTCTGGAGGCACAGCGATGACCTTCGCCATCCACGCATCGGGCGCGGCGCGCGTCGCCATCGAGGAGACCGTGCCGGCCCTGGTCCACGACCTCGTCGCCTCCCGCATTACCGGTGGCGACGCCACGCTCTGGGGTCCGGCCGCCGAGGCCGAGGCGTCGGTCCGGCTCGGCTGGGTCCAGGCCGTCTCGGTCTCCCGCCCGCTGGTCGCGGAGATCGTCGCACTGCGCGAGGAGCTCGCGGCGAAGGGCGTCACCCGCGTGGTCCTCGCCGGGATGGGCGGCTCCTCGCTCGCTCCCGAGGTGATCGCGCAGACGTCCGGCGTCCCGCTCACGATCCTCGACTCCACCGCCCCGGGACAGGTGCTCGCCGCGCTCGACGAGGGTCTCGCCGAGACGGTCCTCGTCGTGTCCTCGAAGTCGGGCTCCACGGTCGAGACCGACTCGCAGCGCCGCACCTTCGAGGCCGCCTTCCGCGACCTCGGCATCGACCCCACCGAGCGGATCGTCGTGGTCACCGATCCCGGTTCGCCGCTCGACGCCTCCGCGCGCGAGGCCGGCTACCGGGTCTTCAACGCCGACCCGAACGTGGGCGGCCGCTACTCGGCGCTGACCGCCTTCGGCCTCGTGCCGTCGGGACTCGCCGGCGTCGACATCGACGAGCTCCTCGACGAGGCCGAGGCCTCCCTGCTCGAGGTGGCCGTGGACTCCGCCGACAACCCCGCGCTTCGTCTCGGGGCCGCGATCGCCGCCACGAGCCCCCGCCGCGACAAGCTGGGCCTGATCACCGACGGCACGCACATCAAGGGGCTGCCGGACTGGATCGAGCAGCTGATCGCCGAGTCCACGGGCAAGGAGGGCACCGGCATCCTCCCGGTCGTCCTGCTCCCGGTCTCGCCGGAGCTCGACCCGGTCCCCGCCGACCTCCAGATCGTGCGCCTCGTCGACGACGCCAACGAGTTCCACCTGCACGAGCGGCACGAGGGCGAGATCCTCGTCAGCGGCACGCTCGGCGCGCAGTTCATCGTCTGGGAGTACGCGACGGCCATCGCCGGGCACCTCCTCGGCATCAACCCGTTCGACCAGCCCGACGTCGAGTCGGCCAAGGTCGCCGCCCGGGGCCTGCTCGACGCCCGCCCGGAGCCGACGGCGCCCGCGTTCGTCGAGAACGGCGTCGAGGTGCGGGTCTCCGATCCCGCCCTCGCCGTGTCGGGCACCGTCGAAGGCGTGCTGGACGCCCTGTGGGCCCAGCTCCCCACCGACGGCTACGTGTCCATCCAGGCCTACGTCAACCGCCTCGAGGTGCCGCAGCTCCAGGGCCTGCGCGAGCTGGTCGCCGCCGACTCGGGGCGTCCGACCACGTTCGGATGGGGACCGCGCTTCCTGCACTCCACGGGCCAGTACCACAAGGGCGGCCCCGCCCAGGGCGTGTTCCTGCAGATCCTGGAGCGCACGGACGTGGATCTCGAGATCCCCGACCGCCCGTTCACGTTCGGGCAGCTCATCCAGGCGCAGGCGGCCGGTGACGCGGGTGTGCTCGCGGAGCACGGACGGCCCGTCGTCTCGCTGACGATCACCGAGTCCTCGGACGACGTGCTCACCCTCTTCGAAGCCGCACAGAAGTAACCGCAGGAGAGCCCCCACCGATGTCTGTACCCATCTCGCGCGGGCACAACCCGCTGCGCGACCCCGACGATCGTCGTCTCAACAGGATCGCGGGGCCCAGCGCCCTCGTGATCTTCGGCGTGACGGGTGATCTGTCCCGCAAGAAGCTCATGCCGGCGGTCTACGACCTCGCGAACCGGGGGCTCCTGCCTCCGGGGTTCGCGCTCGTGGGCTTCGCCCGCCGCGACTGGGAGGACCAGGACTTCGCCCAGGTCGTCTACGACGCGGTGAAGCAGCATGCCCGCACGCCGTTCCGCGAGGAGACCTGGACACAGCTGCTCCAGGGCATCCGGTTCGTCTCCGGCGAGTTCGACAACCCCGACTCCTTCCGCAAGCTGCGGGAGACCGTCGAGAAGCTCGACGTGGAACGCGGGACCATGGGCAACCACGCCTACTACCTCTCGATCCCGCCGAAGGACTTCCCGCTCGTCGCGAAGCAGCTCAAGGACTCGGGGCTCGTGGGCGAGGACGCGGACGACGACGAGCGCTGGCGGCGCGTCGTGATCGAGAAGCCGTTCGGGCACGACCTCGAGTCGGCGCGCGCTCTCAACGCGGCCCTCGAAGTGGCGTTCCCCGCCGACTCGATCTTCCGCATCGACCACTACCTCGGCAAGGAGACGGTGCAGAACATCCTCGCGCTGCGCTTCGCGAACGAGCTGTACGAGCCGATCTGGAACCGCAACTACGTCGACCACGTGCAGATCACGATGGCCGAGGACATCGGCGTCGGCGGTCGTGCCGGGTACTACGACGGGATCGGCGCCGCACGCGACGTCATCCAGAACCACCTGCTCCAGCTCCTCGCGCTCACGGCGATGGAGGAGCCCATCAGCCTCTCCGCCGAGCATCTGCGGGCCGAGAAGGAGAAGGTCCTCGCCGCGGTGCACGTGCCGGAGGATCTCTCCCTCGCCACGGCGCGCGGACAGTACGCCGGCGGCTGGCAGGGCGGTGAGAAGGTCACCGGCTTCCTCGACGAGGAGGGGATGAACCCCGAGTCGACGACGGAGACCTACGCGGCCATCAAGCTGGAGATCGACACCCGTCGCTGGGCGGGCGTGCCGTTCTACCTGCGGACGGGCAAGCGCCTCGGCCGTCGCGTGACGGAGATCGCGGTGGTGTTCAACCGTGCGCCGCAGCACCTGTTCGGCCGCGGCAACGCCTCGGAGCTCGGGCAGAACGCCCTCGTGATCCGCGTCCAGCCCGACGAGGGCGTCACGATCCGCTTCGGCTCGAAGGTGCCGGGCAACGGCACGAACGTCCGCGACGTGACGATGGACTTCGGCTACGGCCACGCGTTCACGGAGGCGAGCCCGGAGGCGTACGAGCGTCTGATCCTCGACGTCCTCCTGGGCGACCCGCCGCTGTTCCCGCGGCATGAGGAGGTCGAGCTCTCCTGGAAGATCCTCGACCCGGTGGAGAAGTACTGGGCCGCCCAGGGCGGTCCGGTGGAGCAGTACGCGCCCGGCTCGTGGGGACCGGCCTCGGCCGACGACCTGCTGGCCCGCGACGGACGAGTCTGGAGACGCCCGTGATCATCGACCTTCCCGACACGACCGTCAGCCAGGTCGCCAAGCAGCTCGTCAAGGTGCGCGAGGAGGGCGGCGCCGTCGCCCTCGGCCGCGTCCTCACCCTGGTCATCGCCGCCCGCAAGGGCGTCGCGGAGGCCGCGATCGACGCCGCGAACGATGCGTCGCGCGAGCACCCGATGCGCGTGATCGTGCTGACCACCGGCGACGGCGAGTCCCGTCTCGACGCGCAGATCCGCGTGGGCGGAGACGCCGGAGCCAGCGAGGTCGTCGTGCTGCACGCGCACGGCGACGCCGCGAGCAACGAGGAGAGCCTGCTGACCGGCCTGCTCCTCCCCGACGCCCCGGTCGTGGCCTGGTGGCCGGACGAGGCCCCCACCTCTCCCGCGACCTCCCCGCTCGGCCGCATCGCCCAGCGCCGGATCACCGATGCCGCCACCTCGCCCGACGTCCGCGACCGGCTCGCCCTCCTCGGGCGCACGCACGCCCCTGGTGACACCGATCTCGCCTGGACGCGCCTGACGCACTGGCGCGAGCAGCTCGCCGCGGTGCTGGACCAGCCGCCGTACGAGACCATCACCGCCGTCGAGGTCCGGGGCGGGAGCGCCTCGCCCTCCACCGCGCTGCTCGCCGCGTGGCTGCAGATGGCACTGGACGTCCCGGTGCGGTGGTCGTACGAGGACCCGGAGCACTGGCAGGAGGGCATCAAGTCGGTGCGCCTCACCCGGGAGTCCGGCGACATCCTCCTCGAGCGCCCGTCGCCCGGCGTCGCCGTGCTCACCCAGCCGAACCAGCCCGACCATGACCTGCACCTGCCGCGGCGGACGCTGCGCGAGTGCCTCGCGGAGGAGCTGCGCCGGCTCGACCCCGACGTCCTGTACGGTCGAGTGATCACGGAGGGCTGGGAGAAGCTCGGTCCGCCCGAGACAGGAGAGTGACCTCGATGCCGGGATCGTCCGCAGAGAAGCGGGTCGTGGTCGAGGCCACCCCGACCGCCCTCGCCCTCCGGGTCGCCGATCGCTTCCTCACCCGCGTCCGCGCGCGCACGCGCAACGGGCGGTTGGCCCACGTCGCGCTGACGGGCGGGTCGATGGGCGGTGCCGTCCTGCGCGCCGTCCGGGACAACCCGCGGTCCGCCGAGATCGACTGGTCCCTCGTGCACTTCTGGTGGGGGGACGAGCGGTACGTGCCGCGGAACGACGCGGACCGCAACGCCCTCCAGTCCCGGGAGGCACTGCTTGACCACATCGACGTCCCCGCGGAGAACGTGCACGAGATCGCCGGCTCCGACAGCGGTCTCGAGCTCGATGAGGCCGCCGCCGCGTACGCCGCCGAGCTCGCCCGTTTCGGCACTGACGACCACCCCTGGCCGTCCTTCGCCGTGTGCTTCCTCGGCGTCGGACCGGACGGCCACATCGCCTCGCTCTTCCCGGACCGCGAGGAGGTCACCGTGACCGATGCCGCGGCGCTCCCGGTGCGGGACTCCCCCAAGCCCCCGCCCGAGCGGGTGACCCTCACCCGCCCGGTGCTGAACGCCTCCAAGCGGGTCTGGCTCGTGCTCACGGGCGCCGACAAGGCGTCGGCGCTGGGCCTCGCCCTCGCCGGTGCCAGCTACACGAGCGTTCCCGCGGCCGGCGCCAAGGGGCGCAAGCGGACGGTCTTCTTCGTCGACGAGGCCGCGGCATCCGAGGTCTCCCCCGACCTCATCGACCAGGCCTACTGAGCGTCGGGGTCGCGCCTCTCGGGCGTGTCCGGGTGCTCCGGCGCGCTCGGCGCCGGCGAGGTCGGAGGGGCCACCGGGTCGCTGCCCCGGGTGATCCCGAGGTCCTGGCTCTCGCTGAGGACCTGCGGATGGAAGCGGGCGAGTCCGACCACACCCCAGACCGCGATGCCGCCGGCGACGCCGAAGATGATGAAGACCCACCAGGGCGCCGCGGCGGCCTCACCGAGCACGAGCATGCCGATGAGAACGGCCACCATGGGGTCGACCACCGTCAGGCCCGCGATGACGAGGTCGGGCGGACCGGAGCTGTAGGCGGTCTGCACGAAGTAAGCGCCGACGGCACCCGCCGAGAGCAGCGCGAGCAGGCAGACCGCGGTGATCCACTCGAACTGGCCGGCCTCGATGCGCTTGATGATGACCTTCGCGAGGGTGGCGACGAAGCCGTAGAGGATGCCGGCGCCGATGATGTAGAACAGCGCGCGCATCCGATGCCGGAGGATGAGCCAGCACGCCCCGAGCACGATGATCACGACGAGCAGGATCGCGAGGATGACGAACAGCTCGCGGTCCGTGACCTCCTTCTCCGTGGCGTAGATCGCAGCGAAGAACACGAAGAGGAAGATGCCGCCGACGCAGGCGATGATCGCGGTGAGGGACTGCCTCGTGGGGGCGTGGCCGGAGATGCGGGCGTTGAGGAGCGTAGTGATGACCAGGGCGATGGCACCGAGCGGCTGCACCACGATCAGCGGCGCCTTGACGAGCGCTGCGAGCTGGCAGACGATCGCGAGGCCCAGCATGAGCGTCCCGATCACCCAGGACGGTCGCGTGAACAGGCGCTTGAGCTGATCGAGGCTGAGACCGGCCGCGCCGTCGGAGCCGCTGAGCCGCTCGACCTTCTCCACGCCCCGGTGCTGGTACTGCGCGCCGAGCGACATGAACACCGCACCGGCGAGGGCCAGCGGGATCCCCAGGAGGAGGCCGGGGTTCTGGAACGCTCCGACCAGCTGGTCGCCGACGTCCTCGACCGTCCCCATCCACACCCCTGCGCTCACAGTACGACCCTACCCGGAGAGTGCCGCCGACTAGGGTTGTGACGTGGCTGTCCTTCCGATTCGCATCATGGGCGATCCCGTCCTGCACTCCCCCGCCTCCCCCGTCGAGGCGATCACCGACGAGATCCGCACCCTCGTCGCCGACATGTTCGAGACCATGGATGCCGCGCCCGGCGTCGGCCTCGCCGCCCCTCAGGTCGGCGTGCCGCTGCGGATCTACACGTACTCCTACGTCGACGACGACGACCAGCCCTGGCGCGGTGTGCTCATCAATCCGGAGCTGTGGATGACGCCCCCGGAGCCGGGCGCGCCGACCCCGAGCTGGAGTCGGAGGGCTGCCTGTCCTTCCCGGGCGAACGGTTCCCGTTGCGTCGCTCCGATCGCGTCCGCGTGACGGCGACCGATCTGGACGGCGGCCCGGTCACGCTGGAGGTGGACGGCTGGCGCGCTCGCATCATGCAGCACGAGTTCGACCACCTCGACGGCGTGCTCTACATCGATCGCCTCTCGGACTCCGACTGGAAGACCACGCAGAAGATCGCCCGCAAGCGGGGCTGGGGGCGCCCGGGGGCCAGCTGGCTGCCCGGCGTCGACGACCTCGAAGGCTGATCGCGTTCAGCCGGCGCACAGCATCCTTCAAGTTGCATCATAGACTCCGGGCACTATAGCGTGTTCGCGGCGGGGATATTCAGCATGCCCCGCGTCACGCTCTGAAGGGGAAATCCATGATGAAGTCGCGCACCCGTCGCGCACTCGTGCTCACCGGTTCGGCCGTCGCCGTCTCGCTCGCTCTCACCGGTTGCAGCGCGATCAACAGCATTCTCGGCGGCGGTCGCGCCGACGCCGACCGCGACGAGGAGACCGGCCAGGTCACCGAGAGCGCGAACATCGACGTCTTCTCCGTGAAGCTCGGCGACTGCATGCTCGAGACCGGCTCCGGGATGCTCACCGACGCGAACGTCGTGCCGTGCTCCGAGCCGCACGACGAAGAGGTCTTCTACGAGATCAAGATGGACGACGGCGAGTACTCGGAGGACGCCATCAGCGCCGCGTCCGAGGAGTGCATCGGCGACGCGTACACGTCCTTCGTCGGCGTCTCGTACCAGGACTCCGCTCTGGACGTGACCACGCTCACCCCCAGCCAGGACTCGTGGGAGCAGGCCAACGACCGCGTGATCCAGTGCATCATCGTCGACCCGGCCGCCAGGTCGAGGGATCGCTCAAGGGCGCCGCGCGCTGATCCGACCGCGTCTCCACGAAGGGCTCCGCCGCAAGGCGGGGCCCTTCGTCGTCCCGGTGGCTCGTCAGCCGTCGGAGGCGCGGAGGGCGAGCCACGCGGCGACGCGGTCGTCCGGATCGGAGAGGGAGAGCCCGGTGAGATCCTCGATCCGTCGGACGCGGGTCGTCAGCGTCTGTCGGTGGATGCGCAGCCGCGCCGCGCTCTCGCTCCACGCCCCATTGCACGCGAGGAACACCCGGAGGGTGTCGAGGAGCTCGGCGGGCCGCTCGGCCGCGCGCAGGGGGTCGAGCAGACGCGCGAGGCGAGTGGTCTGATCCGGGTCCAGCGCCCCGAGCACGAACGACACCGTCGGAATGGCCTCGTAGCGGACCACGCGTTCGCCGCCGGTGCGCGCGGCCTCGCAGGCGTGCCGCGCCTCGTCGATGCTGCGGGCGAGGGCATCCGTGCCCGCCGGTCGGCCGAGACCGAGATAGAGCGTCGATGCGAACGCCCGGGCGCGATGCGCGATCTGCTCGGCGTGGTCTTCGCGAACGACACCCTGGACGATTCCCCGTTGTGACGTGAAGACGTGCTCCGCACCGAGCTCGTCGAGCCAGAGGCCGAGCAGATGCTCGACGTCGACACCGCTGGTGCGGGAGGCGAGGGCGAAGCCCACCAGCACGCGCTCGTGCACGCCCCAGCGGCGGAGCAGACGAGCGGCCTCCTCCCCTCCCTCGCGCACGGTCTCGAACATCATGGAGCGGCCGAGGCGCTCCAGCTGACTGCTGTCCCGGGTGCGCATCAGGAGATCGAGCAGCGCCGCGGCCTGCGAGCTCAGTTCCCGACCACGGCCGGAGCTGTCGTTGCGCGGAGCGGTCACGAGCTGCGCGGTGATGTCCTGGCCCGGACCGACCGGGTGCACCTGCAGAGCGCGATGCCGCACCCGCACCGGGCGGCCGACGGCGACGGCGATCGCGTCGTCGATGTGCAGGCTTCCGGCACCGGCCGTGGTGATGACCTCGCCATGCCGATCCAGCAGCACCGCCCACCCGTCGATGCGGTGCGCCAGCTCCGCGATGACGCCGGTGATGCCGCTGCGCCGCGCCGCCAGGGTGAGCACCCTCATCGCCGAGGTGATCGCGCGGGCCTCCGCCGCCTGATCGACCGCGAGGAGCGAGGTCAGCGTCGGGACGAGCAGCGACGGCGGCATCGGCGCCCCGACGATCGCCGTGATCCCCGCGTCCCGCACGGCTTCGCGAAGGCGGGGGCTGTCGGCGCTCGTGACCACCACGGTCTCGCCCAGCGCGGCACGGCGGTCGCCGGCGACGCCGAGGAGCGCGGCCTCCTCGGCCACGACGAGCGTCGCATGGAGCGGATCCACCGGCGGACCGAAGTCGTCGAGGGGAAGGACCGCGTTGACCGACCGCGCTCCGGGGACAGCGCCCGGCAGCAGCTCCGCACGGAGATACCTGGCCACGGAGGCGATGTCACGAGCCACCTTCCGATCATACAAGTTGTCGAAGAGCAGCCATTCCGTTCACGCTTCTGTCGGATGCCGAGGCCTTCCGCTCTCTCCTAGCATCGTGCGCATCCCCACTTCCCGAAGGATGTCATGAAAGCTGTTGTCTTCCGCGACCCCCAGTCGCCCATCGAGTTCGTCGACGTCGACCTCGCTCCGCCCCGCGCCGGTGAGGTGCGCGTGCGCATCGCCGCCGCCGGTGTCTGCCACTCCGACCTGCACGTCAAGCGCGGCGAGTGGGATGCCGCCGCTCCCCTGGTCATGGGCCACGAGGGCTCCGGCGTCGTCACCGAGCTGGGCGAGGGCGTCACCACGCTCGCTGTCGGCGACCACGTCGTGCTGAGTTGGGTGCCGCCGTGCGGCGAGTGCCGCTACTGCCGCGCCGGTCACGAGGCGCGCTGTCAGAAGGTCGCCACCGTGGTCGCTCCCCTCGGCGTGCTCTTCGACGGCACGTCACGGCTGAGCCGCGACGGCGAGCAGCTGCACCACTACCTGGGCGTCTCGTCTTTCGCGGAGGAGGTCGTCGTCCCCGCATCCGGAGCCGTGAAGGTTCGCGACGACGCGCCCCTCGACGTCATCGCCGTGGTCGGCTGCGCGGTCGCGACCGGTGTCGGCGCCGTCCTGAACACCGCCGCCGTGGAACCGGGGTCGACCGTCGCCGTCATCGGCTGCGGCGGCGTCGGGCTCAACGTCGTCCAGGGCGCCGACTCGCCGGGGCCGAGCGCATCGTCGCGATCGACGTGCGGCCGGAGAAGACGCAGATGGCCTTGCAGTTCGGGGCCACGGACCGCATCGACGCCTCCCAGGGCGATGCCGTGGCCCAGCTGCGCGAACTCATCCCCGACGGCGTCGACTACGCCTTCGACGCGATCGGACGCACCTCCACGACCGAGCAGTCCATCCAGATGCTCGGACTCGGCGGCGCCGCCGTCATCGTCGGGCTGCCGCCCACGGGAGCACGCGCCTCGTTCGAGCCGCTCGTCCTCGCCGAGGCCGACCAGCGCATCCTCGGCTCGAACTACGGCTCGGTGCGGCCGTCGATCGACGTCCCCGCGCTCGTGGACCGCTACATGGACGGGCAGCTGAAGATCGATCCGCTGATCTCCGGTCGCCGTCCGCTCTCCGAGGCCGCCGCCGCCCTGGACGACCTCGACGGCGGCTCGGCACTGCGCACCCTCCTCATCCCCTGACCGCCGCGCGCGCCCCCATCCCTGAAACCCGAATCCAGGAGAACCATGTCAGACACCGTCGTCGCCCCGCCCGGCGCCCCTCAGGATGCCGGTCTCCGCACCGGCGTCATGAGCGGACCCGAGCTCGCCGCCCAGGCCATCGCCAACATCGCCCCCAGCGCCGTCATCGCCTTCACGGCCGCCGCCATCTTCCTCGGCGCCGGGAACGGCACCATCTACGCCTTCGCACTGGCCACCATCGTGATCCTGTGCGTCGGCTATTGCGTGGTGGTGTTCGCTCGCAAGCACGCCTCGGCAGGCTCGCTGTACACCTACGTGTCGAAGGGACTCGGCCCGTTCGGCGCCTTCCTCACCGGGGTCACCCTGCTGATCGGCTGCTTCGGCATCGCAGCGGCCTCCCTCAGCGGCTCGGTCAGCTACATGGGGCAGTTCCTGAGCATGCTGGGCCTCCCCGCCCAGGGGCTCGGCTGGGACATCGGCCTGGCGATCGTGCTCGGCGGGCTGGCGACGCTGTTCACCATCCGCGGCATCCGGCTCTCCGCCCGGGTCTCGCTCGTCCTCGAGCTGCTCTCCGTCGGCATCATCCTCGTGCTCCTGATCGCGGCGCTCGCGTGGGCGGGCCCCTCTGCGTGGGACCCCGCGCAGGTGCTCGCGACCGGCTCGTCGTTCCAGGGCATCGCGTCCGGCATGGTCCTGGGCATCCTGGGCTTCGTCGGCTTCTCCTCTGCAGACGCCCTCGGGCGCGAGGCCAAGGAGCCGTACAAGGCGATCCCCCGCGCCATCATGTGGAGCGCCCTCGGCGTCGGCGTGCTCTACGTCTTCGCCGCCTACACGCAGATCGCGGTCCTCGGCGACGACCTCGCCACCGCCGCGAGCCCACTGGAGAGCATGTCCGCCCTCATCGGCATGCCGGGCTGGTTCGCGGCCGTGCTCACGTTCGGCGTCTCGGCGTCGTTCTTCGCGGTCGTCGTCGCGCCGCTCAACGTGATCGGCCGCATCGTCTACGTGATGGGCAAGGAAGGCGTCGTCGCGGAGCGCTTCGGCCGCACGCACGAGCAGCACCTCACGCCGCACCGCGTGCTCATCCTCGCCGGCGCCGCGGCGATCACGGTCGACATCGTGCTGCTGGTGGCGGGGGCGGCGACGGGCGACATCCTCGTCTGGGTCAACACCTGGGGCACCTACGGCTACATGGTCGCCTACGCCCTCGTCGCCATCGCCTGCGTGGTCTACACGCAGCGGGCGAAGATGCGGAACGGCCTCGTGAAGGTGTGCGCCACGGTCGCGGTCGTGACGATGGCGTACGTCTTCTTCGCGAACGTGTGGCCCGTTCCTGCCTTCCCCTACAACGTGATCCCGTACGTGTTCCTGGTGACCGTCGCTCTCGCGCTCACCCGGTACGCCTACCTCGCCCGTCGTCGCCCTCACGTCATCGCCCGGATCGGCAACACCGAGACGAGCGCGATGGAGGGCGTCGGCTGAACCATCCTCCCCGACAGGAAGAGCCCCTCCGCGAGGAGGGGCTCTTCCTGTTTCCCGGGGCGCAGACGAGCGGTCCGGGAACGAGAGAAGCCCCCTCCGTGGAGGGGGCTTCTCTCGTTGGCTCCCCGGCTTGGACTCGAACCAAGAACCTGCCGGTTAACAGCCGGCTGCTCTGCCAATTGAGCTACCGAGGAATGTGCGCCGCGGAGCGGGCAACTCGTCAAGCTTAGCAAACTCGAGACGCTGTTCGTGACACCGGGGCCCCTTCCGCGACCCTCGGGCGTGTCGCGCTCAGCGGCGGGAATCCGACTCCGCATTCGGCACCCAGAGCAGGTCCTTGCCGACGCCCCGCGCGACGACGTGGCCCCCGCGCAGCATGAGCGTCTCCGCGTTCAGCTCGCGGATGAAGTCCGCGTCGTTGGTGACGAGGAGTGCCGCCATCCCCTCCTCCTTGCGGCGCCGGGTGATGGCGTCGAAGACGACAGGTCGCACCTCCAGATCGAGGTTCGCGAGGATCTCGTCGGCGATGAGCACCCGCGGCTCCAGCACGAAGGAACGGGCGATCGCGACGCGCTGTCGCATGCCCGCGCTGAGCTCGTAGGGGAACTTCGCGGCGGTCCCGAGCGGCAGGTGGAGCTCGTCGAGGAGCGTCGCCACCCGGATGGAGAGCGCCCGGGTGTTGACGCGCTTCTCCCGGATGAGGATCGGCTCCGCGATCACCTCGTTGACCGTCAGCTGCGGCGGCAGGTCCGCCCCGGCACCCTGCGGCACGAAGCCCGTGCGGTAGGTGAGGATGCGGTGCTTACGACCCAGACGACGGATGTCGATGCCGCAGACCTGCGCCCGGCCGCCGACGACGCGCACCGAGGGATCGGTGGAACCCGCGAGCGCGGCGACGAGGGTCGACTTGCCCGAGCCGGTCGGCCCCGCGACGCAGATGAGCCCGCCGGGGGCGAGCGAGAACGTCACGCCGTCGACCGCGCGATTGGGCGTGCCGTGGCCGATCCGGTCGATGACCAGATCGGAGCACTCGATCGCATTCGAGGATTCGGGCGTGCGGGGCATGTATCCATCCTGCCGTCTCGTCCGGGACCGTTCCGGTTACGACTCGGCGAAGAACCGCTGCCGCTCCACGTCGATGTCCCGCAGTCGTACCCGCAGCGCGCGCCGCCGTCGGAGTCCGCAGGGACGCGCTGGACCGCGCCCAGCAGCTCCTGCTTCTCGTGCTCGAGCTGCCGCACCACCAGCCGTCGGGCGAGATCCGTCGCCGACGCCACCGCGCCGGCCTCGTCCCGCGCCGGGAACGGCGTCATCAGCAGCTCGCCCGCAAGCGAGCGGTACGGCTCGCGCACGCTGTTCACCGCGTCCGTCACCCAGCCGGGACGGCTGCGATCGGGGGCGGCGGCGACCGCCTCGCGCACGGCATCGAGGCCGGGCGTGCGGAACGGCTCCGCGAGCGCTCGCGTCAGCAGCGCCGCATCGATCTGGTGACCGTACTGCAGGGCGCCCATGAGCGCATCGCGCTCCACGGCGACGTCGGGCGAACGGGGCAGGCTGGCGAGCGTCACGGCCGCGACGACCGGCCCGCCCGTGGCGGGATCGACCCGCGGCGCGGCCTCCCGACGGGCCTGAGGAGCGGCCGCCTGCGCACCGCGCGCGGCGCGCTCGACCTCCCCATGCACCTCGGTCGGGTCCATGCCGAGTCGGCGTGCGAGTACCCGCTCGTAGCCGGGGCGCAGCAGGCGGTCACGGATCTCCGCCACGATCGGGGCCGCGGCACGGAGGGCGCCGACCCGGCCCTCGACCGTGGAGAGGTCGAAACCCGCGAGCTTGCGGTCGATGGCGAACTCGAACATCGGCTGCTTCGCGTCCATGAGGCCGCGCACCGCCGCGTCCCCGCGCTGCAGCCGGAGGTCGCACGGGTCGAGGCCGTCCGGGGCGACCGCGACGAAGGTCTGTGCGTTGAACCGGTCGTCCTCCGTGAACGCCCGCAGCGCGGCCTTCTGTCCCGCCTCGTCGCCGTCGAAGGTGAACACCACCTCACCGGACGCGTTGTCGTCGCCCATGACCCGGCGGAGCACCTTGATGTGCTCGGCGCCGAACGCGGTGCCGCAGGTCGCGACCGCGGTCGTGAGCCCGGCGAGGTGGCAGGCCATCACATCGGTGTAGCCCTCGACGACCACGACCCGGCGCGGGTCGCCGCGGGCGATGTCGCGCTTGGCGAGGTCGAGCCCGTAGAGCACCTGGGCCTTCTTGTAGATCGGGGTCTCGGGGGTGTTGAGGTACTTGGGGCCCTGGTCGTCATCGAACAGCTTGCGGGCGCCGAAGCCGATGGTCTGCCCCGACACGTCGCGGATCGGCCAGACGAGGCGGCCGCGGAACCGGTCGTACACACCGCGCTGGCCCGTGGAGACGAGTCCTGCGGTGCTCAGCTCCTCGCGCGTGAAGCCCTGGGCGGTCAGCGCCTTGAGCATGCCGTCCCATCCCCGAGGGGCGAAGCCGACGCCGAAGTGCGCAGCCGCCCCGGCGTCGAAGCCGCGCTCCCCGAGGAACCGGCGGGCCGCCTCCGCATCCGGCGACAGGAGCTGGGACCGGAAGAACTCCGCCGCGGCCGTGTTCGCCGCGTACAGCCGGCTGCGGCCACTGGTCTCCGGCGCCGCACCTCCGTCCTCGTAATGCAGGGTGTAGCCGATGCGGCCCGCGAGACGCTCGACCGCCTCCGTGAAGCTCACGTGGTCCATCGCGCGGAGGAAGGAGTACACGTCGCCCGACTCCCCGCAGCCGAAGCAGTGGTAGTAGCCGACCTGCTGACGCACGTGGAAGCTGGGGCTCTTCTCGTCGTGGAACGGGCACAGTCCCTTGAGGGACCCGACCCCCGCCGATTTGAGGGCGACGCGCTCCCCCACGATGTCCGCGATGTTGGTGCGGGCCTTGACCTCGTCGACGTCGGCCTGCCGGATGCGGGGCATCAGCGGGCGCCTTCTGCGACGGGCCGCCTCTCGACAGGCGTGCGCGCGCCGGGGCGCGCATGACGCGGCGTCCAGATGCCGACCTCCGCCGGGTCGATCTCCCCGACCAGGCGGTTGTGCCAGTCGATCGCACTCTGATCGGTCAGGCTCGCGATCTGATCCACGACGACCCGCGCCCGCTCCGCGTCGCTCTCGGCGGCGACGAAGTCGGCGGCGAACGCGGGCTCCAGCACATCCGCGCCGGCCGACCACAGGGTGTCGGTCGACCACAGGGCGTCGGCCAAGCGCTTCAGCACTCGGCGCTGCTCCTTGTAGACGCCCTTCCTGGCATCGATCGTGACGATCGCCTGACCCATGATCCCCTTGAGAACCGCGATCTCGACCTCGACGACGCGGGGCACGATCACGTGCGCGTTGTAGCGGACCAGGCGCGTGCCCCCGAAGGCCTCCCGGGTGGCCGAGACCGCCGCGCGCGCGAACCGGCCGATGAGGTCGCTGGTGAGGTTCTTGAGCCGGGCGAGATCCTGTCGGGAACGATCGAAGGACGCGAGCCACATCGGCTGCGAGGCGAGCCGGTAGAGGGCGTCGGCGAGTTCGTCGCGCGTGAAGTCGTAGCCGACCCACTGCTGGATCCGGCTGAGCAGGGCCTCGTGCGCCGCCGGGTCGGCGAGCTGCGCGACGTCGACGTAGCCGTTGACGATCGCGTCCTCGAAGTCGTGCACCGAGTAGGCGATGTCGTCGGAGAGGTCCATGATCTCGGCCTCGATGCAACGCAGCCGCCCCGGTGCTCCGTCGCGCATCCAGCGGAACACGGCCTCGTCCTCCGGGTACACGCCGAACTTGAGCCGACCCCCCGGGTCGGGGACGGGGCTGTCGACGGTCCACGGATACTTGCAGGTCGCGTCGAGACTCGCCCGCGTGAGGTTCAGGCCGACGGAGGAGCCTTCGGCGTCGAGCACCTTCGCCTCCAGCCGGGTGAGGATGCGCAGCGACTGGGCGTTGCCCTCGAAGCCGCCGATGGCCGCCGCCCACTCGTTCAGCGCCCGCTCGCCGTTGTGACCGAACGGCGGGTGGCCGAGGTCATGGCTCAGACACGCGGTGTCCACCACGTCCGCGGAGACCCCGAGCGCCGCGGCGAGCTCCCGGCCGACCTGCGCGACCTCGAGCGAGTGGGTCAGACGGTTGCGGGCGAAGTCGGCCGTGCTGGCGGGGCTGAGCACCTGCGTCTTCGCGGCGAGCCGCCGCAGAGCCGCCGAGTGCAGCACGCGCGCGCGGTCGCGGGCGAAGTCGTCCCGCTCGGAACGATGGGTCTCCGCGATGAAGCGCTCCGCGTCGCGCGGGTCATAGCCGTCGGCGCGCGCGCCGACCCGGGGGTCATCCGCCACTGTTCTCGATCTCCGCTCCACGCATCATCTCCGACGCCGACGAGGCGAGCTCGCGCGACTCCAGCCACTTCTCCGGAAGGGCCGTCTTCTTCGGGTGTCCCGCGCGGCCGCGCTGCCCTTCGGCGTCCGCGCCGGGGTACGGAGCCGCACGGTCGAGTCGGCCCAGCAGGTCGTCGATCTCCTGCAGGCTCGACGCGGTGGCGAGGCCCGTGCGGATGTCGCCGCCCACCGGGTAGCCCTTGAAGTACCAAGACACGTGCTTGCGGATGTCGCGGCAGCCGCGGTCCTCGTCCTCGAAGAACTCGACGAGCAGCTCCGCGTGCCGGCGGAAGGCGTCGGCGACGAAACCGAGGGTCGCGTCGACCGTCTTGCCCTCGCCCCCGAAGGCGAGAGCCAGCTGTCCGAACAGCCACGGGCGGCCCAGGCACCCGCGGCCGACGACGACCCCGTCGCAGTCGGTCTCCGCCATCATGCGCACGGCGTCGTCGGCCGACCAGATGTCGCCGTTGCCCAGCACGGGAATGCTGGTCACGGCCTGCTTGAGCTCGCCGATCGCACTCCAGTCGGCGTGACCGGAGTAGAACTCGCTCGCGGTCCGGGCGTGCAGCGCCACGGCGGCGGCTCCGGCATCCTCCGCGGCACGTCCGGCGTCGAGGAAGGTGAGGTGGTCCCGGTCGATGCCCTTGCGCATCTTGACGGTGAGCGGGATGTCGCCGGCGGCCTCGACGGCCTGATCGACGATGTCGGCGAAGAGCTTCGACTTCCACGGCAGCGCCGCACCGCCGCCCTTGCGCGTGACCTTGGGGACCGGGCAGCCGAAGTTGAGGTCGATGTGATCGGCGTGGTCTTCCGCGACGATGATGCGGACGGCCTCGGCGATGGTCTTCGGATCGACGCCGTAGAGCTGGATGGAGCGCGGCGTCTCGGACTCATGGTGCCGGATGAGACGCATCGTGGTCTCGTTGCGTTCGACCAGCGCGCGCGAGGTGATCATCTCGCTCACGTAGAGGCCGGCCCCGTACTCCCGGCACAGGCGTCGGAAAGCCGTGTTCGTGATCCCGGCCATCGGCGCGAGGACGACCGGCACGTCGAGGTCGATCGGGCCGATGCGGAGGGGGCGGGCGGGGGCGGTGGCGACAGTCATGGCGTGTCCATTCTCCCAGACCCGGAGCCGGTGGGGATGCGGCGACCTAAGCTGTGCATATGACCGATCCCGCCCTCCGTTCCATCCCCTTCACCGACGCCCAGGGCCAGCAGAAGACTCTGGACGATCTCGGCGCCGACGTGGTGCTCGTGGTGAACGTCGCCTCGAAGTGCGGGCTCACCCCGCAGTACGAGCAGCTGGAGGAGCTGCAGCGCCGGTTCGGCGACCGCGGCTTCACCGTTGTCGGCTTCCCCTGCAACCAGTTCTTCGGCCAGGAGCCCGGTTCGGTCGACGAGATCCTCGAGTTCTGCTCCACGACGTACGGCGTCTCCTTCCCGGTGAACGATAAGGTCAAGGTCAACGGCAAGAACGCCGCCGAGCTGTACAAGGCTCTCAAGGAGACGCCGGATGCCGGCGGCAAGGCCGGCCGCGTCGAGTGGAACTTCGAAAAGTTCCTGGTGCTCCCGGACGGGGATGTGCTGCGCTTCCGCCCGAAGCAGAAGCCCGATGCGCCGGAGATCGTCCAGGCGATCGAGGCGGCGCTCCCCCGCTGAGCGTCGTTCACCTCCGCGTCACGCGCGCACCGCGTCCCGGCGCTCGACGAGGCCGCCCTCGTTCACCGTCCGGTCTCTCCGCGGACATCTGGCGTCCCTAGTCTCACCGCGGCGACACGCGCCGACGACGAAGGAGACCACGAATGCCCGACCGACTGCCCCTCAGCCGGCGAACTGTCCTCACGGCCGGAGCGCTCGGCGCGCTCGGCACCGCCCTCCCCCTCGGAGCCGCTCCCGCCGCCGCGGTGACCGTCCCGGCATCGCCCGGCGCGGCCCAGGCGCGCAACCTGCGCTTCCGCGCGGACGGCACCTTCAAGGTCGTGCAGTTCAACGACACGCAGGACGACGAGCTCACCGACCGCCGCACCGTCGAGCTGATGGAGAAGGTGCTCGACCAGGAGAAGCCGGACTTCGTGGTCATCAACGGCGATGTGATCACGGGCGGGTGCGAGACGCGGCTGGCGGTGAAGCAGGCGATCAACAACGTCGTCATGCCGATGGAGTCCCGTCGCATCCCGTGGGCGGTCACCTACGGCAACCACGACGAGGACTCGCTGCCGCAGTCCGGCGTCGATGAGGCAGGGATGCTGCAGATCTACCGGTCGTACGAGTACAACGTGAACGCCGACAACACGCGCGGCGTGACGGGCACGAGCAACACGATCGTGACGATCGGCTCCGCCGCGAAGAAGAACCGGGAGGCCTTCGCGCTCTGGCTGATGGACTCGGGCCGCTACGCGCCGGACGCCATCGACGGCCAGGACTTCGCCGGCTATCCGGCATGGGATTGGCTGCGCATGGACCAGGTCGCCTGGTACCGCGACCAGTCGCAGCGGCTGGAGCAGCGCCGAGGGCGCAAGGTCCCGGGCCTGATGTTCCTCCACATCGCCCTGTGGGAGCACCGCTTCATGTGGTGGGGCGGTGTGGACACCCGCACGGCGGCCGACGCCGCCCGCGGCAGGGCCCGCCACGGCATCGTCGGGGAGCGCAACGAGGACGAGTGCCCCGGGCCGTTCAACTCGGGGATGTTCAACGCGATCCTCGAGCGCGGCGACGTGAAGGGCGTGTTCGTCGGCCACGACCATGTCAACGACTACATGGGCGACTACTACGGCGTGATGCTCGGATACGCTCCCGGCACCGGCTTCGGCGCCTACGGTCTGGCCGGCGCGGAGCGCAATCGCCTCCGGGGCGGCCGGGTGTTCGAGCTGACGGAGGCCGGCGAGGAGGTCACGATCGCCACGCGCGTCGTCTATGCGCGGGACCTCGGCATCGACCTGACGGCGAACGATCAGCCGATGGAGCCGCTCCCCCTCGGGCCGCGCCAGCAGCGCCTCTGAGCCCGGGCAGCAGAACGGCGGGGACCCCCGACCCGGGGTCCCCGCCGTCGTCTGTCGATGCGGGTCAGGCCTCGACGGCCGCGCTGCGCTGCGCCCAGAGGTCGCGGATCACGTTCTCGAACGCCGCCGGCGGCTGCGCGCCACTGATGCCGTACTGACCGTCGACCACGAAGAACGGCACCCCCTGGATCCCGTAGGCGCGAGCCTGCGCCTGGTCCTGGCGGACGTCGGCGAGGTACTGCTCGCTCTCGAGTGCGGCGCGGGCGCGATCGGCATCGAGGCCCACCTCGGCGGCGAGGGCGACGAGGTCGCCGATGCGTCCGACGTGCTTGCCCTCGGTGAAGTAGGCGGACATGAGCCGCTCCTCCATCTCGTGCTGGCGGCCCTCGGCCTTCGCGAAGTGCAGCAGCTCGTGCGCCTTCACGGTGTTCGTGTGCTGCAGCAGGTCGAACCGGTACTGCAGGCCTGCGTTCGCGGCGACGTTCGTGACGTTGGCCAGCATCTGCTCGACCTGCGTCCGCGGCATCCCCTTGTGCCCGGAGAGGAAGTCGATCTCGTCACCGTCGAAGTCGACCGGGGTGTCCGGGGAGAGCTCGAAGGAGTGGAAGGTGACCGTGACCTGCGGAGCGTCCTCGTCGGCTGCGACCGCTTCGAGACCCTTCTCGAGGTTGCGCTTGCCGATGTAGCACCAGGGGCAGGCGATGTCGGACCAGATGTCGATGGCGATGGGTTCAGTCACACCGGGGACAACCGCTCGGGCGTCCGGCGTATTCCGTCAGTAGAATCCTCGGATGCTCTCCGCCGACGATCCCCTGCCCTTCCGGCCCGCACGGGTGCTCGTCGCGGGCGTCACCGGGTCGGGGAAGACGACTCTGTCCCGACGGCTCGCCGCCCTCTGGGACCTCCGTCACGTGGAGATCGACGGCCTGTTCCACGGCCCGGACTGGACCCCGCGGGCGGAGTTCCTCGACGATGTGCGCGCCTTCGCGGCGGAGGAGCGCTGGGTGACCGAATGGCAGTACACGAGCAAGGGCACCGACGAGATCCTCACCCCGAGGGCGGAGCTCGCGCTCTGGCTCGACTACCCGTACCACGTGGTGCGGTCGCGTCTGCTCCGGCGCACCCTCAGCCGCAGCATCCTCCGCACCCGGATGTGGAACGGCAACGTCGAGAAGCCGATCTGGCGGATGCTGGGGGCCCCGCCGGAGGAGAGCATCCTGGCCTGGCAGACGAAGACGCTGCGAACCTGGTCCGAGCGCTTTCCCGCGGTGCAGGAGCGCTTCCCCCACCTCACGATCGTGCGGCTGACGCATCCGCGCGAGACGGAGCGCTGGCTGCGGGCTCAGGCCGAGGTCGGGGTGTCCACGGCGCCGCCGAAGCGTCGGTCGCGGGAGAGGTAGACCCCGATCGCGCGCCAGAGCTCCTCGCGCGAGAAGTCCGGCCACAGCGTGTCGAGGAACACCATCTCGGCGTAGGCCGACTGCCACAGCAGGAAGTTGGAGGTGCGCTGCTCCCCCGAGCTGCGCAGGAAGAGGTCCACGTCCGGCATGTCGGGGATGTAGAGGTGACGACGGATCGTCTTCTCGCTGATCGCGTTGGGCTTCACCCGCCCGGCCGCGACATCGGCCGCGATGGCCCGCATCGCGTCGACGAGCTCGACCCGACCGCCGTAGTTCACGCACATGGTGAGGGTGAGCACGTCGTTGTCGCGGGTGAGCTGCTCGGCGTACTGCAGCTCCTTGATGACGCTGCCCCACAGGCGCGGCTTGCGCCCCGCCCACCGCACACGCACACCCCACTCGTTGAGCTGATCGCGGCGCCGGTGCAGCACATCGCGGTTGTACCCCATGAGGAAGCGGACCTCCTCGGGGGAACGGGCCCAGTTCTCGGTGGAGAACGCATAGACGGAGAGGTGCTTCACGCCCGCCTGGATCGCGCCGGCGACGACGTCGAGCAGCACCTCCTCCCCGGCCTTGTGGCCCTCGATGCGGTTGAGGCCCCGGCGGTTCGCCCAGCGCCCGTTGCCGTCCATGACGATGGCGACGTGCTCCGGGACGGCCGGGAACGCGGGCGGGTACACGCCGGTCCAGTCGATCGGCCGATACGGCACGGCGTCCTTGTGCGTGTAGGGCTTCGGGCTCACCGTGCTCCTTCTCCGGGGGTGGACGACACGTGCGCGAGCGAGCGGATGCCCCGCTCCAGGTGCCACTGGGCGTACGCCGCGACGAGACCCGAGGCGGCGGCGGTGTCGGCGTGCGGGGCCGCGTCGATGAGGTCCCAGTCGCCGCGGATCAGCGCGCGCAGCAGTGTCAGGGTCTTCTCGGCGATCCGCGGGCTCCCGGCGGGTGCATCGGCGTGGCAGACCAGGCCGCCCAGCTGCGCGACGAAGACGGAGTGCGGCCCCGGAGCTCCGCAGCGCGCGCAGTCCTCGAGGGACGGCGCCCACCCCGAGAGGGACATGACCCGCAGCAGGTACGAATCGAGGATGCTGCGCGGGGCGTGCTCGCCGCGGGACAGCGCCCGCAACCCTCCGACGAGCAGGAGGTACTGCTCCGGGGTGGCCTCGGCGTCGCTGAGCCGATCCGCCGTCTCGACCATGGCGTTCGCGGCGGTGAACCGGTCGTAGTGTGCGGCGATGTCCGTGCCGTAGGCTCCGAGCGACTCAGCCTGCTGCACGATGTCGAGCGAGCGGCCTTCGTAGAGCTGCACGTCGGCGACCATGAACGGCTCGAGGCGGGAGCCGAACTTCGACGAGGTGCGCCGCACGCCCTTGGCCACCGCGCGCACCTTGCCGTGCCGCCGGGACAGCATCGTGACGATGCGATCCGCCTCGCCCAGCTTGTGGGTGCGCAGGATCACCGCTTCGTCTCGGTAGGTGGGCACCCTTCGATTATCCTCCGTGCGCGACAATGGACGCGTGACCGAACCGCTCTTCACCATTCCGCTGTGGGCGGACCTCCTCGGCGTCGGCCTCGGCGGAGTGCAGGGCGCGATGTTCGCCGCCGGATTCCAGGGCCAGCGCCGGCTCGACTGGCTGGGCGTCGCGATCATCGGGATCATGATCGGCATGGGCGGCGGTCTCATCCGCGACATCCTGCTCGGACAGACGCCCGCCACCCTGCAGAACCAGTGGTACCTGGTCACGGCCGCGGGTGCCGCCCTGCTCGGCATGCTGCTGGCCGGACTCTTCACGCGGCTCAACACCGCGATCGTGGTGCTGGACGCCGTCGTGATCGGCATGTTCGGCGCCTTCGGGACGAGCAAGGCGCTCGCCTTCGGCATCCCGGAAGTGCCCGCGGTGTTCATCGGGGTCTGCGCCGCAGTCGGCGGGAGTGTGCTCCGCGACATGCTGATGGGCCTGCCGACGGCGATCATGCACGTCGGCTCGCTGTATGCCGTGGCCGCGGCCGCCGGATGCACGTTCATCGTCGTGGCGAACGCCGTCGGGATGCCCATCCCCCTCGCGGCCGTCATCGGCATCGTCGTGACCGCCGTGATCCGGATCCTCGCCGTGACGTTCGATGTTTCGCTTCCCGAGCAGCGCCGTCTCTACCGCCGCAAGGTCGCCGCCGAGACCGGTGCCATCCCGATCGTGAAGCCCCAGGACTGACTTCGAATCGCCCGATTGGCTCCATCCCGCCGCTGAATACGACCAATCGCGCGATTCGAACGACGATCAGGTGGCGGCGAGCCCATCGATCACGCGCGCGAGGCCGAACTCCCACGCCGTTCGAGCGTCGTAGGGCGCGCCCATGGCTTCGCCGGCAGCCTGGCCCACCGACCGGGCGAGCGGCAGGTCGTCGCCCAGGTAGGCCGCCAGACGCGGTGCCGCCTCCGCCCAGGAAGCCGCGAACGACTCGGCACTCTGCTGCTCCCGCATGCGGGCCGCCGCGGAGAGGGTGAAGTCCAGCACGAAGCTCAACGCCGCGTCGCGCTCCACGGCGCCGAGGCCGAGGCCGTCGAAGGCGTGGAGCTCCCGGTCGTACTTGGCGATGGTGCCGGGGCCGAGTGCGACCCGCGGATCCCGGACATCGATGAGCCACGGGTGGGTGCGGAAGAGGCGCAGGTTGTCCTCGGCGATCGCCCGAACCGCCGCACGCCATCCGGAGGCCTGCACAGACGCGACGAGCATCCTGGCGTGCATCGCGTCCGCCATCAGGACGAGCAGGTCGGCGCGGCTGTTGACGTGCGTGTAGATCGACATCGGCGTCAGGTCGAGGCTCTGCGCGAGAGACCGGATGGTCACCGCGCCGAGCCCGTCGGCGTCAGCCAACACGACAGCGCGGTCGACCACGTCATCCGTCGAATGACGCGCCTTCGGTCCGCGCTGTGGGGTCGCGGGAGCCACGGGGCTGTGCCGCCAGAGCAGATCGACGAGGTTCTTGGTCATCGGGAATAGCCTAGACCGCTCACGCCTTAACACTATACGCTGTACAGACTTTAAATAAGGAGAACCGTGAACATCACGCAGACCGCCCTCTCGCTCAACGTCCCCGACGTCGCCGCCTCCGCCGCCTTCGCCATGACGCACTTCGGGTTCGAGGAGGCGATGTCCGCGGAGGGCTTCGTCTCGTTGCAGCACCCGGGGCCGGTGCCGAACGTCATCTTCCTCGAGACGGGGCTGTCGACGTTCCGCCCGGAGGAGATCGCCGGATCCGCCGGTCAGGGAACTCTGATCGTCTTCGTCGTCGACGAGATCGACCAGGAGTTCGCCCGGATCGCCGCCGCGGGCGCTCGCGTGGTCACCCCTCCCGAGACCGAACCCTGGGGCGAGCGGTACTGCCAGTTCGCCGACCCCAACGGCCTCATCTGGCAGCTGGTGCAGTGGGTGGACTGATCCCCCGCTTCGAATCGCGCGACTGGCCCCATCCGGCGGCCGGAGACGACCGATCGCGCGATTCGAACCAGGATCAGACGGCGGCCAGCTCCTGCTGACGGCTGCGGATCGAACGGTTCACACCCGAGACGATCGCCTTGAGCGATGCGGTGGAGATGTCGCCGTCGATGCCGACGCCCCACAGGCGCTGATCGCCCACCTGCAGCTCGACGTAGGCCGCGGCCTGCGCGTCCCCACCGGCACTGAGAGCGTGCTCCACGTAGTCGTAGACCGTGATGTCGAAGCCCTGACCACGCAGCACCTCGACGAACGCGGCGACCGGACCGTTGCCGTTGCCCGACACGGAGACCTCCTGGTCGTCGTCCCGCAGCACGACGTCGAGCACGACGTCGCCGGACATGTCGCTCCGGGTCTGCGTGGCGAGCAGTTCGAACCGGCCCCACTTCGCCTCGGTGTCCACGGCGGGCAGGTACTCGTCGGTGAAGATCGACCAGATCTGCTCGCTGGTGACCTCGCCGCCCTCGGCATCCGTCTTGGCCTGCACGACCCCGGAGAACTCGATCTGGAGCTTGCGCGGCAGGTCGATCGCGTGGTCGGACTTGAGCAGGTACGCGACGCCGCCCTTGCCCGACTGGGAGTTCACGCGGATGACGGCCTCGTAGGAGCGACCGAGGTCCTTCGGGTCGACGGGCAGATACGGCACGGCCCATTCGATCTCGTCGACCGTCACGCCCTGCGCCTCGGCCCTGGCGGCCATGGCCTCGAAGCCCTTCTTGATGGCGTCCTGGTGCGAGCCGCTGAACGCCGTGAAGACGAGGTCACCGGCCCACGGGCTGCGCTCGGGCACCGGCAGCTGGTTGCAGTACTCGACCGTGCGCTTGACCTGGTCGATGTCGCTGAAGTCGATCTGCGGATCGATGCCCTGCGTGAACATGTTGATGCCGAGCGCGACGAGGTCGACGTTGCCCGTGCGCTCCCCGTTGCCGAACAGGCACCCCTCGATGCGGTCGGCTCCGGCCATGTACCCCAGCTCGGCCGCGGCGATCGCGGTACCGCGGTCGTTGTGCGGGTGGAGCGACAGGATCACGTTCTCCCGGTGGTTCAGGTGACGGCTCATCCACTCGATCGAGTCGGCGTAGACGTTCGGCGTCGCCATCTCCACCGTCGCGGGGAGGTTGATGATGACCTTGCGGTCCGGCGTGGGCTCGAAGATCTCGATGACCTGGTTGCAGACGTCGACCGCGAACTCCAGCTCGGTGCCGGTGTAGCTCTCCGGGGAGTACTCGTAGTACACCTGCGTGTCCGGGATCGTCTTCTCGAACCGGCGGCACAGCCGGGCGCCCTCGAGCGCGATGTCGATGATGCCCTGCTTGTCGGTACGGAAGACGACCTCGCGCTGCAGAACGCTCGTGGAGTTGTAGAGATGGACGATGGCCTGCTTCGCACCGGCGATGGCCTCGTAGGTGCGGGCGATCAGGTGCTCGCGCGCCTGCGTCAGGACCTGGATCGTGACGTCATCCGGGATGAGGTTCTCCTCGATCAGCTGACGCACGAAGTCGAAGTCGGTCTGGCTCGCCGAGGGGAAGCCGACCTCGATCTCCTTGTAGCCCATGCCGACGAGCAGCTCGAACATGACGCGCTTGCGCTCGGGCGACATGGGGTCGATGAGAGCCTGGTTGCCGTCGCGGAGATCGACCGCGCACCAGCGGGGCGCCTCGGTGATGCGGGCGTCGGGCCAGGTGCGGTCAGGCAGGTGGACGGCGATCTGCTCGTGGAAGGGCCGGTACTTGTGGATCGGCATCGCGGACGGGCGCTGGGTGTTCTGCATGATGGGGCTTCTTCTCTTCGTCACAATGAACGGGCCAACACAAGCGCCGCGACGAGGAAGGCCCTAGCTCTAGGACTCGTCGCGGCAGCTAAGAAGAAGCAGACCGCCGAAAGGCATGTGGTCATGCTAGCACCTGAGACGATCCGTGCACGCGCGACACTGGTCGGTATGAGGTCCTTCCGCGATCGCTTTCCCCTCGCCGTCGGCGCCGCGACGGCTCTGCTGCTCCTGGCCGGCTGCACCACCGCCCCGGGAGCGTCCGCACCGCCGACGAGCACGACGGTGCCGTCAGACACGCGCTGGGAGGAGGCGGAGCCCGCGCCACCGACAGGCCCCGTGGTCGGCACCGGAACCGTTCTCGACGAGTCCGGGGATGTCCGGCTGTGCCTCGGCGCGATCCGCGAGTCGTATCCCCCGCAGTGCGACGGTGTGCCGCTCGACGGGTGGAGCTGGGACGGCGTGGACGGCCGCGAGACGTCCGGAGAGACGCAGTGGGGGGCCTATGCGGTCACCGGTGCCTGGGACGGCGAGCGATTCACGGTGACCGCGCCGCCCGCTCTCCTCGCGCTGTACGATCCGATGGCGCCGGAGGACCCCACCGGCGGCGTGGACGGCACCAGCACGGCGGAGGAGCTCGACCGCGTGCAGAACGACATCGCCGGCCGCCTCGGCGCGGAGGCTCTCGCGCTGTCCACCGATCGCGGCTACGTCTGGCTCCAGGTCGTCTGGGATGACGGTTCCCTGCAGAACGCCGCGGATGAGGAGTACGGCGAGGGCGTCGTCATCGTGACCTCGGCATTGCAAGAGAGCGGCTAGCCCTCGGGGATCAGCGCGAGCTTGCCGCCCGGGTGCCCGGTGGCGAGGAGGCGATGGGCCTCCGGCGCCTCGGTCAGCGGGAAAGTCCGTGCCACAGGGACCATGAGGTCGCCGTTCTGCGCCAGAGCGAGGAGTTCGCTGCGCACCTCGTCGCGGAACCGGGCGCTCTCCGGCATCGACCCGGCGATCGCGAGGAAACCCTCGGCGGACGCCCGCGACGGGTTCGCGATCGTGACGATCCTCCGGCGGTCCGCCACCAGGCTCAGGGAGACGTCGACGGCTTCGTCGGTCCCCACCGCATCGAGAGCCGCGGCGACCGGACCGTCCGCCAGCGCGCGCACCCGTTCCGCGAGCCCGGCACCGTAGGCCACGGGGATGCCGCCGAACCGCCGCACCTCGTCGAAACGCTCCGGGCTCGCCGTGCCGATGACCCGGACGTCCCGCAGCCGGGCTTGCTGCAGCACGCTGACACCCACCGCACCGGACGCTCCGTGCAGCAAGATCGTCTCCCCGGGGGCCGCCCCGGTGACGGCGAGCATCTCGGCAGCGGTCGTGCCGACGAGCAGGAGGTTCGCCGCCTCGGGGTGCGCGAGCGTCGTCGGCTTCGCGAAGACCGTGGCAGCCGGCACCGTGAGCTCCGTCGCGTACCCGCCCCGGACGCGGAAGGCCACGACCTCGTCGCCGACCCCGGCGTCGCCCGAGCCGATGCGGGTCCCGGGGCCGATCGCCACGAGCTCACCCGAGACCTCGTACCCGATGGCGACCGGGAACTCGAGCCCCGGCCGAGCGGCCGCCACATGCTTCGCGTCGGCCGGATTCACCCCGGCGGCGCGCACCCGGATCGTGACCTCGCCCCGGCGCGGCGGCGCGGGCACGTACTCCTCGAAAGCCCACGAATCGGGAGGCCCGGCCGTCGTCGCCACCCAGTGCTTCGCCATGCCCTCGCCCCTCATCGTCTCCTGTACCGGCCCGCCCCGGCTCTCAGAGGAAGCAGCGGATGTTGGTCGCGGAACCCGAGACGTTGCCCCAGGCATTGGCGTTGACGGTCGCGAGCACCGAGGCCCCGTTACGCACCTGCATGTACCCCGAGGTCCGCGCGTTCGCCGCGGAACGTGTGGCGAACGACGACGGGATGGTGATGGTGGTGCAGCTCCCCCAGCTCAGCATGCCACCGCCGAGGTTGGAGGCGTTGTACGCGCAGATCCGCCCGGTCGCGCAGGAGCCGACGGAGCGCGCCGCGACCCGCGACGACGCCGGGGCCGGTCGATACTCCATGTCGAGTTTCGGCCAGACGGCGCTGCCGCCGTCGGTCACCACACCGCCGGGAACCTCTTCGAGCAACTGGGAGAGCTGGGGATCGACGGGCTCCTCGGCTGCCGCGACGGCGGGGCCGCCGGTCACGACGAGAGCCAGGGCCACGAGAACCGCGGTCAGCGGGCGCGAGTGCTTCATTGCACGACCTCCTCAGGGATGTCCCACATCCGGTAGTCCACGACCGCACCGGCCGGGAAGACGCCGTCGTCCTTCAGGACGGTTCGCTCGATGCCGACGATGCGGCCGGTGTCGAGGGACACCAGAAGGTCGTCGCTCACGATGCCGTCCGCGGACAGCACGCGGATACCGGCGACAGGACGCCCGAGGCGGTCGGTGGACTCGCCGAGCGCCTGCGCTCCTCCGGAGGCCTCGATGAGCGTCAACACCTCGGCGTGCTGCGCGTTGGTGAGCGTCCACTGACCGAAGACCGAGGTGAGGGCGGTCACCACCTCGAAGGCCGTCGGGTCGTCCGGCATGCCGAACGCCTCCAGGAGCGCCCGCACGTCGGCGGCGGACTCCCCCGGCGCGGCGACGACCGGGGTCTCGAACTCGCCGGGGGCGAAGGTCACGCGCGAGGCCACCTCGCCGCTGCTCACGATCTCGGAGTCGCCGTTCGCGACCGCGTCCTCGGGATCGTAGGGGACGCCGTTGATGGCGAGGGCTTCCCCGGAGAGGTCTTCCCGCCAGGTGAACGTCGAGAACTGCGGCATGACCTCGGTGCGCCCCGTGTCCATCTCCGCGTTGAACGACCAGGACGCGGTCCGCACCGAGCGCTCCGGGTCGGCGGGCGGCGCGAACACCGTCAGCTCGGTCTCCGCGTCGGCCACGATGTCGCTCAGAGAGCCGGTGCTCTCGAAGACCAGCGGCGACGGAGTACCCGCGACGGCGGACTGCGGCGGAGTGAGGGCCGCGAAGGCGATGGCGACCGCCGCGGCGGCGGCGGTCAGCCCTGCGGCCCAGCCGATCGTCCGGGTCCGCCGGCGGCGCTGCGGCGCGGGAGCGGACCGGATGATGCGGTCGCGCGCGGCGATCGCGCGCGCGTCCGGCTCGGCGTCGCGCGGCGTGCGCGCGGGATCGGCCTCGACGAGCACGCGCTCGAGCAGGGCATTCTCAGGCATCACGCACTCCCCGTCTCCTCCAGTCCCAGCGTGGCGCGCAGCCGTTCCTCGGCCCGCGCCAGCGTCTTCCGCACCCGGGACTCCGAAGCGCGCAGCAGCTCCGCAATCTCCCCCACCGCGAGTCCATCCCAGTACGTGAGCATGATGATACGCCGTTGCCCGGGAGTGAGGACACCCAAAGCTCGGAGGACTTCGCTGCGGCCGAACCCGCCGAGGGTCTCCGGGTCGCCGGAGAGCCCCGCGTGCACGGCATCGATCGCACCGTGCGCGGTGGGAGAACGCCGAGCGCGGGCACGAAGGTGGCGGTCCGTCTGTCGGAGCAGCCAGACCTTCCCGGGGGGACGGGTCGGGCGCAGTCGTGACCACGCGACGAGGAACACCTCCGACACGATCTCACTGACCTCGTCGTCATCGGGGACGACGCCCTCGATGTGGTGGCGCACCGTCGCCCAGTGCTCGTCGAACACTCGTGTGAAGACCTCGTTCCGCAGCGAGCTCGGGTCTTCGCCGCGGCCGATCATGTCGGTGGGGTCGGCGGTCGGCCCGCCGCCTCCGACGTCCTGCTGCCCGGCATGTCAGAACCCGAGCCGCCCGAGCTGCTTCGGATCGCGCTGCCACTCCTTCGCGACCTTGACATGGAGCCCGAGGAAGACGCGGGTCCCGAGCAGTTCCTCGATGCCGGCGCGGGCGCGCGCTCCCACGTCGCGGAGGCGCTTGCCCTTGTGGCCGATGATGATCGCCTTCTGGCTGTCCCGCTCCACGACGATGGAGGCATGCACGTCGGTGAGGTCGCTGTCCTCGCGCGGGGCGATGTCATCGACGACGACGGCGATCGAGTGCGGGAGCTCGTCGCGCACGCCGTCGAGGGCGGCCTCGCGGATGATCTCCGCGATCCGGTCCTCGGCGGACTCGTCGGTGGTGACGCCCTCGGGGTAGAGCGCGGGCCCCTCCGGCATGAGCTGCAGGATCTCGTCCGCCAGTACCTCGAGCTGATCCCGCGTCAGCGCCGACAGCGGGATCACCGCCGCCCAGTCCTCGCGGAGGGAGTCCACCTCCATGAGTCGTTCGGTGATCTCATCGCGCCCGGCAGCATCGGTCTTCGTGACGATGGCGATCTTCTGCGCCCGCGGGTAGCCGTCCAGCGAGGCGGCGATCCGGCGGTCGCCGGGACCGACCTTCTCGGTGGCGGGCACGCAGAAGCCGATCACGTCGACGTCGCCCAGGACCTGCTCGACAAGATCGTTCAGCCGCTCGCCGAGGAGTGTGCGCGGCTTGTGGATACCGGGGGTGTCGACGATGACGAGCTGCCCGTCCGGACGGTTGAGGATGCCGCGGATCGCGCGGCGCGTGGTCTGCGGCTTCTCGCTGGTGATGGCGATCTTCTCGCCGACCAGGGCGTTGGTGAGCGTGGACTTGCCCACGTTCGGCCGCCCGACGAAGGTCACGAACCCGCTCCGGGTGTCTTCAGTCATCGCGCCGCTCTCCTTCATCCTGCACTTCTTCGGGCTCTGCTGCCCTTTCCACGAACACCGTCGCGATCCCGCGCCCCCGGCCGCGCGACGCGCCTCCGGTGAGCACGAGCCCGTGGACGGTCGCCGTCGCACCGGGCTGCGGGACCTGGCCGAGCGTCTTGCCGAGCAGGCCGCCGATGGAGTCGACGTCCTCGTCCTCGAGCTCCAGACCGAACAGATCGCCCACGTCCTCCAGCGAGAGCCGGGAGCTCACGCGATAGCGGCCGTCGCCCAGGTCGACGAACTCGGCGGACACCTGATCGTACTCGTCCGAGATCTCCCCCACGAGCTCCTCGATGAGGTCCTCCAGCGTCACCAGGCCGGAGATCCCGCCATGCTCGTCGATCACGAGGCAGACGTGCACGGCGTCGCGCTTCATCTGCTGCAGCAGCGTCTCCGCGCGCATCGACTCGGGGACGAACGTGGCCGGCCGGGCGATCGGACGGATGGAGGCCGCGCGCCAGGCGCTGTCGTCCCGGTACGCGAACTGCACGAGGTCCTTGAGGTACAGCACCCCGACGACGTCGTCGGCCTCATCGTCGACGACGGGCATGCGGGACACCCCGCGATGAAGGAAGAGCGACATGGCCTCGTCAGTCGTCGCCTCCGCACCCACGGTGACCATCTCGGTGCGCGGCACCATCACCGCCCGGACGAACTGGTCGGTGAAGTCGAACACCGAGTGGATGAGGTCGCGGTCGTCCTCCTCGATGAGGTCGTTGGACGCGGCCTCGTCGACCATGCTCAGCAGCTGGTCCTCGCTGGAGAACGAACTGCGTCCGGTCCCCGGCGTGACACGGTTGCCGAGGACGACGAGCCCCTGGGCGATGGGACCGAGGATGATCCGGAGTCCGCGCACGATGGCCGCGCTCCCGCGGATCATGCTCTCGGCGTGCTGGTGACCGAACGTCCGCGGACTCGCCCCGACGAGGACGAAGGTGATGCCGGTCATCAGGATGGCGGCGGCGAGCATCGCCCACCAGATGTTCTCGAAGACGATCGTGAACGCCACGGTGACGAGCACGGCGGCCGTCACCTCCGCGAGGACACGGATGAAGGCGACGGCGTTGACGTGCGCGTCGAGGTCGGCGGCGATGCGCCCGAGGGCCTTCGCACGGCGTCCCTCGGTGGCCATGTCCTCCAGCCCAGCGCGCGAGGTCACGCCGTATGCCGCGTCGATCGCGGCCATGAGGCCGCCGAACGCCACCAGCAGCACCGCGGCGACGAGCAGCAGCAGCTCCGTCATCGCCGACGGCGCTCGGACGCGGCGAAGCCCTGGATGAGCTGCTTCTGCAGCCCGAACATCTCCCGCTCCTCATCCGGCTCGGCGTGGTCGAACCCGAGCAGGTGCAGCAGTCCGTGCGTCGTGAGCAGGATGAGCTCGTCCATGAGGGTGTGGCCGGCGGCCTGCGCCTGCGTCTCCGCGACCTGCGGGCAGAGGACGATGTCGCCGAGCAGCCCGGGAGGCGTCGGACGGTCCTCGGTGCCGGGCCGGAGCTCGTCCATCGGGAAGCTCAGGACGTCGGTCGGCCCCGGCTCGTCCATCCACTGCACGTGCAGCGCCTCCATGGCGCCCTCGTCGACGAGCACGATGGCCACCTCGGCGTCCGCGCTGACGTGGAGCTGCGCGAGGTTGAAGTCCGTCAGCCGCTGCAGCACGGTCTCGTCGACATCGATGGCCGACTCGTTGTTGATCTCGATCATGAGAGCCCTCGTTTCGGCATGCGGTCGCGTGGTCCGGGTCGCTGGGCGCCGCGGCGCTCGGCGCGGTTGGCGAACTCGTGCGCCTGCTCGCGCTCGGCCCGCTGCGCCACGCGCCGCTCGTCGTACTCGCTGTAGGCGTCGACGATGCGCCCCACCAGGGAGTGCCGGACCACGTCGTCGCTGGTGAGACGGGAGAAGTGGATGTCGTCGATGCCGTCGAGCACCCGGGTGACCAGGCGGAGGCCGGAGGCGCCCTGCGGAAGGTCGACCTGGGTGATGTCGCCGGTGACGACCATCTTCGTGCCGAACCCGAGACGCGTGAGGAACATCTTCATCTGCTCGGGCGTGGTGTTCTGCGCCTCGTCGAGCACGACGAAGGAGTCGTTGAGGGTGCGTCCGCGCATGTACGCGAGGGGCGCGACCTCGATGGTGCCCGTCGCCATCAGGCGCGGCACGATCTCCGGATCCATCATCTCGTTGAGCGCGTCGTAGAGCGGCCGCAGGTACGGATCGATCTTGTCGGTGAGCGTGCCGGGGAGGAACCCGAGGCGCTCCCCCGCCTCGACCGCCGGACGGGTGAGGATGATGCGGGTGACCTCCTTGCGCTGCAGCGCCTGGACGGCCTTCGCCATCGCCAGGTAGGTCTTGCCCGTTCCGGCCGGACCGATGCCGAACACGATCGTGTTCTCCTCGATCGCGTCGACGTACTCCTTCTGACCGAGGGTCTTCGGCCGGATCACCTTGCCCCGCGTGGAGAGGATCGCCTCGCCCAGCACCTCGCTGGGCCGCGGGCCGCCGTCCTGACGCAGCATGCGCGCCGAGCTGGACACGTCGCTCGGGGCGAGATCGTGCCCGGCCTTGGTCATCGTGAGGAGCTCGTCGACGAGGGTCTTAGCCTTGGCGACGGCCTCGCGCGCGCCCGTGAGCGTGATCTCGTTGCCGCGGACGAGCACCTGCACGTCGCGGTGCTCGCGCTCGAGCATCCGCAGCAGCCGGTCCTGCGGACCGAGCAGCTGCACCATCGCGACGCCGTCGGCGTAGAGCCGTTCGGTGACGTTTTCCTGATCGTCAGAAGCCAACGAGCTTGTTCTCCTCGAGGTTGCCGAGCACATGGGCGTGCACGTGGAAGACGGACTGCGCGACGCTCGCGCCGTTGTTGAAGATGAGGCGGTACTCGCCGTTGGCGTGTTCCTCCGCGATGCGCTTGGCGGCGGCGACCATCTCGGCCAGCAGCGCGGGATCCCCGGCCGCGAGCTCGGTCACGTCGCGGTACTCCTCGGTCTTGGGGATGACGAGCACATGGAGCGGCGCCTGCGGATCGATGTCGCGGATCGCGAAGACGCGGCCCGTGTCGAGCAGGATCTCCCCGGGGATGTCCCCGGTGAGGATGCGCGTGAAGATCGAGGGTTCGCTCATGCTCTCAGCTTACTGGGGGGACGCGAGGCGCGGCCGGTCACCAGCGCCCGAGGGCCGCGGACAGCACGGCGATGGCCGCGGGGCCCGCCGTGGACGTGCGCAGCACGGTGTCGCCGAGCAGCACGCGTTCGGCGCCCGCGGCGGTGAGCTTCTCGAGCTCCTCCGGAGCGATCCCGCCCTCCGGACCCACCACGAGCACCAGGTCACGGTCATCCGGCACCAGGGCGGAGAGCCGCGCGGTCGCGGTCGGGTCGAGCAGGAGCACGCGCTGCGTCGCCGCGCGGGTCGCGAGCTGTGCGGTCGTTTCCGGGGCGGCCACCTCGGGTACCCAGGCACGGTGCGCCTGCTTCGCGGCCTCGCGGACGATCGTCGCCCACCGCTCACGTCCCTTCACCGCCTTCGGCCCCTCCCAGCGCGACACGCTGCGGCCCGCCTGCCACGGCACGACCTCGTCGACGCCCAGTTCGCACGCGGCTTGAACGGCGAGCTCGTCGCGGTCGCCCTTCGCGAGCGCCTGCACGAGCACGAGGCGCGGGCTCGCCGGCTCGTGCTCGACGCGCGCGGTGATCCGGACATCGACGCGCGACGGCGACACCGCTTCGGCCACGCCCGTCAGCCAGATGCCCCGACCGTCACCGACCGTGACGGCCTCGCCGACGCGCAGCCGCCGGACGACGGCCGCATGCTTCGCCTCGGCCCCGGTCAGGGAGACGAGGCCGCCCACCGCGGCATCACCCGCGGATTCGACGAGGAAGTGCAGCGCCACGATCAGTGGGCGCGGAACCGGTCGCGCAGCTTGGAGAACAGGCCCTGCTGGAACTGCGCGAGCTGCGGGCCCGGCGCCTTGTTCTTCTTGGCGAAGTCCTCGATGAGCTTGCGCTGCGCGGAGTCGAGCTTGGTGGGGGTGACCACCTGCACGCCGACGCGGAGGTCGCCGCGCTGGGTGCCGCGCAGCGGCGTGATGCCTCGGCCCTTGATGGTCAGCACGTCACCGGACTGCACGCCGGCGCGGATCTCCAGGTCGACCTCCCCGTCGAGTCCCTCGATCGAGGTCTCGGTGCCGAGGATGGCGTCGGTCATGGACACCTCGAGCGTGGCGAGCAGGTCGTCGCCGTCACGGCTGAAGGCGGGGTGCGGGTTGACCGTGACCTCCACGTAGAGGTCGCCGTTCGGGCCGCCTGCGCGGCCGACCTCGCCGGAGCCGGGGAGCTGCAGCCGCAGTCCGGTCTCGACGCCCGCCGGGATGTCGAGGGACACCGTGCGGCGCGAGCGGACGCGTCCCTGCCCGCCACAGGTGCCGCAGGGGTACGGGATGGTCGTGCCGTAGCCCTCGCAGGTGCCGCACGGCTGGGAGGTGACGACGTTGCCGAGAAGGCTCCGCACCTGACGCTGCACGTGCCCCGTGCCGCCGCAGATGTCGCAGGTGACGGGCGACGTGCCCTCCTGGCAGCACGAGCCCTGACAGGTCTCGCAGAGCACGGCCGTGTCGACCTCGATGTCGCGGTGCGCACCGAAGACCACATCGCCGAGATCGAGGGTGACCCGGACGAGCGCGTCCTGACCGCGCTCTCGCCGCGATCGCGGACGGGCGCCGCGTCCGCCACCCTGCGACGCGCCGAAGAACGTCTCGAAGATGTCGCCGAAGCCTCCGAAGCCTCCGAAGTTGTTCGCGCCGTCACCGCCGCCCATGTCGTACCGGCGGCGCGACTCCTCGTCGCTGAGCACGTCGTAGGCGTGCGTGACGAGCTTGAACTTCTCCGCAGCCTCCTCCCCCGGATTCACGTCCGGGTGGAGCTGCCGTGCCAGGCGCCGATACGCCTTCTTGATCTCGTCGGTGGAAGCGTCCCGGGACACCCCGAGAACCTCGTAGTGGTCCGCCACAATCGCCTTTCTGCGTGTGATTTCCGTGGGGCCGCGTCAGCGGCCGGCCTCGTCGTCGTCGAGCATGCGTGACAGGTAGCGGGCGACCGCCCGCGCTGCCGCGAGGTTGCTCGGATAGTCCATCCGGGTCGGGCCCATGACGCCGACCCGCGCGGTCCCCGAAGGCGCCGCGTAGTTGCTGGCGACGATCGACGCCTCGCCGAGCCCGAAGGAGGCGTTCTCGGTGCCGATGCTCGCCGCGAGGCCGTGCTCGTCCGGCACCATCTCGCTCATCAGCCGCAGCAGCGTGACCTGCTCCTCGATGGCCTCGAGGAGGGGGTGGATGCTGCCGCGGAAGTCCTGTTCGCGCCGCGCCAGGGTCGCCGCTCCGGCCATCACGAGCCGCTCCTGCCGGAAGCCGCCGAGTTCGTCGATCACGACGCCGGCGAGGGTGCGGAGCACGCGATCCTGCGGCGTCTCCTCCGTGGCGAGCAGCGCCTGCAGCCGGTCGGAGGCCGCCGCGATCGCCTGCCCCGTGATGAGGGCGGACAGCCGCGCGCGCAGCACGGCGAGGTCGGCCTCGTCGATCGCGTCCGGCAGAGCGGTGATCCGCTGCGACACCCCACCGGCGTCCGTCACCAGGACCGTGAGGAGCCGGTTCGGGGCCAGCGTCACGAGCTCCACGTGGGTCACGTGCGCCCGCGCGAACGACGGATACTGCGCCAGCGCGACCTGGCCGGTGAGCTGCGTGAGGACGCGGACGGTCCGGACCATCAGGTCGTCGAGGTCGGCCGGGTCGGCGAGGAACGACTCGATGGCGGAACGCTGAGCGGTGGAGAGAGGACGGAGCTGGGCGAGGTGATTGACGAACACCCGGTAGCCCTTGTCCGTGGGGACGCGCCCGGACGACGTGTGCGGAGCCGTGATCAGCTCCTCGTCCTCCAGCTGCGCCATGTCGTTGCGGATGGTCGCGGCCGAGACCCCGAACGAGTGCCGGTCGACGATGGAACGGCTGCCCACGGGCTCGTGCGTCTCGACGTAGTCCTGCACGATCGCGCGGAGGACCTGCAGCCCTCGCTCTGTGACCATGGCTTACCCTTCCCGCCGACCGGATGCTGGCACTCTGCTGCCCTGAGTGCCAATCCTACCTCCTGCGACCGGGAGATCTCCGAAGGCGGGGCAGCGCCGGTGGAGCCGCTCAATCCGTCAGTTCGCGCACGACGGCGTCGGCGAGGAGGCGGCCGCGGAGCGTGAGCTGCACGCGCCCGCGGATCGCCGCCGGCGCATCGATGAGACCGTCGGCGATGAGGCCGGCGATGCGGTCCCTGTTCTGCTCCGGGACGTCGGTCACCGCGATCCCCTCACGGATGCGGCTGAGGAGGAGGATGCGCTCCAGGGTCTGCGCCTCCGGGTCCGGACGTTCGCGCCCGGCCGCCGGCGAGGACGAGGCGGCCAGCCGCTGCGCGTAGGCCGCCGGGTGCTTGACGTTCCACCACCGGAGTCCGGCGACGTGGCTGTGGGCGCCGGGACCGAAGCCCCACCAGTCGCTCCCCCGCCAGTACGCGAGGTTGTGCCGCGACCGCTGCCCTTCGCTGCGGGCCCAGTTGCTGACCTCGTACCACTCGAACCCGGCGGCGGCGAGGCGCTCGTCCGCCAGCTCGTACATGTCCGCCTGCAGGTCGTCGTCCGGGGTCGGCACCTCACCGCGACGGATCTGTCGCGCGAGCTTCGTGCCGTCCTCGATGATGAGGGCATACGCGGAGACGTGGTCGGACTCCAGGGCGAGGGCGGCGTCGAGCGAGGCCTCCCAGTCGGTGAGGCTCTCCCCCGGTGCGCCGTAGATGAGGTCGACGCTGACCGCGAGTCCTGCCTCCTTCGCCGCGGCGACGGCGGTGCGGACGTTCTCGGGGCGGTGCGTCCGGTCGAGCGCGGCGAGGACGTGCGGGACGGCGGACTGCATGCCGATGGACAGCCTCGTGACCCCCGCCTCGGCGAGGATGCGCGCGACCTCCGGGGTCACGGTATCGGGGTTGGCCTCGACGGTGACCTCCGCGCCCGGTGCGAGACCGAACGCCGCGGTGGCCGCTCCCAGCATGCGGGCGAGGTCCCCCGCGGGAAGCAGCGTGGGCGTGCCGCCGCCGAAGAACACCGTGTCCATCGGGCGCAGCGCTCCGGCGTCGTCCAGCACCGTACGCGCGAGGGCGATCTCGCCGATGAGGGTGGACGCGTAGTCCTCCTGCTTCGCCCCGCGGAGCTCACCGGACGTGTACGTGTTGAAGTCGCAGTAGCCGCAGCGCACGCGGCAGAACGGGATGTGCAGGTAGGCGGAGAACGGCGTCTCGGCGGAGATCGGGAGGTCGGCGGGGAGTCGCCCGTCCGCGGGCGCCGGATCCCCGAGCGGAAGTGGTCCCGCCATCACACCGGAGTCGCGTAGAGCGGGGAGATCGCGCGGAGGTAGCGCGCGAACAGCTCGCGACGGCGGCGCTTCATCAGGGCCGGGACGAGCCGATAGAGCAGCGTGTTCGGGGCGTCGAAAGCCCGGACCGTGAACCAGACCTCGTCGTTGTCCTCGCGCCAGTCCACGTCGAACGACTCCTCGCCGCTCACAACGGAGCCCCCGACCGTGCCCAGCACGAAACCGATCCGCCGGGTCTCCTCGGTGACCGAGATCACACGGAGCTCGGAGTCGGCGCGCATGCCGCCGACGCGACCGCGGAGGTGGAGCGTCATGCCCGCGCCCACGAAGGGCATCCCCTCGGCGTCGTAGCGCGGCTCCACATCCCGCTTGCTCGGCGCGATCGGATTGCCCTCGGCGTCGAAGCTCACGCCCGCATAGGCGGGGCCGGGAGCAGGGCGGACGTCTTCCACAGACAGCCCGGCCGCACGCTGCGCCGTCCACGACAGCAGGGCTTCGCCGGCCGTCTGGAAACGCTCCTCGCCGCTGCCGATCCGCCAGGATTCCTCCGCCGGGATGCTGCGCTCCGGCGGGTACTGCATCAGATCGGGGGCGTGGGTCGCACCCACGGCCGCATAGTCCACCGTGTCGTCTCGGAAAGTCCCGCGCCGCATGAGATCCAGCCTACTTCGGGTTCCCTGAGCGAACACCCCCCGCGCCGCACGCCGTCACATCCCCGGGAGGGCTGGGCCCCTGATGCTGGGGCCCTGAGCCTATCGAAGGGCTCCTCCACAACGCTGGGTCCCTGAGCTTGTCGAAGGGATCCCCCACGCCCCGGGAAACCCACACACCCCTCGGCCAGGATGGCCCGATGCCATGGACCTACATCCTCGAATGCCGTGACGGCAGCTTCTACACCGGCAGCACGAACGGCGACCTCGAAGCCCGCGTCTGGGAGCACAACCACGACGACGCGTTCGCCGCGAACTTCACCCGGAGACGCAGGCCTGCGGCGCTGGTCTACGCGGAGCACTTCGACACCGTCGACGCGGCCTTCTTCCGGGAGAAGCAGATCCAGGGATGGAGTCGTCGGAAGAAGATTGCGTTGATCGAGAGTCGGTGGGAGGACCTTCCGTCGTTGTCGAGGTCGTATGGTGCGCTTCGACAAGCTCAGCGACCCAACGCGGACTGACGCGCTTCGACAGGCTCAGCGACCCAACGACGGCTGACGCGCTTCGACAAGCTCAGCGACCCAACGCGGACCGACAGGCTCAGCGACCCAGCGGGCTACTTCTTGTCCTTGGTCTCGACGTCGCCGGAGAGCGCGGCGATGAACGCCTCCTGCGGCACCTCGACGCGGCCCACCATCTTCATGCGCTTCTTGCCCTCCTTCTGCTTCTCGAGGAGCTTGCGCTTGCGGGTGATGTCACCGCCGTAGCACTTGGCGAGCACGTCCTTGCGGATCGCGCGGATCGTCTCCCGGGCGATGATGCGCGCACCGATCGCGGCCTGGATCGGCACCTCGAACTGCTGGCGAGGGATGAGCTTGCGCAGCCGCTCCGCCATCATCGTGCCGTAGGCGTAGGCGTTGTCCCGGTGCACGATCGAGCTGAACGCGTCGACCTTCTCGCCCTGCAGGAGGATGTCGACCTTGACCAGGTCGGCCTCCTGCTGCCCCGACGGCTCGTAGTCCAGGGAGGCGTAGCCCTGCGTCTTGGATTTGAGCTGGTCGAAGAAGTCGAACACGATCTCGCCGAGGGGCATGTTGTAGCGCAGCTCGACGCGCTCCTCGGAGAAGTACTCCATGCCCAGCAGCGTGCCGCGCCGCGACTGGCACAGCTCCATGACGGTGCCGACGTAGTCCTTGGGCAGCAGGATCGCCGCCTTCACCATCGGCTCCGACACCGAGCCGATACGTCCGTCCGGGTACTCGCTCGGGTTCGTCACGGTCACCGTCTCGCCGGTGTCGCTCGTCACGACCTCGTAGATCACGCTCGGGGCGGTGGTGATGAGGTCGAGGCCGAACTCGCGCGAGAGGCGCTCGGTCACGATCTCCAGGTGCAGCAGGCCGAGGAAGCCGCAGCGGAACCCGAAGCCGAGCGCCACGGAGGTCTCCGGCTCGTACTGCAGCGAGGCGTCGGAGAGCTTGAGCTTGTCCAGCGCCTCGCGCAGTTCCGCGTAGTCGCTGCCGTCGATCGGGTAGATGCCCGAGAACACCATCGGCTTCGGGTCCGTGTAGCCGGGAAGCGCCTCCGCCGCGGGCTTGCGCGCGTTCGTGATCGTGTCGCCGACCTTCGACTGCCGCACGTCCTTCACGCCGGTGATGAGGTAGCCCACCTCGCCGACGCCGAGACCCTTGGTCGGGGTGGGCTCCGGGCTCGACACCCCGACCTCGAGGGCCTCGTGGTTCGCGCCGGTGGACATCATCTGGATGCGCTCGCGGGGCGAGAGGCTGCCGTCGACCATCCGCACGTAGGTGACGACGCCGCGGTAGGCGTCATACACGGAGTCGAAGATCATGGCCCGCGCGGGTGCGTCCGCATCCCCCACCGGAGCCGGGATCTCCTCGACGATCCGGTCGAGCAGATCCTCGACCCCCATTCCCGTCTTCCCGGACACGCGCAGCACGTCCTCCGGCTTGCCGCCGATGAGCGAGGCGAGCTCCTTCGCGTACTTCTCGGGGTCTGCGGCGGGGAGGTCGATCTTGTTGAGGACAGGGATGATGTGGAGGTCGTTCTCCAGCGCGAGGTAGAGGTTGGCCAGCGTCTGGGCCTCGATGCCCTGCGCGGCGTCGACGAGGAGGATGGCACCCTCGCACGCGGCCAGCGACCGGGACACCTCATACGTGAAGTCGACGTGACCGGGGGTGTCGATCATGTTGAGCGCGAACACCTCGTCCGGGCCCTGCGCCTGCCCCAGGGCCCACGGCATCCGCACCGCCTGGCTCTTGATCGTGATGCCCCGCTCCCGCTCGATGTCCATGCGGTCGAGGTACTGGGCGCGCATGTCCCGCTCCGCGACCACGCCGGTGATCTGGAGCATGCGGTCGGCCAGGGTCGACTTGCCGTGGTCGATGTGGGCGATGATGCAGAAATTACGGATCTGCGCAGCCGGCGTCGCGGCAGGCTGAAGCGGGGTGAGAGCGCGTGGGACATGTCCCGTCGATTCTACGGTGAGGGTCCTCATAATCCCCATTCGTGCGTATCGGTGATAGTCTCCCGAAGTTGCCCGGGATCAATCCGTGACACCGGATCCCGTAAGCGATACGACTCCGTCACAGACTCCGTGAGGGCTGTCGCGTCGCGCGGAACGGCGGATGAAACCCGATCATCCGCCCGGCTCAGCGTTGCGTCGGCAGACCCCGAGCGCGTCTGGAGAAGAGAAAGACAAATCCCCCTTGATCAAGTACCTCGCGCGCCGTGCCCTCGGCTGGCTGCTCATGATCGTGGTCGCGACGAACCTCACCTACTTCCTCGCGTGGGGCTTCCTCGATCCGCGCAGCAACTACGTGGGTCGTCGCCCTCCGCTCACCGAAGAGCAGATCGTGAACACCCTCGCTCCCCGCAACCTGAGCGACACCGTCCCGCTCATCGAGCGGTGGTGGACGTGGCTCACCGGCATCCTGCTCCGCTGGGACTGGGGCGTGAGCCCGACGGGCGGATCCGTCAACGAGCAGGTCGCCTACCGCATGTGGGTCAGCGCGGAGCTCGTCCTCGGCGCGACGATCCTCACGACGGTCCTCGGCATCGCGCTCGGCGTGTACACCGCGTCTCGGCAGTACAAGCTCGCCGACCGCATCGGCCAGGCGACGAGCATCATCACGCTCAACATCCCGATCGTCGTCGCGGCGTTCGCGATCGTCCTGCTCGCGATCGGCCTGAACAACGCCACCGGCACCCGCATCTTCTACGTGACCGGTAACGCCAGCCAAGGGGTCGAGGGCTTCTTCCCCACCCTCATAGACGTGCTGCAACACCTGACGCTGCCGACGATCGCGCTGGTGCTCACCGGGTACGCGAGCATCCACTTCCTGCAGCGGTCGCTCCTGCTGGACAACATCAACGCCGATTACGTCCGCACGGCCCGCGCGAAGGGCCTGACCAAGCAGCAGGCCATCCGCAAGCACGCGCTCCGGACGTCGCTCATCCCCGTCGCCACGCAGGTCGCCTTCACGATCCCCGCGATCTTCACCGGAGCGGTCCTGACCGAGACGATCTTCGCGTGGAACGGCATGGGCCGGTACTTCATCGAGACCATCACCAAGAACGACATCCACGGAACCGTCGCGATCGCCGCCTTCGGTGCGGTCCTCACGGCGATCGGCGCCATCCTCGCCGACATCGCCGTCGTCGTCCTCGACCCGCGCGTGAGAGTGAGCTGACATGAGCACCGACATGCTCGACCCGACCATCCACCCGGAGCCGGAGACCGCCGGCCCCGAGACCACCCGCGTCGCCACCAAGCGGCTGTCGAAGTGGACGCTGTACTGGCGACGCTTCTCCCGGAACCGCGGAGCCCTCATCGGCCTCGTGATCTTCGTCGTCCTCGTGCTGTTCGCCATCGTCGGGCCCTTCATCGCCCGGTACGACCACATCGAGCTCGACTTCCTGAACCTCAGCACTCCCCCGTCCGCGGAGCACTGGTTCGGCACGAACAACGCCGGAAACGACCTCTTCGCCCAGGTCGCCGTCGGCTTGCAGCGGTCGCTCATGATCGCCATCACCGTCTCCGTCGGCGTCACGATCGTGTCCGCGCTCGTCGGCACGGCCGCGGCCTACTTCGGCGGCTGGACCGAGCGCATCTCGCTCCTGGTCATCCACTTCATGATGGTGATCCCGAGCTTCCTCATCCTCGCGATGATCTCGAACAAGGCCGGCGGTGACTGGCGCGTCATCGCCCTCATCATGATCTTCGTGATCGGGTGGTACTTCCCCGCCCGCGTCATCTGGACGATGGCCCTGTCGCTGCGCGAGCGCGAGTACGTCAGCGCCTCCCGCTACATGGGCGTCGGCGGCATGCGCATCGTGCTCCGCCACCTCCTGCCCAACATCGGCTCGCTCCTCGTCATCAACTTCACCCTCGGCGTCGTCAACGCCGTGGTGACGGAGACGGGCCTGTCCTTCCTCGGCTTCGGCGTCAAGATCCCCGACGTGTCGCTCGGTGCCCTCATCGGCGCCGGCTCGAGCTCGCTGACCACGGCGCCCTGGCTGTTCTACTTCCCGGCGGCGGCGCTGACCCTGCTCACCGTGTCGATGGCGCTCATCGCCGACGGCCTGCGCGACGCCCTCGATCCCACCTCGGCTGCTGGAGGCCGCGCATGACCAACGTCCTCTCCGTCCGCGACCTCAAGGTCAGCTTCGCCTCCGAGGCCGGCCGTGTCGACGCCGTCCGCGGCGTCTCCTTCGACCTCGAAGCCGGCAAGACCCTCGGCATCGTCGGCGAATCCGGTTCCGGCAAGTCCGTGACCTCGCTCGCGATCATGGGTCTCCTCGACGAGAACGCCAAGGTCACCGGCTCGATCATGTACGACGGGCAGGAGCTCGTCGGCATGAGCGACAAGCAGCTGTCGGTCATCCGCGGCAACGGCATGTCGATGGTCTTCCAGGACCCGCTGACCTCGCTCACGCCGGTCTACACGGTCGGCGATCAGCTCATCGAGGCCCTCACGGTCCACCGCGGCCTGTCCAAGAAGGACGCCTGGGACCGCTCCGTCGAGCTGCTCAAGCTCGTCGGCATCACCGAGCCCGAGCGACGGATGAAGTCCTTCCCGCACGAGTTCTCCGGAGGCATGCGGCAGCGTGTCGTGATCGCCATCGCGATGGCCAACGATCCGAAGCTCATCATCTGCGACGAGCCCACCACGGCCCTCGACGTCACCATCCAGGCGCAGATCCTCGACCTCATCGAGAAGGCGCAGGACGAGACCGGCGCCGCGGTGATCATGATCACGCACGACATGGGCGTGGTCGCCCGCACCGCCGACGACGTGCTCGTGATGTACGCCGGCAAGCCCGTGGAGCACGCGCCCGTGCGCGAGCTGTTCCACAAGACCCGCATGCCGTACTCGATCGGTCTGCTCGGCGCCATCCCCCGCGTGGACAAGGCCGAGAAGGAGCCGCTGACCCCCATCAAGGGGAACCCGCCGCTGCTCATCAACCTGCCGGACGCCTGCCCGTTCGCCGACCGCTGCCCGATCGTCATGGACGCCTGCCGCGCCAAGGAGCCGGAACTGCTCCCCGTGCCGACGGGCTCGGGCGACCTGCACCAGGCCGCCTGCATCCGCGCGCACGAGATCGAGGACGGCGGCCTCCTCGGGGGCCTGCCCGTCTACCCCGTCCGCCCCGTCCCGGAGAGCGACCTCACACGGACGCCGCGCGAGGAGCGGCCGATCACGCTCGAGGTGAAGAACCTCCGCAAGACGTTCCCCTTGGTCAAGGGCGCGTTCCTGAAGCGCAAGGTCGGCGAGGTCCAGGCGATCAAGGGCATCAGCTTCGACGTGCGCGAGGGCGAGACGATGGCCATCGTCGGCGAGTCGGGCTCGGGCAAGACGACGACGCTGCTGCAGATCATGGACATGGTCAAGCAGACCGACGGCGACATCGTCATCGCCGGCACCAGCGTCAACGACATCCACAGCCGCAAGGTCGAGCGCGCCCTGCGCCGCGACATCCAGATCGTGTTCCAGGACCCGATGGGAGCCCTCGACCCGCGCATGACGGTGGCCGACATCATCTCGGAGCCGCTCTTCGCGATCGGCACGCCGAAGGAGGAGGCGCACCGGCGGGTGGACGAGCTCATGGACCTCGTCGGGCTCAACCCCGCGCACAGCGACCGCTTCCCGCAGGCGTTCTCCGGCGGTCAGCGGCAGCGCATCGGCATCGCCCGGGCCCTGTCCACGAACCCCAAGATCGTCGTGCTCGACGAGCCGGTCTCCGCGCTCGACGTGTCGATCCAGGCCGGCGTCATCAACCTGCTCGACGAGCTCAAGACCAAGCTCGGGCTGTCGTACCTCTTCGTCGCGCACGACCTCTCGGTGGTGCGTCACATCGCCGACCGGGTGGCCGTGATGTACCTCGGCGAGTTCGTGGAGCACGGCGACGTCGACCAGGTGTTCGACGACCCGCAGCACCCGTACACGAAGGCGCTGCTGTCGGCGATCCCCGTGCCGGATCCCGACATCGAGCGCACCCGCGAGCGGGTGGTCTTCGACGCTGAGACGATGTCGACGAAGCCCGCGACGGTCTGACCCGGATCCCATGCGCGCGTTCCTGGTCACCGTCCGATAACGGTTAGGCGGCATTCACCGCAGCGCCGTGTTCCGGGATACAGCGCGAACTAGTCTTCCCTTTATGAAACGCCGAAAGGCGAAAGGAGCACCATGAAGAACAAGAAGTTGCTGGGGGCGGTCGCGGTCGGCGGCGCCCTCGCACTCGCCCTCGCGGGTTGCGCGAGCGGTTCCGGGAACAACGGCGGCGGAGACAACGGCGGCGAGAAGGTCGAGACCAAGACCGCCGACTACAACCCGCAGGACCGCAGCAACCTCCAGGAAGGTGGCGAGGTCAACTTCCCCATCAACGAGATCCCGGAGCAGCTGAACGGCTTCAACAGCGATGCCAGTGCTGACACCGCTCGCCTGTGGTCGTGGTACATGCCGCAGATCCTCCTGGTCTCGCCGGAGGGCGAGGTCACGAAGAACGACGCCTACCTCGACGCGTACGAGATCGGCGAGGAGGATGGCAACACGACCATCACCTTCACGTTCAAGGACGAGGCGCACTTCAACGACGGCACCGACATGGACTGGACGTCCATCGACGCCACGTGGAAGGCCAACCGCTCCTACGACGAGGGCTTCAACCCGAACGCGACCGACGGCTACAAGCAGATCAAGACCGTCGAGCAGGGTGACACCGCGAAGACCGCCGTCGTGACGTTCGACGGCATCTACGCCTGGCCGTCCATGGCGTTCCTCACGGGTGGCGTCCTGCACCCGGACATCGCCGACCCGGCCGTGTTCAACGAGGCCTTCATCGGCAACATGCACCCCGAGTGGGGCGCCGGCCCGTACACCGTCGACACGTTCGACGCGAACGGCGGCTTCGTCTCGTTCAAGCCGAACCCCGAGTGGTGGGGCAACGCGCCGCTGCTCGACACGGTCACCTTCACGGCCATGGAGCCCGACGCCTCGATCAACGCCTTCAAGAACGGCGAGATCGACATGGTGGGCGCCAACACCAACGACCGCCTGAAGCAGGTCCAGGAAGTGGACGACACCGTCGTCCGCCGCGCACAGCAAACCGCCAAGACGGTCCTGCTCGTCGACGCCGACAAGCCGCAGTTCGAGGACATCGACGTGCGCAAGGCGTTCTTCCTCGGCGTGAACGTCGACCAGCAGAAGCAGATCGCGTGGAACGGCCTCGGCTACGAGGAGCCGGTCGCCGGTTCGCTCAACCTGTACTCGTTCCAGGACGGCTACAAGGACTCGTTCGCCGAAGCCGGTCTGAAGCACGACGTCGAGGGCGCCAAGAAGCTCCTCGACGACGCCGGCTGGACCGAGGGCGAGGACGGCATCCGTGAGAAGGACGGCGAGAAGCTCTCCGTCACCTTCCCGATCTTCGGTGAGGACCCGACCATCGAGGCCCTCGCGAAGTCGCTGCAGGCGCAGCAGAAGGAGATCGGAATCGACCTCAAGATCGATGTCCGTGCCTCCGCCGACTTCTCCAGCGACTTCACCACGAAGAACTGGGACGTCGTCTCGCTCCGCTTCACCGACTCCGACCCGTTCGGCCCGGCCTGGTTCTGCCAGCTCTACTGCTCCGACAGCGGTCTGAACCTCTCGGCGACCGGCACGGAGGAGATCGACCAGCAGATCGCCGACGAGGTCGAGAGCCAGAAGGACGCGGAGTCCTGGACCACCGCGGCGATGGACCTCGAGCCGAAGATCATCGAGCAGACCTGGGGCCTCATCCCGCTGTACAGCGGCCCCTCGATCTACGTGGTCAAGAACGGCCTGGCGAACCTCACGCCGGAGCCCTACGTCGGTCTCGACCTGTTCGGCGTCACGCCGGTCGAGAACGTCGGCTGGGAGAAGTAACATCCTCTGACACATCTCGTGTCGAAGCGGGGTCGGTGGTCCATCCACCGGCCCCGCTTTCCTTATGCTGAAGGCGTGACCGTCCAGACCGTCCTCGTGCACGGCATCCGCACGTCGGCCACCATGTGGCGGTCGCAGATCGAGTACCTGGGGGCACGCGGGCTCCCCGTCACCGCCGTCGACCTCCCCGGCCACGGCAGCCGGATGGACGAGGACTTCACCCTCCACGAGGCGCTGCACACGATCGATGCGGCCGTCCGCGCCGCAGCCGAGACGGGCCCCGTGCTGCTCGTCGGCCACTCCATGGGCGGGCTGCTCTCGCTCGCGTACACCGGTGGCGCTGAGCCTCCGCCCGTCGACGGACTCGTCGCCGCCGCATGCACCTCGCTTCCCCGCGGCGCCGGGCTGCGCGCGTACCGCCTGTTCGCCCGGGCGGTCGACTCCCTGCCCGACCGTGGCATGTGGCTGACGCAGCGCATGCTCGCCGCGACGATCCCCGAGGAGAATCGCGGAGACTTCGCCGCCGGCGGGTACGCCCTCGACATCCAGGACCAGACGCTGCGCAGCCTCGCCGCCCTGGATGTGGCGGCCGCCGTCCCCCGCATCCAGGTGCCCCTCTGGTTCGTGAACGGCCAGTACGATCAGCTCCGGCTGAACGAACCCCTGTTCCGGCGCCTGGCCCCGGAGGCGGAGCTCATCGTCGTGCCACGGACCACGCACCTGATCACGGCCATGCGCCCGCGGGTGTTCAACGCCGTCCTCTCCCTCGCGATCGCGACGATCGAGCAGCGCACGGCGTCAGGCTGAGAGCACCCGAGGCCGCGCGGCGGCAGTGAGCGCTCCGCCGACGAGCGACAGGATGGCTGCCGCGAGGAAGACGAGCCAGAACCCGCCGGCCAGCGCGACGAGCCCCGCCCCGAGCACGGGACCGATGAGCTGTCCGAGGGCGGCGGTGACGTTCACGATGCCGAGGTCGCGCGCGTGGTCCTGCTCATCCGGGAGCAGATCGGCCGCGAACGCGAGCCCCACGGTCGAGAAGGCGCCGTAGCCGACGCCCATGAGCGCGGCGGCGACCATCGTCATCTCGAAGGTGGGCAGAGCCACGATCACCACACCCGACGCCGCCTGCACGATCGTGGCCCCCACGGCGAGCCGGCGCCGCTCCCCGGTGCGGTCGGAGATGATCCCGGTGATCACGGAGGCGAGCACCACGAAGACCGTGTAGACGACGATCAGCAGGAGGAGGTTGTCCTGTGCGGTCGTGCTCTCCTGTCCGAGCCCGTGGAGGAGGAAGAAAAGGAACAGCGCCGTGCCGAGGGCGTTGCCGATGTTGGTGACGAGCCGGCCCGAGAGCATCCAGGCGAAGTCGCGGTCGCGGAGCGACGCCAGGCGGGGCCGCCCGATGCGCTGAGGGCGCAGCGCCTCCGTGCTCGGCGGGTCCGGCAGCAGCAGTGCCGCCGCGACGCCCACCACCGCGATGATGCCGGCGAGGAGCAGATACCCGGTGACGATGCCGAGGCCGAGCAGCACGACGAGTCCGACCCCGAGCACGATCCCGACCGCCTGGCTCGACCCGACCGCGGCGGATGCGGCACCGCGCTGCGTCGTCGGGAGCTGGTCGGCGATGAGCGCGGTGAACGCGGCGGAGGAGACGGCGACGCCGATCGAGACGCCGACCCAGCCGGCGCCGACCGCCCACGGGCCGTCGGCGAATCCGGTGAGGACGAGACAGGCAGCCGTGAGCGCGACCCCTCCCAGAGCCCATGGCCGCCGCCGATGCGCGCCGGCGCGGGCGCGATCCGAGAGTGCCCCGGCGAGCGGCCCGGCGACGACGCCGGCGAGGCCACCCAGTCCGAGCACGATCCCGGAGGAGACGACGCCGCGGATCCAGTCGTCCTCCGGAGTGTCGAGCTGCAGCGGGAGGAGGAGCTGGACCGGGGTGAGCTGGACGGTCCAGATCGCGAGCCAGGCGAGGGTGAACAGCGACATCCAGCGCAGGCCCGCTCGGTGGGTGCCGAGGCCCGGGGTCGCGCTCATGCGCGTGCCGCCTCGGCGTCTTCGGCTGCGCGCGCACCCGCGATGAGGTCGCGGTACCAGCCGTAGGAGCCCTTCGGGGTGCGCTCCCCCGTCGAGAAGTCCACGTGCACGAGGCCGAACCGCTGCGTGTAGCCGTCCGTCCACTCCCAGTTGTCGAGCAGCGACCAGACCGTGTACTCCTCGACGGGGACGCCGGCGTCGATGGCCTCGCCCACCGCGTCGATGTGCGCGGAGAGGTAGGCGATCCGGTCGATGTCCTCCACCGGACCGGCGACGTCGGGTTCCGGGAAGGATGCCCCATTCTCCCCGATGATGATCGGAGGCATGCTCGGGTGGCGACGGTGCAGATCGATCAGGAGGTCGCGCAGCGCGGACGGCATGATCGGCCACTCGGGACCGAACCCGGTGACGGGCACTCCGGGAGTCGGAACGATCTCGAACGGGATGTCATCCTCGGCGGCGGCGGCGGTGACCGTGGTCGGGTTGTAGAAGTTCACCCCGTAGAAATCGATCGATCCCGCGATGCGTGCGAGGTCGTCACCGAGGACGGGCAGCGGCGGGAGCCCGAGGACCTCCAGGTCCGGTGTCGTCCCGGAGAGGAGCGGCTCGCTGAACAGCCGGTTGTGCAGGAGGTCGTACACCGCGGCCGCGGCCTGATCCTCCTCGGTGTCCCGCAGCGGCAGGACCCAGGTGTGGTTGTTGACGAGTCCCACGCTCGCCGCGCCACGGGCATGCAGCGCCTCGGCGGCTCGGGAATGGGCGAGCAGCTGGTGATGTGCGGTCGGAAGCGCGCCGTAGAGGAGCTGCCTTCCGGGTGCGAGCGCACCGACGGCGTAGCCCTGCAGAGTGGTCATCGCGGGCTCGTTCAGCGTGTACCAGGACGACACCCGGTCTCCGAGGCGCGCGGCGACGAGGGCGGCGTACTCGCCGAAGCGCTCAGCGGTGTCGCGGGCCAGCCAGCCGCCGTCGGCCTCGACCGCGCTCGGCAGCTCCCAGTGATAGAGGGTCGGGAACGGGGTGACGCCGGCCGCCAGCAGTCCATCGACGACGCGGGCGTAGTGGTCCAGCGCCGCGACGTTCCCGGGGCCGCGTCCGTCCGGCTGCACGCGCGCCCAGGGGATCGAGAACCGATACCGATCGACCAGGAGACCGGCCACCAGGGCGAGGTCATCCGCCACGCGGCGATAGCTGTCGCAGGCCGGCTCCGCCGTCGAGCCGTCCCGGATGCGTCCCGGCTTGGCGATCTCGTCGTCCCAGATCGACCGGCCCGCGCCGTCGGCGCGGCGGGAACCCTCGATCTGGACGGACGAGGTGGCGGCGGACCAGCGGAGCCGCGCACGCGCGGCCGGGTCGGTGCTGAGGGGGGTCATCGGGCTCCTGACGTCATCGTCGTTGTGGATGATTCTGCACCCGGTCCCGCCTCTCGCGCGACGGCGTCTCGCCCGAGTGACGTCGTTTCGCACGATCCCGCCCGGTACTGGTAGACTCGACTCTTGGCTTGCGTGTGGGTTCTTCCCTCACGACCGCCGTGCAGCAGCCCTCTTCTGCTGCCGGCACTCCGAATCACTCCTGTACAGAAAGCGTCCACACGTGGCAAACATCAAGTCGCAGATCAAGCGCAACAAGACCAACGAGAAGGCTCACGAGCGCAACAAGGCCGTGAAGAGCGAGCTGAAGACTCTCGTCCGCCAGACCCGCGAGGCCGTCGCCGCCGGTGACAAGGCCGCCGCCGAGAAGAGCCTGAAGAAGGCCTCGGTCAAGCTCGACAAGGCCGTCAGCAAGGGTGTCCTGCACAAGAACCAGGCGTCGAACCGCAAGTCGGCGATCGCCAAGCAGGTCTCGGCTCTCTGAGCTTCTGACTTCCGGAAGGCCCGTCTCCTCGTGAGGCGGGCTTTCTGCTTTCCCGGGAGGCGGGAGCCCTACCCCCCGAACGGCTCACGGGTGGCGATGACCGTCACCATGCGCTCGAGCGCGAAGATGGGGTCGCGCGCCGCACCCTTGACCTCGGCGTCGGCGCGCGCGGTCGCCTGGATCGCCATCCCCAGGGAGCGCTCGTTCCAGCCCGCCAGGTCGCGACGCGCGCGGTCGACCTGCCAGTCCTTCATTCCGAGGCGCTGGGCGAGCTGTCTGCTGGGCTCACGGTTGCCGGCGACGCGCGCCATCGTGCGCAGCTTCATCGCGAACGCGGCGACCATCGGCACCGGGTCCGCGCCGGAGGACAGGGCATGGCGGAGCGCCACGAGAGCCTCGCCGTAGCGTCCGGCGATGGCGGTGTCGGCGACGACGAATGCCGACACCTCGACCCGGCCGCCGTAGTACTTCGTGACGACCTCTTCGGTGATGTCGCCCTCGACGTCGCCGATGAGCTGCTGACAGGCGGCGGCGAGCTCGGTAAGGTCGTCGGCGAAGGCCGAGACGAGCGCTCGGAGTGCCGGCGGGGCGATGCGCTTCTTCGCCGCCTTGAACTCCCCCGCCGCGAAGTCGACCCGGTCGCCGTCGCGCTTGATGGCGGGGCACGCGATCTCGATCCCGCCGCCCGTCCCCGCGCGCAGCGCATCGAGGAGCTTCTTCCCGCGGACGCTGGCGCCCGTGTGGCGGAGCACGACCGTGGCCCCCTCCTGCGGGTTCTCCAGATACCCGATGGCCTCCTGGAGGAAGGCGTCAGAGCACTTCTCCACGCCGGACACGCGAACCAGGCGCGGCTCTCCGAACAGCGACGGCGAGGTCAGGGAGAGCAGCGTGCCGGGCGCGTAGTCGTCGGCACGGACGTCGCTGACCTCGAGCGCCGGATCCTCCGCACGGAGGTAGTCGCGCACCCCGGCGATCGCGCGCTCGGCGCAGACCTCCTCCGGGCCCGAGACGAGCACCAGCGGCGCGGGGTGCGGCTCTCGCCACGACACCTGCGGGATCTTCGTGGCCTTCGCGCCGCCGCGGGAGGGAGGACGGGAAGCTGCCATGGGACCAGCCTACCGGCGGTGTCGGACACCCGACTCAGGGCGGCGCGACATCGGTCCAAACGCGGAGGGCATGGTCCTCGATGCCGAGCAGGGTGCGACCGTCGCGGTCGGTGCGGTAGACGTGCGCGCCGAGAGCCGACAGCAGTTCCAGGGTCTCCCGACGCGGGTGTCCGTAGTCGTTGCCCGCGCCGACCGTGATGAGCGCCGCGCTCGGATGCAGAGCCTCGTACAGGGCGGGCTCCTGATCAGCGCTCCCGTGGTGGGCGACCTTGACCACGTCGTATCGTGTCAGCGGCGTATCGCGGAGCAGCGCGCGTTGCGGGGCCGCGGAGAGGTCGCCGAGCAACAGGGCGCGCGGCACTCCTCCCCCGGCGAACTCGGTGACGACGCTCGCATCGTTGCCCGGCGGGAAGGCGACGCTGTCCTTCCGCGGCCAGAGCACCCGCCACGATGCTTCGCCGAGAGTGCCCCGGTCCCCGGCGCCGACCGCCCGGAGGGCCGCGCCCGCCCGCGCCAGGCCATCGAGCACGCGCGCATCGGCATCGTCGGCGGGTGGTCCGTGCAACACGGTGACCACTCGCCCTTCGAGCACGGCCGCACCCCCGACGTGGTCAGCGTCGAAGTGCGTGAGCACGAGCAGGTCGATGCGGTCGATGCTCAGCGAGCGGAGGCAGGCGTCGAGCGCCCCCGGGTCCGGACCGGTGTCGATGAGGGCGATCGCGTCCTGCGAACGCACCAGGATCGCGTCGCCCTGGCCCACGTCGCACGCGGCGATCGCCCACCCGTGCGGCGTCACCAGCGGGGCGAGCGGACCGTCGACCAGCACGCGGGAGGCACCGACGGACGCCACGACGATGAGAACGCCGGCCGCCACGCATCGGACGATGATGAGGACGCCGCCGGACATCGAGGCCCACGGCCGACGAGACCACACCGTCACGACGTCCCGGCGCGTGACGTCCCGTAGGCGCGACCTTCCGCGGCAGCACACGATGGCGATCGCGACGCTCACCAGCGCGACCAGGGCAGCGCTGCCGAGCCCCGCGGGGAGGAGCACCTGAGCGCCGGGGAGCCCGGAAATGACATGCGCGACGGTCGCGATCCACGCAGACGGCAGCCACGCGCACGCGGCGAGCAGATCCGCGACGGGTGGGAGAGGCGCAGCCAGACAGGCGACGAGCCCGATCACCGTGGCGACCGGCGCGGCCGGCTCGGCGAGGAGGTTCGCGACGACCGAGACGAGCGACTGCTGCTCCGCGAACAGCGCGATGACGGGCGCGCACGCGAGTTGCGCCGCCAGAGGCACGGCGATCGCGAGGGCCAGCGGACCGGGCAGCCAGCGAGCGATACCGTTCGCCAGCGCCGGGGCGAGCAGGATGAGGGCCCCGGAGGCCACGGCGGACAGCGCGAACCCCGGCGTCGATGCGAGCCAGGGATCGGCGACGAGGAGCGCGCCCACGCACAGGGCCAGGATCCCGGCGCCTGCGCTCGGCCGCCCGACGAGGATCGACAGCATGCCTGCCGCGGCCATCGTGGCGGCCCGGATGACGCTCGGCTCCGGCGTCACGAGCACGACGAAGGCCGCCAGCGCGAGGGCCGCGAGCACGACCCGCAGCGCTCGCGTCCCGCCGCTCAGCGCCGCGATCGCGAACACCGCGGCGACCACGATCGCGCAGTTCGCCCCGGACACGGCGGTGAGGTGGCTGAGGCCGCTCGCACGCATGTCGGCGTCGACTGCGGCAGGCACAGCGGTCGTGTCGCCCACCGCCAACCCCGGAAGGAGCCGGCGCCGGGTTCCGGGAGCCGCGTCGCGCGCTCGACGAACGACCGGCGGAGGTCGGCAGCGAACCCGAAGACGCCCGGTGCGGACCGTTCCACCGTTCCGGCGGTGACGAAGACGACGAGGGCCGCCCGCTCCCCCGGATCCGTTTCCGCACTCTCTCCGGTCACCCGCACCTGCGCACCGAGGACGAACCCCTCCGCTTCCTCGATGCCGATGCGCACTGGACCGGCCGCCGGCGCCACGGCCCCGGGCGCACCGATGCCGCTCAGCTGCACGTCCATCCACAGACGCCCATCGCGTCCCACGGACGCCGACGACGAGACTTCACCGACCGCTTCGACGGCTCTGCCTCCCCAGGCGTGCACGGCGTCACGGTCCGCGGACTGTGCGAACACGGTGAACGCCACGGCCGCCGCCGTCGCGAGAACCACGATGACCAGTCCCCCGATCGTCGCGACTGCGCGGCGCCGGATCGCCAGAGCGGCGCCGATGATCCCCGCGGCCGCCAGGCATCCACCCGCCACCCACGCCGCCGCTCCCGGCACGAACACGCAGACCAGGGCCACACCCCAGGCAGCGACCGCCACCGGCAGTAGGCGCAGATCGCGCGTCACGCCGATCCCTCCTCGGGCCCCAGGGACGAACGCTGCCTCTCATGCATCGGATCACCCTAGAGTCGCGCCGGTGCTCGCTCCGCCCGCCGCGACCGCCGCCGCACGAGCGGAGGACAACGACCCCGGAGGTCAGGGTGTGGAGGAGCACTTCTCCGATGAGGAGACCGCCGGCGTCGGACGCGGTGACGACCTCGTCGGAAGCGATTGAGTAGCCTGGGTACTGGCGCGCGGCGGACGCTGCCGCGACGAGGAGGAGAGCGCATGAGTGTCCCGGCTGGGTGGTACGACGATGGTTCCGGGCGCCAGCGGTGGTGGGACGGAGCACGGTGGACCGACGCCTACGCTCCCCCTTCGGCTCCGACGAATCCCTCGCTGCCTCATCCCGAGGCGCCGACATACGGGTCGGCCGCCCCGGCGCAACAGGTCCCTGACGCTGCTTCTCGGCCGACGCCGGTCCTCGGGTTCATCGGGCTGGGCCTGGCCGTCCTCGGCGCCGTTCTCGCCTTCATCCCCGTGTTGTTCGTGGTCGGCGCGGTGATCCTGTTCGCCGGGTTCGTCGTGTCGCTGATCGGGTTGTTCACGAAGAACGCCGCGAAGTGGCCGTCGATCGTCGGCATGGTCGTTTCGGTCGTCGGCGCCGTGATCGGGGTCATCGTGCTCATCGTGTCGCTCGTGCTGGCCTCGTCGGCGCTGAACGACTCGTTGCCCGCCGAAAGCGCGCCCCCGGCCAGCGCCCAGCCATCGGACCCGCCGAGCAGCGCCAGTGAGAGCCGTCCGACACCTGAGGAGATCGGCGCGTCCGCGGAGGAGATCAACCGGTCGAACGGCCTGACCACCTATGACGATATGCCGGACTTCTATCCCTGCGTCGGGCAGTACGTCTACGACTCCGCGTTGTCCGATGAGAGCGTTCAGCTCCTGGTCGACGGACGCGATCCGCTCGAGTCCGAGCGGGAGCTGGCGACCCAGGTGATCACGGATGCCACGCTGACCTGCGATCCCCAGGGGTAGGCGACTCTCACACGCGCACCCCGTCTCGCAGCCCCTCCAAGACCTTCTCCCCGATCCCCGGCACCGCCAGGAGATCGTCGACCGTGCGGAACCGACCGTTGTCCTCGCGCCACGCGACGATACGCTCGGCCAGCGCCGGCCCGATTCCCGGGAGCTCCTCCAGAGCCGCCTGATCCGCGGTGTTCAGATCGACGGTCCCGTCTCCGGATGGCGGCGCCGACGGGTCGGCGACAGCACCCACGACCGGAACCAGGATCTGCTCACCGTCCTCGACCCGGCGGGCGAGATTGACCCCCGCAAGGTCGGCGGCGTCCGTCGACCCGCCGGCGGCCGCGAGAGCGTCGACGACCCGGGAGTCGGCGCGCAGGACGTACAGGCCCGGGCGCTCGACCGCCCCGAGCACATGCACGTAGATCTCCGCGGGCGCGGGCTCGACCGACGCCGAGCTCTCCGCGAGCGGAACCGCCTCGACGGACGACGGTTGACCCCGCACCAGCCCGAGGCCGACGGCTGTGGAGAGCGCGACGATCGCCAGCACGACCGCCGCGCCGAGTCCGAGGCGGAGTCTCCGACGGGGCGGAGGAGGTGGAGGCGGGGACGAGGTCATCCGGTCACCCTAAGCTCCGCGCCCACCGCCTCCCGGCTCCGGACACAGCGACCGTGGAGAGACGCTCAGAAGGGACTCGTCGTGGAGGACGGCCGTTCCCGATCGCGACGTGATCCGGGCATCATCCCTTCGCACCGGGGGAGGCGGAACCGCGGAGCACGCCGAGGACTCAGCCCTTGACGACGATGCTGACGATCTTCGGGGCCCGCACGACGACCTTGACGATCTCGCGGTCGCCGATCGACCGGATGACGCGCTCATCGGCTCGCGCCAGCGCCTCGAGCTCGGCCTCGCCGATGCGTGCCGGCACCTCGAGCTGCGCGCGCACCTTGCCGCCGATCTGCACGACCGCGGTGACGGTGTCCTCGACGAGCAGCGCCGGATCGGCGGAGCGCCACGACACGAGTCCGACGGACGGCTCGTGTCCTAGGATCTCCCACATCTCCTCCGCGGTGTGCGGGGCGATGAGGTCGAGCATGACGGCGATGGTCTCCGCCGCCTCACGGACGGCCGGGTCGGCAGCACCGGCCGCGCCGTCGATCGTCTTGCGGGTCACGTTGACCAGCTCCATCAGACGGGCGACGAGCACGTTGAACTTCGTCTGCTCGACCAGTGCAGGCGCCTCGGCGAGCAGCTTGTGCGTCGCACGGCGCAGCACCGCGTCGCCCCCGTCGAAGACGACGTCGACGGGGCTGGCGACCTCGTGCGCGATCCGCAGGGCGCGCGCGAGGAACTTCTGCGCACCGGTGGTCGACACGTCCGCCCAGTCCTTGTCGTCCTCCACCGGACCGGCGAAGGCCAGACCGACGCGGAGCGCGTCGGCACCGTGGGCGTCGAGCTCCTCCTGGAACAGCACCAGGTTGCCCTTGCTCTTCGACATCTTCTGTCCGTCGAGCAGCACCATGCCCTGGTTGATCAGGTTGGAGAACGGCTCGGTGAAGTCGATCAGCCCCATGTCGAAGAGGACCTTGGTGATGAAGCGTGCGTACAGCAGGTGCAGGATCGCGTGCTCGACACCGCCGATGTACGAGTCCACCGGGGCCCAGCGCGCCGCCTGGGCCGGGTCGAACGCCACCGTGTCGCTGTTCGGCGACAGGAACCGGAGGAAGTACCAGGAGCTGTCGACGAAGGTGTCCATCGTGTCCGGATCGCGCAGCACCGGGTCGCCGGTCTCCGGATCCGTCGTGCGCACCCAGCTCTCGGCGCCGCCCAGCGGGGACGTCCCTTCGGCTTGAGGTCGAGGCCCTCGACGCTCGGCAGCTTGACCGGCAGCCGGTCCTCCGGCACCGGAACGATGCGGCCGTCCTCGGTGTGGAGCATCGGGATCGGCGTGCCCCAGAACCGCTGACGCGAGATCAGCCAGTCGCGCAGGCGGTAGTTCTTCGCCGCCCGGCCCGTCCCCGTGGCCTCCAGCTGCTCGATGGCGCGTGCGATCGCGTTGCGCTTCGACAGTCCGTTCAGCGGACCGGAGTTGATCATGCGCCCCTCGCCGGTGAGCGCGACGCCGGTCTTCGCCGGGTTCTGCTCGTCGAGCGCGGCGTCGGCGTCGATCGGGACGCCGTCCTCGTCCACCTCGATGACCGGCATGGCACCGGTGACCGGAGCGGTGGTGTCGACGACGACCTTAACCGGCAGGTCGAACGCGCGTGCGAAGTCGAGGTCGCGCTGGTCGTGTGCCGGGACCGCCATGACGGCGCCGTGCCCGTAGTCGGCCAGCACGTAGTCGGCCGCCCAGATCGGCAGCTTCTCGCCGTTGACCGGGTTGATCGCGTAGCGGCCCAGGAACACGCCCGTCTTGGGACGGTCGGTGGACTGCCGATCGATGTCGGTGGTCTTCTGCACCTCGGCCAGGTAGGCCTGGAAGCGCTCGCGCACCTCGGGCTCAGCGTCCGCCGCGATCTCGGCGGCCAGGTCACCGTCGGGCGCCACGACGAAGAACGTCGCACCGTGCAGGGTGTCGGGGCGCGTCGAGAACACCGTCACCGGCTCCTCGCGCCCCTCGATGCGGAAGTCGACGTCGGCGCCGACGGAGCGGCCGATCCAGTTGCGCTGCATCTGCAGCACCTTGTGCGGCCAGAACCCCTCGAGCTGGTTCAGGTCGTCGAGCAGGCGGTCCGCGTAGTCGGTGATGCGGAAGTACCACTGGGTGAGCTTCTTCTTGACGACCTCGTAGCCGCAGCGCTCGCAGCGCCCGTCCACGACCTGCTCGTTGGCCAGCACCGTCTGGTCGTTCGGGCACCAGTTGACCGGGCTCTTCTTCCGGTACGCCAGGCCCCGCTCGTACATCTTCAGGAACAGCCACTGGTTCCAGCGGTAGTACTCGGGGTCGGACGTGTGCAGCACCCGGCTCCAGTCGAACGAGACGCCGTACTGCTGGAAGCCCACCTTCTGCTGCGCGATGTTCTGGTACGTCCACTCGCGCGGGTCGGCGCCCTGGCGGATTGCGGCGTTCTCCGCCGGCAGCCCGAAGGAGTCCCACCGATCGGGTTCAGGACGTTGTGGCCCCGGTGACGCCAGAAGCGGGCGACGATGTCGGAGTAGAGGTAGTTCTCCGCGTGCCCCATGTGCAGGTCGCCGGAGGGGTACGGGAACATGGCCAGCACGTAGCGCCGCGGCCGGGTGTCGTCGTCTCCGCCCGTGAGGAACGTCTCGTGCTCCGCCCAGTACTTCTGCCACTTGGCCTGGATGGCGTGCGGCGAGGAGAACTCCTCGTCGACGGGAGCGGTGGACATGTTCTCGGACAACGAACGCACGACCAATCTGAAGGGAAAAACGGGATCAGTTCAGGATATCGGAACGCCAGGTGGCGGGCATTTCCGCGCCCAGCGCCGCGAGCGGGGCTCGGGCCTTCGTGGCGACCTCACGCACCTCGGCCGCGGGCACCGATCCCCACGTGATCCCGCCACCGGCGCCGACGAACGCCGCCTCCTCGTCCACGACGATGCTGCGGATGACCATCGCGAGATCAAGAGCACCGTCGACGCCGATGTAGCCGAAGCAGCCGGCGTAGATGTCGCGAGGGGCGCCCTCGAGGTCGCGCAGCTGTGTCATCGCCGACAGCTTCGGTGCTCCGGTCATGCTCCCGGCGGGGAACGCCGCCTCCAGCAGCGCCCCGACCGTGATCCCCTCCGCGGCCGTGCCGCTGACCGTGCTGACGAGCTGATGCACGGCCGGATAGCTCTCGACCTCCCAGAGACCGTCGACCCGGATCGACCCCGGCACGCACACCCGGGAGAGGTCGTTGCGCATGAGGTCGACGATCATGACGTTCTCGGCCCGCTCCTTCGGATCCGCGGCGAGCTCTGCGGCGAGCGCGGCATCGGTCGCGGCATCGGCGCCCCGAGGACGCGTGCCCTTGATGGGACGGGTGCGGATGACCCCACCGCCGGCGTGGAGGAACTGCTCAGGGCTGGCACTGAGGAGCGCACGTCCCCCGATCCGCAGGAATCCCCCGTGGTGCGCCGGCGTCGCCGCCCGGAGACGCCCGTACACCGCGACGGGGTCGTGGACCCCGGGCACGGTGAACCGCGTCGTGAGGCAGAGCTGGTAGGCGATCCCGGCGTGGATGAGGTCGCGGCAGCGGTCGATGAGCTGCTCGTACGCGGCGGGAGTATGGCGGGCCTCGGCGACGTGTCGGTCCTCCACTGCCCGCGGCGTCGGCGCCTCGGGGCCGGCGTCGCTCAGAAGGGACTGCAGCCAGCGCTCCCCCTCACTGGTCTCCTCCTCCGGGGCCAGCAGCCACAGGCGGTGCGCGGCGTGATCGACCGCCACGGCCCTGGTCACGCGCAGCCACGTCCGGGCTTCCGGCTCCGGCTCGGTGGCGACCGGAGCTCCCGCGCGCGCGGCTCCGCTCTCGTAGTCGCGCCAGCCCACCCATCCCCCGCGGAACGGCGGCATCCCGGCCTCGACGGACCCGGCATCCAGGCGCACGTCCTCCGGAAGCGGCTCCGCCATCCCGGTGCCGAGGAAGCTCCATCCCTCGACGGCGTCAGCGCCCGCATCGAGCCAGAACACGTCCGCCTGCCGCTGCGCGAGCACCCCGAAAAGTCGCTCCGGCGCCACCCAGGACGGCAGGGCTCGGGGGGTCAGGCGGTCGGGCACCTTTCCAGCCTAGGACCGGGCTGCTCCCGTATCCTCATGGGGTGGACGACCTCCTGCTCTGGCTCCTCGACACCGTGCAGTCGATCGATCCGGTCACGCGCACCTTGGTCGCAGGTCTCGCCGTCATGCTGGAGACGAGCATCCTCATCGGCCTCATCGTCCCCGGCGACACGATCGTCATCATCGCCTCGATGGGCGTCGCCACTCCCCTCGAGGGCATCGCGATGGGCGTGGCGGTCGTCGTCGGCGCCCTCATCGGCGAGAGCATCGGCTTCTGGCTCGGCCGCTGGCTGGGCCCCTACATCCGTGCCTCCTGGCTCGGACGGCGGATCGGCGAGCACAACTGGGTCCGCGCGGAGAACTACCTGGCCCGACGCGGCGGCATCGCCATCTTCCTCTCCCGCTTCCTCCCCGTCCTCCATTCCCTCGTCCCCCTCACGGTGGGGATGAGCGAGTACCCCTACCGGCGCTTCCTGGCCTGGACGACCCCGGCCTGCATCATCTGGGCCTCGGCGTACGTGAGCGTGACCTCGCTGGCGGCCGGGAGCTTCCGCGAGCTCGTCGACCGCGTGCACTTCGCGGGCTACCTCTTCGTCGGAGTCATCGCCCTGTTCCTCGTGCTCGCCTACCTGGGCAAGCGGCTGCTGCACCGTCTCGAAGCTCGTCATCTGGAGGCCCCGGCGGCGGAGTCCGACGCCGACGTGAAAGACTGAGGCAATGGCCCCCGCACCCCCGGCGCCCAGGATCCACTGGTTCGCCCGTCTCGAGCACCGCCTGCACGTGTGGCGCGAGGGACGAGCGCGCCGCCGCGGCCGGAGCGCCACCGTGCTGCCCTTCCCGGGCTACGGCGGCCCCGGGTGGGTCCGTGTGCTCGGTCGCGTGCTGATCGTCCCGCCGCAGCGCCGAGGCCGCGACGGGGAACCGGCGAGCATCCGCGGCTGGCGCAGCTTCGTCGGCATCCCCGTGGGTTTCGCCTCGGTCGACGTGCATGTCGGCGACAGCACGCATCGGGTGGTCGCCGACCGCGGCGGCGTCATCGACACCGTCATCCGCGCCGACCTCGAACCCGGCTGGCAGACCTTCACGATCACCGTCGAGGGACAGGAGCCGATCGAGGCGCGCGCCTTCGTCGTCGCGGAGAGCACCCGGTTCGGCGTCGTCTCCGACGTCGACGACACGGTCATGGTCACGGCGCTCCCCCGGCCCTTCATCGCCTTCTGGAACTCGTTCGTCGTCGACGAGCACGCCCGCATTCCGGTCCCGGGGATGGCCGTGCTGCTCGACCAGCTGCTCCGGCAGCACCCGGGAGCTCCGATGGTCTACCTCTCCACCGGCGCCTGGAACGTCGCCCCCACGCTGTCGCGGTTCCTCGGTCGTCACCTCTTCCCCGCCGGCTCGCTGCTGCTGACCGACTGGGCCCCACGCACGATCGCTGGTTCCGCAGCGGGCGCGACCACAAGCTCACGAACCTCCGGCGACTGGCCACCGAGTTCCCCGACGTCAAGTGGCTCCTGATCGGCGACGACGGCCAGCATGACGAGGCGATCTACACGCAGTTCCAGGAGGAGCACCCGGATTCGGTCGCGGGTGTCGCGATCCGGCGGCTGCTGCCTGCCGAGGCGGTGCTCGCCGGCGGCCGTGCCGAGATGGAATCCCATGACGCGGACGAGGTGCCGTGGGTGAGCGCCGAGGACGGCGCGGGCCTGCGCGACCAGCTCGGCGACGCCGGCATCCTGCACTGACATGATCCTCACCCGTGACGACTGGCTTCGGCGCGAGGACGCGCATCGGGAGCGGGCCGACGCGCTGACCGCCTCGCACCGAGACCGTGTGGCGCGCGGCGAGAAGCACCCGGTGTGGGACTTCCTCTTCACCTACTACGGCTACAAGCCCGCGCAGCTCCGCCGCTGGCATCCCGGAGCGGGTGTGGAGCTGGCGGACGCGTCCGAACGAGCGGCCTGGCGCTGGTACGCCCCCGGGACGACACCGGACGGCGTGACGCCGGATGCCGAGCGCTTCGCCGCCGAGAAGCCCGAGCTCGCTCGCCTCGTCTCGCTGATGCTGCGCCGTACCGGTTCCCGGCCCGGGCAGTTCGGCTGCTTCGGTCTGCACGAATGGGCGATGGTCTACCGCGCCGCAGAGCGTCGGCATGCCGTCCCCCTCCGGCTGGGGCAGGCGGGCACGGATGCCGTGGTGGAGGCGCACGATCTCCGCTGCACGCACTTCGACGCCTTCCGGTTCTTCACTCCGGAGGCGGTGCCTCGCAACCGGGCGGCGTTGACGAGAGAGGATCAGCCCCTCCTCGAACAGCCCGGCTGCCTGCACGCCGGCATGGACCTGTACAAGTGGGCGATGAAGCTCGGCCCGCTCGTTCCCGGAGAGCTGCTGCTGGAGGCGTTCGAGCTGGCGCGCGACATCCGGCTGCTCGACATGCAGGCCGCCCCGTACGACCTGTCGGCGTGGGACGTCGAACCGGTACGCATCGAGACGCCGGAGGGCAAGGCCGAGTACGTCCGGCGCCAGCGTGGTTTCGCGGACCGTGGCGCCGCCCTCCGCGCTTCCCTCCTCACCGCCTGGCTCGGCCCGGACGAGCGCGCCGCCGCCTGAGCGTCAGCCGGCGGCGCAGTCCCCGCAGACGCCCCACGACGACGACGCTGCGGCGAGCTGCAGACGCAGGGTGAGCACCCGGGTCGCCGCGTCCTCCAGCCGGTCGGCGGGCAGCGTCCCGGCGTCGACCGCCGCGGCGATCCCCGCGGCCATGTCGGTCGCGGTCTGGGCGGTGGACCCCGCGATCATGAGCACGAGGTCGTTGCCGGCCGCGACCGCGGCGACGCCGTTCGCGACGGGGTCGGCGTATGCGGGATCCCCCGAGGACAGCAGCATGCCGAGGTCGTCCGTCACGGCCACGCCGTCGAAGCCGAGCTCCTCCCGCGCGATGCGATGCCACTCCGCGGAGAGCGACGCCGGTCGGGAGTCCACGGCGGTGTACGCGAGATGGCCGTACATGAGCACCGAGGCGCCGGCCTCGATGCCAGCGGCGAACGGGACGCCGTCCGTTTCGCGCCACGCGGCCTTCGTCATGCCCGTGCTCGGGATCGCGTGATGGGAGTCGCCCGGCGCCGCTCCGTGCCCGGGGAAGTGCTTGAGGGTGGACGCGACGAAGTGCTCCTGGGCCGTGGTCGCCGCCACGGTGCGGTCGGCGGCACTCTCCGGATCGGTGCCGAGGGACCGCCCGAAGATGAACGAGCCGCGGTCCGCGGGAACGTCGGCGACGGTACCGAAGTCGACGGTGATCCCGGCGCGCGCGACGAGCGCGCCGCGGGCCGCGAAGGCTGCCGAGGTCTCGGCGACCGGACGGCTCTTCAGGGTCGTCGACGCCGGGAAGGCGTCCCAGGGCAGGCGCGAGACGATGCCGCCCTCCTGGTCCACGGCGATCAGCGGCGGGAGGGCGGGGTCGACGGTCAGCGCGGCCGTCAGCGTGCGGAGCTCTTCCTCCGTGGCCGGGATGTTCCCGCCCATGAGGATGAATCCGCCGAGCCCCGACTGCATATAGGCACGCAGCGCCGCCGGATCGGTCCCGCCGATGTGTCCCATCACGATGGACGATGCCTGCTCCGCGGTGCTCATGTCCGCGACGAGGGCGGCGGCCTGCTCTCGGGTCGCGCCGGGCTCTGCGGCCTGTACCGATACCACCTCAGCGGGCTCCGGGCTGAACTGGGCAGCCGCCGACGCGCAGGCACCTCCCACGAGGGCGGTCAGGACGAGCGCGGCGCCGGCACCTCGCCGTGCCCGGCGCCCGAGGGACCGACTCCGCTTCATCGCCCTCAGCGCGCGAGCGCCTCGGCGATCGGCACCGAGGTCTCCTCGTCGCCGTTGCCGAAGCGGATCGTGCGCCCGATCGTGCCCGGGTCCTCCAGGGTGGCGACGATGACCGCCGCGACGTCGGCGCGGGAGACCTCGCCGCGCCCCTCCGGATCGATGCGGATGCGACCGGTCGGGTCGTCGAAGGTCAGCGTGCCGGGGCCGAGGATCGTCCCGTCGAGGTCGGAAGCGCGCAGATGCTCGTCTGCGGCCCACTTCGCATCGGCGTACGGGAAGAAGGAGTCGTCCTCCGGCACGCCGTGATCGGCCGTGGAGCCGATCCACGACACCATGACGTAGCGTCGCACGCCCGCGCGCTCCGCCGCGTCCATGGTCCGCTCCGCCGCGTCGCGGTCGACGGCGTAGGTGCGCTCCGGGCTCCCGCCTCCGGCACCCGCCGACCACACCACGGCATCGTGTCCGCGGATGATCTCGGTGAGGGCGTCGACGTCCATGGTCTCGATGTCGGCGACGAGCGCGATCGCGCCGCCGTCCTCCACCTCCGTCACGTGATCGGGGTTCCGGATCACCCCGGTGACCTCGTGACCGCGGGCGACGAGGAGCGGGGCGAGCAGCAGGGCGATGCGGCCGTGGCCGCCGAAGACGAGGATGCGCGACATGTCTTCACCCTACGCGCCCCGACTGACGTCAGCCCGGGGTCTGCGAACTGTCGATGACGAAGGCCTGCGGATGCGAGGGGAGGTACCGCACGACGACAGGCGTCCCGGTCGGGATCCACGCGTCACGGTCCGGGTACACGGCGGGGGTGAAGAAGTCGCTCTCCAGCGTGTACTCGGTGCCGTCGGCCGCCGTGAACGTCACCCAGTCCCCGTCGACCGTGCCCGTGGTGGGACGACCGTTCTCGAAGATGTACGCGCGGGTCACCGGGACACCGGTCAGGCTCAGGATCCCGATGATGAGGGAACCGAGCATCACGAAGGCCAGGACGCGGAAGAACACGCGGACCACGGAGCCGCCGATGTTCCCCCTGGATCGCGTGCCCGCCGGAACAAGGCCTTCCCGCTCACGGACAGCCCGCAGCGAGCCCCCTCCGGTCGTGCCTCGCGCGGAGACCGCGAACAGCCCGAGGATCGAGAACGCCGCGATGAAGACCATCGCATAGCCGTGCGCGGCGGGGAAGTTCACCAGCCACATCAGCGTGTCGAGGGGGTTCATCGTGCCGCCTCCTTCTCGATCGTGACGGCGACCGTGTGCGGGTCCTCCCGCCGGTAGAACGCCCAGATCGGTGCCCCGACCTGCAGGCGCGACACGGCCTGCGGGTAGACGAACACGGTGGTGTCGGCCTCCCACGGCTCTGCCCCCTCGGGGGCCACGAGCACCTTCAGCGCGAGTTCGCTCTGCCCCTCACGGCGCCGTCCGGTCGGACGCACCTCGACGACGGACGCGGGCACCTGGGTCCCCGTCGTACGCGCGCGGACCTGGGACGGGTCGATGAGGCCCCGGTCGATGCGCCACTGGAGCATCGCCTCTCGGACGCTCGGGTCGCTGAGGTCGGCGAGCTCGACCGTGTCGGGGTCGTCGACGTTGTAGCGGACCGGGACGGGCTGCCCCACCTGCAGCGCTCCGACGTCACCGGCGTCGAGCAGCATGCGCAGCTGTCCGATGAAGTCGTCGCCGACGCTGGGGCTGACCCGGATGAACAGGTCGTACTGGGGCACGTCGTTCACGGTCACGCCGGTGCGCGACATCTCGACGACGGTGCCGACGCCGATCTGCGTCGGCCCGCGGACCTTCTTACGCCGCGCCAGACCCGACATCGATCCGCCGAAGGTGAGCAGCAGGCCCCAGGCGACGCCGATCACGATCGGTCCGCCCAGGCCGTCACCGCTCGCGAAGGGGAGGATCGACTCCCGCTGGTTCACGCCGAACAGGCCTTCCCCCACCCACACCACGAGCCACGCGGAGAGCAGCAGCCAGACGACGGTCAGGACGATGCGCAGCATGCCTCCCAGCGTATCCACAGGACGCTCCGGACGACGAAACGGTCAGGACGAAACCACGGCTCCCGTCTTCGCGAGCGCCCGGACGACACCGGCCGCAGCGGCCCTCCCCGCCCGGTTCGCGCCGATGGTGCTCGCGGAGGGGCCGTACCCGACGAGCTGCACCCGGGGGTCGGCCACCGCCGTCGTACCGCGGCCGCCGCGGTCGAGCTGGATCCCACCCGCGGCACTGCGCAGGTGGAGCGGGGCGAGGTGGCCGATGGCCGGCCGGAACCCCGTCGCCCACAGGATCACGTCCACCCGCTCGAACGATCCGTCGACCCAGCGCACGCCGTCGGGCTCGATGCGCTGGAAGAGCGGTCGACGGTCGGCGTACGCGCCCAGGCGCTCCGCTTCCCGTTCCTGGGGGCGCAGCATGAGACCCGTGACACTGACCACGCTCTCCGGGGGCAGCCCGGCCGCCACCCGCTTCTCGACGAGCGCGACGGCGGCGGCACCGGCCTCCGGTGTGAAGTCATCATCGCGCCAGACCGGCGGGCGTCGGGTGACCCACAGGGTCTCGGTGAGGGGAGCGAGGGCGCCGAGGAACTGCACGGCGGATGCACCGCCGCCGACGACCAGCACCCGCTTGCCGCGGAAGTGCTCCGGACCCGGGTAGTCGACGGTATGGAACTGCTCCCCGAGGAACGTCTCCATCCCCGGATAGTGCGGGAGGAAGGGCTGCGTCCAGGTGCCGGTCGCGTTGACGAGGGTGCGGGTGCGCCACTCCCCCTCGTCGGCCTCGACGACCAGGACGCCGTCGTCATCGTGGACCCGGCGGACGTGCACCGGCCGCAGCACCGGCAGATCGTGGGCCTTCTCGTACGCGGCGAAGTACTCCGGTACCGCGATGTTGGCCCGCCGCTCGTCCCGCGGCGGCGCGGTGTCGCCCGGGAGCTCGGCGACCCCGTGCACGTCGCGCATCGTGAGGGCGTCCCATCGGTGCTGCCACGCTCCCCCGGCGCGAGCATCGGCATCCAGGACGACGTGCTCGATCCCGCGGCGGCGCAGGTGGAACGACGCGGACAGCCCGGCCTGGCCGGCGCCGATCACGATGCTGTCGAGAGTGCTCACGATGGATCGAACGCCGTCGCTCCTCCGGATGTTCCTCGCGCCCCGACGCGCCCGGGCAGCCCGTCCCGATTGGTGCGGATGCGGATTCGTGTAGTAGTGTTTTCACGTTGCCCGGAGCACTCCGGAACAGCGTCTGGGCCTGTGGCGCAGCTGGTAGCGCACCTGCATGGCATGCAGGGGGTCAGGGGTTCGAGTCCCCTCAGGTCCACGAAAAGCCCTCGGTTCGCCGGGGGTTTTTGCGTTTCCGTGGCGTGCTGCATCACGCGAGATCAGGCGCCCGCGCCCTATCAGGCATTCACCGCCCTCCCTGCCTGATGCCGCGCCATCGCCTGACTGAGGAGCATACGAAGACGAAACAGTCATCACGGTAGCGTGTTACATATGCATGCTTCCGTCGCGCGACGCGGTCGCCGCTTCGCTCCCGGCACGAGGTCTCACTCCCGTGCAGAGCACCTTCACCGACGGTCTCGACGCGCTGATCGACGACCCGGAGCAGCAGACCGTCCTGGAACGCGACTACTCCTACTTCACCGGTGCACAGCTCGGCCTCCTCCTCGACCGCATCGCTCCCGACTGGAAGACGCAGATCGAGCCGGCTCCCGTCGGGTCCGCGTCGACCCCGTTCGCGACGCTGCAGCGCGTGACCGGCGTGACCACGGCACCCGACGAGGCACAGCTCCGCACGATCGTCGACCGCTACCTCCCCTAGCCATCCATCCTCTCGCTCGACCTCAGGCATTCGCGCGAGATCAGGCTCCGATGTGCGAGGTCGCCTGATCCCGCGTGGATGCCTGAGGCGGCGTCCCGGACATCGCCCGGAAAAACATGGTGTGGCGTGGCCGCGGCTCCATCGTCATAGGAAGGGCATCGACAGATCATAGGGCCGCCACCGGTCCCCTTCCTACCGTGGAGGCATGAACACGACATCCTCTCCCGCGCAGAAGCGCCTCGCCTGGCTCTCCGGCCTCGTCCTCGCGGGCGGCCTCGTCTTGAGCGGCTGCGCCGCAGCCACGACCGCCGAACCGACGACCTCTGCCTCGTCGTCCGCCTCGGCTTCCGCCGCCGCCTCGACGGATGCCGGAACGACCGCGGGGACGATCGCCGACACGTCCGCCGCCGCCGAGGCTTTCCTCGCAACGCTGACCGACGAGCAGAGGGAGGCCGTGCTGTACGACTTCGACGACGAGACGAAGACGACGTCGTGGTCGAACTTCCCGGTGACCTTCGTGCAGAGGGCAGGACTGAACCTCACCGATCTGACCCAAGAGCAGCGGACGGCGGCGCTCGCCGTGCTGGAGGCTCTGCTGAGCGACGAGGCCTACGCCACCGTCACCGGGATCATGGGGGGCGACGAGTACCTCGCCGAGAACAGCAGCAGCACCGAGGATTCCCTCGGGCAGTACTACATCGCCTTCTTCGGCGATCCGACGGCGACCGACAGCGCCTTCGAGGTGCAGTTCGGCGGGCACCACCTCGGTATCAACGCCACGCTGGACGGCAGCACCGACGCGATCACGTTCGCGCCCACGCACCTCGGCGTCCAGCCCGCCGTCTACACGAACGAGGACGGCGAGGAGGTGCAGCCGTTCGACGGGATCTACACGGACGCCTTCGCGTTCTTCGACAGCCTCACCGCCGACCAGCAGGCCACGCTGACCTCCGGCGATGTGAGCATGTGCGCACCGGGCGACACGTGCGATTTCGTCAGCGGAGCCGGGCTGTCCGGGGCCGACCTCTCCGACGAGCAGCGGGACCTGCTGCTCCAGCTCATCGCGAACTGGGCCGGGATGAGCGACGAGGAGACCACGGCGTCCACGCTGGCCGACATCGAGGAGACGCTGGATGACACCGTCATCGCCTGGTCCGGGGCGACGACGTACGACATGAGCACCGGGAACGGCATCGACTTCTCGATCTCCGGCCCGAAGGTGTACGTCGCGTTACAGGCGCAGCAGGGCTCTGCGGGCGCCGACGTCGACGGCGTGACCACGTCGGGCTGGGGGCACGTGCACACCATCTACCGCGATCCGACCAACGACTATGCGAACAGCGTCACCCAGCAGGCCGCGTCCGGCATGGGCGGCCCGGGAGGCGGCGGCACGCCCCCTGCTTCCTGAGGTCGGAGCCGGCTCCGTAGCCGCCCCCGCCACGGCCCGTCAACGGTCTCCCCAGGGTGCGCATGCCGGCGTAGACAGAGGGCATCCGACGAAAGGAGACGACATGTCCAACACGACTCCCCCGATCCCGCCTCTCCCGCCGATCGCCGACGGGGACGCCGACGACGTCCCGACGCGCGAGGTGGACGGCGAAGAAGTGCTCGACGAGGATGCGGACGACGCCCAGATCGACAGTGCGGAGGCCGACCGCGCCGCCGTCGCCGGCGACGACGACTGATCCGGACACAGGAAAGGGCACCGCCTCCTCACGGAGGGGTGCCCTTTCTCACGCGGAGCCGGCTCAGGTGGCCAGCAGCGGCGGTCGATGCGGGATCGCGATGGGACGCGTCGCCCGGCTCGCCCCCTGCATCCGCTCGACCTCCTCCAGCACCTCGAACGCCGTGCCGTATCGGATCGCGAGCGGAAGATCGCGCAGCCACGTCACCTCGACTTCGGTGTCGGCGAGCTCGTACACGCAGGCGACGACATGGCGCGGGTCGTTCGGGGGATAGCGCAGATCGTTGATCACCCACTCCGACGGCGTGATGCGGTGAAGCACGAAACGGGGATCAGGAACTTCTGACATCAGTCGGCCCTCCAGGACTCTCTGATGACGAGCCTCCGATACCCCGCCAGGGAAGGGAAGGGCCTTGACACCCTCACGAGGAGGTGCAGGAGAATGGTGTGATCGGCTCGTTCAGCCTTGGGGACGCACCGTGAGATCCGTGAGGTGGGCGTCCCGCGGCAGGTCGAGCGCGGTGAGGATCGTCGTCGCCACCGCCTCCGGCGTGATGAACCGCGTCGCGTCGTACTCCTGGCCTTCCTGCCGGTGCACCCGCTCCTGCATGGGCGTCGCCGTCCGCCCCGGATACACCGAGGTCACGCGGATACCGTGCTCGGCCTCCTCCTGCCGCAGCGCGTCAGCGAGAGCCCGCAGGCCGTGCTTCGAGGCCGCGTAGGCCGACCACCCCGGGCTCGCCCGGAGCCCGGCGCCGGAATTCACGAACACGACGTGCCCCCGCGAGACCCGGAGCACGGGCAGCAGGAGACGGGTGAGCTCCGCCGGGGCGACGAGATTGACGGCGAGCTGCTGGTCCCAGAGCGCCGGGGTGAGCTCCCCCACCGTCCCGAGATCGACGACGCCGGCCGCGTGCACCAGGGAGTCGATGCGATCCGGCAGACTCTGCTTCGAGAGCGCCCACGAGAGGCGTCCCGGCTGGGCGAGGTCGCCGACCAGGGTCGAGACCCCCGGCAGCTCCTCGGCGATCTGTCGCGCGCGTCCCGCGTCGCGCGCGAGCACCACGACGTCGTCGCCGCGCTCCACGAGCCGTCGGGCGAGGACCGCGCCGATGCCCGACCCCGCACCGGTCAGCAGGTGCGTGGCCATGTCAGGCGTTGTCAGCCGACGCTTCGGCGACTTCGAGCGGGATGACCGGGCAATCCTTCCACAGACGCTCCAGGCCGTAGTAGACCCGCTCCTCCTGGTGGAAGACGTGGACGATGAGGTCGCCGAAGTCCAGCAGCACCCAGCGCGCCTCGGCACGCCCCTCCCGGCGCACGCGCTTGTGTCCGGACTCGACGAGACGGTCCTCGATCTCGTCGGCGATCGCGGCGACGTTCCGCTCGCTGTTGCCGGTCACGAGGAGGAAGATGTCGACGAGCGGAAGCGGCTCGGAGACGTTCAGTGCGACGAGGTCCTCACCGCCCTTGGCCACGGCGGCGTCGGCGGCGATGCGCAGCATCTCTTCGGCGGTTTCGGGTGATTGCATCAGAAGACGTTTCCTGTGAAGGCGATGACCAGGGCCGTGCCCAGGCCCAGCGCGAGGGCGCCCGCGACGATGGCGGCGATCAGCATCAGCCGGTTGCCCTTCTCGGGTGCCGGCGGACGGATCACCTCGCCGGCGGGCTTGATGGTGCTGACCGCGGAGCTCGCCGCGATCGGAGTCGGGGACGACGCGGGCGGGAGTTCCCCGTCGATGAGGACGGCGTCGACCTCTTTGCCGTCCGTGGTGCCGTGAGCGTGCCCCTGCGAACCGAGCCCCTTGGGCAGTTCGTAGGACCCCGTGACGAGGATCTCGCCCGTGGAGGCCACCGGCCCGGACAGCGAACCCTCGCCGGCCGACGGCGTGAAGATCAGGGCGTTCGGTGCCGAGTGCTGGGTGCCCCCGGAGTCGTTCGAGGTGAGCAGCTCGTCGAACGAGGGACGGAACGGCGCGGGCTCGGCGGGTGCATCCTCCTGGAGCACCCCCTCCCCGAACGTCGGGCTCACGGTCGGGCGCTCGCCCGCCTCGATGTCGTCGTCGACCTCCTCCTCGAGGAGATCCTCGTCCGAGGCCTCGTCCTCCGCGGGGACGCCGAGTACCTCCGACAGATCCTCCGGAGCCGACTCCGTCTGCGCACCCTCGTCCTCGACGAGGGGCACCGTGCCGACGGTATCGGCGACGTCGGCGGCGCTGACGGGCTCCGCGGCGACCTCGTCATCGACGACGTCGTCCTCCTCCGTCGGTGCCGCCGGCTGCTGATCCGCCGCGACGTCGTGCCCGGCCTGATCCTCCGCGCCGTGGACCGGGACCGAGGCGGTCTTGATCTTCTCCTGCTCCCGCGCCTGGCGGCGGGTCAGCGGAGCGGCGCCGGGCTCGACGGGGCCTGCGGCGACCGGCGCCGGGGGGACGACGACGGGCTCGGCGGCGCGGGGCAGCGGCTGGGCGGGAGGAGCGGACTCCGCGGCGGCCTTGGCCTCTTCCTCGCTGATGATCGGGGTGGATCCCGTCAACCGGATCTCCCGCAGCTGCTTCCGCGTCAGCGGACCTCGCTGATCCGATGTGCTCATGCCTTGCTCCGATACAGATGATGCTTCGCGATGTACTGGACGACCCCGTCGGGGACGAGGTACCAGACCGGTTGATCGTCACGGACACGCTCACGACAGTCCGTCGACGAGATCGACAGCGCCGGCACCTCGAGCTGGCTGACGTCGTCGCTCGGGAGGCCGTCGATGCTCAGAACGTGTCCTGGGCGGGAGACCGCGACGAAGTGGGCCAACTCCCACAGTTCATCATGGTCTCTCCAACTGAGAATTTGCGCCACGGCATCGGCGCCACTGATGAAGAACAGCTCGGCGTCCGGACGCTGGGCCTTGAGATCGCGGAGGGTGTCGATCGTGTACGTCGGTCCCGCGCGGTCGATGTCGACCCTGCTCACCGTGAACTGCGGATTGGACGCCGTGGCGATCACGGTCATCAGGTAGCGGTGCTCGCTGGGCGTCACGTCCGCCTTCTGCCACGGGCGACCCGTCGGGACGAACACCACCTCGTCGAGATCGAACGAGTGCGCGACCTCGCTGGCGGCGACCAGGTGGCCGTGATGGATCGGATCGAAGGTGCCGCCCATCACGCCGATGCGCGGTGCGCGCGTGGTCGCGGTGCTCATGAGGGCCTAGTGGCCGTGTCCCGCCTCGTGGTCCTTGCCGTGCTTTGCCGCCCAGGCCTCGGCCTTCGCCGAGTGACGGTTCGCGACGTTCTTGTACGACAGCGTCACGATCCCGAGCGCGGCGAACACGATCGCGGCGATGACTCCGAAGATCAGGGTGTCGAGGGCCACGTTGCCGTGGTGCTCGGTCTCTGCGGCGGCCATCGCGATCTGTGCGACGAGGTTCATCCTGACTCCGTTCGTGGCGTGCTGTCTCGGGGGTCCTGTGGGGATACAGCGTCCCCCAGTCTAGCCCTCACCCGCGCGTCTGACCTGCCCCACGCGCGAGCCATTTCGTACTGGTCAGTTCGGCGAGCCCCATTGGACCGCGCGTGTGCAGCTTCTGCGTCGAGATCCCGACCTCGGCGCCGAAGCCGAACTCGGCCCCGTCGGTGAACCGGGTCGAGGCGTTGGCCATCACGACCGCGGAGTCGACTTCGGCCAGGAAGCGTTCCGCGTTGCGCGCGTCGGTGGTGATGATCGACTCCGTGTGACCCGTGCTGTAGCGGCGGATGTGGTCGAGAGCGTCGTCGAGGGTGTCGACCACCTTCATGGCGACGTCGAGGCTGAGATACTCGGTGGCCCAGTCCTCCTCCGTGGCCGGGATCACGTTGGCGACGAGGCCCGCCACGACATCGTCGCCGTGGATCGCCACGCCCTCGCTCATGAGCGCGCTCGCGACGAGGGGGATCAGCCGCGGGGCGGCCTGCCGGTGCACGAGGACCGTCTCGACCGCGTTGCACACGCTCGGCCGCTGCACCTTGGCGTTCACGACGATGTCGCAGGCCCAGTCGTCGGGGGCGCTCTCGTCGAGCAGGATGTGCACGTTCCCCGCGCCCGTCTCGATGACCGGCACGGTCGACTCCGTCACGACGGTCTCGATGAGACCGGCGCTGCCGCGCGGCACGAGCACGTCGATGAAGCCGCGGCCGTGCATGAGCGCCTTCGCGCCGTCGCGCCCGAAGTCGTCGACGGTCTGGATCGCCTCCGGCGTCACGCCCGCCGTGCCGAGGGCGGCGCGCATCACGTCGACGAGCACCGTGTTCGAGTCGCGCGCGGCGCTTCCTCCGCGCAGGACCACGGCATTGCCGGATCGCAGCGCGAGAGCCGCGATGTCGACGGTCACGTTGGGACGCGCCTCGTAGATCGCGCCGACCACCCCGAACGGGACGCGCACCTGCTCGAGGGCCACGCCGTTGGGCATCCGATGGCCACCCACCACCCGGCCGACGGGATCGGGCAGCGCGGCCACCTGCCGGACGGCGGCTGCGAGAGCCGACACCCGCTTCTCGTCGAGGCGGAGCCGATCGATGAGGGACTCGCCGATGCCGTCGTCACGCCCGCGCGCGACGTCGCGCTCGTTGGCCTCGATGATCCGGGCGGCGTTCGCCTCGAGGGCGACGGCGACGGCTTCCAGCGCCCGCGCCTTGTCGTCGCTGGTGAGGGCGGCGGTCTCCCGCGAGGCCTCCTTGGCCCGCTCCAGGCGCGTCTGAGGGGTGAGGTCGGTCATCCGCCCAGTCTAGGAGGTGGCCGGCTCGAACCAGGTTCCGATGTCGGCACCCGCGAGCGCCTGGGCGACGAGGTCCGCGCTGGTCACGAGGACGCCGATGCCGGAAGCCGCGGCCAGCCGGGCCGCGGAGACCTTCGTGGCCGCTCCCCCGGTGCCGACGCTGTTGACGACGGTGGCGCCGAACTCCAGCCCGGAGAGATCGGCGTCGGGGGCCACGATGTCGATGGGCTCCGCGCCGGGGTCGCTCGGCGGGCGCGTGTACAGCGACTCGATGTCGCTGAGGAGGATGAGCGCGTCGGCCTCGATGAGCTGGGCGACGAGAGCGCCGAGCCGGTCGTTGTCGCCGAAGCGGATCTCCTGTGTCGCGACGGTGTCGTTCTCGTTCACGATCGGCAGGATGCGCAGCCCCAGCAGACGCTCCATGGCGCGACGCGCGTTCGACCGCGACGTCGGGTTCTCGAGGTCTCCGGTGGTGAGCAGCACCTGACCGGCGACGATGTCGAAGGGCCGCAGGGCCTCCTGATACCGGTAGACGAGGATGTTCTGGCCGACCGCGGCCGCGGCCTGCTGCGTGGCGAGGTCGGTGGGCCGCGCGTCCAGGCGGAGGAAGGGGATGCCGGACGCGATCGCTCCCGACGACACGAGCACGACCTCTGCTCCGCGGGCATGCGCCGCGGCCAGCGCCTCGACGAGCACCGGGATGCGCCAGGACGACTCGCCGCTGATGGACGACGAGCCCACCTTCACGACGATCCGCGTCGCCGTCGCGAGGTCGGCGCGCGTGCGTGCGGTCACGCCTCGTCCTCGCGGTAGGTGGCCAGGCGCTCGGCCTCCAGCTCCGCGCGCGCCTGCGCCTTGGCGTCCATGCGCTCGTAGTACTGCTCGCGCCGCTCGGACGTGGTGCGGCGGGCGTTCGGCGCCAGACGCGGGTCGGTGCCGCGGGGTGCCGTCATGAGCTCGGCGGCGGAGCTCATCGTCGGCTCCCAGTCGAAGACGATGCTGTCGCCTTCGCCGATGACGACGGTCGAACCCTGCACGGCGCCGAGGCGGAAGAGCTCGTCCTCGACGCCCAGCTTCTCCAGACGGTCGGCGAGGTAGCCCACGGCCTCCTCGTTCTGGAAGTCGGTCTGCTGCACCCAGCGCACCGGCTTCTCGCCCAGGATGCGGTAGATGTTGCCGTAGGTGCCGCCCTCGACGCGGATCGTGAACGGCTTCACGGAGCCCTTCGGCCGGATGACGACGCGCTCGCGCGGCGCCTCGACCGCGGTCTCCTTGCGGTGCTGCTCGACCAGCTCGCCGAGCGCGAGCGTGAGGGGGCGCAGCCCCTCGTGCGAGACCGTGGAGATCTCGAACACCCGGAAACCACGGGCTTCCAGGTCAGGACGCACGAGGTCGGCGAGGTCACGGGCCTCCGGCACGTCGACCTTGTTCAGCGCCACGAACTGCGGGCGCTCCAGCAGCGGCGTCTGCCCCTCCGGCACCTCGTACGCGGCCAGCTCGGCGAGGATGACGTCGAGGTCCGAGATGGGGTCGCGGTTCGGCTCCAGCGTCGCGCAGTCGAGCACGTGCAGCAGGGCGGAGCAGCGCTCCACGTGCCGCAGGAACTCGAGTCCGAGCCCGCGTCCCTCGCTGGCGCCCTCGATGAGGCCGGGCACATCGGCGACGGTGTAGCGGAAGTCCTCCACCTGGACGACACCGAGGTTCGGGTGCAGCGTCGTGAAGGGGTAGTCGGCGATCTTGGGCCGTGCGGCCGAGATCGCGCCGATGAGGCTCGACTTGCCCGCGGACGGGTAGCCCACGAGCGCCACGTCGGCGACGGTCTTGAGCTCGAGCACGACATCGCCCTCGAAGCCCGGGGTGCCGAGCAGGGCGAACCCGGGAGCCTTGCGCTTGGGGGTCGCCAGGGCCGCGTTGCCCAGTCCACCCTGACCGCCCGCGGCCACGACGAAGCGCTCGCCCGGCTCGATCATGTCGATCAGGACGTCGCCGTTCGGGTTCTTGACCACGGTGCCGACCGGGACGGGGAGCTCCAGGGTCTCGCCGTCGAAGCCGGAGCGGTGGTCGCCCATGCCCGGTCCGCCGTTGCCCGACGAGCGGTGCGGCGAGTGGTGGTACGACAGCAGCGTGCCGGTCTGCGTGTCGGCGACGAGCACGATGTCGCCGCCGTCGCCGCCGTTGCCGCCGTCCGGACCGCCGAGAGGCTTGAACTTCTCCCGGTGCACGGAGACGCAGCCGTTGCCGCCCTTGCCTGCACGCAGGTGCAGTGTGACGGTGTCGACGAACGTGACCATGTGCGAGTCCTTCGGTTGCTCAGGGTGCCTGACGGCAGATACACGGACGGGGCGAGCCGAAGCCCGCCCCGAACCGGATGTTTAGCGTGGTGCTGTGATCACTCAGCAGCAGCGACGATGTTGACGACCTTGCGGCCGCCCTTCGCGCCGAACTCGACCGCACCGGCGGCCAGAGCGAACAGCGTGTCGTCGCCACCACGGCCGACGTTGGCGCCGGGGTGGAAGTGGGTGCCGCGCTGGCGGACGATGATCTCGCCGGCGAGGACCTGCTGACCGCCGAAGCGCTTCACGCCGAGGCGCTGTGCGTTGGAGTCACGACCGTTACGGGTGGAGCTTGCGCCCTTTTTGTGTGCCATGTCCTGGTCTCCTCGGTCTTACTTGATGCCGGTGATCTTGACGCGCGTGAGCTCCTGGCGGTGGCCCTGACGCTTCTTGTAGCCGGTCTTGTTCTTGTACTTCTGGATGACGATCTTCGGGCCGCGGAGGTTGCCGACGACCTCAGCCGTGACGGTGACCTTCGCCAGCGCGTCGGCGTCGGTGGTCACCGTGGAGCCGTCGACGAGCAGCACGGCGGGCAGCTGGATCTTGTCGCCCTGGGCAGCCTGAACACGGTCGAGCTGAACGATGGTGCCGACCTCGACCTTCTCCTGCCGGCCACCGGCGCGCACTACTGCGTAAACCACTTCATACCTGTTTCGTTGGGGAGCACGCGGCTCCGAGAATCTCACGGGAAGACTGTTGCTTGCATGCGTCGCTGGTACGACGGGCGCGAATGCAAGACTCTCCGCTTCGGCCGTCGAGGACGAGGCGGCATGCGCACCAAGGGACTACTTTACCGGATGCCGGACGACCTCGCAAAGTGAGCCGGGTGACGGGGCCGGTCGTAGGCTGACGGAGTGACCGTACTCGTCGACGACCCCCGCTGGCCCGCCCACGGACGCCTGTGGGCGCACCTGGTCAGCGACGACAACCTCGACGAGCTGCACGCGTTCGCGCGCAGCCACGGGATCCCGGCGCGGGCCTTCGACCTCGATCACTACGACGTCCCTGAGGACGCGGTCCCCCGGCTCATCGCCGGCGGTGCACAGCACGTCTCCGGCAGGGAGCTGGTCACCCGCCTGATCGCGTCAGGCCTCCGGGTCCGCGGACGCGACCGGCGCCACTGACGCCTCCGAGCTCACGGACACCGGCGTGCCGGACAGCGCGGCGGTGGTGACCCGACGCCGTCCACGACCCTGACCCGGCGCCTTGGGCTCCGGGAGCGCGTCCAGGACCGAGTCGAGAAGCTCCTCGGTCGGCGTCTTCGGCCCCTTGCGGTCCCCGCGCTTCTTCCGGGCCTTCTTCGGGCGCTCGGACGCGGGAGCCGGTGCGGGCTCGGCGCCGGGAGCCTCGGCGACCGCGTCACCGGCAGGCGCGATCGTGGACGCGGCGATCTGCGCGAGGGCCGACTTGGCCCCCTCGGTGATGCTGTGGGTCACCGGCGGGGCGGCGGGGGCGGAGTGGTTTCCGCCGCCGTTGCCGTTGCCGTTGCCGCCGTTGCCGCGCTGGCGGCGTCCGCCGTTGCCGTTGCCGCCGTTGTTGTTGCCGTTGCCGTTCGCGCGGTGCTTCACGACCGGGTCGTGGTGCACGATCACGCCGCGACCCGCACACACCTCGCACGCCTCGCTGAAGGTCTCCAGCAGGCCGAGGCCGAGCTTCTTGCGCGTCATCTGCACGAGACCGAGCGAGGTGACCTCGGCGACCTGGTGCTTCGTCCGGTCGCGGCTCAGGCACTCGATGAGTCGACGCAGCACGAGGTCGCGGTTGGACTCCAGCACCATGTCGATGAAGTCGACGACGATGATGCCGCCGATGTCCCGCAGACGCAGCTGGCGGACGATCTCCTCCGCGGCCTCGAGGTTGTTCTTGGTGACGGTCTCCTCGAGGTTTCCGCCAGAGCCGACGAACTTGCCGGTGTTGACGTCGACGACCGTCATGGCCTCGGTGCGGTCGATCACGAGCGAGCCGCCGGAGGGCAGCCACACCTTGCGGTCCAGCGCCTTCTCGATCTGCTCGGTGATGCGGAACGCGTCGAACGGGTCGACGTCGTCCTCATAGGCCTCGACGCGCTCGAGCAGGTCGGGCGCGACGCTCTCCAGGTACGCCCGGATCGTGCGCTGCGACTCCTCGCCCTGGATGAGCATCTTCGTGAAGTCCTCGTTGAAGACATCGCGGACGATCTTCACGAGCAGGTCGGGCTCGGCGTGCAGGAGCGCGGGGGCCTGCTGGCTCTCGACCTGCTTCTGGATGTGCTCCCACTGCGAGGTGAGGCGCTGCACGTCGCGGGTCAGCTGCTCCTCGGTGGCGCCCTCGGCCGCCGTGCGGACGATCACGCCGGACGACTCCGGCAGCACCTCCTTGAGGATGCGCTTGAGTCGCGCGCGCTCGTTGTCGGGGAGCTTGCGGCTGATGCCGTTCATCGAGCCGCCGGGCACGTACACCAGGTAGCGGCCGGGCAGCGAGATCTGGCTCGTGAGGCGGGCGCCCTTGTGACCCACGGGGTCCTTGGTGACCTGGACGAGCACGCGATCGCCCGGCTTGAGCGCCAGTTCGATGCGACGGGGCTGGTTGCCGGTCTCGACGCCGTCCCAGTCCACCTCGCCCGAGTAGAGCACGGCGTTGCGGCCGCGACCGATGTCGACGAACGCGGCCTCCATGCTGGGAAGCACGTTCTGCACGCGACCGAGGTAGACGTTGCCGATCAGCGAGGCGTCCTGATTGCGGGCGACGTAGTGCTCCACGAGCACGCCGTCCTCCAGCACGCCGATCTGCGTGCGGCCGTTCTTGGAGCGCACGACCATCTTGCGGTCGACGGACTCCCGGCGTGCGAGGAACTCGGCCTCGGTCACGACCGGACGACGACGACCGGCGTCGCGGCCGTCACGACGGCGCTGCTTCTTGGCCTCGAGGCGTGTCGAGCCCTTGATCGCCTTGGGCTCGGTGATGTACTCGACGACGCGCTGACGCTGCCGCGGCTCGTCGCGCTGCTGGTCGTCGCCCTCGGAGCCGCCACGGCGACGACGCCCCCGGCGGCCTCCCCCGGACTCGTCCTGGTCGCGCTCCGGCGCACGGTCGTCGCGACCGGGGCGAGCAGGAAGCGGGACGATCTCCGGTGCGTAGAAGTGCAGCTGGGTCGACACCTGCGACACGAAGACCTCGGGCAGCAGTCCGAGCGACACGGCGGTGACCGGCGCGGGCTTCTCCGCCTGCGCAGGGACCTCGGGCTCGGCAGGAGCCTCGGGCTCGGCAGGCGCCTCGGACTCCGCGGGAGCCTCGGACTCCGCGGGAGCCTCGGACTCGGCAGGAGTTTCGGGCTCGGCAGGCGCCTCGGACTCCGCAGCGGCCTCGGACTCCGCGGGAGTTTCCGACTCCGCGGGAGTTTCCGACTCCGCGGGAGCCTCGGACTCGGCAGGAGCATCCTCCGTCAGAGCCTGCGCTGCGGGAGCCTCCCTCTCCGCCTCGAGCTCTGCGGCGTCGGTGGGCGCCGTCAGCGGCTCCGCGGCATCAGCCGGGGCGTCGAGGGCGGGGGCGTTGTTGTCATTGTTCTCATCGGCCATCTCTGGCGTGCTCCCTGGCACGGTCCACTGCGTGTCCCGTGAAATCTCATGCGGCACCCGCGGGTGCCGCGAACTCAATCGGCCTGCGACCGGCTCATGGCTCTGGTCGCGTGGGGCATGGGCCCCGAAGTCTGCTCGACGCGTGTCGCGGCAACGCCGTTCATCGCATCACAGGTCATTATCGCACCAAGTCGGTCCGATCGCGGCATCCCGTCGCTCACCGCCCGTTTTCTCCGGGCGGTTCTCGCCCTTTCCATAGCCGTCGCTGGGATAATCCTGAGCATGAGCGAGCAGCGCACCCGCCCCGTCGTCTATGCCGTGTGGTTGATCATCGCGAGCGTCATCGGCTGGTACGCCGCCTTCCAGCTCACCGTCGAGAAGTTCGCACTGCTGGAGAAGCCGCAGAAAGCGCTCGGGTGCGATCTCAGCCCGTTCATCCAGTGCAGCGTCAACCTGCAGTCGTGGCAGGGATCGGTGTTCGGCTTCCCGAACCCGATCATCGGTCTCACCGGCTGGATGGCGCCGCTCGTCGTCGGCGTCGCGATCCTCGCCGGGGCGCGGTTCCCGCGGTGGTTCTGGGCGGCGTTCGGGGCGGGCATCACCTTCGCCTTCGGCCTCGTGTGCTGGCTGATCGCGCAGAGCCTGTACAGCCTCTTCGTGCTCTGCCCCTGGTGCATGGTCACCTGGGCCGTGACGATCCCCACCTTCTTCGCCACGATGGTCCATCTCGCCCGCAACGGCACCTTCACGAGCAACGCGAAGGTCCGAGCGCGCGCCGAGAAGCTCATGCCGTGGGTGCCGCTGGCGACCGTCATCGCGTACGCGCTCATCATCTTCCTCGCGCAGCTGCAGGGACTCGACTTCCTCGGCGAGATGGCGAAGATCCTCTTCTGATCTCTCCGTGAGAACGACGAAGCCCGTCCGCCATTCCGGCGGACGGGCTTCGTCGTGAGGGTCGGGATCAGTCGAACCAGATGCCCAGCTCGCGGGCGGCCGACTCGGGGCTGTCCGAGCCGTGCACGAGGTTCTGCTGCACCTGGAGCCCCCAGTCGCGACCGAAGTCACCACGGATGGTGCCGGGCGCGGCGGTCGTGGGGTCGGTCGTGCCGGCGAGAGAGCGGAAGCCCTCGATGACACGGTTGCCGGCGAGACGGATCGCCACCGAGGGGCCGGACATCATGAACTCGAGCAGGGGCTCGTAGAACGGCTTGCCCTCGTGCTCGGCGTAGTGCGCGGCGAGCAGGTCGCGGTCGGGCTCGACGAGGCGGATGTCGACGAGGGCGTATCCCTTCGCCTCGATGCGGGCGAGGATCGTGCCGGTGAGGCCGCGGGCGACACCGTCCGGCTTGACGAGGACGAGGGTTTCTTCGGTGGCCATGTCATTCACTCTCTGTGTCTGCGTTCTGCGCGGTCGGAGCCCCGCTCGGGCGTCGTGCGTCCAGGCGGGCCCCCATGATGGTCGCATACGCCCACATGCCGCCGAAAATCAGGACGACGAGAAGCACCGCAGGGACGGCGATGGCCGACAACGCGACCACGATCTGCACGATCCACCCGGCGGGGATCGCCCAGGGCTTCGTGATCATGCCCGCGATGACGACGCAGGCCACGGCCACGACGGCACCGCCCACGATCCCCCACCACTGCTCGATGCCCGCCGGCAGAGCCTTCAGGCCGAAGATGGTGAGGCCGACGAGGAAGACGACGATCGCCTCGAAGCCGAGCACCACCGGGGCGAGCTTCTGCACGAGGGTGCGCGGGGCGCGCGGTCGACGCGGGGCAGCGGCACTCATGCGCGCCACCCCGACTTCCAGTCCTCCTCTTCGGAGAGCGCGATCGCCTCGCCCGCGAGCACGACGGAGCCGGCGATGACCACGGCCCGACGATCCGACGAGGCCGCCCATTCCCGGGCCGCGTCCGCGGCGTCTGCGAGGGACGGGTGCACGGTGGCGCGCTGTCCGGCCTGTTCGACGAGATCGGCGATGAGGTCGGCATCGCTGGCGCGGTCCGACTCCGGCGCGGTCGCGAAGACGTGCGCGGCGGCGGGCGCGAGCCGCGCGACGATCCCCGCCGCGTCCTTGTCCGCGAGGACGCCGAGCACCAGGCCCCACTCGTCGAAGTCGAAGCTGTCGTCCAGCGCCTGGGCGAGCGCCGCGGCGCCGTGCGGGTTGTGCGCAGCGTCGACGATCACGGTGGGAGCGATGCCGAGGAGCTGCAGGCGGCCGGGAGACGTGCTGCCCTGGAGTCCGTCGGAGATCACTCCGCCGGCGATCGCCTGGCCGGCGCCGCCGATGAGCGACTCGACGGCGGCGACGGCCAGCGCGGCGTTGTGGCCCTGGTGCGCGCCGTACAGCGGCAGGTACTCCTCCTCGTACTGCCCCGCGAGGCCCCGGATGGTGAGGAGCTGACCGCCGACGGCGAGCTTCTGCTCGGCGAGCCCGAAGTCCTCGCTCGAGCGATGGTGGCATGGCGCTCCGCGGCTACGCGGCGCAGCACCTCGGCGGCCTCGGCCGGCTGCTGGGCGGAGACGACGGCGGCACCCTCCTTGATGATGCCGGCCTTGACCTGGGCGATCTCGGCGATCGTGCTTCCCAGGCGGTCCGCGTGGTCGATGTCGATCGGAGCGAACACCGCCACGTCGCCGTCCGCGGTGTTCGTCGAGTCCCACTCGCCACCCATGCCGACCTCGAGGACGAGCACGTCGACGGGCGCGTCGGCGACCGCGACGAAGGCGAGGACCGTGAGCAGCTCGAAGAACGTCAGGGGGGCCTCCCCTGCCGCCTCGAGCTCGGCGTCGACGATCCCCACGAAGGGCTCGATCTCGTCCCAGGCGTCGGCGACGGCCTCGTCGGCGATCGGCTCGCCGTCGATCATGATGCGCTCCGTGAAGCGCTCCAGGTGCGGGCTCGTGAACAGGCCGGTGCGCAGGTCATGGGCACGCAGCAGGCTCTCGATCATCCGCGCGGTCGACGTCTTGCCGTTGGTGCCGGTGATGTGGATGACGCGGTAGGTGCGCTGCGGATCGTCGAGGTACTCGAGGATCCGCGCCGTCCGCTCCTTGCGTGGCTGCACCCAGCGTTCCCCGGCACGGCTCAGCAGCGTCTCGTAGACGGCGTCGGCCCGGTCTCTCGCACTCATGCGCCCACCTTCTCCAGGTTCGTGTCGATCGTGACGAGGAGCGGCGCCTTCCCGGCCCCGAGCGCCTTCGCCCCGCTCCGATGCACGCCGTCTCCGGGGCTGGTGGCCTCGTCGACGAGCCGGTCGAGGTCGTCGGTCGGCTGCACGGCGAACGCCACGGCGAGCGTCTCGGCGGCGATGAGGTCGGCATGGGTCTCCAGCGCCGCCGCCTCCGCGGGAGCGGCGTTGAGGGCCAGCACGATCCGGTCGCTGACGTCGAGCCCGGCGTTCTTGCGCGCCTCCTGCACGACGCGGATGGCGTCGCGGGCGATGCCCTCGGCTTCCAGCTCCGGCGTCGTGTCGGTGTCGAGCAGGACGAACCCTCCGGACGGGACGATGGCCAGGGCCTCCCCCTCGGGGCGACCCGTGGTCTCGAGGACGAGGTCGTACTCGGCGGGCTCCAGTGCGATGCCGCCGGCGGTCACGACGCCGTCGGTCTCGGACCAGTCACCCGAGCGCGCGGCCTGGATGGCCTTCTGCACGTCCTTGCCGAGGCGCGGACCCGCGGCGCGGCGTTCACGCTCAGCCGGTGGCTGATGCCGTACTCCCCGGCTGCCTCATCGGTCAGCGGGACGAGCTCGACGGTCTTCACGTTGAGCTCCTCGCGGAGGATGTCCTCGAACTGGCCGAGGTCGCCCGCGAGCGGAGAGACCACCGTGAGCCGTGCGAGCGGCAGGCGCACGCGCAGCTTCTCCTTCTTGCGCAGCGCGTTGCCGACGCTCGACAGCTCACGGACGGCATCCATGGCGTCGCGGATCTCGTCGGCGGCGGGGAACTGATCCGCATCCGGCCAGTCCTGCAGGTGCACGCTGCGCCCGCCGGTGAGTCCCTGCCACACGCGCTCGCTGATCAGCGGGACGAGCGGCGCGGCCACGCGGCACAGCGTCTCCAGCACGGTGTACAGGGTGTCGAACGCCTCGCGGCTCTTCGGGTCGTCCGTCACGCCCACCCAGAACCGGTCGCGCGAACGGCGGATGTACCAGTTCGTCAGCACCTCGGCGAAGTCGCGCAGTCGCGCGGACGCGGTGGTCGAGTCCAGACCCTCCAGATCGGCCCGGACCTCGCGGACGAGGTCGCCCAGCCGCGCGAGGATGTACCGGTCGAGGACGTCGGTCGAGTCGGTGCGCCACGATGCCTCGTACCCGCCTCCCTGGGTTGCTGAGCCTGCTCCTCCCTGGGTTGCTGAGCCTGTCGAAGCATTCGCATACGTCGCGAAGAAGTACCACGAGTTCCACAGCGGCAGCAGGAACTCCCGCACGCCGGACCGGATGCCCTCCTCGGTGACGATGAGGTTGCCGCCGCGGAGCACCGCGCTCGACATCAGGAACCAGCGCATCGCGTCAGACCCGTCGCGGTCCAGAACCTCGGACACGTCGGGGTAGTTCCGCAGCGATTTCGACATCTTGTAGCCGTCGCTGCCGAGCACGATGCCGTGGCAGCTGACGCCCGTGAACGCCGGGCGGTTGAACAGCGCCGTCGAGAGCACGTGCATGACGTAGAACCAGCCGCGGGTCTGGCCGATGTACTCCACGATGAAGTCCGCCGGGGAGTGCGAGTCGAACCACTCCTGGTTCTCGAACGGATAGTGCACCTGGGCGTACGGCATCGAGCCGGAGTCGAACCACACGTCGAAGACGTCGCCGATGCGCCGCATCGTGCTCATGCCCGTGGGGTCGTCGGGGTTCGGCCTGGTCAGATCGTCGATGTAGGGGCGGTGCAGGTCCACCTCGCCCTCCGGGTTGCGCGGCAGCGTGCCGAAATCGCGCTCCAGCTCCTCCAGCGAGCCGTAGGCGTCTACGCGCGGGTACTCCGGGTCGTCGCTCTTCCAGATCGGGATGGGCGAGCCCCAGTAGCGGTTGCGGCTGATCGACCAGTCGCGGGCGCCCTCGAGCCACTTGCCGAACTGCCCCTCCTTCACGTTCTCCGGCACCCAGGTGATCTGCTCGTTGTTCGCGAGGAGGTCGTCCTTGATGTCGGTGACCCGGATGAACCAGCTCGACACGGCCTTGTAGATGAGGGGGTTCCGGCAGCGCCAGCAGTGCGGGTAGGAGTGCTCGTAGCTCTGCAGCCGGACCAGACGGCCGTTGTCGCGGATGATCCGCACGAGCGGGGTGTTCGCGTCCATCCACAGCTCGCCCGCGACATCCGTGACGTTCGGGAGGAAGCGCCCGCCGTCGTCGAGCGACAGGATCGTCGGGATGCCCGCGGCGCCGGCGACGCGCTGGTCGTCCTCACCGTAGGCGGGTGCCTGGTGGACGATGCCGGTGCCGTCGGTGGTGGTGACGTAGTCGTCGACGAGGATGCGCCAGGCGTTCCCCGTGCCGTAGGTCTCCTCGTCCGCGTAGTAGTCGAACAGGCGGTCGTAGGTGACGTCCGCCAACTCTGCACCGCGCAGCGTGGCGTCGACCGCGGCGAGCGCGTCCTCCGAGCTCTCGTAACCGAGATCCTTGGCGTACCCGCCGAGCAGATCCTTCGCGAGCAGGTAGCGGTGCGCGGAGGCCTCGACCGCGAGCTGGTCGGCCGAGGGAGCGGCGCGTCCCTGGTGCACGTCGGAGGCGCCGGCGGGACCGGCGGGCAGCACGACGTACTCGATGTCCGGCCCCACGGCGAGCGCGAGGTTGGTCGGCAGGGTCCAGGGGGTCGTCGTCCAGGCGAGGGCGCGCACGCCGGTGAGCCCGAGCGCCTCGGCCTTCGCGCCGGTGAGCGGGAAGGTGACCGTGACCGACGGGTCCTGTCGCATCTGGTAGACGTCGTCGTCCATGCGCAGCTCGTGGGCGGACAACGGCGTCTCATCGCGCCAGCAGTACGGGAGCACACGGTACCCCTCGTAGGCGAGCCCCTTGTCGTACAGGGTCTTGAAGGCCCAGAGCACGCTCTCCATGTAGCCGAGGTCGAGCGTCTTGTAGCCGCGCTCGAAGTCCACCCACCGGGCCTGGCGGGTGACGTAGTCCTCCCACTCCCGCGTGTACTTCAGGACCGAGGAGCGCGCCTTCTCGTTGAAGACGTCGATCCCCATCTCCTCGATCTCGCTCTTCTCGGTGATCCCGAGCTGCTTCATCGCCTCGAGCTCGGCGGGGAGCCCGTGGGTGTCCCATCCGAAGACTCGGTCGACCTTGTGCCCGATCATGGTCTGGAAGCGCGGGAACACGTCCTTCGCGTAGCCCGTGAGCAGGTGGCCGTAGTGCGGCAGACCGTTCGCGAAGGGAGGGCCGTCGTAGAACACCCACTCGGGGGCACCCTCGCGCTGCTCGATGGAGGCGCGGAAGGTGTCGTCGGTCTTCCAGAAGTCGAGCACCTCCTCCTCGATCTGCGGGAAGCGGGGGCTCGGCGCCACAGTGGTGGCCTGGTCGGCAGCGGGGCCGAAGGAGGAGCGCGGGTAGGTCATGGTCTCTCGCAGTGGTCGTCGTGGCGGATGCTGCTGCGAGGACGATCCTCGCGGACCGCGGTACCACCTCGCGTGCCCCTGCGTCTCCTCGACAAGCTCAGAGACCCACGGACCACTCTCACTGCGGCTGTGACGGGCCTGCCCCGCTCGGTTCTACTGAGTCCGTCGCCGGACCGTTCTTCCGAGAGCTCCCCGGTGATGGCCGGATCGATGCTCGTGTGCCCATTGTACGCGTGCTCCTCCTCCCGCGGATTCTCTTCCACGTCGCAGGATCTGGAGACATCCCTGCGACCCGGGGCGGGATCTGCGACATCACGCCGTGCGCGCACGATGCAGTCCCTGAGCGACGGCGCGCATGAGGAGGTCCTGCACCGCGGGCCACTCGTCCATCACCTGGTGATAGCCCAGACGGATGACGTGGTAGCCGCGCAGCTTCAGCTCCGCATCGTGACGGTTGTCCTGGTCGCGCTGGGCTCCGACATGCGTGCCGCCGTCGATCTGCAGCACGAGCCGCTCGCCGATGAGGGCGTCCACCCGGTGCCCGGCGATCCACGTCTGGAAGCGCAGCGGCAGCCGGAGCCAGCGCAGTCGCACGCGCAGGTAGGTCTCGAGCCCCGCATCCGCGAACGGCAGCGCCTCGGCCAGGAGCCGCCGCCCGCGCGGTCCCCAGCGGAGTCGGAGCAGCCTCTCTCGGTCGACGAGGCCCTTGTTCAATGCCGACTCCCAGGTCGCGAGCGCCTGTTCGTACGGCTCACACGTGGACACCAGGCTCAGCACGTTCTCGATCGGGTCCTCCAGGGCATCCGGGTGTCGCGGAACCAGAGGCCGAGCCCAGTGCACGCGTGCCTCCGGCGGCTTCCCACCCCGGCTGCCCGGGCTGGCCGCGAGGTGAAGGCGCGGCCTCTCGTCATGCACCCAGAGGCCCAGCCGCCGCGCCTGCGTCACGCACGTCAGCAGAACACCGTGCTGCGCCGCGGTCACCCGACGCGGATCGGCATCGGGCAGCGCCACCCACCCGACTCGCACCCGCTGGATCATCCGCTCCGCGGCCGCCATCTCGAGGTCGTATCGGCTGACCCCGCGATCCCGCAGCCGCTCGACCCGTGCGACTCCGTCGACCTCCCGCATCGCCTGCAGCAGCCGCGCCCGCCTCATCCCGTTCATGCCCCCGATGCTGCTCCCCATCCCCTCCCATGCTCCCCACCGCGGCCAGCTCCTCCCATTCCCTGTGCACAACTCCCCCACTCCCTCTCCTGTGCAGCCCGAGTCCCTCTCCTCCGTACCCCCGCTCGATGTCGCAGATTCACGCCCCCGTCGGAGGAACCTGCCGAGGGCCTGCGACGCGGCGCAGATCAGCGACCTCCCGCAGCCTGAAGCCGGGATGCACGGAGGGGCGAGGGTGTCGGAGGGAGGACATAGCCTCGGAGGATGCCGAACTCCCCGACCGCACCCCGTGTGTCCGCGCCCGACCTCCCGCCCGTGCTGGAGCCGCGTGAAGCCGCGCGCCGGGCCGACCTCCTCGCCGCCGCGCTGGAGCTCACGGGCACCGTCGACCTCGCGTACGCCACGCTCGAGCAGTGCGCGGTCCAGGCGGACGCCGACAGCATCGACCTCACCGGGGCCACGCTCCTCGACGTCGACCTGCCCGAACCGCGCATCGCGTCGCTCCGGCTGCGGAACGCGAGCATCCGTCGACTCCGGATCACGGGCGGCCGCATCGGGACCCTCGACCTCGGTGACGCCCGCGTGGCCGAGCTCGAGCTGCGGGACGTGCGCATCGACTACCTGAACCTGGGCGCCGCCCGCGCCGAAGACGTCGACGTCGTGGGATGCGCCGTCCGCACGATCGACATCCCGCAGGCCGAACTGACACGCGTCCGGTTCCAGGCCACGCGCAGCGACGAGGTCGACCCCCGGGGCCTGCGCGCGAAGGACGTGGACCTCCGCGGCCTCGACGCGCTCTCCTACCTCGACGTCCAGAGCCTGCGCGGCACCACGCTCTCGTCGGTGCAGGTGCAGCAGCTCGCCCCGGTGATGGCGGCCGGGCTCGGGATCACCGTCACGGACTGACGGGGCCGCTGGCCGCAAGCAGCTCCCGGGTGAACGGATGCTGCGGCGCCGCGAACACCGCCGCCGTGGGCCCCTGCTCGACGATCCGGCCGTCCTGCATGACCAGGACGTCGTCCGCGACGGCGCCGACGACGTCGAGGTCGTGGGAGACGAAGACCATCGTGAGCCGCCGCTCCTCCTGCACCCGCCCGAGGAGCCGGAGCACCCGCTCGCGCACCGAGGGGTCGAGAGCGGAGACGGGCTCGTCCAGCACCAGCACGTCCGGGTCCGCCGCGAGAGCGCGGGCCAGGGCCGCCCGTTGCCGCTGCCCGCCCGACAGCGCCGCCGGCCGTCGGGCCGCCAGACTCGCATCGAGCCCGACCTCCGCGAGCAGCGCCGCCACCCGCTTCCGACGCGCACCACGCGGCACCCCTCCCGCCTCCAGTGCCTCCTCCAGCGACCGCCCCACCGTCCACCGCGGGTCGAAGGCGCCGAGCGGGTTCTGGTGCACGAGCTGCACGCGCGGCGTTCCGGTCCAGCGCAGCACTCCGGTGTCCGGCCTCTCGACGCCCACCAGCATCCGGGCGAGGGTCGTCTTGCCCGATCCGGATTCGCCGACGATGCCCAGCGTCCGACCGGCAGACACCGTGAACGAGGCGTCGACGACGGCGGCCACCCCGCCGAACGCCTTGGACACCTCCTCGGCGACGACCACGACGTCCGAGGACGCCGCACGCTCCTCCCGCGGCTCATGCATCGTCGCCGCGATGAGCTGCCGCGTGTACGGGTGGCGGGGGGCAGCGAGCACCTCCGCGACCGGGCCGGACTCCACGATCCGGCCGTCCTTCATCACGAGCACGCGATCCGCCACCCGCCGCACGGCCGCGAAGTCGTGGCTGATGAACACCACGGCGGTGCCGTCGTCGGCGATCTCCCGCAGCAGCACGAGGATCCGGGCCTGCACGGTCGCGTCCAGGGCCGTGGTGGGCTCATCAGCGACGAGCACCGCGGGGTTCCCGGCGAGCGCCGAGGCGATGAGCGCGCGCTGCCGCAACCCTCCGGAGAGCTCCTGCGGACGCTGCCGTGCACGGCGGTCGGGGTCGGGCATCCACACCCGTCCGAGAAGCTCCCGCACCCGCGCGGCGAGGGCCGCGCGCCCGCGCACGAGGCGGTGCAGCCGCAGCGGCTCGGCGATCTCGTCCGCTATCCGTCGCAACGGGTCCAGTGACACGAGGGCGTCCTGCGAGACGAGGCCGATCCTGGTCCCCCGGAGCCGCCGCCAGCCGCGCTCGGTCAGGGTGGCGGCGTCCACCCCGTCGATGCGGAGCCGGTCGACGGCGACGTCTGCCGTCGGCGGCGTGAGGCCGAGCAGAGCGCGGGCCGAGAGCGACTTCCCCGCCCCCGACTCCCCGACGATCGCCACGCACTCGCCGGCGTCCACCGTGAACGAGACGTCCTCCACGACGGGAGTCCCCGCGAAGGCGATCCGCAGCCCCTCGACCTCCAGCGCCGCACTCATGCGTCCCTCCCGTCCGCCCGCGCTCGGAGGATGCGTCCGACCACCGTCGCGCACACCACCGTCAGCGTGATCGCGAGTCCGGGGAAGACCGACACCCACCAGGCCTGTCCGAGCACATTGCGCCCGCCGGCGAGCATGAGGCCCCATTCCGGGGTCGGCTCGGACGGCCCGAGACCCAGAAAGCTCAGTCCGGCGGCGGCGAGGATGCTCGACCCGATGCCGATGGTCGCCAGCACGCTCAGCGCACCCAGCACACCGGGCACGACGTGGCGGCGGAACGCCCGCAGCGGCGGCACGCCGAGGATCCGGGCGGCCTCGACATGCTCGGCCACGCGCAGCGTCCTGGTCTGCACGCGGGCGAGGCGCACGTACACGGGTGCGGCGGCCAGCGTCACCGCGATGGCGATGTTCACCGGTCCCGGACCCAGCACGGCCACCACGACGAGCGCCACCAGGAACTCCGGGAACGCCATGAGCACGTCGTTGATGCGCATGAGCGTCACGTCCACACCCCGAGGCGACATGCCGGCGAGCGCCCCCACGAGCAGGCCGGCGGCGAGGGCGATGGCGGTGGCGAGAAGCCCGATCCCCACCGAGCGCCCCGCGCCGAACACCACGCGGGAGTACACGTCGCGGCCGCTCTGATCGGTGCCGAAAAGGTGCTCGGCACTCGGCGGCAGCAGAGCGGCCCGGACCTCGGTCTGCAGCGGATCGTGCGTGGCGAGCAGCCCCGGCCACAGGGCGGCGAGGGCGACCACCGCCAGCACGAGCACGGCGGAGCCCAGAAGAATGCGCTGCCCCCGACTCATCGGACGACTCCGGGTCGCGAGGAGGCGGCGACGCGGGGGTCGATGAGCGGATGCACGAGCTCCACCGCCACGTTGATGACGACGAAGACGAGAGCGCTCAGCAGGATGATGCCGGTGAGGACGGGGAGATCGCGGTCGTTGATGGCGGCGAGGGTGACCCGCCCCAGGCCGGGCCGGGCGAACACGGTCTCGACGAGAACCGCACCCCCGAGGACTGAGCCGGTGAGATAGGCCGCGAGGGTGACCGCCGACGCGGCGCCGTGGCGCACCCCGTGCCGCAGCGTGAACCAGGTGGGTCCGGCACCCCGCGCACGCACCGTCTCCGCGAAGGGCATCCGTTCCGCCTGCATCAGCCCATCACGCAGCACCTGGCTGAGCAGTGCGGCCACCGGGAGGGCGAGCGTGATCGCCGGGAGGACGATGGTCGCCGGATTGCGGGTGCCCGAGACGGGGAACCAGCCGAGACCGAACGCGAAGACGCTGAGCAGCAGCAGCCCGATCCAGAACACCGGCGAGGAGAGCACCACGAGCTCGACGCCGGCGGCGACGGTGCGCCCGACGCGGCCCCGCACGAAGACCGCGACCGCGAGGGCGAGGACGACGGCGATCCCCAGCGCCAGGGCCGAGAGCTGCACCGTCGCACCCAGCTGCCGTCCGATGACCTCGGTCACCGGCAGCCGCAGCTGGTACGACTCGCCGAGGTCACCCCGGGCGAGCTGCCCGATGAAGCCGACGTACTGCTCCAGCGGCGGGCGGTCGAGCCCGAGATCGGCGCGGATGCCGTCCTTGACCGCCTCGCTCACCTGCGCCTGCGGCCCCAGCATCACCGAGACCGGGTCGCCGGGGATCACCCGGAAGGCCAGGAACGCGACCGTCGCGGCGCCCCACAGCACGATGACCACCGAGGCGACGAGCCCGAGGGCGCGGCCGAGCACCGCCGTCACGGTTCGATCACTCCGCCCGCTCCCTCGAAACGACGGCCGCCGGATGTCAGCCGAGGCTCACATCGTAGAAGAGCGGCCGCCCGTAGAGGTCGTAGTCCAGACCCTGCACGCGCTCGCCGACCGCTGTGATCGCCGAGGGGCTGTAGAGCGGGACGATGGCCGTGTACTCCGCGTTCCACTCCTGCAGCTGCGTGTAGAGCTCGTTGCGGGCGTCCTGGTCGCTCGACGCGACGGCCTCTTCCAGGAGCGCGTCGATCTCCGGGTCGCTCACCTGCGAGGCGTTCTGGAAGCCGTCGGTGTGCAGGTGCGCACGGAGGAAGTCGGCGTCCACGCCGGAGAAGCCCCAGTCGGTGAGGTCGAACGTCTTCGGCTCGTACTGGGCGTTGTACGCACCGGGCTCCAGCTCCTCGCGCTGCACCTCGAAGCCGATGGCCTTGAGATCCGACTGGATCGCGTTGGCCAGCGCCGCGCGGTCGTCGGGGACCGGGGTCCAGGCGATCCATCGCACGGACAGGCGCTCGCCGTCCTTCATGCGGATGCCGTCCGCGTCGCGCTCCGTCCAGCCGGCCTCGTCGAGCAGGGCGTTCGCGGCGTCCTGATCGAACGGCCAGGAGTCCTCCAGCGACGCGTCATAGCCCGGGGTCGTGCTGCCGAGGACGCTCCACGCCCGCGGGAACTGCCCGAAGTAGATCTCCTCGACCGCCGCGTCGACGTCGATGCCGCGGGCGAACGCCTGCCGCACCTTCTCGTCGGCGAAGACGCCGTACTTCTCGTTCAGGTAGAGCGAGTAGGGCAGTCCGGGGTACTCCACCGAGTCGACCGTGACGCCGGCGTCGTCCAGACCGGCGACCTGGTTCGGCGGGATGTTGCTGGCGAGGTCGGCTTCGCCGCTCTCGATCACTCCGGTACGCACCGACGCCTCCGGCTGGATCTGCACGCGCAGCGTCTCGAACGCCGGCGCCTTCGTCTCGTGCGGACCCCAGGCGTAGTCGTCGTTGCGCGTGTAGACGATCTCCTGGTCGGCGGTGTACTCGGTGAGCACGAAGGGTCCGGTGCCGACCGTGACGTCGGGGCCGCCCGCCTTGAGCTTGTCGGCCGACTCGGCGAGCACGGCCGGCGAGTAGAAGCCGAGCTGCGGGGTGCTGGCCGCCTGCAGGAACGGCGCATACGGCTGCGTGAACGAGACCTTCACCGTGTGGTCGTCGACGACCTCGGTGCCGGCGTAGAAGTCCGCACCGAGCATGCTCGCCGCCTGGGCCGAGGCGGTCTCCGGGTTGACGATCCGGTCGAAGTTCGCTTTCACGGCCTCCGCGTCGAACGGCTCGCCGTCGGTGAAGGTCACGTCGTCGCGCAGCGTGAAGGTGTACTCCGTGCTGTCCGGCGAGACGTCCCAGCTCTTCGCGAGCCACGGGCTGAACGTGCCGTCGTCCTCCTGGAACACCAGGGAGTCGAGCACCGCGCGCTGCACCATGCCGGAGACGTCGAGCTGGCTCACCTGCGGGTCCATGTGCCCCGCGGACAGGTTCGCGCCCTCGATCGACCACACGAGCTCACCGCCGTCGCTGTCCGTGGACGGGCCCGCGCACGCGGTCAGCACCAGGGCGGTGGCGGCGGCGAGCGCAGCGAGGGGAAGGAGGCGACGCACAGGGGTGGCGGGCATGGGGATTCCTCAGAACGGACGGGTCGGGATGTCTCCATCCTAGGGCGGTTTTTTGGACCCGGTCGATCTGTGTCCGACCCGGGATCAGGGCGACGGCAGGATGATCCGGTGTCGCTCTGCGGCCCCGGCCCCTTCCCCCTCGACACGCGTCTGTCCCGGCGCGACCACCGCCGCGCCCAGCCCCTGTACCCGAGGCTCCGGAAGCCCGACCAGCCGCATGTCGACGAGGAGGTCGCCGCGGTTCCCCACGATCCGCCAGCGCAGCTCGGCCTCGGTCGCCGCGGCCACCACACGGTCGGGGAACGGGTCCTGGTCCTCGCGGATTCCGCCGATCTCCTGGACCTGTGCCTCCAGCCGGGCATCGCGGACGTCGGCCGGGATGTCATCGAGCACATGGTCGGCGAGGAACGGGTACGTGGCGGCGGGCCGTCCCGAGCGGATCGCGGCGTCGAGAGCCTGCGCGGCGGCGACCGTCTCCGCCCACGGGTGCAGGACCGCGGAGGGGGCGTCCGTCCGTTCGAGCAGCTGCTGGAGCGCGGCGCCTGCGATCCGCCGGGCGCCGAACTCGTCGGAGTTCCCGAAGGCGACGACGCCGATGCCGCTGGCCGCGTGCCAGCGCATGTGCGCCGAGAATCCGGGAAGACCGCCGGAGTGCTGCACGATCCGCCCGAACCGCCGGTCGTCCTCGACGACGAGGCCGTAGCCGTAGCCGGCCCCCGCGAGATCGCGCCCGTCGAACATCGCCGACGGCACCGGGATGGGGGTGCGGGCCTGCTGCAGCTCCCGTCGCGACGCCGGAGCCAGCACGGCGGGCGCCAGCGGGTCGTCGGTGAAGGCCGAGCCGAGGAACCACATCCATCTCGCGATGTCGTCGACGGTGCTGAACATGCTGCCGATGCAGCCGAGCGCGCCGGACCCCACGAACGGCTCGGGGCGGAACGTGGTGCCGTCGTCGAACGTCCGGAACCCGCCGGCCAGCGTCTCCGGCGCGTAGCCGTCCGACACGTGCGCCGTCCGGCGCAGCCCGAGGGGCTCGAGCAGGGTCTCCCGGATCACGTCCTCCACGTCCCGGTCCGTCACCGCTTCCACGACGCGGCCGAGCAGCGACTGGCCGAGGTTGGAGTACTGGTAGACGGTTCCCGGCGCGGCCGCGAGGTGCACCCCACCGGCGAACAGGGCGGCGATCTCCGCACGGGAGGCGCCGAGATGCCGGTCCACCCAGGCGTTGTCCTCCCCCAGACCGGACCGGTTGGAGAGCAGCAGGTCGCCGGTGACCTCGACGTCCGCACCCCGATGCCGTAGCCGGACCTCCGGCAGATAGGTGCGGATCGGCGCGTGGAGGTCGAGCAGCCCGCGGTCTCGAAGGGAGAGCACGGTGGCGGCCAGGAAGCTCTTGGACATCGAGGCGATGCGGAAGACGGTGTCCCGCGTCGTCGGGGCCTCATCGGCGCGGGGATGGCCGTGGGTGAGCACTGCGCGGACGCTTCCCCGTTCGGCCACGGCGGCGATGGCGGCCGGGGCGGCACGACGCGCGCGCTCGTCCAGGCCGTGGCGGAGTGCCTCCGCGGCGGACTCGGCGGTGACGAGGAGATCCGCATCCTGCCCGGTCATACGGGGACCCCGGCGCGCACCTCGTCGGCGAAGGCCTCGATGAGCGCGCGGCTGGCCGCGGTGTTGTGGTCGTGCACGCGCTCGGCGGCGGCGATGAGGGCGGGAAGCGAGCGTCCCTCTCCCCGCAGTGCCGCGTCGTCCCAACGGGCGAGGTCGGCCGCGGAGGCCTCGGGATGGAACTGCACTCCGCGCACCCGCGCCCCCAGCCGGAAGGCCTGGTTCTCGACGTCGGCGCTCGTCGCCAGCAGCACCGCCGCGGTTGGCAGCCGCGTGATCATGTCCTGATGGTTCTCGATCATCGGAGCCTCATCGCCGAGGGCCGCGAACAGGGCGTCGGCACGTCCTGCGGCGGTGGGGCGGATGGGGGTCGCGCCGCGTTCGATGGGTCCGGTCTTCTCGGCGACCTCGCCGCCGGCCACGTGGGCGAGCAGCTGACCGCCCAGGCAGATGCCGAGGGTGGGGAGGTCGCGGTCGATGGCCTCCGCGGCGAGCGCCCGCTCTGCCGCGAGCCACGGCGCGCGGTCATCGTCGTCCGGCATGAGCCCGCCGCCCAGCATGACGAGTCCGGCGTAGCCGTCCAGGGAGGCGGGCAGCGGCTGCTCGGCTCCCACGACCTCGTCGACGTCGATCGCCTTCTCCCGCAGCCAGGTGCCGAGGCGGCGCGGGCCGGAGCTCGCGGAGTTCACGATCACGAGGACGCGCGGGGTCACAGCGCCCCCTCCCGGATCGTCGTGTCGACCGCCGGCACGAGCGCGGCCGCGGCCGGCTCTCCTGCGCCGCCCGCGAGGAAGGCCTCGTGGTCGGGGTCCGACGCCTCCAGCACGCGGAGGACGTTCTCGTGCGCCGCCGCCCGGAGGTCGTCCTCCGACCAGCCGCGATGCCGCAGCTCGGCGAACAGCGCCGGGTACCCCGAGACGTCGCCGAGACCGTCCGGCATCGCATCGGACCCGTCGTAGTCGGCACCGATCCCGACCGCATGCGCGCCGGCCACGCGACGCACGTGATCCAGGTGATCGGCGACGTCCGCGACGCCGACGCGGGGGGCCTCTCCCTCTCCCCCCGCCTCCCACCAGTCGCGACGGGCCTGCGAGACGAACGTGGGGACGAACGGCACCATCACGACGCCGCCCTGCGCGCCGATCGCGGCGAGCACGTCGTCCGGCACGTTGCGAGGATGGTCGCACAGGGCGAAGGCGCCGGAGTGGCTGACCATCACCGGGCGGGTCGTGATCTCCAGGGCATGCCGCATGGTCGTCGGAGCGACGTGCGAGAGGTCGACGAGCACACCGATGCGGTTCATCTCACGCACCACCTCGCGTCCGAAGTCCGTCATACCGCCGTGGCGCGCCTCGTCGGTCGCCGAATCCGCCCAGGCGATCGTCCGCGACCAGGTGAGGGTGAGATACCGCGCGCCGAGACGCGCGAACTGCCGCAGCACGGCCAGCGATCCGCCGAGCTGGTCGCCGCCCTCGATGCCGATGAGCGAGGCGATCCTCCCCTCCGCCATCGCCGCACGCACGTCGGCCGCCGTCCGAGCGATCGCGAAGCGCTGCGGGTGGGCGTCGACGAGGCGGTGCACGAAGTCGATCTGCTCGAGCGTGGCCACCACCTGCTCCGCCCCCTCCAGCACGGGATCGACCCAGACCGACCAGAACTGGCCGGCGACCCCGCCCGCGGTCAGTCGCGGCAGATCGGTCTGCGTGGCCGCCACCGGTCCGGAGAGCTCCGCGACCCGGTAGCCGAGCAGCGTCCTGCTCGCCCAGGCGAGATCGTTGTGGCCGTCGATCACCCGATCGATCGGCAGGTCCGCGTCGACCATCTCAGTCCTCTCGTCCATCCAGCACCGCGTTCATCCGCGCGGTGAGCACCGGGTCCACGGCGCGCGCGACGCCGTCCAGCTCCCGCACGGGCACCGCACCGCGGGTGCTGGAGCAGAGCCAGAGGGCGTCCGCCCGCTCCAGATCGTCCCGCACCATCGGACCGACGCGGGAGGGCACCTCGGCGAGTCCCGCGAAGACGTCGGCCTGGGTCGTCCCCGGGAGCACCCCGTACTCGGGCGGTGGCGTGACCAGCGCCCCGTCGAGCCGCGCGATCAGCGTCGACCGCGGCCCTTCGAGGACGAACCCGTCGGTGCTGACGAAGACGACGTCGTCCGCGCCCCGGATCCGCGCCTCCCGCAGGGCCGCCTGGTTCACCGCGTAGGCGAGGGACTTCGCTCCCTGCAGCAGCCAGGGCGCCGTCTCCATGACGTCGTGCCGGTACCCGCGGTCGAGCACCACCGCGGAGACGCCCTGCGCGCGGACGGCCTCCGGGTCCTCTCCCGCGAAGCCGAGCACCCACCCCGTCGGTCCGGCCGGGTCGATCTCGTCCCCGCGGGTCATCGCGAACTTGATCGAGGCGATCTCCCCGTCGCGGAGCACTCCGGGGCGGGAGACCTCGGCGGCCGCGCGGCGCACCGCCCGCGCCCACCGCTCGCGGCCTGGCGCGGGCAACCCCAGGAGCTGCGCCGAACGCTCCATCCGCACGAGATGCGCCTCCAGGGCCTGCGGCCTTCCTCCGCGCACCACGGCGGTCTCGAAGACGCCGTCGCCGCGGGTGACGCCGAGGTCCGTCGCCCGGATGATCGGCTCCCGCGGATCGACGGCATGGATCCCGTCCTCCGCCGCCTCGGCGGCGAGATCGAGCCGGTACAGCAGCAGTGCGCGCATGGGATTCCGCTCTCGCAGGGTTCGGGGGCCGGTCAGCCCGCGGTCAGGACGGCCTCAGGGGCCTCGGCCGCGGAGGAGTCGAAGACGCGGGACGCGTCACGGGCGATGCGCTCGGCGAGCACCTCGTGTCCGATCCCCGGTCCGGTGGGGACCGTGACGCGACCGGCGACGGCGGTCACCGGAGGCGCGATGATGTCCGACTCGTAGTACTTGTCCGATCCCGACACATCCGACGGCAGCAGGAAACCGGGGAGCGAGGACAGCGCGACGTTCGCAGCCCGCCCGACGCCGAACTCGTGCATCCCGCCGCACCACACGGGGATGCCCGCGTCCCGCGCCACGTCGTGCGCCGCGCGGGCGACGGTGAGCCCGCCCATCCGCGACACCTTGATGTTGAGGACCCGCCCCGCCCCCAGCCGGATCATGGTCCGCAGGTCGCCGAGGTCGACGACCGACTCGTCCAGGCACACGTCCGTGTCGAGCCGCGCCTGCAGATCGGCGTGGGCCACGAGATCCCGCGGCGCGAAGGGCTGCTCGATCATGGTCAGCGCCTCGCGATCCAGGCGTGCGAACACCGCGGCCGCCCGCTCGTCATCGGCGTAGGCGCCGTTCGCGTCCACGTGGAGATCCAGGTCGGGGTAGGCGCCGCGCACCGCACGCACCGGCTCCACATCCCAGCCCGGAGCGATCTTGAGCTTGACGCGGGGATAGCCGGCGGCGCGCTGCAGCTCCACCTGCGCGAGCAGCTCGTCGATCGACGGCTCGATGCCCAACGACACCCCCGCGACGACCTCGTCGCGCGTCCCGCCGAGGGCCGCGGCGAGCGCGATCCCCCGCCTCCGGGAGGCCAGGTCCCACACCGCGCCGGAGAACCCGGCCTTCGCGAACTCGTGCCCGCGGACCCGCGCCCATGACGCCTCCAGCTCCGCCGGGTCCTCCCCCTCGGCACGGAGCAGCGCGGGCACCAGGTAGCGGGTCGCGATCTCCCACGCGGTGACCGTGGTCTCCGCTCCGTAGAACGGATCGGACGGCGACGCGATCTCCCCCCACCCCGTCCGGCCGTCGGCATCGGTGACCTCGACGAGCACGTGCTCGATGCCGGACTTGCGGTGCGAGCTCGTCTCGAAGCTGTGACGCAGCGGCTGGCGCAGGGCGAAGAGCCGGACGCGGACGACCCTCACGCGTCCTCCTCCGGGCGGGCCCGCGCGGTCTCGGGCCCGTAGAGACCCAGGCGCGCCACCAGCCGGTCGCGTTCGGCGAGCCGCCGCCGCGCTCCCTTCGCGCTCGCCGTGGTGAGCGCGCTCAGCAGGTGGCACACCGCCGCGACCGGGGTCGGCGAGTCGGCGTACGACGCCGATCCCGTGCGCACCCGGATGAGCGAGGTCGCGATGGATGCGAGCGGGGCGTCCTCGCTGTCGGTGATCACGACGAGCTGACCGCCCGCCTCGTGGAAGAGCCGCCCGAGCCGCACGGTCTCCTCCCGGTAGCGCCGCAGGGAGAACGCGATGAGCACGTCGCTGGCCCGGACGTCGGTGAGCACGGTGAGCGGCTGCAGCGCGTGCCCGTCGACGAGGAAGACGTTCGACAGCGTCGCCGAGAGATCCGCGTTGAGGAGCTGCGCGTACGCCGCCGCCTTGCCCTCGCCGGCGACGTACCGTCGCCGGGCGCCGAGCAGCAGCGCCGCGGCCTGCGGCACCTGTGCCGAGCGGCTGAGCTCCTCGAAGGTCTGGGCGAGCGTGCGCTGCTCCGTCTCGATGATCCGCGCCTGGATGCTCTCGGCGGAGAGGTTGGTGCGGATGCGCTCGCCGTAGCGGTCCCGCGGAGAGACGAGGTCGCGATCCTCCTGGTCGTGGTCGTTCATGCCGTGCCCTCCCGAGGTGTCGCGCGGTAGACCGCCGTGTCGTCGTCGAGGCGCGTGGCCCCGACGAGGACGTCTCCGCGGCGGAATGCCGCGGTCATCGTCCGCTCCAGATCCCGCCGCAGCACCGCGCGCTCCTCGGCGTCGAGGGCGCCGGGTCGCGTCGGGATCGCGATCCAGGTGCCGCCGTCCGCCGCCACGGCCCGCCCCCAGTCGTCCGGCCCGAGCACGGGAGGGACGGGGAGCGACCGACGGGTCGGACGATCGGCGACGTCCAGGTCCCAGGAGACCACCAGACGGTCGGTGTCGGGGCGGGCGTAGTAGTCGCGCTCGTACGCGATGCCGACGGCCCCGAGAGAGCTCAGGTTGAAATGGGCGTTGCGCGAGAGCAGCGGATCGAACGTCCACCGCATCGTCCGCTGCCCCCAGCGCAGGGCCACGGCACGCTGCGCGAGCTTGAGCGCCTGGCCGACGCCGCGTCCCTGGTGCGCGGCATCGACGGCGGCCGCCTGCGAGTAGTGGAAGGACGCGCCGGTGGTGTCACAGCCGGCGAACCCGTACGCGAACCCGATCAGCTCCCCGTCGTCGGCGAAGGCGCCGACCGCGGAACCGCCGTTGCGGGCGAGGGCGGTGAGCAGGTTGGCGTTGAGGGCGTACTCGTTCTCCGTGTACGCGAAGACGCGGGCGTACAGCGCGGCGGCCTCACGGAACTCGGTGTGCCGGGTGAGTTCGCGGCAGCCGTGGGCGACACCGGCGGCCACCGAAGAATGAGGCACGATACGTTTCCTAAGATCGAAGAGTCCTGCTGCTGAGAGCGATGCTATCGGCGGGTTGCGGGGTGATCAAGGGGCAAGATACGGTTCGTAACCGTGACGACTCTCTCGGCAGTGCGCGACGGGGACCATCCTTCCGACGACATCATCGCACTCGTGCGCGAACTCGTGCTGATCGAGACGCCGAGCCGTGACACGGAGGCGAGCGCCCGCATCGCCGACCTGCTGTCCGCCTGGTTCGCCGGCGTCGGCGGCAGCGTCCAGCGGATCCCGCACGAGCTCGGGACGGATCTCGTCATCGACGTCCCCGGCACCGGAGACCCAGTTCTCCTCATCGGCCACACCGACACCGTCTGGCCGGCGGGCACGCTGTCGGACGACCTGCCGTGGGCCGAGGACGGCGATGTCGTGCGCGGCCCCGGTGCCTACGACATGAAGGCCGGCATCGTGGTGATGCTCGAGGCCCTGCGGCACCTGCAGTCCGCGCCGCTCGAACAGCGGCGCGCCGTGCGGATCGTGCTCGTCGCGGACGAGGAGATCGGCTCCCCCGTCTCGGGCCCCCGGCTCGCGGAACGGGCCAGGGGCGCGGCCTGCGCCATCGGATTCGAGTCCCCGCATCCCGACGGCGCCCTCAAGGTCGGCCGCCGCGGCAGCGCCCGGGTGCGCATCGCCGTCACCGGCCGCGCGGCCCACGCCGCCCTCGACCCCGAGCATGGCGTCTCCGCGATCGACGAGCTCGTCGACCAGCTCCTCCTGGTCCGCACGATCGTGGCGGACCCGGAGCTTCCGAGTCCGGTGCTGTGCAACGTCGGCGTCATCGACGGCGGCGCGAGGACCAACGTGGTGCCGGCGCACGCGGCCGCCGAGATCGGCCTCCGCTTCCAAGACCCGGACAGCGAGCAGCGCGTCCTCACCGCCCTCCAGGAGCTGGCGCCGGTGCGCCCCGGCGCCCGCCTCGAGGTCGCCGTGCTGAGCGCCCGGCCCGCCTGGCAGGCCTCGGCGGGGGACACCGACCTCCTCGCCCGGATCGCCGCGGCCGGTGCTGCGCTCGGCCAGCAGGTCGACGGCCGCCCCGCGGCCGGCGCCGGCGACACGAACCTCCTCGGCGGAAAGGGTCTGCCGACCGTCGACGGCTTCGGCCCCCGGGGCGGCGGTGCGCATGCGCTGGACGAGCACTTCCTGCGCTCCTCCCTGCACGAACGCATCGCGCTCCTGCGTGCCGTGCTCACCGTCCCGGCGGAGTGACGATACGATTCCGGTTCCCGTGCCCGACCCGAACCGGCCCGAGATACGTTCCGGATGTCCGTGTCGAGGAGTCGTCCTTCGCTCCCCTCGTTCCGATGCGCGCATCCTGGCATCCGCGTGTTTCCGCCGTGTTACACCCGCTCGACGGCCGGCGATCTTTCCGATCTGCGCGATTTTTCTTCCGCGATACGCATCGAATGTCTTGACCACGGGGCCGTCTTCCGCTTGCATGGTCAGCACCGACCCGGCTTCACTGTGGATCCGGGCGGCGCCCGAAGGGACCTTCCATGCGTCTTGCCCCCCGCTCCAGAACCGTGCGAAGTCTGACCGCCGCCGCGATCGCCTCCGCGCTCCTCCTCGCCGCTCCGGTCGGTGCCGCTCAGGCGCAGTCCGTCAGCGCCGCCACCGAATCCCCGGCCTCCGACACGACGCTCCGGATCGCCACCTCCGGATTCGTGGACACGTTCAACCCGTTCATCTCGATCTACCTGACGCCGACGAACATCATCCGGTACGTCTACGAGTCGCTCGTGCAGAACGACGCCGAGGACGGCTCCCCCACGAAGGGCCTCGCCGACAGCTGGGAGGCGACCGACGGCGGCCAGACGTGGACCTTCACCCTCCAGGACGATCTCGTCTGGTCGGACGGCGAGCCCATCACCTCCGCCGATGTGAAGTACACGTACGACCAGATGATGACGGTGCCCGCGCTCGGTACCGCCAACGGCAACCTCGTCTCCAACTTCGACACTGTCGAGAGCCCGGACGACAAGACCGTCGTGATCACCCTGAAGACCCCGCAGGCCCCGAACCCCGGCTCGGAGATCCCGATCGTCCCGAAGCACATCTGGGAGGAGGTCGACGACCCGACGACCTTCACCAACGACGCCGACGTGGTCGGCTCCGGCCCGTTCGTCCTCGACAGCTACTCGGCCAACCAGTCCATCGTGCTGAAGGCGAACGAGAACTTCTGGCGCGGCGCCCCCAAGATCGACGCGATCCAGTACGTGTACTACACGAACTCGGACGCCCAGGTGCAGGCGCTCAAGGCGGGCGACGTCGACCTCGTCACCGGCCTCACCCCCACCCAGTTCTCGGCACTCGAGGGCGTCGACGGCATCACCACGCACTCCGGTGAGGGCCGCCGCTACCACTCGATCAGCATCAACGTCGGTCAGCAGACCCGCGACAACGTGCCCTACGGCACCGGCAACGCCGCGCTGAAGGAGCTCGAGGTGCGCCAGGCCATCCGTCTCGGCACCGACACGGCCACCCTCCTCGACAAGGTCCTGGACGGCGAGGGCACGCTCGCGACGAGCTTCATCCCGGCGTCCTTCCCGAAGTGGCACCTGTCCGACGACGACGACGTGATCGTGGGCTTCGACCCCGAGGCTGCGCAGGCGAAGCTCGACGAGGCGGGCTGGGTTCCCGGCGCCGACGGCATCCGCGAGAAGGACGGCCAGCGCCTGAGCCTGCGCCTGCTGACGGACGCGGACGACGCGAACGAGCAGTCCATCTCCGACTTCTTCGTCCCGTGGATGAAGGACATCGGCATCGAGATCACGGTCGAGTCCACCGACTCCGACACGATCAGCGCGAAGGCCACCTCCGGCGACTACGACCTGTACTTCAGCGGCTGGTCGGTCAACCCCGACCCGGACTACCAGCTGGGCATCAACACCTGCATGAACCTGCCGACCGCGACCGACGGCACCGGCGGCACCACGCAGGACGGGTACTGCAACCCGGAGTTCGACGAGATGTACGCCGCGCAGCGCTCCGAGATCGACGCCGAGAAGCGTCAGGAGATCGTGCACGACATGCTCGCGCTGAACTACACCGACACCGCGCAGGTCGCCACCTGGTACGCCAACTCGTTGGAGGCCTACCGCTCCGACCGCTTCACGGGCTTCACGCTGCAGCCGAAGGACGGCGGCATCATCGCCAACCAGGCCGGCTACTGGGGCTACCTCACCGTCGAGCCCGTCGAGGGCGCGACCGCCGGCGGCACCGGCACGAACACCGGACTCCTCATCGGAGGCATCGTCGTGGGGGTGGTCATCATCGGAGGGCTCATCTTCTTCCTGATCCGTCGCCGCAACATCGCCGACGTCGAATGAGTCCGGCGAGACGCCGCGGGTGGCGGGCCTCCGCCCCCGCGGCGTCTCCCGGTCCGCTGTAAGGAGACCCCCATGTCCAACGCGGTACCCCCGTCCACCTCCGCCATCGCGACGAGCGCCGCGGCCGAGGAGCAGCCGAAGGGCGTCGGCGCCCTCCGCTACTTCCTGGTCAAGCTCGGCGGCGCGGCCATCAGCCTGGCGATGGTGATCCTCCTCGGATTCTTCGCCTTCAAGATCCTGCCGGGCGATCCGGTGGCCTCGATCGCCCGCGAGCGCGGGATGAGCGCCGAGCAGGCCGACCAGCTGCGCGAGCAGCTCGGTCTGAACAAGCCCCTGTGGCAGCATTCGTCGACTACCTCGGCAACGTCTTCACCCTGAACTTCGGCACAAGCTACGTCTACCGCACGTCGGTGTCCGACCTCATCGGCCAGTACTTCTGGAACACGATCCTCCTCACCGGCACGGCGGCGATCATCGCGATCGCCCTCGGCCTCTGGCTCGGACAGAAGGCGGCCTGGAAGCACGGCTCCACCTTCGACCGCATCGTCTCCGGCACGTCGCTCGTGTTCTGGTCCGTGCCGACCTTCTGGCTGGCCCTGCTGCTCCTGATGGTCTTCGGAGGCACGCTGCACTGGTTCCCGACCGGAGGCATGGTCTCCCCCAACCCGCCCACCGATCCGGTCGGTGCGGTCCTGGACGTGATCTCGCACATGGTGCTCCCGGTGATCACGATGGTCGCGGTCGTGTACGCGCAGTACCTCATGGTGATGCGCAGCTCGCTTCTCGAGGAGATGGGCGCCGACTACCTCACCACCGCGCGGGCCAAGGGCCTCCGGGAGGACCTCGTCCGCCGTCGGCACGCCGTCCCCAACGCCCTGCTGCCGACCGTCACCCTCGTCTTCATGCACATCGGCGGTCTCATCGCCGGGGCCGTCACGGTGGAGACGGTGTTCTCCTGGCCCGGGCTCGGGAAGCTCACCTTCGAGGCCATCTCCGGCCCCGACCTCCCGCTCCTGCAGGGCACCTTCGTGGTGTTCTCCACGATCATCATCGCGATGAACCTCATCGCGGACCTCATCTACCGGCAGCTCGACCCGAGGGTGAGGCGCGCATGACCACGGCATCCCCGACCATCCGTTCCCCCCGCGCCCTGGCGTGGCACCGCCGCGGCACCGCCTTCGTCGACTTCTGCCGGCAGTTCGCCCAGCACCGGGCGGGCATGGTGGGCCTCGTCTTCCTCGTGATCGTGGCGCTCATCGCGATCTTCGCCCCCGTGATCGCCCCCGCCAGCATGCTCGACGTCACGAAGCTCGTCGACGTGCAGCGCTTCGCCCCGCCCTCCTGGGAGCATCCCCTCGGCACCGACCATCAGGGTCGCGAGATCTGGGTCCGCATGGTGTGGGGTGCCCGGGTGTCCCTGCTCGTCGGCCTCGCCGCCACCGCGATGTCGATGATCATCGGCACCCTCGTCGGCCTCTCGGCCGGCCACTTCACCGGCTTCTTCGGCGGGCTGATGATGCGCATCATCGACTTCTTCCTCGTGCTGCCGTCGCTGATCCTCGCGATCGTGCTGTCGTCGGTGCTGAGCCGCGGCGTCTGGACGATCATCATCGCGATCGGCCTGACCTCCTGGGCCGGCACCGCCCGCGTCGTCCGCGCGCAGACCCTGTCCGTCGAATCGCGCGACTACATCGAGCGCTCCCGGGCCCTCGGCGCCGGGCACTGGCACATCATCATGAAGCACCTCCTCCCCGGGGTGCTCCCGCTCGTGCTCGCCAACACGACCCTCACGGTCGGCTCGGCGATCATCTCCGAATCCACCCTGGCGTTCCTCGGCCTCGGCGACACCACGCTGCAGTCGTGGGGCTCGATCCTGAAGAACGCGATGGACGTCTCCGCGGCGACCAGCGGCTACTGGTGGTACGTGCTCGTGCCCGGCATCGCCATCGTCCTCGTCGTGCTGTCGTTCACCCTGATGGGCCGCGCCGTCGAGAACATCACCAACCCGACGCTGAGGAGCCGCTGAGATGCCCGACCTGATCTTCGACGACGTCTCCATCACGTACCGCACCTCGGGGCGGTCGGGTCGGGACGAGGTGGCGGCCGTGCGCAACGTCTCGCTCACCCTCCCCGCCGGGCAGACGCTCGGCATCGCCGGCGAGTCCGGCTCCGGCAAGTCCACTCTCGCCATGAGCGTCCTCCGGCTCCTGCCGCGCAACGCCCGGCTCAGCGGCCGCGTGCTGCTCGGCGACCAGGACGTCGCCACGTTGTCCTTCGGGCAGCTGCGCGCCGTGCGCTGGGCGCAGACGTCCATCGTGTTCCAGGGCGCGATGCACTCGCTCAACCCGGTCCGCACGGTGGGCTGGCAGCTCCTGGAGGCGCTGGAGCTGCACGCCTCCGACCGATGGAAGGGCGAGAAGGCACGCAAGGAGCGGGTCCGGGAGCTGCTCGACATCGTCGACCTGCCGCAGCAGAAGAGCGAGTCGTACCCGCACGAGCTCTCCGGCGGCCAGAAGCAGCGCGTGATGATCGCGATGGCCCTCGCCTGCGATCCCGAGGTCATCATCGCGGACGAGCCGACCACCGCACTCGACGTGATCGTGCAGAAGCAGATCCTCGACATGATCTCGCGTCTGGTGGCGGAGCGCGGCATCTCGATGCTCATGATCAGCCACGACCTCTCGGTGCTCGCCACGGCGTGCGACCGGATCGCCATCATGCGCGACGGCGAGCTCGTCGAGGTCGGCGAGAGCTACGCGGTCTGCACGACCCCGCAGGAGGCGTACACGCGACAGCTCGCCGACGCCTTCCCCACGATCGGCGACCCCGCCTCGCGGATGGCCCCGGTGACGCGGCACGGCCGCGATGCGGACGAGGTGCCGGAGATCACCCACGGCGACGAGGTGCTGCTGGAGGCGCGCGGAGTCAACGTCACCTACCGCTCCGGCGGGCGCCCCGTGCATGCGGTCCGCGACGTCGACCTCTCGGTGCGCAAGGGCGAGATCGTCGCGCTCGTCGGCCAGTCCGGCTCCGGCAAGTCGACCCTCGCCCGCGCGCTCATGGGCCTGCAGCCCGCCGACCCCGGGTCGCAGATCCTCTTCGACGGCGCACCGATCCCGTCGAAAGGGCGCGACCTCGCGCGGTTCCGCTCGCAGGTGCAGCTCGTGCTCCAGGATCCGTGGGCCGCCCTGAACCCCAAGCACAGCGTCTACGAGTCCGTCGCCGAGGGGCTGCGCGTGCAGCGCTTCCCCGGCGACGAGCGCGAACGCGTGGCACAGAGCCTCGCGGATGCGGAGCTCACCCCGCCGGAGCGCTACTTCGGCGCCATCCCGCAGGAGCTCAGCGGCGGACAGCGGCAGCGCGTCGTCATCGCCGGTGCGCTCGCCGTGCAGCCGCAGCTGCTCATCGCCGACGAACCCGTCGCCTCGCTCGACGCGTCCGTGCGCGGGGAGATCCTCGGACTCCTGCTGGAGCTGCGCCGCCGCCTCGGGCTCTCCGCCCTCGTCATCACGCACGACCTCGGTCTCGCCTGGAACATCGCCCACACGGTCGCGGTGATGTACCACGGACAGATCGTCGAGCACGGACCCACCGAAGAGGTGCTGCTGAACCCGCAGCACGAGTACACCCGGCACCTGCTGTCCGCGGCGCCGCGCATCGAGGAGAAGACGGCATGAGCACCCTGACGGAGGCGGCGGTGTCGCCGTATCTCGACACGGCTCCCCTGCAGCCCGGCGACACGGTGGCGATCGTCTCGCCGTCCGGTCCCGGCAACGAGGAGAACACGCAGCGCGCCGTCGGCTACTACGAGTCCTGGGGGCTGAACGTCCGGGTGGGTGAGCATGTCCTCACGCCCCACCCGCGCGCGTCGTACCTCGCGGGGCCGGACGACCTCCGCCGCGCCGACCTCGTCGACGCCTGGCTCGATCCGGACGTGGACGCCGTCGTCACGGCTCGCGGCGGCTACGGTGCCCTGCGCCTCCTCGACGGCATCGACTGGGCCGACATGCGCCGCGGGGCGCTGCGCCGGGACGGGCGGCCGAAGCTCCTCACGGGCTCGTCCGACGTGACCGCCCTGCACGAGACGTGGCGCGCGCACCTCGAAGTCGCGACGCTCTTCTGCCCGATGGCAGGGAACAACGTCTTCCGCGATTCGGAGCAGGTGCGCGACGACGTGCAGCGCTGGCTCTTCGAACCCTGGCGCGGGCGGGAGCTCATCGGCCCGAAGACCGAGATCATGACGCCGGGCCGCGCCGAAGGGCGCTTCACGGGCGGCAACCTCAGCCTGCTCGCCGCCGGACTCGGCGCCCCGGAGGCGGACGTCCCCTCCCCCGGCATCCTGTTCCTGGAGGACATCACCGAGGAGCCGTACCGCCTGGACAGCTTCGTCACGCAGCTCCGGCGCGCGGGCCGTCTCGCCCAGGCGACGGGCATCGTGCTCGGCTCCTGGCACGAGTGCGGCGACCTCGACCTCGTCCACGCGCTCATGCGGGACGAGTTCCAGGACGCCGGGGTCCCCGTGCTGTGGGAGCAGGGCTTCGGCCACGACCCGCACGCCCTGACCATCCCGCTCGGTGTCGACGGGGTGCTGGACGCGACCGGCGACGAACCCCGCCTCATGGTGGGACGGCCATGATCGCCCTTCCGCCCCTCGATCCCCGCGTCACCTGGTCGATCCGGCTCGTCGACGCCGGCACCGGGGAGACCCTGGCCGAGCACGAGCCGCACACGCAGTGCGAGACCGCGAGCATCGGCAAGATCTTCCTGCTCCTCGAGGTCGCTCGACGGCTGGAGGCGGGCGCGCTCGCCGAGGACGACCGGATCGAGATCCCGGACGAGCACCGCGTCGAGGACTCCGGGCTGCTGTACCGCATGCACGATCAGCGCATCACGGTCCACGACGCGGCGCTCCTCGTCGGGGCGGTGAGCGACAACCTCGCCACGAACGCCCTGATCCACCTCTGCGGTCTGGAGGAGGTGCGGGCCGTCGCTCCGGCACTCGGATACCGCGACACCGCCCTGCACGACTACATCCGCAACGAGCGCACCCCCGACCTGCCCTGGACGCCGTCGTTCGGCACCGCGGCCGAGCTGTCCGACGTGATGCGCCGACTCGGGGCGGGCGAGGCGTTCTCCCCCGCGGTGAGCGCCCGGGTGCTGGACTGGCTCGCCGCCGACACCGACACGTCGATGACCGCCGACGCCTTCCTCCTCGACCCCCTCGCCCACGTCGAGGCCGAGTATCAGGGCATGGTGCTGCGTCACAAGACCGGCAGCGTGAGCTTCGCCCGCGTCGACGTCGGGCTGCTGCGGGGCCCGAGGGCCGCCGTCGCGTATGCGGTCGCGGCGAACTGGAAGGACTCCGCGGCCGATCTCCGCGCGCCCGTGCTCGACGGCATGCGCGCGGTCGGCGAGCTCATCCGCGCGCACGTCACCGGACGCGCACGAGACGAGGAGGACGCATGAGCGCGATCGACGTGGAGCTCCCCGACGAGAACGGCACGGTGTGGTCGATCCTCGTCCAGGACATCGACTCCGGCGAGGTGCTGCTGCGCCATGACCCGGAGACGGTGCAGGACACGGCGAGCGTCGGCAAGATCTTCCTCCTGCACCGCCTCCTCGCCGAGGTCGACGCTGGCACGCGGACTCTCGACGAGCGCGTGACCCGACGGCCGGTCGAGGCGATCGAGGACTCCGGCCTCTGGTACCTGCTGCAGGCGTCCGAGCTGTCGCTGTACGACGTGGCCGCGCTCATCGGGGCCGTGAGCGACAACGCCGCGACCAACACGCTAGGCCGCGTCATCGGCATCCCGACCGTGCAGGAGCACACGCGCGCGCTCGGCTACACCGCCTCGGCCCTCGACGACATCGTGCGGTGGCCGATCCCGCCCGGTGCCCCGAAGACGCTGTCGCACGCGAACGCCGCGGAGCTCGTGCTCTTCATGTCGCGCCTGGCCGATGGGACCGATCTCTCCCCCGCCTCGGCCGACACGCTGCGCCGCTGGCTGGGCGCGGGCATGGACCTGTCGATGGTCGCGTCGGCCTTCGACCTCGACCCGCTCGCGCACTGGGGCTTCGATCGCGGCGTGTGGCTGCTGAACAAGACCGGCACGATCTCCCGCGTCCGCGCCGACACCGGGATCGTCATGTCCCCCACCCGCCGGATCGCGTACGCCGTCCTGGCGAGCTGGGACCGGGGCGCCGACGGACGCGGACCGGTGCTGGCCGCCATGCGCCGCATCGGCGAGGGCATCCACGCCGCGCTCGCCGACTGAGACCGCCGCGGCTCAGACGACCCCGGCGCGAGCCAGGCGTTCCCGCACCCGGTCGATCGGCACCGCGTGCGCCGTCCGCCCCTCGGGGCCCACGGTGGTCTCCGCGGCGAGCACCGAGTTGACCAGGGCCTCCTCGACCGCGTCCATCGTCGCGGCGAAGAGCGGCGATAGCTCGTCGTCCGCCGCCGGACCGCCGTCCGCCTGGTCGTGCACCGAGAAGGCGATCGCGTAGTCGCCGCTGCCCTGCGCATAGTCGGCGCCGACACCGCGCATCGCGAACACGGCCCGGTTGGCCACACGGCCCAGCTGCCGCCCCTCGACGGGCGCGTCCGTCGCGACGACGATCATGCAGGAATTGCCCACAGGCTGTGCCGGAGCATCGGCGAGCAGCTCCTCCGCGGGCAGCGGGACTCCCGCGATCCGCAGCGTGCCGCTGAAGTTGGTCTGCACGAGCGCCCCCACGGTGCGCGAGCGCCCCGCGACCTCGACCAGCCGCGATGCCGTGCCGATGCCACCCTTGTACCCGAGGGCGACGGTCCCGGCACCGGCGCCCACGCCTCCCTCCGCGACCGCTCCCGGAGCCGCCGCGGCCAGGGCCGCCGCCACCTGCTCCTGCCCCACGCGCGCCGTCGGATATCGGAGAGGAACCCATCGTTCGTCTCGCCCACCACCGGGTTCAGCGTGGTCGTCCGTGCGTGCGCCGGCGTCGCCAGCAGATGCCCGAGCAGCGCGTCCGCGACGCGGAACACGGACAGCGTCGAGGTCAGCAGGATCGGCGTCTCCAGCGCCCCGAGCTCCCGGAGCTGTGTGGCGCCGACGAGCTTGCCGTAGCCGTTGCCCACGGAGAGGTTCGCGGGAAGGCTCCGACGCTCGGCGGTGAGGGCGTCGGGGACGATCGCCGTCACGCCCGTGTGCAGACCGTCGCCGTGCAGCGTGGCATGCCCCACCCGCACACCGGGGACGTCGGTGATCGCGTTCTCCGCGCCGCGCGGGAAGGCTCCGGACGGCACACCGAGGTCGGCGAGACGGGGACGGGAGGACGAGGACGACGGCGGTGTCATGCTCCGATCCTTCCAGCGTCGGAGGGACCGACCGCAGCGCCGCGCCGGAGGCTCCGCCGGGTCGAGCGCCCCGCCCGTGCGCTCGGTAGACTGGGCGGCACCACCCACACTCAGGCACGCTCACACAGTGCCGCATACATCGCTCGAGGAGACCTCCATGTCCGCCATTCCCGACAAGCCCGCACTCGAAGGTCTCGAAGCGAAGTGGGACGCCGCCTGGGCGGAGCAGGGCACATACCTGTTCGACCGTCTGCGCGCCGCCGAGCTCGGTCGTGAGGGCGTCTACTCGATCGACACCCCGCCGCCCACCGCCTCGGGCAGCCTCCACATCGGTCACGTGTTCTCCTACACGCACACCGACGTCAAGGCCCGGTACGAGCGCATGCGCGGCAAGACCGTGTTCTACCCGATGGGCTGGGACGACAACGGCCTGCCCACCGAGCGCCGCGTGCAGAACTACTACGGCGTGCGCTGCGACCCCTCGCTCCCCTACGACGCCGACTTCACCCCGCCGTTCGAGGGCGGCGACAACAAGTCGAGCCGGGCCGCGGACCAGCAGCCGATCAGCCGTCGCAACTTCATCGAGCTGTGCGAGCGCCTCACGATCGAGGACGAGAAGCAGTTCGAGGCGCTGTTCCGTCAGCTCGGGCTGAGCGTGGACTGGACGCAGACCTACCGCACCATCTCCGACGACACGATCCGGCAGAGCCAGCTCGCCTTCCTCCGCAACATCGAGCGCGGCGAGGCATACCAGGCCCTCGCGCCGACGCTGTGGGACATCGACTTCCGCTCCGCGATCGCGCAGGCCGAGCTCGAGGACCGCGACCAGCAGGCCGCGTACCACACGATCGAGTTCCCCTTCGCGGACGGCTCCGGCTCCATCGCGATCGACACCACGCGCCCCGAGCTCCTCCCCGCGTGCATCGCGATCGTGACCCACCCCGAGGGACCGCACAAGCACCTCATCGGCACCAAGATCCGCACGCCCTACTTCGGCGCCGAGATCGAGATCCACGGCCACCACCTCGCCCAGCCCGACAAGGGCACGGGCGCGGCCATGGTCTGCACCTTCGGCGACGTGACCGACATCATCTGGTGGCGCGAGCTGCGCACCGCCGCCGGCGAGTCCCTGCCGAACATGACGACGATCGGTCTCGACGGCCGCTTCCTCGCCGAGGCCCCGTCGATCGTGGCCGACGCCGACGCACGCGCCTGGTACGCGGAGAACGTGGCGGGCAAGACGGTCTTCAGCGCCCGCAAGGCGATCGTGGAGAAGCTGCAGGAGACCGGCGACATGACCGCCGTCGGCAAGCCCTTCCAGCACGCCGTGAAGTTCTTCGAGAAGGGCGACCGCCCGCTCGAGATCGTCTCGACCCGGCAGTGGTACATCCGCAACGGCGCCCGCGACGGGGAGCTGCGCGATCAGCTCCTCGCGCACGGTACCGAGCTGGCGTGGCACCCCGACTTCATGCGGGTCCGCTACGAGAACTGGGTCGGCGGCCTCACGGGCGACTGGCTCGTGTCCCGGCAGCGGTTCTTCGGCGTGCCGATCCCGCTCTGGTATGCGCTGGACGAGAACGGGGAGCGCGACTACGACCGGGTGCTCACCCCGGATGCGGCCGCGCTGCCCATCGACCCGACCACGGATGTGCCGGCCGGCTACACCGAGGCCCAGCGCGGCGTGCCGGGCGGGTTCGACGCCGAGGCCGACATCCTCGACACGTGGGCGACCTCGTCGCTGACCCCGCAGCTCGCGGGCGGCTGGCAGCGCGACGAGGAGCTGTGGCAGCTCACCGCTCCGTTCGACCTGCGCCCGCAGGGACAGGACATCATCCGCACCTGGCTCTTCTCGACCATGCTGCGCTCCACGCTCGAAGACGGCCGCGCCCCGTGGAAGAACGCCGCCATCTCGGGCTTCATCGTCGACCCCGACCGCAAGAAGATGTCGAAGTCGAAGGGCAACGTGGTCACCCCGGCCGACGTGCTCGACGCCCACGGCTCGGACGCGGTGCGGTACTGGGCGGCGTCGAGCCGCCTCGGCATGGACGCGGCCTTCGACCCGCAGAACCCGACCCAGGTGAAGATCGGCCGGCGTCTCGCGATCAAGGTGCTCAACGCCGCCAAGTTCGTGCTGTCGTTCCCCGTGCCCGAGGGCGCTCAGGTGACGCACGCGCTCGACGCCTCGATGCTCACGGCACTCGACGGCGTGGTGGCCGAGGCGACCGCGGCCTTCGACCGGTATGACGCGGCGCGGGCGCTGGAGCTGACCGAGGCGTTCTTCTGGACCTTCTGCGACGACTACCTGGAGCTCGTGAAGGAGCGCGCCTACAACCAGAACGACGTGGGCCAGGCCTCGGCCGCCCTCGCGCTGCGTCTGGCGCTGTCCACGCTGCTCCGGCTGCTCGCCCCGGTGCTCTCCTTCGCCACGGAGGAGGCGTGGTCCTGGTTCGAGGAGGGCTCCGTGCATACGGCTGCGTGGCCCGAGAAGCTCGGCATCGAGGGCGACCCGGCCGTGCTGGCCGCCGCGAGCGAGGCGCTCATCGGCATCCGGCGCGCGAAGACCGAGGCGAAGGCATCGCAGAAGACCCCCGTCTCCCGTGCCGCCATCGCCGCTCCCGCCGCGAAGGTCGAGGCCCTGCGCGCCGCAGCGGACGACCTCCGCGCGGTCGGCCGCATCGCCGAGCTCGAGATCACCGAGGCGGAGGAGTTCGCGGTCACCGCGATCGAGCTCGCCCCGGTCGAGGCCTCCTGATGCAGCTCGGCACGCGGTGGGCCACGGGTGCTCAGCCGCCCGCGTCGGTTCCCGAGGCGCTGCGTCCCGCGATCGCCGAGGTCGAGACCCAGGGCCTCACCGGCCACTGGACCCTCACCTGGCTCGAGGGCCGCGCGATCGCCGAGCTCGACGCCGGCTGGGAGGTCCTCCAGACCCCGTCCGGCGAGGTCATCGCCCGCCCCTTCTGATCCCCGAGACCCCGCTTCATCGCCGAGACCCCCTCCTTCCACGTGGGAAGGAGGGGGTCTCGACGCGTACCCGGGGTCCCGGGTCAGCGGCGCGGGGCTCCGAGCTGCGCGAGGAGATGATCCACGGCGTGCGGGTCGTGGCGGCGGGCCTGCTGTTCGCGGAGGAGCTCGAGGGCGAGGGTCCGCCGCTGTGCGCGACGCTCGATCCGGTGCTCGATCATGGCGGTGACCCGGTCGGCGAGGCGCAGCAGGCCGCGCTCCGTCCGCGTGGGACGGACGAGGTGCAGGGTCGCGGCGGTCATGATGCCTCCATCGTCTCGGTCGTGGCCGCACCATCCGGTGTCGGCAGATCGAAGATCTCGGCACGGAGGGAGACGCGGCGCACGTCGGGCCCCTCCTGACCGCGGTACTGCGCGATCGCCTTCTCCACGACCGCTTCCAGCTCGGCCCGCAGCGACATCGCCTGCTCCGCGGTCATGTCCAGGTGCGTGGTGATCGTCACGCCCACGTCGCGCCAGCCCTCGGGGACCTCGGACTCCGGGCGGTTGAGGTACCGCATCAGCGTCTCGTGCCGGAGTCGGAAGAACTCCGAGGTCACGATCTGCGCCGCAGCGCGGTTCGCCGGCGACATCTGCTCGTCCGGCCCCGGCACGTCGATCCGGCCCTTCGGACGCTCCCACCATCGCTCCCGTGCCGTGCCCCGGCCTTCCACCTCGCGGATGAGGTCGTGGGCGGCGAGGGCGCGGAGGTGGTAGCTGGTGGATCCCGAGGTCTCCCCCACGAGCGCCGCGAGAGAGCTGGCCGTCTGAGGACCGCGAGAGGCGAGCAGATCGAAGATCCTGACCCGCAGCGGATGGGCGAGCGCCTTGAGCGCCCCCGCATCCAGCGTCCGTACCTGCGTCTCGTTCGTCATGAATGCAAAGATACTCTTGCAAACAACTCTTTGCAAGCATTTCTTTGCATCCGATCAGCTCACGGACTCCCGGGCCGCGACGAAGGCCGCCACGCACCGCTCCACCTGGTCGGGGGTGTGCGCGGCGGAGAGCTGCACCCGGATGCGCGCCTTGCCCCGCGGCACCACCGGGAAGCTGAACGCGGTCACGTACACGCCCTGGTCCTGCATCGCCGTGGCAATTCGGGCTGTGAGACCGGCATCGCCGAACATGACGGGCACGATCGGGTGCTCCCCCGGAAGCAGGTCGAACCCCTCCTCCGCCATCCGGGCGCGGAACAGGGCCGCGTTGTCGCGCAGCCGCGCCCGGAGGTCGGCCGATCCCTCGACCAGGTCGAGCGCGGTCAGCGTGCCGGCCACGATGGCCGGAGCGAGGGTGTTCGAGAACAGGTACGGGCGGGAGCGCTGACGCAGCAGCGCGACGATCTCCGCGTGCGAGGCGACGTACCCGCCGGAGGCGCCGCCCAGCGCCTTGCCGAACGTGCCGGTGTAGATGTCCACGCGATCTGCGACGCCGCACAGCTCCGGCGTCCCGCGTCCGTTCTCGCCGACGAAGCCGACCGCGTGCGAATCGTCCACGAAGACGAGCGCGTCGTAGCGTTCCGCCAGGTCGCAGATCTCGGCCAGCGGGGCGATGTAGCCGTCCATAGAGAAGACACCGTCGGTCACGATCACGCGGAACCGGGCATCGGCGGCCGCCCGCAGCTGCTCCTCCAGATCCGCCATGTCGCGATTGCGGTACCGGAGCCGGCGCGCCTTGGACAGCCGGATCCCGTCGATGATGGACGCGTGGTTCAACTCGTCCGAGATGATCGCGTCCTCGGCGGAGAACAGCGTCTCGAAGACACCGCCGTTCGCGTCGAAGCAGGAGGAGTAGAGGATCGCGTCATCGGTGCCGAGGAAGTCCGCGAGCCGACGCTCCAGTTCGAGGTGCTGCTCCTGGGTGCCGCAGATGAAGCGGACGCTCGCGAGCCCGTACCCCCACTCGTCCAGGGCCGTCCGGGCCGCAGCGAGGATTCGCGGGTCGTCGGCCAGCCCCAGGTAGTTGTTGGCGCAGAAGTTGAGCACCTCGGCGCCGTCGGCCGTGATCTCCGCCCGCTGCGGTCCGCGGATGCCGCGCTCGCGCTTGGTGAGCCCCGCCTCCTCGATTCCCGCCAGCTCCTGCGCCACATGGTCCTTGAAGGTCGCGTACATCACAGCTCCGTCCAGTCGAGGATGATCTTGCCCGTGCCGGCGGACTCCGCCGCCGCGAATCCGCGCTCCCAGTCGCGCGCCGGTACGACCTCGGCGATCACCCGGCCGATGGCTTCGCGCAACGTCGCACTCGTCTGGAGCATCGCGCCCATGGCGTTCCACGTCTCGAACATCTCCCGGCCGTAGATCCCGGTGATCGTGAGCATGTGCGTGACGAGCTTGCCCCAGTCGATGTCGAACCCGGTCGACGGCAGCCCGAGCATGGCGATGCGTCCGCCGTGGTTCATGTTGTCGATCATCGCCGGGAGCGCCGACGCCGCGCCGCTCATCTCGAAGCCGATGTCGAAGCCCTCGCGCATGCCGAGCGCCCGCTGCGCGTCGCGGATCTCCTGGCGGGAGACGTCGACGACCTCGTCGGCTCCCATCCCGCGCGCCATCTCCAGGCGCGGCGCGCTCACGTCGGTCCCGACGATGAAGCGGGCGCCCGCATGCCGGGCGACGGCGATCGCCATCAGGCCGATCGGACCGCACCCGGTGACGAGCACGTCCTCACCGACGAGCGGGAAGCGGAGGGCGGTGTGCACGGCGTTGCCGAGCGGGTCGAAGATCGCGCCGAGCTCCGGGGTGACCTCGGCGTGGTGGACCCACACGTTCGTCGCCGGCAGCGAGAGGTACTCGGCGAAGGCGCCGTCGCGCTGCAGCCCGAGTCCGATCGTGCGGATGCACATCTGCCGCCGTCCGGCGCGGCAGTTCCGACAGGTGCCGCAGACGATGTGTCCTTCGCCGGACACCCGGTCGCCGACCGCGATGTCGTGGACGAGCGGCCCGACCTCGACGACTTCCCCGTAGAACTCGTGTCCCGGGATGAGGGGCGCGGCGATCGCGGAGGCCGCCCAGTCGTCCCATCGCCGGATGTGCAGATCGGTTCCGCAGATGCCGGTGCGGAGGACACGGATGACGACCTCGCCGGGACCCGCGACGGGGTCGGGACGCTCCACGAGCGCGAGGCCGGCGCCGGGTTCCTCCTTGAACAGAGCTCTCATGCTCTGATCTCATCGCATCCGTTGCTGTAGAACAATCGGCATCTTCTGCATCCGCCCTGTAGAGGGAACTAAACTGTCGTCGTGGAACTCCACCAGCTCCAGATCCTCCGCGAACTCGGAGCGCTGGGAAGCGCGACCGCCGTCGCCGAGGCGCTGCGGGTCACCCCCTCCGCGGTCTCGCAGCAGCTCGCCGCACTGCAGCGCTCCTTCCCGGCCCCGCTCACCCGTCGCCAGGGCCGTACCCTCGTGCTGACCGCCGCCGGCGAGGTCCTGGCAGCAGCCGGAGCCGAGGCCATCGACGCGATGGCGGCGGCGCGCCACGCCCTGGACGACTTCGAGGACGCGGCGACGGGAGAGGTGAGCATCAGCGGCTTCCACAGCGTCGGTCAGGCACTCTTCGGCCCGCTCGTGCGGGAGCTGTCCGGCAAGGAGCACGCCCCGACCGTGCGTCTCACGGACGAGGACGTCGCGCAGAGCGAGTTCCCCGGGCTCACCGCGCGGTACGACCTCGTCCTCGCCCATCGGATGGAGCACTCCGCGCCGTGGCCGACCGAGGGTGTCCGCGCCGTGGGTCTCGTCCGCGAGCCTCTGGACGTCGCCGTCTCCGCCGAGCACCCTCTCGCCGGTCGCCGCACCCTCTCGCCGGACGAGATCGCCGACGAGCAGTGGGTGACGAGCCGTGTGGGGTACTCCCCCGACGACGTGCTCCGCGCCGTCGCCGCCGTCGCCCGCCGCCCGGTCGAGGTCCGGCACCGCATCAACGACTACGGTGCGGTGTCGGCGGTGGTCGCAGCCGGCGGCGTCCTGGGGATGCTCCCCCGGTTCACCTCGCGCAGCGTGGACGATCGTGCCATCGTGCGCATCCCGCTCCGAGGCGTGAGCACGCACCGCATGATCGACGTCCTCGCGCGCCCGGAGAACCTGCGCCGCCGCTCGGTCCGTGTCGTCGTCGACGCCCTGCGAGAGGTGATGACCCGTCTGAGCGCGGAGCGTTCCGGGGACGGCGATGGCTAGGCTCGGAGGATGAGCGACGCCACGAACCCGCTGCTGCAGCCGTCGACCCTCCCCTTCGGGCTCCCGGACTATCGGGCCATCCGTCCGGAGCACTACCTCCCCGCCTTCCGCGCCGGGTTCGCGGAGCAGCTCGCCGAGGTCGCGAACATCACCCGCGTGCGGTCGATGCCGACGTTCGAGAACACCCTCGAGGCACTGGAGAGGTCCGGCGCGCTCCTCGACCGGGTGGCGCACGCGTTCTACACGGTGAGCTCCGCCGATGCCACGCCGGAGATCCAGGCGATCGACGAGGAGCTCGCGCCGCTCATGGCTGCCCATCAGGATGCGATCACGCTGGATGCGGCCCTCTACGCGCGCGTGGCCCACGTGTACGAGCAGCGCGAGGCGCTCGACCTCGATCCTGAGCAGCGGTATCTCGTGGAGCGCCACCACCGCGAGATGACGCATGCCGGCGCCGCGCTCGACGACGAGGCGAAGGCGCAGCTCACGGCTCTGAACCAGAAGCTGTCGGTGCTCACGAACACGTTCGAGCGGAATCTGCTGAGCGATACGAACGACCTCGCCGTGGTCTTCGACGCCGCGGCCGACCTGGAGGGCCTGAGCCCGGGTGAGCTGTCCGCCGCCGCACGCGCCGCGGCCGACCGCGGGCTCGACGGCCGCTACCTCCTCACGCTGCCGCTGTTCACCGGCCATCCGGCGCTCGCCCGGCTCGCGGTCCGGGAATCCCGTCGCCGGATCATGGCGGCGTCCCGCGCGCGGGGCTCGCGGGACAACGGCAACGACAACCGTCCGGTGCTGCGCGAGATCGTGCGCCTCCGCGCCGAGCGCGCGCGCCTCCTCGGCTACGCCTCGCACGCCGCCTACGTCACCGCCGACGAGACGGCGGGCTCCCCCGAGGCCGTCGAGCGGATGCTGCGACGACTGGCCGCGCCCTCCGCGCGCAACGCCCGCGCCGAACGGGACGCGCTCCAGGCCATCGTCGACGAGACCGAACCGGAGCCTTTCCCCGTGGAGGCCCACGACTGGGCGTTCTACACCGAGCGCGTGCGCACCGCCCGCTACGACATCGACACCGCCGCCCTGCGCCCCTGGTTCGAGGCGGAGCGCGTGCTGCAGGACGGCGTGTTCTTCGCGGCGACCCGCCTGTACGGGGTGACCTTCCATGAACGACACGACCTCGCGGCCTACCACCCGCAGGCCCGCGTCTTCGAGGTGCGCAATGCCGACGACTCCCCGCTCGGGCTCTACGTGCTCGACCTCTACACCCGCGACTCCAAGCGCGGCGGCGCCTGGATGAACGCGATCGTCAGCCAGTCCCGCCTGCGCGGCAGCGCCCCGGTCGTGGTCAACAACCTCAACGTCCCGCAGCCCGGGGACGGCGAGCCCACGCTGCTGACGCTCGACGAGGTGACGACGCTGTTCCACGAGTTCGGGCACGCTCTGCACGGCCTGTTCGCCACGGTGACCTACCCGCACTTCGCCGGGACCAACGTGTTCCGCGACTTCGTCGAGTTCCCCAGCCAGGTGAACGAGATGTGGATCCTCTGGCCCGAGGTCCTCGACCACTACGCCCGGCACCACGAGACCGGTGAGCCGCTGGATCCCGCCATCGTGGAGCGGCTGCGAGCGACCGCGACCTTCGACCAGGGGCACGCGACCAGCGAATACCTCGCCGCGGCGTGGCTGGATCAGGCGTGGCACCGGCTCTCCGCCGAGGACACAGTGGACGATGTCGCCGGCTTCGAGGCGGCCGCGCTGGCGGACATCGGCCTCGACGACCCCGCCGTCCCGACCCGGTACTCCTCCACCTACTTCGCCCACGTCTTCTCCGGCGGCTACAGCGCCGGGTACTACTCGTACATCTGGAGCGAGGTGCTCGACGCCGACACCGTGGAGTGGTTCCGGGAGAACGGCGGCCTCACCCGCGCCAATGGGGACCGCTTCCGCGACCGGCTGCTCGGCGTCGGCGGCTCGAAGGACCCGCTGGCCGCCTACCGCGACTTCCGCGGTCGGGACGCCGAGATCAAGCCGCTCCTGAAACGCCGTGGACTCGATTCCTGAGTCGTGAGACCCTGAGCGCATGGACGCATTCCCCGACGCTCCGTTCGGCCCCGCAGACACCCTGGAGCTGGACGCCGTCCCCCTGGCCGTCATCCGCCACGAGGGCATCCGGATCGCCGACCTCCGCGATGCCTTCGACTCCGGATACGCGGCGATCGGTGCCGCCTTCGCTGCGGGCACCCTGATTCCCGCCGGCCCGGCGCTCGCGATCTACCACGGCGATCCGATGGGCGTGTTCGACCTGGAGCTCGGCTTCCCGGTCCAGGCCCCACCCTCCGACCCGATCGCCACGGGCGACGGGGCAGCCATCATCCCCTCGACCCTGCCGACCGGGCAGGCCGTCGCGAGCAGCGTCTTCGGTTCGTACGACGGTCTCGGTGCCGGGTGGGCCGGGCTGGTCGCGCGCGCCGCGGAGGCGGGGCTGCACCCGCGCGGCGTCTGGATCGAGGTTTACGTCTCGGACCCCGGTGTCGATCCCGACGAGCTCCGCACGGACCTGCTCATGCCCGTGGCCTGAGCAGGCGTTCAGGCGCTCTTGCGCTTGCGCTCCATCACGATGGTGGGCGGGGCGCCCTCGTCGACGGCGGCACGGGTGATGATCACCTTCGCGACGTCCTCGGCAGAGGGGATCTCGAACATCACCGGACCGAGCACGTCCTCGAGGATGGCACGGAGTCCGCGGGCACCGGTCTTGCGCTCGACGGCGAGGTCGGCGATCGATCGCAGCGCGTCCTCCTCGAACTCGAGCTGGACGCCGTCGAGCTCGAACATGCGCTGGTACTGCTTGACGAGGGCGTTGCGCGGACCGGTGAGGATGTCGATGAGGGCGGCCTGGTCGAGCGGTGACACGTTCGTCACGACGGGCAGACGACCGATGAACTCCGGGATGAGACCGAACTTGTGGAGGTCTTCCGGGAGCACCTCGCTGAACAGGTCGAGGTCCTTGCCCTTGTCGTGCAGCGGAGCACCGAAGCCGACACCGTGCTTGCCGACACGCGCCGAGACGATGTCCTCCAGACCGGCGAAGGCGCCGGCCACGATGAAGAGCACGTTCGAGGTGTCGATCTGCAGGAACTCCTGGTGCGGGTGCTTGCGACCACCCTGCGGCGGCACCGAGGCGACCGTGCCCTCGATGATCTTCAGCAGCGCCTGCTGCACGCCCTCGCCCGACACGTCGCGGGTGATCGACGGGTTCTCGGCCTTGCGGGCGATCTTGTCGACCTCGTCGATGTAGATGATGCCCTGCTCGGCGCGCTTCACGTCGTAGTCGGCGGCCTGGATGAGCTTGAGGAGGATGTTCTCGACGTCTTCGCCGACGTAGCCCGCCTCGGTCAGTGCCGTCGCGTCGGCGACGGCGAACGGCACGTTGAGGCGCTTGGCGAGCGTCTGCGCCAGGTAGGTCTTGCCGCAGCCCGTGGGTCCGATGAGCAGGATGTTGCTCTTGGCGATCTCGACCTCTTCGGCCTTCTGCTCAGCAGGCTGCAGGGTGCCGTGAGCGCGCACGCGCTTGTAGTGGTTGTAGACGGCGACGGACAGCGCACGCTTCGCGGGCTCCTGTCCGACGACGTACTCCTCGAGGAACGTGAAGATCTCGCGGGGCTTCGGCAGCTCGAACTCGGCGACACCCTCGGCGGACGACTCCGCCATGCGCTCTTCGATGATCTCGTTGCAGAGCTCGACGCACTCGTCGCAGATGTACACGCCGGGTCCGGCGATGAGCTGCTGCACCTGCTTCTGGCTCTTTCCGCAGAAAGAGCACTTGAACAGGTCAGCGCTTTCACCGATGCGGGCCATGCGCGTCCTCCTCGGGGGGATCAGGATCGTTCTTCGAGCCTAACCGCTGCATACGACACCGGGCCGCATTGGCGACGAGTCGTTCGGCGGGTCCGGCGGACGACGGTGTCTCCGGCGTCATTCCGCGGGGAGGCAGCCGCCGTCCATGATGTATCCGCCGACCTCGACACGGACCTCGTCGGGACGCAGTTCCCCGAAGACGCAGCCGCCCTCCGGACCGTCGGCCCCGAACGCCACCGCGCGCGCATCTCCCCGGGCGACGTGATGGACGAGGCCGGCCTCGCGCAAGGCGTCCTGGACGGCGATCACGGAGATCGCGCTCTCCGTGCGCAGCGCTTCGAGACGCACGCGGAGATCCGCCACCGGCTGCTCGGCGGCCGCCCGTGCCTCGGCCGACATGTCCATCCGCTCACGATGTCGGTCGTTCTGCTCCATCGCGTGTTCCGGGTCGTACGGCGCGCACTCCGGCGGAAGCTCGGCGCCGTCCACCTGCGGGCAGGCGGCGGTGGGCGTCACGGTCGGCGTCGGCTCTCCGGCGGCGACGTCGGCCGGCGCCGCAGCGCAGCCGCCGAGAAGCAGGATCGCCGCCAGCACGAGCGTCACTCGCCCGGGGCGGGCGCGGACGCCGGAGATCGCCATCATGCCGCCATGAAACCACAGCACCGGCGTCACCCGCACGCTGCCCGCACGACGAGGGCCCCGCCGCGCGGTGCGCGACGGGGCCCTCGGTCATCCTGACGTGTCGTCAGACCATGCTCTTGGTGTGCCAGACCGTCTTGACCTCGGTGAACGCGGCGATCCGCTCCGGCGAGGCCACCACGTCGCCGGGGGCGAGCACGCGCTTCAGCGTCTCCGCCGCGGCGATCTGCATGTCGACCCACTCCAGCGCGCCCGCGCCGGCGAGATCGAGGGCGTTCACATCCTGGTGCGAGGCGAGCCACGGCGCGATCTCCGCCGGCGAGCCGGTGAGCACGTTCACCACGCCCCCTGGCACGTCACTGGTCGCGAGCACCTCGGCGAGACTGATCGCGGAGAGCGGGTACTGCTCGCTCGCGACCACGACGACGGTGTTCCCGGCGACGAGGGCCGGGGCGACCACCGACACCAGGCCGAGCAGCGCCGAGTCCTGCGGGGCCACGATGGCGACCACACCGGTGGGCTCGGGCACCGAGATGTTGAAGTACGGACCGGAGACAGGGTTCGCGTTTCCCGCCACCTGGGCGTACTTGTCGCACCAGCCGGCGTACCAGACCCAGAGATCGATCGCCTCGTCGACCTGCGCCGTGGCCGCCGAGGACGAGATGCCCTCCTGCGCCACGATCTCGTCGACGAACTGCGCGCGACGCCCTTCCAGGACCTCGGCGACCCGGTAGAGCACCTGGCCGCGGTTGTAGGCCGTCGCCCCCGACCAGCCCTTGACGGCGGCGCGCGCGGCGACGACCGCATCGCGGGCGTCCTTGCGGGAGGCCTTGGCGGCGTTGGCGAGGAAGGCGCCCTTGCGGGAGACGACCTCGTACGTGCGTCCGGACTCGCTCCGGGGGAAGGCCCCGCCGATCGCGAGCTTGTAGGTCTTCGGAACGGTCAGTCGCTTGCTCATGCTGCGGCTCCCTTGAGATAGGCGGTGAGGCCCTGGCGACCGCCCTCGCGGCCGTACCCGGACTCCTTGTAGCCGCCGAACGGGCTCGACGGGTCGAAACGGTTGAACGTGTTCGCCCACACGACGCCCGCGCGCAGCCGGTCGGCGACGGCGAGGATGCGCGAGCCCTTGTCCGACCAGATGCCGGCGGAGAGACCGTACGGGGTGTTGTTGGCCTTGGCGATCGCCTCAGCGGGCGTCCGGAAGGTGAGGACCGACAGCACCGGCCCGAAGACCTCGTCGCGGGCGATGCGGTGCGAGGCCTCGACGCCGGTGAAGATCGTCGGAGCGAACCAGAAGCCCTGCTCCGGGATCGCGCAGTCGGCGGTCCAGCGCTCGGCACCCTCGGCCTCGCCGATGTCGCTGAGCTCACGGATACGGGCGAGCTGCGCGGCGGAGTTGATCGCGCCGATGTCCGTGTTCTTGTCGAGCGGGTCACCGAGACGCAGCGTCGACAGCCGGTTCTTCAGCCGGTCGACGACCTCGTCATGGATGGACTCCTGCACCAGCAGGCGGCTGCCCGCACAGCACACGTGGCCCTGGTTGAAGAAGATGCCGTTGACGATGCCCTCGACGGCCTGATCGATCGGCGCGTCGTCGAACACGATGTTCGCGGCCTTGCCGCCCAGCTCCAGCGTCAGCTTCTTGTCCGTCCCCGCCACGGCGCGGGCGATGTCGCGACCCACACCCGTCGAGCCGGTGAAGGCGACCTTGTCGACGTCCGGGTGCCGGACCAGGGCGGCACCGGTCGCCCCGGCTCCGGTGACGATGTTCACGACACCGGCGGGGAGATCGGCCTGCTGCAGGATCTCGGCGAAGATCAGTGCCGTCAGCGGCGTGGTCTCGGCCGGCTTGAGCACGACCGTGTTCCCGGCCGCCAGCGCGGGCGCGAGCTTCCACGCGAGCATCAGCAGCGGGAAGTTCCATGGGATGACCTGACCGGCGACGCCCAGAGCACGCGGGTTCGCACCCAGCCCGGCGTAGTCGAGCTTGTCGGCCCAGCCCGCGTAGTAGAAGAACCAGGACGCGACGAGGGGCACGTCCACGTCGCGGCTCTCCTTGATGGGCTTGCCGTTGTCGAGGCTCTCGGCGACGGCGAGCTCGCGGGCGCGCTCCTGCACGAGGCGGGCGATGCGGAACAGGTACTTGCCCCGGTCGCGGCCGCTCATGCGCGACCAGACCTTGTCGTAGGCGCGACGGGCCGCGGCGACAGCGCGGTCGATGTCCGCGTCGTCGGCGGAGGCGATCTCGGCGATCTCCTTCTCCGTCGCCGGGGAGATGGTGCGGAAGGGGGTGCCGGAGCCGTCGACGAACTCGCCGTCGATGAACAGCCCGTAGCTGTCCTTGAGGTTCAGCACCGCCGTGGACTCCGGAGCCGGAGCGTATTCCAGGAATGACATGTCGGGTGTCCTAGTCGATCGTGACGTAGTCGGGGCCGGAGTAGTGGCCGGTGGTGAGCTTCTGGCGCTGCAGGAGCACGTCGTTGAGCAGGCTCGAGGCGCCGAAGCGGAACAGGTGCGGCTGGAGCCACTCCTCCCCCACGGTCTCGGCAACGGTGACGAGGTACTTGACCGCGTCCTTCGACGAGCGGATGCCGCCGGCGGGCTTCACGCCGATGCGCTCCCCCGTCCCGCGATACCAGTCGCGCACCGTCTCCAGCATGAGCAGCGTGGTCGGCAGCGTCGCCGCCGGCTGCACCTTGCCCGTCGAGGTCTTGATGAAGTCGCCCCCGGCGAGGATGCCGAGCCAGGAGGCGCGCTTGATGTTGTCGTACGTGTTCAGCTCGCCGGTCTCGAGGATCACCTTGAGCGAGGCGTACGAGCCGTCCTCACGGCGGCACGCCTCCTTGACCTGAGCGATCTGATCGAACACCAGCCCGTAGCGGCCGGACAGGAACGCACCGCGGTCGATGACCATGTCGATCTCATCCGCACCCGCGGCGACAGCTTCCGCGGTGTCGGCGAGCTTGATCGCGAGGGAGGACCGGCCGCTCGGGAAGGCGGTGGCCACCGCGGCGACCGAGATGAGGCCGTCGTCGGGGTCGCCGTGCAGGCTGCCGAGAGCCTCGACCGCTCCGGCGACCATGTCGCCGTAGACGCACACGGCCGCCACCCGAGGCGTGGACGGATCCGCCGCATCCGGGTTCTTCGCCTTGGCGACGAGCGAACGGACCTTGCCAGGGGTGTCCGCGCCCTCCAGCGTGGTCAGGTCTATCAGCTTGATGATCGTGTCCAGCGCCCACGCCTTCGACGTGGTCTTGATGGAGCGGGTGCCGAGGCCGGCAGCGCGCTGCTCCAGCCCGACGGCGTCCACGCCGGGGAGGCCGTGCAGGAAACGACGGAGGGTGGCGTCGTCCGGCTCACCGCCGAGGACGTCCACCGCCGTCCTGCGGCTGAGTTCTGTCGTCGTCACTGTTCCTCCAACAATGCTCGTGCTGTGGTCTCATCGGTCACCAGGACCCCGCACAGGCCGCTGGTCACGACCGTGCGCGCGATGTCGTGCTTGGCGGGACCCGCCGTCACGAAGATGGCCCGCGCGGCGCCGCGCAGGCGGTCGAGCGAGACGCCGACCGTGCGGGCGTCCAGCTGCGGGTCGACGATGTTGCCCTCGGCGTCGACGTAGCGCCCGAGGACGTCGCCGACGGCGCCGCGGCGCGCCAGCTCCTCCACATCGGCAGCCGTGAGATAGCCGTTCTCGACGTGGGCGGAGGTCGCATCGCACGGTCCGGCGGTGAACAGGAACGCCTGGGCGTCCGCCGCCTCCTCCAGCACGGCCGCGACGGTGCGGTCGCCTTCGATGGCCTGCTTCGTCTCGACGTGCTCCAGGATCGCGGGGCTCGGCAGCAGGGAGACCTGGCCGGAGGCGCGCTGGGCGATGGTCACCGCGAGTCCAGCGGCCCCGCCCGAGCGCCGGTTGAGGCTGACACCGCCGTTGAGCTGCACGACGGTGACGCCGTTCGCCCAGCCGTCGGGGAGGGCCTCGGCCACGGCGCGGAGGGTCTTGCCCCAGCTCACGCCGAGCGTGCGCGGAACCGGACGGAGGGCGGTCAGGAAGTCGGCCGCCGCCTGAGCGACGCGCTCCAGGGTGCCCTCGTCGCCCTCCGGCGAGGGGACGACCACGGCGTCGGTCAAGCCGAACCGCTCCACGAGCTCGCGTTCGAGGCCCAGCCGACGGGCGCGCGGGTGGACGATCTCGATGCGGACGATCCCCCGCTGACGCGCCTGCGTGAGGAGGCGCCCGACCTTCCAGCGGGAGATCTTCAGGAGACCACCGATCTCGTCCTGCGTCTTGTCCTCGTCGTAGTACAGCTCGGCGACCCGGACCATGAGCAGATCTTCTTCCACGGTGTCCTCCTTCCTCCTCCAGGGTAGGCCGGATTCAGCGTTCGCGCACCCGTCTGCTCATATGCGCAGTCCCACCATCCCCCCGCGCGCATTCGCCGGAGACGCGAGAAGGACGCCCGTCGATTCGACGGGCGCCCTTCTCTGCGGGTGCGGACTACGCGCGCTTGCGCGAGGTGAGCACCTGGTCGACGATGCCGTACTCCAGCGCCTCGTTGGCCGAGAGGATCTTGTCGCGATCGATGTCGCGGTTGACCTGCTCGACCGGCTTGCCGGTGTGACGGGCCATGGTCTCCTCGAGCCAGGTGCGCATGCGGAGGATCTCCGCCGCCTGGATCTCGATGTCGGAGGCCTGACCGTGGCCGGCCTCCCCCATCGCGGGCTGGTGCATCAGCACGCGCGCGTTCGGCAGGGCGAGACGCTTGCCGGGGGCACCGGCCGCGAGCAGCACGGACGCGGCCGAGGCCGCCTGGCCGAGCACGACGGTCTGGATCTGCGGCGCGACGTACTGCATCGTGTCGTAGATCGCCGTCATCGCGGTGAACGAGCCACCGGGCGAGTTGATGTACATGGTGATGTCGCGCTCGGAGTCCTGGCTCTCCAGGACGAGGAGCTGTGCCATGACGTCATCGGCCGACGCGTCGTCGACCTGCACGCCGAGGAAGATCACGCGGTCTTCGAACAGCTTGTTGTACGGGTCCTGGCGCTTGAAGCCGTAGGCGGTGCGCTCCTCGAACTGCGGCAGCACATACCGGCTGGAGGGCAGGTTTCCGGCGGACTGGAACGTGGGTGTGTACATGGTGTCCTCTCGAATCCTTACTCGACGCCCGTGCCGCCGCCGCCGGTGACGTCGCTGGCGTGCTCGCGGATGTGGTCGACGAAGCCGTACTCGAGGGCCTCCTCCGCCGTGAACCAGCGGTCGCGGTCGCCATCGGCGTTGATCTGCTCGACGGGCTTGCCGGTCTGCGACGCGGTGATCTCGGCGAGGCGCTTCTTCATCGACAGGATGAGCTGCGCCTGGGTCTGGATGTCGCTCGCGGTGCCGCCGAAGCCGCCGTGCGGCTGGTGCAGCAGCACGCGGGCGTTCGGCGTGATGTAGCGCTTGCCCTTGGTGCCGCTCGTCAGCAGCAGCTGGCCCATGGACGCGGCCATGCCGATGCCGACGGTGACGATGTCGTTCGGCACGAACTGCATCGTGTCGTAGATCGCCATGCCCGCGGTGATCGAGCCGCCGGGCGAGTTGATGTAGAGGTAGATGTCCTTCTCGGAGTCTTCGGCGGCGAGAAGGAGGATCTTCGCGCAGATCTCGTTGGCGTTGTCGTCTCGCACCTCCGAGCCGAGCCAGATGATGCGGTCCTTCAGCAACCTGTCGAAGACGCTTGTCGCGACGAGGGGTTCAGCCATGTCAGCTCCTGCTTCCGTGTTTCAGTGATTCGAATCTACCGGCGCGCGCACAGCCCCTAGGTCGTGTTCGCCGTCGGCATATCAGGTGTCGCTGCCCGCGATCTCGTGCGCGTACGCCGTCATCGACCGGTGGTAGCGCGGCAGGTGCGGGACGAGCGCGAGGATGGCCACCGACAGGCCCTGCGCGGGCCGGCCGGCACTCGCGAGGATGAGGGCGTGCACCACCGCGACCGCGTCCCGATACGGCCCGTCCGCCGCGATCTCCTCCTCGGCGCGGATCACCCGCAGCGCCTCGTCGTAGTCTCCGAGGTTGCGCAGCGAGCTCGCGAGCTGGATCACGCACTGCGGGCGATGCTCCTCGTCGAGGCCGAGCGCCAGGGCGCGACGGTACAGCTCCACGGCCTCCGCCGGGCGTCCCGCGGAATCGCGGGCACCGGCGCGCTCGAACTCGGCCCTGGCGTCGTCCGCACCCCGCTCGGCGGCGAGGGCGTCGATGCGCGCGATCGTCTCGTCGCCGACCTCCTCTCCGGAGGCCTCCGCCCACACCTGCTCGATGCGGTCGTCCCAGCTCGTCATCCCGTCGTCCTTCCCTCGATGAGAAAGAGGGCGGATGCCGCAGCACCCGCCCTCTTCACTCGACCGTGCCGATCACTCGGCGGTGTCGGCGTCCTTCTTGGCCGGAGCCTTCTTCGCCGCCGGCTTCTTGGCAGCGGGCTTCTTCTCCGCAGCGGGCTTCTCGTCCGCGTCGGCATCCTTCTTGGCGGCCGCCTTCTTGGCGGGGGCCTTCTTCTTCGCGGCCGGCTTCTCCTCGGCCTCGGCGGGCTTCTCGTCCTCGGACTCGGCCTCGTCGTCGGTCACGACGAAGTCGGAGAGGTCGACGGCCTTGCCGTTGGTGTCCACGACCTTGACCTTGCCCAGGGCGATCGCGAGCGCCTTGTTCCGGGCGACCTCGCCGACCAGCGCGGGGAGTTGGTTCGAGGACTGCAGCGCCTCGACGAACTCCTGCGGCGCCATGCCGTACTGCGCGGCGGACTGGATGAGGTACTGCGAGAGCTCCTCCTGCGAGACCTGCACGTCGGCCTGCTCGGCGATCGTGTCGAGCAGCACCTGCGTGCGGAACTGCTTCTCGCTGGCCTCGGTCACCTCGGCGCGGTGCACGTCGTCCTCGAGACGACCCTCGCCCTCGAGGTGGTTGTGCACCTCGTCCTCGATGAGCTGCGGCGGGACCGGGATCTCGATCTGCGCGAGCAGCGTCTCGACGAGCTTGTCGCGGGCGGCGGAGCCCTGCGTGAAGACGCCCTGCTGCTCGACGCGCTCGCGCAGGCTGTCGCGCAGCTCGGCGATCGTGTCGAACTCGCTCGCGATCTGCGCGAACTCGTCGTCGGCCTCGGGAAGCTCGCGCTCCTTGACGGCCTTGACGGTGACGGAGACCTCCGCCTCCTTGCCGGCGTGGTCGCCGCCGACGAGGGCGGAGCGGAAGGTGGTGTCCTCACCGGCGGTGAGCGACTCGACCGCGTCGTCGATGCCCTCGAGGAGCTCGCCGGAGCCGATCTCGTAGGAGACGCCCTCGGCGCGGTCGATCTCGGCGCCGTCGATGGTGGCGACGAGGTCCAGCTCGACGAAGTCGCCCTTGGCCGCGGGGCGGTCGACGGGGATGAGGGTGCCGAAGCGGGCGCGCATGTTCTCCAGCTCGGCGTCGAGGGCGGCCTCGTCGGCCTCCACGGCGTCGACCTCGAGGGTGATGCCCGCGTAGTCGGGGAGCTCGATCTCCGGCCGCACGTCGACCTCGACGTCGACGAGCAGGTCGCCCGAGAAGTCCTTCTCGTTCGGCCACTGCGTGATCTCGGCCGACGGGCGTCCGACGATGCGGAGCTTGTGCTCGGCGGTCGCCTCGCGGAAGAACTTGTCCAGGCCCTCGTTCACGGCGTGCTCGATGACGGCGCCGCGGCCGATGCGCTGGTCGATGATCGGAGCGGGCACCTTGCCCTTGCGGAAGCCGGGGATCTGGACGTCCTGCGCGATGTGCTCGTAGGCGTGCGCGATGCTGGGCTTGAGGTCGTCCGGGGTGACCGTGATGGTGAGCTTGACCCGGGTCGGGGTCAGCTTCTCGACGGTGCTGTTCGCCATGCTGGTGTGTTCTCCTTGTGGTTTCCGCGCAGAACGCGGCTGGAAGGTCGTGGGGTCGAGTCGGGGCGACAGGAGTTGAACCTGCGACCTCCCGCTCCCAAAGCGGGCGCTCTACCAAGCTGAGCTACGCCCCGGGGAATCCGCACGCAGATTCAGCCCCACCGAGTCTAACGGACAGGAGCATGCCCGACCGTCCGCTATGATCGATGGAGTCCGGACTCCGGTTCCGGGGGTGTAGCTCAATGGTAGAGTCTCAGTCTTCCAAACTGATTGCGCGGGTTCGATTCCCGTCACCCCCTCCACGTCGTCACCTCGGTCGAATACGCTGACAGGATCAGCTCCCGACCGGAAGGCCTGCCGAGATGAGCGCCTCGTGACCGCCCCTCCGCCGTCGGTTGCCGCGACCGCCATGGTGCCGGCTCCGGGTGGGCATCGCCTCCCGGCCGTCCTCTCCTCGCCGTCCAGCGTGCCCCGGCCGCCGCGCGACCGGCGATCGCTCAGGGGCGTCCTCGCCGGCACCGTCGGCACGGTCGCGGTGTTGACGGGTCTCGGCATCACGCAGCTCGTCGCGAACCAGGGATACGACGAGGCCGCCAGCGGGGTCGAGGACGCCACCCGATCGGTGACCGCCCAGCAGACGGAACTCCGGCAGCGGACCGCCGATCTGATCGCGGCGACGGATGCCGGCCACATCATCATCGACACCGGCGCGCCCGCCCTCGCCGTCCCCGACGACCTCTGGGCGGCCCTGGACTCCGCCGTGGCGGAGGGCGAGACCACCGGCAGCGAGGCCGAGGACGTCCTCGCGACGCGGCTCCCGGCCGACGAGACGAAACCCGGCTGGTTCTGGGACCTCTTCGCCGCGACGAGCCGTCTCGCCGAGGACCAGAGCATCCTGCGCGACGTCGCCGAGTCGATGGACAGCGCCTCCGCGTCCGCCGCCGCGAGCGTGGACGCGGTGCGGACGACCGGCGTGTCCGTGCTCACCGCCGCGGCCGAGGCCGCGGGCGCCTTCGAGACCGCGCATCCGTCCACTCGCAATGCCGCCGTGATCGCTCTGCGCGGAGCCGCATCCGACGCTCTCGCCGTCACCGAGGTCGACGATGCGGCCGCGGCCGCCTATGTCGCCCTGCAGCAGGCCGCCACCGAGGTCGTCTCCGCGGAGAACGCGGAGCTCGCGGAGAAGGCCGGTCCGCTGCAGAACGCCCGCCTCGAGGTGGAGGCGTTCGCGCGGTCTCTCGCGCCCGGCGTCCTGCTGGAATTCGACTGGGCCCCGCTCGTCAACGGCGCCGGGTACAACGGCAGCATGGGCGGGTACACCACCTGGTGGTGGGACGATCCGGGGCGCGCGGTCATCCAGCTGTCGGACTCGGTGGCGGAGCAGTGGCCCGCCGAACGCAGCCGCGCGCTCGTCGCCCATGAGGTGGGCCATGCCATCAGCGTCAAGTGCGAGGGCATGTACGACTCGTCCACCCAGGACAGCATCGAGAAGTGGGCGACGGCCTGGGCGATCAGCATGGGCTTCACCGACGATGCGAACGGGGTCTGGGCCTACGGGTATCCCCCGCAGAACTACATCGACGCGGCGGCCGGCTGCCGCTGAGACGGAAGAAGCCGCCGTGGTCACCACGGCGGCTTCTCCTCTCGCTCAGTCGGCGGTCACTGACCCCGACGCTCGCGAAGCTGGGTGAGGGCGTCCTCCAGGAGCTGGACGGCCTCCTCGTCCGTGCGACGCTCCTTCACGTAGGCCAGGTGCGTCTTGTACGGCTCGGCCTTGGCGACGGCAGGAGGGTTCTCCTTGTCGCGCCCGGCCGGAAGACCGGACTGCGGGTGATCGATGATCTCCGGGATCTCCTCCTCGGGGAGACCGGCGGCGAAGTAGCGGACCGTCTCATTGCCGAGACCGTCCCAGTACGACACCGCGATGCGGTCGGCGTGGTAGCCGTGGTCCTGCTCCCCCATGGGACCGGAACCGACACGGGTACCGCGGATCGCGTTTCCACCGGTAGCCATCAGATCACCTCGAACTTCGTGATGAGGCCGAGCGCCACGATGGCGATGAACCACGTGAGCGCCAGGACGACGGTGAAGCGGTTCAGATTCCGCTCCGCGAGCCCGGAGGAGCCGACCGCAGTGGTCATGCCGCCGCCGAACATGTCGGACAGGCCGCCACCGCGACCCTTGTGCAAGAGGATGAGGAGAGTCAGCAGGACGCTGGTGATGCCCAGCACGACCTGCAGGACGAACTCGAGAATTGCCACGGAAAGAGCCTTTCGCTGGGGCCGGAGCGCCCCCGTAACGGTCAAGTATACGGTGCAGCGGGGCCGGAGCCCCGCCGCACTCACACGCCGACGTGCTTCTCGAAGCGGATGATCGCCGCGAACTCGTCGACGACGAGGCTCGCGCCGCCGACCAGAGCGCCGTCCACGTCAGGCTCGCGCATGAAGCTGGCGATGTTCGCCGCCTTGACCGATCCGCCGTAGAGGATGCGGGTGCGGGCCGCCGCCTCGTCGCCGAGGACCTTCGCGATCACACCGCGGAGCGCCGCGCAGACGTCCTGCGCCTGCTGCGGGGTGGCCGCCTGGCCCGACCCGATGGCCCAGACGGGCTCGTACGCCACGACGATGTCGGCCGACGGGGAGACGCCCTGGAGCGCGGCCTCGAGCTGTCCGGCCGGAACCGCGCTGGCACCGAACTTCTCCAGGTCCTCCGCCGTCTCGCCCACGCAGATCACCGGGGAGAGGCCGTGCTTGAGCGCAGCCTTCACCTTGCCGGCCACGATCTCGTCGGACTCGGCGTGGTACTCGCGACGCTCGGAGTGGCCGATGATGACGTACTTCGCGTCGAGCTTCGCCAGGAACGCCCCGGAGATCTCGCCGGTGTACGCACCGGAGTCGTGCGCCGAGACGTCCTGCGCACCGAACGCGAACGGGATCTTGTCCGCGTCGATCAGCGTCTGCACGCTGCGGATGTCGGTGAAGGGCGGGAAGACCGCCACCTCCACGGACCCGTCCTCGTGCTTGGCGTCCTTCAGCGTCCAGTGCAGCTTCTGCACGAACGCCACCGCCTGCAGGTGATCCAGGTTCATCTTCCAGTTGCCCGCGATCAGCGGGGTACGGGAGCTCACGCCCATCCGAGGACCTCCAGCCCAGGTAGTTTCTTGCCCTCGAGGAATTCGAGGCTCGCGCCGCCGCCGGTCGAGATGTGCCCGAACTGATCGTCGGTGAATCCGAGCTGGCGGACGGCCGCGGCGGAGTCGCCGCCGCCGACCACGCTGAGGCCGTCGACCTCGGTCAGTGCCTGCGCGACCGCCTTGGTTCCCGCGGCGAAGGCCGGGAACTCGAACACGCCCATCGGGCCGTTCCAGAACACCGTCTTCGATCCGCGGATGACCTCGGCGAAGCGCGCGGCGGTCTCCGGTCCGATGTCGAGGCCGATGCCCGACGAGCCGAATGCCGTCTCCTCGATCGCGTCCGCGGCGGCCACCTCGTGGTCCGCGTCCGCACCGAAGGAGGCGGCGACGACCACGTCGGTCGGGAGCACGAGCTCCACGCCGCGCTCGGCCGCCTCGGCGATGTAGCCGCGCACGGTCTCGAGCTGGTCCTCCTCGAGGAGACTCGACGCGACGGCGTGCCCCTGCGCTTTCAGGAAGGTGAAGAGCATGCCGCCGCCGACGAGGATGCGGTCCACCCGCGGCAGCAGGTGCGAGATGACTCCGAGCTTGTCGCTCACCTTGGACCCGCCGAGCACCACCGCGTACGGCCGCTCCGGGTTCTCCGTGAGGCGATCGAGCACATCGAGCTCGGTCGCGATCAGGAGCCCCGCCGACGAGGGCAGCAGCTTCGCGAGGTCGTAGACGCTCGCCTGCTTGCGGTGTACGACGCCGAAGCCGTCGGAGACGAGCACGTCGCCGAGCTCCGCGAGCTGCGCCGCGAAGGCACCGCGCTCGGTATCGTCCTTCGACGTCTCCCCCGGGTTGAACCGGAGGTTCTCGATCACGACGACCTGACCGTTCTCGAGGGACGCCACGGCGTCCTTCGCGGCCTCGCCCACGGTGTCGCCGGCGAAGGCGACCGGGGCGCCGAGCAGCTCGGACAGCCGCTGGGCGACCGGCTCGAGGCTGTACTGCGGGTCGGGCGCGCCGTCGGGGCGGCCGAGGTGCGAGCAGACGACGACGCGGGCGCCCGCGTCGATGAGGGTCTTCAGGGTCGGCAGCGAGGCGCGGACACGGCCATCGTCCGTGATGACCCCGTCCCGCAGGGGGACGTTCAGATCACAACGGACGATGACGCGCTTGCCCTCGAGCGAACCCAGTGAGTCCAGGGTGCGCAGAGTCATGTGTCGGAGCTCAGATGCGCTCGGCGACGTACTCGGTCAGGTCGACGAGACGGTTGGAGTAGCCCCACTCGTTGTCGTACCAGCTCGAGACCTTGATCAGGTTGCCGCTGACGTTGGTGAGCGTGGAGTCGAAGATCGACGAGTGCGGGTTGTGCACGATGTCGCTCGACACGATCGGGTCCTCGTTGTACTGCAGGTACCCGGCCAGACGCCCCTCGGCCGCAGCCTTCTTGTAGGCCTCGTTGACCTCGTCCACCGTGAGGTTCTCGCGGTCCGTGATGAGCGTCAGGTCGACGATCGAGCCCGTGGGAACCGGCACGCGGTAGGAGGAACCGCTGAGCTTGCCGTTCAGCTCCGGGAGGACGAGGCCGATGGCCTTCGCGGCACCCGTCGAGGCCGGCGTGATGTTGATCGCGGCGGCGCGGGCGCGGCGGAGATCCTTGTGGGGACCGTCCTGCAGGTTCTGGTCGGCGGTGTAGGCGTGGGCCGTCATCATGAAGCCGCGGTCGATGCCGAAGGCGTCGTTGAACACCTTGGCCAGCGGCGCGAGGCAGTTCGTGGTGCAGGAGGCGTTGGAGATGATGTGGTCCGTCTCCGGGTTGTACGTCTCCTCGTTCACGCCCATGACGATGGTGCGGTCGTCACCCGTGGCCGGAGCCGAGATGAGGACCTTCTTCGCACCGGCGTCGATGTGCTTGCGCGCGGCGTCGGCGTTGGTGAAGAAGCCGGTCGACTCGATGACGATGTCCACGCCCAGCTCGCCCCACGGGAGGTTGGCGGGGTCACGCTCTGCGAAGGCCTTGATCTCCTTGCCGTCGACGTGATGCTGTCGTCGTCGTACGTGATCTCGGCGTCGAGGACGCCGCTGACCGAGTCGTACTTCAGCAGGTGTGCCAGGGTCTTGTTGTCGGTGAGGTCGTTGACCGCGACGATCTCAAGGTCTGCTCCCTGCGCGAGAGCTGCGCGGAAGTAGTTGCGTCCGATGCGGCCGAAGCCGTTGATACCGATCTTGACAGACACTCAGGTCTCCCTGTTTCTCATGCGCCGAGCGCCGCCGTCGAGCGTGCGCGATGCGCGGGTTTTTTGGCTGAGATGGCGCCCCGACGAGCCGTGGGCCCGCCGGGACGCGACCCGATTACGACAGTACCAGCAGGCCGTTCGTCTGCTGACGGGCGACCTCGAGGCGCTGGGCGACGTTCTCCCAGTTGGCGATGTTCCACGCGGCCTTGACGTAGTCGGCCTTCACGTTGAGGTAGTCGAGGTAGAAGGCGTGCTCCCACATGTCCAGCTGGAACAGCGGGATGGTGCCCTGCGCGGTGTTCGACTGCTGGTCGAAGAGCTGCTGGATGATGAGGCGCGAGCCGATCGAGTCCCAGCTCAGGACGGCCCAGCCGGAACCCTGGATCCCGGTGGCGGCGGCGGTGAAGTGCGCCTGGAACTTCTCGAAGGAGCCGAAGTACTCGTCGATGGCCGCCTTGAGCTCGCCCTCGGGCTGGCCGCCGCCGTTCGGCGAGAGGTTGGTCCAGAAGATCGAGTGGTTGACGTGGCCGCCGAGGTTGAACGCGAGGTCCTTCTCGAGCTTGTTCACATTCGCGAGGTTGCCGCTCTCGCGGGCCTCGGCCAGCTGCTCCAGGGCGGTGTTGGCGCCCGCGACGTAGGTCGCGTGGTGCTTGTCGTGGTGCAGCTCCATGATCTTGCCGCTGATGTGCGGCTCGAGAGCGGCGAAGTCGTAGGGAAGGTCGGGGAGCGTGTAGGTTGCCATATCGCATTCATCCAATCCGCGCCGCGCCGCGGCGCTTGCCGATGCTCCGCGTCGCCGATGTGCGACGGAGAGCGGACGACTTTCATCCTACTGACGACAACGCCTCGGGTGTCCGGATCCTTCCGGGGGTTGACACGCCGTCCAGGGCGGCGTCACCCGAGTCAGACGTCGAGACCGGCGGGGACGGCGGCCTCGGTCCCCGGGATGCCCTCCTGCTGCGCGCGCTTGTCCGCCATCGCCAGCAGGCGGCGGATGCGGCCGGCCACGGCGTCCTTCGTGAGCGGAGGGTCGGCGTGGTGACCGAGCTCGTCGAGGCTGGCGTCGCGGTGTGCGAGGCGGAGCTCGCCGGCGACACGGAGGTGGTCGGGCACCTCGTCGGCCAGGATCTCGAGAGCGCGCTCGACCCGGGCGCATGCCGCCACGGCGGCCTGCGCGGAACGGCGGAGGTTCGCGTCGTCGAAGTTGACGAGACGGTTGACGCCGGCGCGCACCTCGCGGCGCTGTCGCAGCTCCTCCCACGCGAGAGCGGTGCGCTGGGCGCCCATCTCGCTGAGGATGGTGCGGATCGCCTCCCCTTCGCGCACGACGACGCGGGGAAGCCCGCGGACCTCGCGCGCCTTCGCGGCGACACCGAGGCGGTGGGCGGCACCCACGAGCGCCATGGCGGCCTCGGACGACGGGCAGGCGACCTCGAGCATCGCGGAGCGGCCCGGCTCGCTCAGCGAACCCGCGGCGAGGAAGGCCCCGCGCCAGAGGCCGGCGATCTCCGCACGGGACCCCGTGGTGAGGCGGTTCGGCAGTCCGCGGACCGGGCGGCGACGCTGGTCGAGCAGTCCGGTCTGGCGGGCCAGGGTCTCCCCCTGCGCGATGACGCGGACGGCCCAGCGGGCGCCGTCGTTGGCGGTGCTCGACTGCACCTGGGCGATCTCCGGGCGGACGCCGTAGATCTCGGCGAGGTCGCGGGCCACACGGCGGGCGAGGGTCTCGGCATCGACCTCCGCTTCCACCGCCACACGGCCGGCGATGGAGTGCAGACCACCGGCGAACCGGAGGATGGCCGTCACCTCAGCGACGCGCACCGTCGGGGGTGCATTGCGGATGCTGACGAGCTCAGCCTTGACGTCGGTGGTTAGTGCCACGAGACTCCTTCACGTTCACGCGCCGGGTCGCGACGCAAACCTCCAGCTTACTCGCTCGGGGGCCTATTCCCTGCCGAGGTCACGGTGGCGGACGTTGACCGCGACGCCCGGGATTCCCGCCAGTCGACGGGCGAGCTCCTCGGACATGGCGACCGAACGGTGCTTGCCGCCCGTGCACCCGATGGCGATCGTGGAGTGGCTCTTGTTCTCGCGCTGATACCCCTCGAGGACGGGCACGAGAGCCTTCGCGTAGGCGTCGAGGAACTCCTCCGCGCCGTCCCGGGAGAGCACGTACTCCCGCACGGTCTCGTCCTGCCCGGTGAGACCGCGCAGGTCCTCGTTCCAATACGGGTTCGGGAGGAAGCGCATGTCGGCCACGACGTCGACGTCGGTGGGCAGCCCGTACTTGAAGCCGAAGCTGAGCAGGGTGACCCGGTGCCGCGCCTCGCCCTCCTCCGAGAAGATGTCCGAGACCTTGGTCGCGAGCTGGTGGATGTTCAACGCCGAGGTGTCGATCACCAGATCCGCGGCCTCGCGGATCGGGGCGAGCCGGGCGCGCTCGGTCCGGATGCCGTCGAGGAGGGTGCCGTCGCCCTGAAGCGGATGCGGGCGCCGTACGGCCTCGAAGCGACGGACGAGGACGTCGTCCGAGGCGTCCAGGAAGAGCACGCGGATGGATCCCCTGGTGCGCAGCACGCGAGCGACACCCGGGAAGTCGTCGAAGAGGTTGCGGCCGCGCACGTCGACCACCGCCGCGACCTTCGGCAGCGCGTCGCCCCCCATGCCGGTGAGATCGAGCAGCGGTCGGAGGATCTGCGGCGGCAGGTTGTCGACGACGTACCAGCTGAGATCCTCCAGCGCGTTCGCCACCGTGGTCCGACCCGCGCCGGACATCCCGGTGACGATGAGGAATTCGCCCTGTTCCCCGTCAGACATCGCTCACTGCTCCTTCTCCCCCTCGGCCTCCCAGCCTAGCGAGTGGACAGGTGCGTATGGATGTTCTGGGCGAGCACCGGACCGATCCCCTGGACCTCCTGGATCTGCTGCGGTTCCGCGGCACGCAGCGCGGTGACCGACCCGAAGTGCTTGAGGAGGACCTTGATCCGCGAGGCCCCGAGACCAGGGACCTCGGCGAGCACCGTGGTGATGTCCTTCTTGCGCTTCTTGCGCTGGTGCGTGATGGCGAACCGATGCGCCTCGTCGCGAAGACGCTGGAGCAGGTAGAGGGATTCGCTGGTCCGCGGCAGGATGACCGGGAAGTCGTCTCCCGGCAACCAGATCTCCTCCAGACGCTTGGCGATGCCGCAGACCGCGATCTCCGTGTGTCCGGCGTCGCGCAGTGCTCGCGCGGCGGCTTCGACCTGCGGCTGACCGCCGTCCACGAGCAGCAGCTGCGGCGGGTAGGCGAACCGGGGCTTCCGGCGCACCCCCGCCTCGCCGACGTCTTCCGCCACCACCTCGTCGGTGGTGGGGTCGACGGTCTCCTGCTCTTCCGGGCGGTCGAGGTAGGCGAGCCGTCGCCGCAGCACCTGGTACATGGAGTCGGTGTCGTCGGTGGTCTCCGCGATGTTGAAGGTGCGGTACTGGTCCTTGCGCGGCAGCCCGTCCTCGAACACGACCATGGATGCCACCACGTTGGTGCCGCCGAGGTGCGAGATGTCGAAGCACTCGATCCGGAGCGGTGCCTCCTCCATCCCCAGCGCCTCCTGGAGATCGGTGAGCGCCTGCGTGCGCGCGACGTAGTCGCTCGTCCGACGCGTCTTGTGCCTGATCAGCGCCTGCTGGGCGTTCAGGGTGGCCGTGCGCATGAGGTCGGCGCGCTGGCCGCGATGCGCCACGGCGATCTCGACCTTCCGGCCCCGGCGCTCGCGCAGCCACACCTCCAGCTCGGAGGCGTCGTCGGGAAGCACCGGGACGAGGATGCGGCGCGGCACGTCCTGGGCCTCGCCGTACGCCTGCTGGAGGACCTGCTCCACGAGCTCCCCACCCGTGATGTCGATCTCCTTCTCGATCGTCAGGGCCCGGACGCCTCGAACGCGTCCGCCGCGGATGACGAAGTGCTGCACGGCGGCGGCGAGCTCGTCCTCCGCGATGCCGAACAGGTCGGCGTCCTCGTCGGCCGGGAGCACGAGGGCGCTCTTGCCGAGCACGGCCTCGATCGCCGAGAGCTTGTCACGGTATTTCGCGGCCGCCTCGTAGTCCATGGCCGCCGACGCCGCGAGCATGCGCTGCGTGAGCTCGCGGGTGAAGCGTTCGTCACCGCCCGCCATGAATGCGACGAAGTCGTCGACCATGGCGCGATGCTCCTCGATCGACACCGTCATCGAACACGGCCCGCCGCACTTGCCGATCTGCCCGGGGAAGCACGGACGCCCCGTCTGCATCGCCCGCTTGTAACTGGCGTCGCTGCACGTGCGGATCGGGAACGCCTTGATCATCAGGTCGATGGTCTCGTGCACCGCCCAGACCTTCGGGTACGGACCGAAGTAGCGGGCCCCGGGGATCTTCCGGTTGCGGGTGACCAGCACACGCGGCGCCTCGTCCCCGAGCGTCACCGCCATGAACGGGTACGACTTGTCGTCCCGGTACTTGACGTTGAACGGCGGATCGAACTCCTTGATCCACATGTACTCGAGCTGGAGGGAGTCGACGTCGGTGGGCACGACGGTCCACTCCACCGACGCCGCCGTCGTCACCATCCGGCGCGTGCGCTCATGCAGCGTCCGCAGCGGAGCGAAGTAGTTCGACAGCCGCTGACGGAGGTTCTTCGCCTTCCCGACGTACAGCACCCGGCCGTTGGCGTCGCGGAACCGGTACACCCCCGGGTCGGTCGGGATCTCGCCCGCCCGGGGCTTGTACGGCAGCACGTCGGCCATCAGCTGGCCTTCCGCGCGGAGCGCCCCTCACCCAGGATCTCGGCGAGGAACTGGCCGGTGTGGCTCTCCTCGACCCGCGCGATCTGCTCCGGCGTGCCGGTGGCGAGGATCGTGCCGCCGCCGGAACCGCCCTCCGGACCCAGGTCGATCACCCAGTCGGCCGACTTGATCACGTCGAGGTTGTGCTCGATCACGATGACCGTGTTGCCCTTGTCGACCAGACCGTTCAGCACCTCGAGGAGCTTGCGCACGTCTTCGAAGTGCAGACCCGTCGTCGGCTCGTCGAGCACGTAGATGCTCCGGCCGTTGCTGCGACGCTGGAGCTCGGTCGCGAGCTTCACGCGCTGCGCCTCACCGCCCGACAGCGTCGTCGCCGACTGCCCGAGGCGCACGTATCCCAGCCCCACGTCGACCAGGGTCTTCATGTAGCGGTGGATGGCCTGGATCGGCTCGAAGAACTCGGCCGCCTCCTCGATGGGCATCTCCAGCACCTCGGCGATGTTCTTGCCCTTGTAGTGCACGGCGAGGGTGTCGCGGTTGTACCGCTTGCCGTGGCACACCTCGCAGTCCACGTACACGTCCGGGAGGAAGTTCATCTCGATCTTGATCGTGCCGTCGCCCGAGCACGCCTCGCAGCGTCCGCCCTTGACGTTGAAGCTGAACCGGCCCGGCTGATAGCCGCGGACCTTCGCCTCGGGCGTCTCGCTGAAGAGCGTGCGGATGCGGTCGAAGACACCGGTGTAGGTCGCCGGGTTCGATCGCGGGGTGCGGCCGATCGGCGCCTGGTCGACGTGCACGACCTTGTCGAGGTTGTCGAGCCCGGTCACGCGCGTGTGCTTGCCCGGCACCGTCCGCGCCCCGTTGAGCCGCGACGCGAGCACCTGATACAGGATGTCGTTCACGAGGGACGACTTCCCGGATCCGCTGACGCCGGTGACCGCGGTCAGCACGCCGAGCGGGAAGTCGGCCGTGACATTGCGGAGGTTGTTGGCGCGGGCGCCGACGACGCTGAGCATGCGCTTCTTGTCGATCTTGCGGCGCTTCGCCGGCATCGGGATCTCCCGACGGCCCGAGAGGTAGTCCCCGGTCATCGATTCGGTGTCGGCGAGCAGCGCCGAGTAGGGCCCGGAGTGGACCACGGCACCGCCGTTCACGCCGGCCCCCGGGCCGATGTCGACGACCCAGTCCGCGGCCTCGATGGTCTCCTCGTCGTGCTCGACGACGATCAGGGTGTTCCCGAGGTCGCGCAGCGTGAGCAGCGTCTCGATGAGCCGGCGGTTGTCGCGCTGGTGCAGTCCGATCGACGGTTCGTCGAGGACGTAGAGCACGCCGGTGAGACCGGAGCCGATCTGCGTGGCGAGGCGGATGCGCTGGGCCTCGCCTCCCGACAGCGAGCCGGCCGAACGGCTGAGGTTGAGGTAGGACAGACCGACCTGGAGGAGGAAGTCGAGGCGCAGGCGGATCTCACGGAGCACCTGCGCGGCGATCTTGGCCTCGCGGTCGGTGAGGTGCAGCTTCTCCATGAAGGCCCGGGCGTCGGCCAGGCTCAGGTGGGAGACCTCGGCGATGGAGTGACCGTGCACCTGCACGGCCAGCACCTCGGGCTTGAGACGGTCGCCGTTGCAGACCGGGCACGGGACCTCGCGGAGGTACTCGCCCCACCGGCTGCGCTGGGTGTCGGACTCGGCCTGCAGGTACTGCCGCTCGATGTACGGCACCACGCCCTCGAAACCGGAGGCGTAGCGCATCTCACGGCCGTAGCGGTTCTTCCACTTGACGGTGACCTTGTAGTTCTCTCCGCGCAGGACTGCTTCCTTGACGTCGGAGTGCAGTTCGCGCCACGGGGTGTCGAGGGAGAAGTCGAGGTCGCGGGAGAGTCCTTCGAGCAGGCGCTCGTAGTACTGGAAGAGCCCCTTGCCCTGCGTGGTCCACGGGATGATGACGCCCTCGCGGATCGAGAGGTCTTCGTCGCCGAGCATCAGATCGACGTCCACCGACATGCGGGTGCCGAGGCCCGAGCAGGCGGGGCAGGCACCGAACGGCGCGTTGAAGGAGAACGTGCGCGGCTCGATCTCGGTGAGGGTGAGCGCGTGGCCGTTCGGGCACGCGAGCTTCTCCGAGAACGTCTGCCAGGCGTCGTCGCCCTCGCCGTCCACGTAGTTGATCTGCACGACCCCACCGGCGAGACCGAGAGCGGTCTCCACCGAGTCGGTCACGCGTCCGAGGATGTCGGGCGAGGCGACGAGGCGGTCGACGACCACCGCGATGTCGTGCTTGTAGCTCTTCTTGAGCGTCGGAGGCTCGGCCAGCTGGATGAGCTCGCCGTCGACGATCGCCCGCGAGTAGCCCTTCGCCCCGAGCTCCCGGAACAGGTCGACGAACTCGCCCTTCTTCTGGGAGACGATCGGCGCGACCACCTGGTAGCGGGTGCGCTCCGGGAGCTCCATGAGCTGGTCGGCGATCTGCTGGACGGTCTGCCGCTGGATCTTCTCGCCGCACACCGGACAGTGCGGAACGCCGATACGCGCCCAGAGCAGACGCATGTAGTCGTAGATCTCGGTGATCGTGCCGACCGTCGACCGCGGGTTGCGGTTCGTCGACTTCTGATCGATCGACACCGCCGGGCTCAGCCCCTCGATGAAATCGACGTCCGGCCGGTCGACCTGACCGAGGAACTGCCGCGCGTAGGCGCTCAGCGACTCGACGTACCGGCGCTGCCCCTCGGCGAAGATCGTGTCGAAGGCGAGGCTCGACTTCCCCGATCCGGAGAGGCCGGTGAAGACCACCAGCGAGTCGCGGGGGATGTCGATGTCGACGTTCTTGAGATTGTGCACGCGGGCGCCGCGGACACTGAGTTTTCCTGGGGAAGCAACGGGGACGATGGGCACCGAACAAGTCTACGAGGGGCCACGGACATCGGCTCCGAGAACGCCGAACGCCCCGGTTCCTGCGGCCGCCACGTCGGCCCGTCTCGCGGCACGGACCGCGAGCAGGACCCCGCCCAGCAGCATCGCGGCGGCGACGGGTGCCAGGAGCGCGGTCGCCCCGGTGATCTGCCGCTCGGTGAGCAGCCAGACTCCGAACGCGACCGGCTGGGCGAGCAGCTGGACCGTGAGGAAGCGGCCGGCGGTCGGAAGCAGGATCGGAAGGGCCACACGCGAGGACGGCGGCACCACGAGACTCAGCGACGCGCACACGTGCAGAGCATGCACGCACAACAGCGCCAGCGCCGTCCGGCCGGGATCCGGCTCCGTGAGGATCACCCCGAACGGCAGGCACGCGAGCGCCACCCAGGCGGCGAGGCTGCGCGGGATCGCGGCGGCGACGAGCGCGGCGAGCACGGCGATGCCCTGCCACAGCGGGAACGGGATAAGCAGCAGGGCCCCGCAGGCGGCCACGGCGACCATCGCGAGCCGGATGACGATGCCCGGCACCGCGGCGCCGGTGCGGAACGAGCGGACGGAACGACTCATCGGCGCCCCGTCCCCCGGCGCGTGAGACGACGCGCCGCCAGCCGCATCGCCGCATCGGCTCCGCTCGACCACGGCACCACCTCGACGCCCGCGTGGTCCAGCTCCGTCAGGATGTCGGCGCGTTCGGCGAGCAGCGTGCGAAGCGCGATCCGCTGTTCCCTGGTGAGGCGGGTCGCCTCCGGCACAGGGAGCACGTCGACCGCCACGACGGCGTGGCCCGCGGCACGCCAGCTCGTCGCCAGCCGCGCGGCGACCCCGTCGACGAACGTCGAGAGCACGAAGACGATCGAGCCGGGCGGCACCACCGGCGAGCGACGATACGAGGGGTCGGCGCCGAGGCCGGTGGCCGCGATGGCGCGGCGGAGACGGGCGAGGTGCCGCACTCCTCCACCGGACGGCAGCGACACCCCGTCCGGGGAGAGCGCGTGATAGGCGACCCGGTCCCCGACGCCGATGGCGGCCGTGGCGATCGCCAGGGCAGCCTCACGCGCGTGATCGAGCGACGTGACCCCGGAGCGATCGGCGTCGCCGCTCCCCCACGCGGCGACGACGGTACCCAGGTCTTCGGCGGTGTCGATCGCGATGACCACCGAGGAATCGCTCAGCGCGTCGTCCCTGCGCACCAGCAGGTCGCCGGGGCGACGGGCGGCTCGCGCGGTCGCCCGCCAGTCCACCCGCCGGAGCTCATCCCCCGGGACGAAGGGCTGGATGTCGCGGAAGTCCCCACCCTGACCGGGGCGCGAGCCCGGATGGGCACCGTGGAGTCCGGTGAGTCGCGGCGCCACCGGGAGGGCGCTGATCCGCACGCCGCGCGGGGGCGCGTTCCAGACGACCGCCATCCGGGGAAGGAGCCCCGTGACCCACGCACCGTCGAGGTCGGATCCCCGCGCGGTCACGCCGAGCGGCTCGCTCGGACCGGAGTGCTGCAGAGCACTGCGGGCCGTGACGCACGCGGCGCCGGGCCGTACGTCCGCGAGGCCGGTGCGCCGCCCGTCCTGATCCACCGCGACCTGTACGGCGTCGGCCGTCAGCAGCACGTCCACGGTGGTCCGCACCTCCGGGCGGTCACCGTCGCCGACGGCCTGGGCCCGCAGCGCGATGCGTGCGTGTCCGGGACGGGGGCGCGAGAGGAGCGCCCAGCCCGCGGTCAGCGCCAGCGGCAGCCCGAGGGCGACGACGTCCGGACGCGAGGAGGCGAGCCCGACCGCCGCGAGGATCGCGGCGCCGGCGATGCCGAGCGCGATGACCGGCGTGCGCCGCCACGTGAGTGCGGCGGTGGACTCGGTCGCCGTCTCGTCCGTCACGGCGTCGTCGCGACCGTCGGAGGCACCGGCGTCCGAGCCAGCGCCGCGTCCACCACCGTCCGCGGATCGACGCCCTGCGCCCAGGCCTGCGGCGTCAGCGTCAGGCGGTGAGCGAGGACCGGCACCGCGATGCGCTTGATGTCGTCCGGCCGCACATACGCCCGGCCGTCCAGCGCGGCGAGCGCGCGGCCGAGGAGGACGAGCGCCTGCGAGCCGCGCGGGGACGCGCCGACGGCTACCGTCGCCGCCTCGCGGGTGGCGCGGGCGAGTTCGACGGCATACCGCACGACGTCGGGATCGACGTGGATGCGCTCGACCGCCGCTTGGAGGCGCTGGAGGCCCTCCGCGTCCAGAACGGGTGCGACCTCGACATCCGGGCTCTGCCGCTCGACGCGGTCGAGGATGATGCGCGCCTCCTCCTCAGCGCCGGGATAGCCCACGGAGAGCCGCACCATGAACCGGTCGAGCTGGGCTTCGGGCAGCGCGTACGTCCCCTCGTACTCGATCGGATTCGAGGTCGCGATCACGTGGAACGGCCGTGGGAGGGCGAACCGATTGCCCTCCACCGTCACCTGGCGCTCGGCCATGGCCTCGAGCATCGCCGACTGCGTCTTCGGCGTCGTCCGGTTGATCTCGTCCGCGAGCAGCAGGCCCGTGAAGAGGGGGCCGAGGCGGAAGGCGAACTCTCCGGTCGAGGGCGAGTACACGTACGAGCCGGTGACGTCGCCGGGAAGCATGTCAGGAGTGCACTGCAGCCGACGGAAGTCCAGGCCGAGGGCCCCCGCCAGACTCCGCGCGGCGAGCGTCTTGCCGAGGCCGGGGACGTCCTCGAAGAGCACATGTCCCCCGGCAAGGATCGTGGCGAGCGCCAGAGTCAGAGGCTCGTCCATCCCGACCACCGCTGTCCGGACGCCGGCGAGCACGCGGCGTCCGACGTCGGCGATCTGCGCGGTCTCATCGTTGGTCATGAAGTCTCCTCCGTGTCGGTCGGGATGCGGTCGAGGGCGTCGAGGACGCGCTCGATGTCGGCACGCTGCACGTCACGCGCGTGCAGGGACGCTCGAACGCCGTCCCCCAGCATCGCGTCGATGCGCGGGTGGTCGTCAGGATCGTCGAGGTCGAGGCCGCGATGGGCGAGGCGGCGCCGGACGACCCCCTGCACGCGCCGCACGACGACGTGCCCGGCGACGCCCGTGCGGGTGTTGATCGCCCAGGCCATCCGCGACACGTCCGAGCCGCGCGATTCCGGCCGCGGCGCCTCCGGCGGCCACACGACCGCCTCGTCGACGAAGACCTGCCGGGTGGCCGCGACCACCGCGAGCAGGAGGAGGGTCCAGGCCACGGCGAAGGCGGCAGGCACTCCGAGCACGAGGAGCACGGTGAGGAGAGCGGCCCCGATGAGGGCGCTGATCACCGTCACGACGATGCCCTTCACCGCCACCCCTCTTTGATGCCCCGGAGGGCGACCACGGCGCTCTGTCGGTCCTGCTCGTCTGCGACCAGCCCACCGAAGCGGACCCGCTCGTACAGCCCCTGGAGCCGGAGCACGTCGGCCGCGATGCTCCGGCGGGCACCGACCACCCGGGCCGTGAACTCCGCCGGCGTCTCGGCGGCTCCGCGACCGTGGCCGGCGTCGGCGGCGGATTCCTCCAGTCCGACCCACGCGGCGACGATCGCATCACCGGGATCGGGCCTCGCTGTCACGGTGCGCAACGCGGCGGAGACCCCGCGGCGGATGACCTCCTCGTTCGGAGGTACCGCGGGAGTGCTGCCACCGTCCTCCCCGGCGGCAGCGGTGACCTCACGACGATCGAGCGGACGTGCCTGCCACAGCCGTCGGAGGAAGCGGAGGAGCTGGCGCAGGACCACGAGGACGAGCGCGAGGACGGCCAGCGTCAGCAGCGCCCCGAAGACCACCCCGAGAATCTGCGCGAGAGCGGAATCACCCCGGGACTCCGGGGGCGGTGGTGTCCCGGTCGTCGACGGGACCGGGAGGACGACGTCTTCCGGGCGCGGCGCCGTGTTCTCCGATCGGGACGACGAGAACTCCGGGGTGCCCTGTCCCGCGGCAGCGAGCATGAGGACCCCGAACAGGCCGGCGATCGCGGCGAGGCCGAGCAGCGGCGCGGTCGCCCCTGACCGGCGCACGGCCTCCGGTGCACGGACCGGAGGCTCTGGGCGCGACATGCCTCCACCCTAGGGGCGCGGCCCGAGACGGCCCCGTTCCGCACCGGGGTGCCGCGGAACGGGTCAGCTCTGCTCGGGGCGCCGCCCCGCGAAGGCCCCGAGCCCGTCGCGGAGGGCGGCGATCTCGCCGATGCCCATCCCCACGGCGGCCATCACCTGTCGCGGCACATCCACGGCCCTCGCACGCAGAGCCGCCCCGGCATCGGTGAGCGTGATCTCCAGTCGGCGCTCGTCTTCACTGCTGCGCTGGCGCGTCACCAGGCCGTCGGCCTCGAGCCTCTTGACGAGGGGCGACGCGGTCGCGGGCTCCAGCGCGAGGTCGGCGGCGAGGTCGTTCAGGGTCCGCGGCGACCGCTCCCACAGGGCGAGCATCACCAGGTACTGCGGGTGCGTCAACCCGAGCGGCTCGAGGATCGGCCGGTAGATCGCCACGACGTTCCGCGCCGCCGTGACCACGGCGAAGCAGAGCTGATTCTCGAGCCGGAGCAGATCGTCGGTGTCAGTCACGGTCCTGACTATACATCCGCACGAATCATTAGTACACTAATGAACATGTCACGCGACTCCAGCCGCCCCCCTCTTCGCACCCGCATCCGCGAGGCGGGGGGCCTTTACACCTGGGTGAACACCAACCTCGTGCGTCTCGCCGGCCCGGCCTCGGTCGGGCCGTACGAGAAGACGCCGCCGCCCAGCGCCGCGGAGCGCGCCGAACGGGCCTGTCCGCTGTGCGGCGCGCCGATGACCGAGCACGAGATCGATCGCTCGGGCCCGAAGACGCTGGTGCACTGCCCGTAAGCTCCCTCGGCGTCAGTCGTCGTCATCGGCGAGCGCGGCGCCGACCGACTCCCGGGCCATGTCGATCCACGTCATGAGCGCGGCGTCGTCGGCGATCGCCGAGGCTGCGACATCGATCCAGCCGGACCCCATGGTGCGGGATCCCATCACGGCACGCGCGGCCCCGGGCAGCGTCACGGCGACAGCCCCGTTCTCCTCATCCACGCGGACGAGAAGCGTCCCGTCCTTCCGGGCACCCACGAGGATGCGCCCCTCGTCGAGGAATGCCCTGGTCCCGAACATCCGGCGCTCCTCTATGGAAGGGTCGGCCCCGAGCAGTGCGCGGACGCGGTCCGCGAGTTCCTCTCCTGCGGCATCCATCTCGGCTCCGTCTACGCGTGCCCGGCCCGCTCCATCGACCGGAGCTCCTTCTTCAGATCCTGCACTTCGTCGCGCAGGCGCCCGGCGAGCTCGAACTTCAACTCCGCGGCTGCCGCAAGCATCTGATCGGTGAGGTCCTGGATCGTGGCCTCCAGCTGCTGAGCGCCCTCGGCCGCGATCCCGGTGCGCCGCAGGTTCGGCGTCGGCGACTTGCCCTTGCCCGACGCGCGGCCCCGGCCGGACATCAGCTCCGCCGTATCCTGACCCTCGCGCGCCAGCACCTCTGTGATGTCGGCGATGCGCTTGCGCAGCGGCTGCGGATCGATGCCGTGCTCCTTGTTGTACGCGATCTGCTTCTCACGCCGACGGTCGGTCTCCTCGATGGCCTTGGCCATGGAGTCCGTCATGTTGTCCGCGTACATGTGGACTTCACCCGAGACGTTGCGCGCCGCGCGGCCGATCGTCTGGATGAGTGAGGTCCCGGAGCGGAGGAAGCCCTCCTTGTCCGCGTCGAGGATCGCGACGAGCGACACCTCCGGGAGGTCGAGTCCCTCGCGCAGCAGGTTGATACCCACTAGGACGTCGTACACACCGGCGCGCAGTTCGCTGAGAAGCTCGACGCGACGCAGGGTGTCGACGTCGGAGTGCAGGTAGCGCACGCGCACGCCGTGCTCACCGAGGAAGTCGGTCAGCTCCTCCGCCATCTTCTTCGTGAGGGTCGTGACGAGGACGCGCTCGTCCCGCTCCACGCGAAGCCGGATCTCTTCGAGGAGATCGTCGATCTGCCCCTTCGACGGCTTGACGATGATCTCCGGGTCGACCAGGCCGGTCGGGCGGATGATCTGCTCCACCACGCCGTCGGCGATGCCCATCTCGTACTTGCCCGGGGTGGCGGACAGGTAGACGGTCTGCCCCACGCGGTTCTTGAACTCGTCCCAGCGCAGCGGTCGGTTGTCCATCGCGCTCGGCAGCCGGAATCCGTGGTCGACGAGGGTGCGCTTGCGGGACGCGTCGCCTTCGTACATCGCGCCGATCTGCGGCACCGTGACGTGGGACTCGTCGATGACGAGCAGGAAGTCGTCCGGGAAGAAGTCGAGGAGCGTGTGCGGGGGCTCGCCGGGCATGCGTCCGTCCATGTGACGCGAGTAGTTCTCGATGCCGGAGCAGAATCCGAGCTGCTGGAGCATCTCCAGGTCGAAGGTCGTGCGCATCCGGAGGCGCTGCGCCTCGAGGAGCTTGCCCTGACGCTCGAACTCCTTCAGCCGCTCCTCCAGCTCGTGCTCGATGGTGCCGATGGAGCGCTGGATGACGTCGGTGCCCGCGACGTAGTGCGAGGCGGGGAAGATCGGCACGGCGTCCAGCTTCTCGATGACCTCGCCCGTGAGCGGGTGCAGCGAGTAGAGCGCCTCGATCTCGTCGCCGAACAGCTCGATGCGGATGGCGTGCTCCTCGTACACCGGGATGATCTCGATCGTGTCGCCGCGCACGCGGAAGTTTCCCCGCGAGAAGTCGACGTCGTTGCGGTTGTACTGCATCGCGATGAACTGACGGATCAGGGCGTCGCGGTCGTACCGCTCCCCCACCTGCAGCGCGACCATGGCGCGCAGGTACTCCTCCGGAGCACCCAGGCCGTAGATGCAGGAGACGGTCGACACCACGACCACGTCACGCCGGCTCAGCAGGGAGTTCGTCGTCGAGTGGCGGAGCCGCTCGACCTCCGCGTTGATCGAGGAGTCCTTCTCGATGAAGGTGTCCGTCTGCGGGACGTACGCCTCGGGCTGGTAGTAGTCGTAGTACGAGACGAAGTACTCGACGGCGTTGTTCGGCATGAGCTCGCGGAACTCGTTGGCGAGCTGTGCCGCGAGGGTCTTGTTGTGCGCGAGCACGAGCGTGGGACGCTGCACCTGCTCGACGAGCCAGGCCGTGGTCGCCGACTTGCCCGTTCCGGTGGCGCCGAGCAGCACGATGTCGGTCTCGCCCGCGTTGATACGGGAGGCCAGCTCGGCGATGGCCTGCGGCTGGTCACCGGCAGGGGCGTACTCGCTGATGACCTCGAAGGGGCGGACACTGCGGGTGGGCTGCATACATCAAGCGTATGCCGCCCCTCCGACATCGGGGCCGCGTCCGGCGGCGACACCGCTTCAGCTCGCGCGGAGCCGGTTCCAGAGCGCGTCCGTCTGGGCCAGCGTGTCCGCGATCGATCCTGCGGTGTCGATCACGACGTCGGCGATCGCGAGCCGCCGGTCGTCCGGAACCTGGGCGGCGATCCGTCCGCGGGCCTCGTCGGGCGTCATCCCGCGCAGGTGCACGAGCCTCTCGAGGCGAACCTCCTCCGGGGCATGGGCGACGACGATCGCATCCCAGGGGTCGTCGACACGAGCCTCCACGAGAAGCGGCACGTCGTACACGACGACGGCATCCGGATCAGCCTGGAAGGCGGCGTCGAAACGACGCTGGGACTCGGCCCGTACGGCCGGGTGCACGATGGCGTTCAGCTGTGCGAGACGGCCCGGATCGGCGAACACGGTCGCACCGAGAGCGGCTCGGTCGAGCGACCCGTCTTCGGCGATGACCTCGTCACCGAACGTCCGCGCGATCGCGCCGAGCACCTCGGATCCGGGCGCCTGCACCTCGCGCACGATCCGATCCGCGTCGACGACCACCGCGCCGAGTTCGGCGAGCCGGTTCGCGATGGTGGACTTTCCCGACGCGATGCCTCCGGTGAGAGCGATGAGCGGCATCCGACCATCCTGCCACGCCTGTCCGAGGGCGGCGCACGACGCTGCCGCGGAACAATCGGGAAAGCTTCGGTCCCTCTTGAGGAAGACTTGACGGTCCCCTGAGGTGCGCTGCGTAACGTCGAAGCCATGACGAACACGGATGCCCCCGCACGCCCTGACCGCACCGAGCGACGCTCCCGGCGGCGCCCGATCATGGCGTTCGCGCTGGCCGTGCTCGCGACCGGAGGGATCGGTGCCGCGCTCACGAGCGCCGCGTGGACCGACAACACCTTCTTCAGCGCCCCGGCCGCAGGAGCCACCTTCAACCTCCAGGGTTCCACCGACGGGACCACCTGGAAGGAGTCGGCCGCGAAGAACAGCATCGAGCTCGTCGTGCCCGCGGAGAAGCTGGCCAACCTGCTCCCGGGCGAGACCCGCACGATCAAGCTCTGGGTGAAGAACGCCAGCTCCGTCAACGCCGCACTCACCTCGACCGTCGAGTACGCCCCCGGCAACACGGCGACGGACTTCACGGTCAAGCCGACGGCGACGATCACCGGGCTCGCGGCGTCGCTGACCTCCTCCGGCTCCACGGCGACCGATGAGTTCGACCTCGTCGTCACCACCCCGGCCGACTGGCCGACGAGCAACCAGGGCAAGACCGGCACGATCCTGGTCACGGTCTCCGCCACCGCCACCAACTGACCCCTCGCCCCGCAGCAGAGAACGAAGAGACGAACCGTGGTGCAGATCCTCCGCCGGCTCGCCCTGCCCGTGCTCTGGGCGCTGGCTGCCACGGGCGTGGGCTGCGGCGTCGTCTGGGGCGCCACGGCGATCGGGCTCATCCAGCCGCTCGTCGTGATCTCGGGCTCGATGGAGCCCGGGATCATGACGGGCGATCTCCTCATCGCCACGAAGGTCCCCGCCGACTCTCTGGAGGTGGGCGACGTCGTCAGCCTTCGGAGCGCGCTGACCGACTCCCTGGTGACTCATCGCATCACCGCCATCGAAGCCGCCGACGGCGCGCGCACGATCACCATGAAGGGCGACAACAACGAGTTCTCCGACGCTCTCGACTATCCGGTCACCGGCGATGTCTGGAAGCCGGCGGTGCAGCTTCCCGGTTGGGGGACCGCCATCATGCGGATGACCACGCCCGCCGTCGCCGTCCCGCTGCTCCTCGGACTCCTGGGGCTGCTCGGCCTGAGCATGATGAGCCCTGGGGAGCGACCGGCGCGGAAGCCGCTGACCACGTGATGCCGGCACGACGGGTGTCCCCGATGGCCGGCTTCGCGGTCGCGATGGCGTTCGTCTTCCTGGCCGTCGCCCAGGGAAGCGTCTCGACCACTACCGCGGCGTGGACGGATCGGACCGTGGTCACGGCGACGGTGACGTCCGCCTCGGCATGGTTGTCGCCGTTCGCGGGGAACACGTGCAAGGCCTACAGCAGCCAGTCGGCAGCTCCCACCAGCTGCGCGATCACGGCGATCCGCTACGAGGAGATCAGCGACACCTCCGGCCACTTCTACATCAGCACGAACGCCCCGGGCGGGTCGCACCACGTCGACGTCGACGTGGATCTGAAGAAGGCGACGGGCCTTCCCCGGACGTGGACCTCGTGGACCGCTGCGGGGGTGCTCCCGGGCAGCCACGTCACGCCGGACCCCGCGTGGACGTGCTCCTCGTTGCCCCGGCTCACCGGCCGCAGCCTCGACTGGCACCTCACCGACCTTCAGGTTGCCGTGACGCTGCAGCGCACCACGGCGAACACGATCTGCACCTGAGCCTCCTGGGCACGGCGCGGCTCCCCTCAGCGCGCGAGCAGCTGCCGTCGGGAGCTGATCACCCCGGTGTCGAAGCCGGCGAGATGCAGGCCGCCGTGGAAGCGGGCGTGCTCGATCTTGATGCAGCGGTCCATGACCACCGAGAGCCCCGCCGCCTCCGCGATCGCGGCGGCTTCCTCGTTCCAGGAGCCGAGCTGGAGCCACAGGGTCTTCGCGCCGCTGTCGATCGCCTCCTGCGCGACCCCCGGGAGGTCGTCGTGACGACGGAACACGTCCACGATGTCGGGCTGCACGGGCAGGGCACTCAACGACGGGTAGACCGGCTGGCCGAGGATCTCGGTCTCCCTCGGGTTCACGAGATAGACGTCGTAGGCCGTGCTGGACAGCAGGTAGGTCGCGACGAAGTACGAGGCCCGTGACGGATTCCCGGAGGCACCGACGATGGCGATCGATCGCGCCCGCCGCAGCAGTCCGAACCGCTGCGGCTGCGAGGGCCCGGTCCAGGTGCGGCCCGGCTCCACGGCAGCGGGAAGCGCGCAGCTGGCGGCATCCGTGGTCGGCGGGATGGCGCAGGCGTCGCCGGCGGAGGTCGTGCTCATCGGTGGGCTCCCGTCGCGAGGGTGAGGGCCTGGTCGAGGTCCCAGATGATGTCCTCTGCGTCCTCCAGGCCGACGGAGATGCGGATCAGGTCGGGACGCACGCCCGCGGCGACGAGCTGCTCCTCGGTGAGCTGGCGGTGCGTGGTGGAGGCCGGGTGGATCACCAGGGTGCGGGCGCGCCGATGTTGGCGAGGTGGGACGCGAGCTGCAGGTTCTCGATGAACGCCTCCCCCGCGGCGCGGCCGTCCTCGGCGGCGACCCCGAACGCGAACACGGAGCCCGGTCCCAGCGGCAGGTATCGCGCGGCACGCTCGTGATGCGGATGACCGTCCAGCCCCGCCCAGGTGACGTAGGACACGCGGGGGTCGGCGGCCAGCCACTCGGCGACGACCCGGGCGTTGGCGATGTGGGCGTCGATGCGCTGCGGCAGCGTCTCCACGCCCTGCAGGAGCGCGAAGGCCGACTGCGGGCTCAGCGCCGGCCCGATGTCGCGCAGCTGCTCGGAGCGCAGCTTGGTCAGGAATCCGTACTCGCCGAAGTTCCCCCACCAGGAGATCCCGCCGTAGGAGGCCACCGGTTCGGTCATCTGCGGGAACTTGCCGTTCCCCCAGTCGAAGGTGCCCTTCTCGATGACCACGCCGCCGAGGGTCGTGCCGTGGCCGCCGAGGAACTTCGTGACCGAGTGGATGACGATGTCCGCCCCGTGTTCCAGCGGGCGCGCGAGGTACGGGGTGGCCAGCGTGGCGTCGACGACGAGCGGCACCCCCGCCTCATGCGCGACGGCGGCGAGTCCCGCGATGTCGGCGATCTCGCCCGACGGGTTCCCGATCATCTCGACGTAGACGACCTTGGTCTCCGGACGGATGGCCGCGGCGAAGTCGGCCGGGTCGGAGGAGCTGACGAACGTCGTCTCCACGCCGAACCGTCGCAGGGTGACGTCGAGCTGCGTCACCGTGCCGCCGTAGAGCTGCGCGGCGGCGACGACATGATCGCCCGCGCCCACGAGGGCGGCGAACGTGATGAACTCGGCGCTCATCCCCGAGGCGGTCGCCACGGCCCCGATACCGCCTTCCAGCGATGCCAGCCGCTCCTCCAGGGCGGCGACGGTGGGGTTGCCGATGCGCGAGTAGATGTTGCCGTACTTCTGCAGCGCGAAGAGGTTCCCGGCGTCGGCCGCACCGTCGAAGACGAACGACGTCGTCTGGTAGATCGGCACCGCCCGCGCTCCGGTGGCGGCGTCCGGTGTGCCGCCGGCGTGCAGAGCGCGGGTGCGGAACCCGAAACGGTGGTCCTCGGTCATGATGTCCTCGATTCTGCGGCGAGAGCGCCGGCGATGTCGTCGACGGCCCAGGGGTTCTGCAGTGACGTCGTGTCGCCGAGGGCCTGCGGAGTGCGTCCCGCTCGCCGATCCTGTTCGGCATCCCAGAGCTGCGCGAGCAGGCGGCGCATGATCTTCCCCGAGCGTGTCTTGGGCAGGTCCGGCACGACGACGACGTGCTTCGGCTTCGCGACCGGACCGATCGCGCGGGCGACCTCAGCACGCAGCGCGTGCACGTCGATCTCCGCCCGGCCGGACGGGGTGACGAACGCCACGACCGCCTGCCCGGTGACCGGATCCGCCACGCCGGCGGACCCGGCTTCGCCGACGGTCTCGTGCGCCACGAGCGCCGACTCGATCTCGATCGTCGAGAGGCGATGACCGGACACGTTCACGACGTCGTCGAGCCGGCCCAGGATCCAGATGAACCCGTCGGCGTCCCGGGTCGCCCCGTCTCCGGCCACGTAGTAGCCGCCGTGCGCGCCCACGCCGGCGTACGCGGACCAGTATGCGTCGCGGTAGCGCTCCGGGTTCCCCCAGACGGTCCGCGCCATCCCCGGCCACGGGCGCCGGACGACCAGCGTCCCGGATCGGCCCGGCGCCACCTCGTCCCCGTTCTCGTCGACCACCGCGACGTCGATGCCCGGAAGCGGGACGGACGCAGAGCCGGGCTTCAGCGGCGTGATGCCGGGCAGGGGGGCGATCATCGCGGCGCCGGTCTCCGACTGCCACCACGTGTCGATGACGGGGAGCTCCTCCCGCCCGAAGTTCCGGCGGAACCACACCCAGGCCTCCGGATTGATCGCCTCCCCCACCGTGCCGAGCAGTCGCAGGGTCGACAGGTCGTGGCCGCTCGGCAGCTCGTCGCCGAACCAGGTCATGAACGTCCGGATGAGCGTCGGGGCCGTGTAGTAGACCGTGACGCCGTAGCGCTCGATGATCTCCAGGTGCCGCTCGCGGCGCGGAGTGTCCGGCGTGCCCTCGTAGATGACCTGGGTGAGCCCGTTCGACAGCGGCCCGTAGATCTCGTAGGTGTGGGCCGTGACCCAGGCGAGGTCGGCCGTGCACCAATGGACGTCGTCGGGTTTGGCGTCGAAGTGCGCCCAGTGCGCCCAGCTCGCGTGGGTCAGGTAGCCACCGGAGGTGTGCACGAGGCCCTTGGGCTTCCCGGTCGTGCCGGAGGTGTAGATGATGAAGAGCGGGTGCTCGGCGTCGAAGGCCTCCGCCCGATGCGCGGTGGGAGCCGTGTCGACGACATCGTGCCACCACACGTCCCGGCCTTCGGTCCACGGGACGCCCTGTCCGGTGCGACGGAGCACGAGGACGTGTTCGAGGTCCGGCAGTCCCGCAGCGGCGGCATCGGCGGCGGACTTGACCTCGGTCGCCGTCCCCCGCCGGAACTGGCCGTCGCTGGTGACGAGCAGCTTCGCCCCGGTGTCCTCGAGCCGGAAACGCACGGCCTCCGCGGAGAACCCTCCGAAGACGAGCGAGTGGACGGCTCCGATCCGGGCGCACGCGAGCGTGACGCCCACGGTCTCCACGAGCACGGGGAGGTAGATCACCACGCGATCCCCCGGTCGGATCCCGAGGTCTTCCAGCGCGTGCGCCGCCTGGGCCACACGACGCTGCAGGTCGGCGTAGGTCACCGAGATCCGGTCGCCGGGCTCCCCTTCGAAATGCAGCGCGACCTTGTCTCCGCGTCCGGCGTCGACATGACGGTCCACGCAGTTCACCGCGACGTTCAGCCGCCCGCCGAGGAACCACCGCGCCGCGGGGACGGCACCATCGACGGGCGGCTCCCACTCGTGCACGGCCGTCCACGGCTCGGCCCAGTCCAGTCGGCGCGCCGCGTCCTCCCAGAAGGCCAGAGGATCAGCGGCCGCGCGCTCGTAGGCGTCCGCGGTCACGTTGGCGTCGAGGAACGCGGGCGACGGAGGATAGACCCGTTCCTCCAGCAGCCGAGCCTCGGTCGTCGTCACGTCCATCGCCGCAGCAGGTACTTCTCCAACAGTGCGAGCACGCCGTTGGTGATCGTGCCCAGCAGCGCGAGCAGCACGATGGAGAGCAGGATGCGGTCGACGCGCCCCGTGCTCTGGGAGTCGGTCAAGAGGAAACCGAGCCCCATGGACGAGGCGATCAGCTCGGCGGCGACCAGGAACAGCCACGCCTGGGCGAGCGCGAGGCGCAGGCCGGCGACGACGGACGGCACGACGGCCGGGAGCTGCACCGTCCGGAACAGCGACCATCCGTGCAGGCTGAAGGAGCGTCCCGCCTCGACGAGCTGCGGGTCCACATGCCGGAGCGCGGAGGCGACGGTCGTGTAGACCGGGAAGAACGCACCGATCGCGATGAGGGTCACCTTGGACTCCTCGCCGATCTGCATCCACAGGATCAGCAGCGGCACCCAGGCGAGCGACGGCACCGCGCGAACCGCGGCGAGAGTCGGGCTGAGCAGCACGTCACCCCAGCGCGAGAGCCCGACGATGCCGGCTGCGGCGAGGCCGACGACCGAGCCGATCGCGAATCCGAGCAGCACCCGCTGGACGGAGATGGCGATGTGGGTCCAGAGCTGTCCGGACTCGGCGAGTTCCACCCCGGCCTGGAAGACCGACGCCGGCGCCGGGAGGCGGTACGGCTCGATGAGACCGGCCGTCGTGACCACCTGCCAGGCGATGAGGATCGCGGCCGGGAGCAGGAGACCCGCGACGATCCGCACGACGGGCGGCAGACCACGCCGTGATCCTCCTGTCCCCCGCCGGGGAGCACCCTTCGCGAACTCGAGCGCGTCCCGCGATTCCGCCGGGACGACCACCCGATCCTCGAGACCAGTCACTCGCCTGCGCCCGCCTTCGTCGCGAAGGTGTCGTTGATGATGCTGGACAGCGCCTTGTCGACGGATTCCTGCCCACCCTGGACGTCGCCGGACTCGACGAGCACCGGAGCGATCTTCTCGAGCACCGCGAGCTGGTCGTCACCGGGGACGCCGTCCACGTCGAGGTTCGACCGCTCCTGGATGACCGTGGTCGCGACCTCGAGGTCGATACCGGCGACCTCTGCCAACAGGGCGGCGGTCTCCTCCGGGTTCTCCAGCGCCCACGCACGCGCCTCCTCGTAGGCGTCGACGACGGCCTGAGCGAGGTCGGGGTGGTTGTCGATGAAGTCCTCGGTCGCGTTGAGGAAGCCGTACGTGTTGAAGTCGACGTTGCGGTAGATGAGCTTGTCGCCCGACTCCTGCTCCGCGGCGGCCATGATGGGGTCGAGACCCGCCCATGCGTCGACCGAACCGCCGTCGAGCGCCGCGCGGCCGTCGGCGTGCTGGAGGTTCTGCACCTCGACGTCAGCCAGCGACAGCCCGCCCTCCTCCAGGGCCTGGAGGAGGAAGAAGTAGGGGTCCGTGCCCTTGGTGGCCGCGACGGAGGCGCCCTTGAGATCCTCCACCGAGGTGATGTCGCTGTCGGGCCCGACGACGATGGCCGACCACTCGGGCTGGGAGAAGATGTCGATCACCTGGATCGGCGAACCGTTCGCGCGGGCGAGCAGCGCGGCCGAGCCCGCCGTCGACCCCACGTCGACCGAACCCGAGCGGAGGAGCTCGTTGGCCTTGTTCGAGCCGGCGGACTGCACCCATTCGACGGTGACGTCGTCGCCGAGGATGTCCTCCAGGATGCCCTGGTCGCGGATCACGAGGCTGAGCGGATTGTAGGTCGCGAAGTCGATGGACAGCGTGTCCGCCGACCACTCGCCGTTCCCGGCCGGGGTGGACTCGGCCTCGGCGGACGCGTTCTCCCCGGCGACGCAGCCGGTGGCGACGAGCATCATCGTCCCGGCGACGGCGATCGCAGGGATGATGCGGCGGGTGATGGTGCTCATCGGGTCTCCTCGGGGGTGTGGTGGTGCGTGTCGACGCCGAGCCCTTCGAGGAGCTCGGCGCGCAGGTCGGCGAGGCCGCGGTCGGCGCGGTCTCGGGGGCGGATGCCGGGTACGCGGATCGTCCGCGCGACGGACGACGCGGGGTCGTCCGCGTCGCCGACGGTGCGCAGCAGCAGCACGCGATCAGCGAGATAGAGCGCCTCCTCCACGTCGTGGGTCACGAGCAGCACCGTGGTGGGCTCGGCCGCGTGGATCTTCAGGAGCAGGTCGTGCATGCGGAGGCGCGTGAGGGCGTCGAGCGCGCCGAACGGCTCGTCGAGCAGCAGGACTCCGGGGTTCCTGGCGAGAGCCCGGGCGAGGGAGGCCCGTTGCGCCATGCCTCCGGACACTTCACGGGGGCGCTGGTCGGCGGCGTGCTCGAGTCCCACGAGCTGCAGGAGTTCGCGGACCCGGGCGCGTCCGGCGCGGCGGGAGACGCCCCGGGGAAGACCGAGCTCGACGTTCTGCGCGAGCGTACGCCACGGGAGCAGCCGCGGCTCCTGGAACGCGATCGCCGTGCGCTCGTCGACGTCGGCGACACCGGAGCCGTCCAGACGGATCGTTCCACGCGTAGGGGTGTCCAGTCCGCCGATGAGGCGCAGCAGCGTCGACTTCCCACACCCGGACGGACCGACGACGGCAACGATCTCCCCTGCGACGATATCCAGGTCGATGCCGCGGAGCACCTCGCGTCGCCCCTGAGCGAGCGGGAACGACCGCGCGATGCCGTCCAGGCGCACGGGTTGTGCGGAGCCCGACGTCGTCGGGGCCTCAGCGGTGCGCGACGCAGCGGGCAGGAGGGCGGTCATGTCCCCATGCTGTCGGAGGCTCGGGAATGTTACGAATGCGGTCGTAACGTTGCGTCACGCAGCTGCTCCGCCGGATACCGGGCATGCGAAAAGGGCCGCCACACCCGCCGTGAGGCGGGGTGACGACCCTTTTCGGAGTGGTGCTTAGGAGTTGCCGCCCGAGAGCTTCTCGCGCAGAGCCGCGAGAGCCTCGTCATCGGCGAGCGTGCCGGCGCCGGCCGACTCGCTCGAGAAGGACTGGCCGCCGAAGTCGTCGCCGGCCGCAGCCTCGGCCTCGGCCGCCTTCGCGACCTGAGCCTTGTGCGCCTCCCAGCGAGCCTGGGCCGCAGCGTACTCCTGCTCCCATGCCTCGCGCTGGGCGTCGAAGCCTTCCTTCCACTGACCGGTCTCGGCGTCGAAGCCCTCCGGGTACTTGTACTCGCCGTTCTCGTCGTACTCGGCGAGCATGCCGTACAGGGCCGGGTCGAACTCGGTGCCGTTGGGGTCGACCGACTCGTTGGCCTGCTTCAGCGACAGCGAGATGCGACGACGCTCGAGGTCGATGTCGATGACCTTGACGAAGACCTCTTCGCCCACCGACACGACCTGCTCGGCCAGCTCGACGTGCTTGCTGGAGAGCTCGGAGATGTGGACGAGGCCCTCGATGCCGTCGGCGACGCGGACGAACGCACCGAACGGAACGAGCTTGGTGACCTTACCCGGCGTGACCTGACCGATCGCGTGGGTGCGGGCGAAGACCTGCCACGGGTCCTCCTGCGTCGCCTTCAGCGACAGGGAGACGCGCTCGCGGTCGAGGTCGACCTCGAGGATCTCGACGGTGACCTCCTGGCCCACCTCGACGACCTCGGAGGCGTGCTCGATGTGCTTCCAGGACAGCTCGGAGACGTGCACGAGGCCGTCCACGCCACCCAGGTCCACGAACGCACCGAAGTTGACGATCGAGGAGACGACACCCTTGCGGACCTGACCCTTGTGCAGGTTGTTCAGGAACGTGGTGCGCGACTCCGACTGCGTCTGCTCGAGCAGCGCGCGGCGGCTCAGGACGACGTTGTTGCGGTTCTTGTCGAGCTCGAGGATCTTCGCCTCGATCTCCTGGCCGAGGTACGGCGTGAGGTCGCGGACGCGACGGAGCTCGATGAGCGAGGCCGGGAGGAAGCCACGGAGGCCGATGTCGACGATGAGTCCACCCTTGACGACCTCGATGACCGTACCGGTGACGACGCCGTCGTTCTCCTTGATCTTCTCGACGTCTCCCCAGGCGCGCTCGTACTGTGCACGCTTCTTGGAGAGGATCAGGCGGCCTTCCTTGTCCTCCTTCTGGAGAACGAGGGCCTCGACCTCGTCGCCGACCTTGACGACCTCGTTGGGGTCGACGTCGTGCTTGATCGAGAGCTCGCGCGAGGGGATGACACCCTCGGTCTTGTAGCCGACATCGAGCAGGACCTCATCGCGGTCGATCTTGACGATCGTGCCCTCGATGATGTCGCCGTCGTTGAAGAACTTCAGGGTCTTCTCGACCGCGGCCAGGAAGTCCTCAGCAGATCCGATGTCGTTGATGGCGACCTGCTTGGTGGCCGGGGCGGTCGTTGCGGTAGTCATGTAGTGGGTTGTCCTTGTGAATGGATACTCGGGCTGCGGAGCATGGCCGCGCACGGCCGGGATGTGCTTCGCAGCAGGTGGATTGTGGTGTGTTCGTCACCTGGGCATGCGTGTACACGCCACGAGTGACAGTTCAGGCTATCAGAAGTTGCCGTCCGCGAAAGAGCGGATTCGTGCGAGCTTCTCTGTGGATAACGTCGGCGCCGCTCCGTCCATTCCGCGTACGGTGGCCCGGTGATGTCGCCCACCGCTCTCCGCATGCTCGCCGTGCTGGCCCTCGGCGTCTCGGCCCTGTCCGCCTGCGCCCCCGCTCCGGAGCCCACGCCGACCCCCTCCCCCGCCTTCGCCTCCGAGGAAGAGGCCTTCGCCGCCGCCGAGGCTACGTACCGGGCGTATGTTGAGGCGTCAAACGATACCGACCTCAGCGATCCGGCTTCTTTCGAGGGCGTTTTTTCTTGGCTACGCGATGAGGCACTGGCTTCCGCAAAGACCAACTTCTCCCGCTTTCACGCAGAAGGTTGGAAACGCTCGGGCGACACGACGTTCGATCAATTCATTCCTGTCTCCTTCGGCGACGAATCAGTTACGGCGCGCCTTTGCGTCGACGCGTCAGCGGTGAGGCTCTGGGACGGATCGGGAAACGAGGTCAGTTCTGACCGGCCTGGCCGCCAGGCTGTCGAGGTTCTGCTTATCACGGCGCCGACGACAAGCACAGGACTGGCAATCTCCTCGACTGCTGCGACTGAGGAACTCTCGTGCTAGTCATCCGTTCGCTGTCGGTTGCCGCGCTGGTGTTTGTCCTCGCGACCTCTGAGAGCGACCCAAGTGGATCGCAGGCCGGAGTGGAAGACGTTTGGGCCTCCAACACAGGGGATTCGCTCGTGGTTCGCGTCAGCGATTCTGAACGGTCGGCTTTTGATGGCACCAACTCTCCCGTGCCCCTTCACTCCGCCCCAGAACCAAAACGCGAACCGTGCAAGACGGACACGGCGCTGAGCCGGTCGTGCGGCATGTACGGAGTGCGGGTGACGGAGGAGTCCGAGCACCCGCTCACGATCGAGGACCTCGCACAGTTCGCGCCCGACCCCGTGACGACGACAGCGGAGCCCGGGAACGCCGGCGTCGTGGGGATGGCGACGAACTTCGTGGCGACCGTCGCGGCGCACACGGTGAGCGGCACACTCCTCGACCGGCCGGTGACGGTGCGCTTCACACCCGCGCGGTCGTCTTCGACCACGGCGACGGGACGACGGCCACCGCGCCGGACGGCGGCCGCACGTGGGCGACGCTCGACCAAGCGCCCTTCACCGCGACCCCCACGAGCCACGTCTACACCCGACGCGGCACCTACACGACGAGGACGACGGTCGCCTATACGGCGGAGGTCGACGTCGGCGGGGGCTGGTTCCCGGTGTCCGGCGAGCTTTCGGTCGATGGCGCATCCAGGCAGATCCGCATCTACGAGGCGACCACCGCGCTCGTGGCACGGACGTGTGAAGAACGACCCGCGGCTGCGGGCTGCTGAGCACCCGCGGGGCACGCTCTACCCTGAATCCATGACCCGCGCCGAACGCCTCATGCTGCTCGACACCGCCAGCCTCTACTTCCGCGCGTTCTACGGCGTTCCCGACAAGGTGACAGCCCCCGACGGCTCCCCCATCAATGCGGCGCGCGGCCTGCTGGACATGATCGCGAAGCTCGTGACCACCTATCAGCCGACCCACGTCGTGGCGTGCTGGGACGACGACTGGCGCCCGCAGTGGCGAGTGGACCTCATCCCCAGCTACAAGACGCACCGCGTGGTGGAGGTCGTGGCGGGTGCGCCCGACGTCGAGGAAGTGCCCGACCCGCTGGAGGCGCAGATCCCGCTGATCCGCGAGACGCTCGCGGTCCTCGGCATCCCGATCGTCGGCGTCGCCGAGCATGAGGCGGATGACGTCATCGGCACCCTCGCGACGCACGCGACGATGCCCGTCGACATCGTCACCGGCGACCGCGACCTGTTCCAGCTCGTCGACGACGAGCGCGACGTGCGTGTGATCTACACGGCGCGCGGCATGAGCAACCTCGAGGTCGTGACGGACGCCACTGTGGTCACCAAGTACGGGGTGCTCCCCTCGCAGTACGCGGACTTCGCGACGATGCGCGGCGATGCGTCGGACGGACTCCCGGGCGTCGCCGGGATCGGCGAGAAGACCGCCGCCACCCTGCTGCAGAAGCACGGCGACCTCGTCGGCATCCGGGAAGCCGCGGAAGCGGGCGAGGGCATGAGCGCCGGCATCCGCGCGAAGATCCTCGACGCGCAGGCGTATCTCGATGTCGCCCCCACGGTCGTCGCCGTCGCCACGGAGCTCCCGATCACCGCTCCCGATGTCGCGCTGCGAGCCCTCACGCCGGACGAAGCGGCGGAAGCCACGGCCCTCGCCGAGCGCTGGAACCTCGGAAGCTCGATGACACGGGCCGTCACCGCGGTCACCGCGGCCGCGAGCCAGATCACCGAGGGCTGACGCGGCCGGACGTCACTCCGCCCAGGCGAGGAGGCGCGACAGACCCCACGTCGTGACGATGCGCGACGCCGGCACCCCGGCGCGCTCCGCACGTTCGGCGCCGTGGTCCAGCAGGGAGAGCTGTCCGGGAGCGTGCGCGTCGGAGTCGATCGAGAAGAGGCATCCGGCCTCGAGCGCGATCGCGATGAGCTCGTCCGGCGGGTCCTGACGCTCGGGGCGCGAGTTGATCTCGACCGCCACCCCGTTCTCCGCGCACGCCGCGAACACCGCGGCGGCATCGAAGGCCGAGGGCGGGCGCGTGCCCCGGTCGCCCTGGACGAGCCGGCCGGTGCAGTGTCCGAGGACGTTCACCCGAGGATGCGAGACGGCCGCGATCATCCGCGCGGTCATCGCCCGTCCGTCCATGCGGAGCTTGGAATGCACCGAGGCGACGACGATGTCCAGGTCCGCGAGGAGGGCGTCCTCCTGATCGAGCGCTCCGTCTTCCAGGATGTCCACCTCGATGCCGGCGAGCAGTGTGAAGCCGTCCCCCGACTGCGCCCGCACCTGCGGGATCTGCTCGCGGAGCCGCTCCGCCGACAGCCCTCGCGCCACACGGAGGCGTGGAGAGTGGTCGGTGATGGCCTGGTACTCGTGGCCCTGCGCGCGGGCGGCAGCGGCCATCACCTGGATGGACGTCGTCCCGTCCGACCACTCGGTGTGGGCGTGCAGGTCTCCGCGCAGCTTCCCGCGGAGCACCGACACCTTCTCCGGTTCGACGTCGCCGCGGAGCTCCACGAGGTACTCCGGCACCTCACCGGCCTGCGCCTGGCGGATGACGGCGAAGGTCGACTCCCCGATGCCCTTGGCTGCGCGGAGACGCGTCGGGTCGCCCTGCACGTCGGACGGAAGATCCTGGAACGTGGCAGCCGCCTGGCGGAACGCCTTGGCCCGGTAGCGCGACGCCCGCTCGCGCTCCAGCAGCGAAGCGATCTCGAGCAGCGCGTCGACCGGGTCCATGCTCACTCCTTCGGCGCGGCCAGCTCGCGACTGACGCCGATCCACTGATCCAGCTTGGCCAGCGCGCGCCCGTCGTCCACTGCGGCGGACGCACGGGCGAGCGCATCGCGGAGCCGCTCGAGGATCGGCCGCTGCACCTGGGTCGCGTCCTGCGACAGCTCGAAGGCGACGATGCCGGCAGCGGCGTTGAGGAGCACGATGTCCCGTACCGGCCCCTGCTCCCCCGCGAGCGTCCGGCGGAGGATCTCGGCGTTGTGGGCGGGAGAGCCGCCGATGAGGTCGGAGAGGTCGGCGAGCGGGATGCCGAGGTCACGGGGATCGAGGTCGTGCTCGTGGATGTCTCCACGGGTGACCTCCCAGATGCGGCTGTGCCCGGTGGTCGTGAGCTCGTCGAGGCCGTCGTCGCCGCGGAAGACCAGCGCCGTCGCTCCCCGGGTGCGGAAGACGCCGGTGATCAGCGGGACGCGCTCCATCTGGGCGACACCGACCGCGTTCGCCTCGGCACGCGCGGGGTTGCAGAGCGGGCCGAGCATGTTGAACACCGTAGGAACGCCGAGCTGCGACCGCACGGCACCGGCGTGCATGAACCCGGGGTGGAACGCCCCCGCCCAGGCGAAGGTGATGCCCGTCCGGTCGAGGATCGAGGCGACCGCCGCGGGGTCGAGGGAGAGCTCGAGGCCGAGTGCACCGAGGACGTCGGAGGAGCCCGAGGCCGAGCTCGCGGCGCGATTGCCGTGCTTGACAACGGGGATGCCTGTGGCACCGATGATGACGGCGGCCGTCGTCGACACGTTCACCGTCCCGACGCGGTCGCGCCCGTGCCCACGATGTCCAGCACGTTCGGCGAGACCGGCAGAGGCACGGCCGCCTCGAGAATCGCGTCGCGGAAGCCGACGATCTCATCGATCGTCTCCCCCTTCGCCCGCAGAGCGACGAGGAATCCGGCGAGCTGCGCCTCGGAGACGTCGCCCTTCATGATCTGGCGCATGGCCCACGTCGACTCCCACACGCTGAGGTCGCGACGCTCCAGGAGAGAGGTGAGCACATCGGACCAGGTCAGGGAATCAGCCATGTGTGCGATCCTATCGGCGCGGAGAAAACGTGCAGATCGATCCGGGCGAGCGCGCAGCCCGCGGAAGAGCGACGTTTCCCGCGTATTCACCGGGTATTCGCAGTGTTTTCTTAGGGTCCCCTAAGTCCTCGACGGGCGAATCGAGGGGCGCGGGTGCAAGAATCACGCCCGCGGATCGGCCATAATGGAGGGGTGACGACCTCAGCGACGTATGCCCCGGCGGCGAGAACCATCAAGCGGCCCAACCCGGTAGCTGTCGGCACCATTGTGTGGCTCGGCAGCGAGGTGATGTTCTTCGCGGGACTCTTCGCGATCTACTTCACCCTCCGCAGCACTTCCCCCGAGCTGTGGGCCGACCGTACCGAGCTCCTGAACGTGCCGTTCGCGGCAGTGAACACGGCGATCCTCGTGCTCTCCTCGTTCACCTGCCAGATGGGCGTGTTCGCGGCCGAAGACCTGCAGCCGTACAAGATCGGCAAGGGCCAGAAGAACGGCGCCGGCCGCCGTCGCCTGTTCGGCTGGGGCATGGTCGAGTGGTTCTTCCTCACCTTCGCCCTCGGCGCGATCTTCGTGTCCGGCCAGGTGTGGGAGTACGCCCAGCTCGTCGCAGAGGGCATGCCCATCCAGGCGGACTCGTACGCCTCGGCGTTCTACCTCACCACCGGCTTCCACGCCCTCCACGTCACCGGCGGACTCGTCGCGTTCCTCCTGGTGATCGGCCGCGCGTACGCCGTCAAGAACTTCCGGCACAAGGAGGCGACCTCCTCGATCGTGGTGTCCTACTACTGGCACTTCGTCGACGTCGTCTGGATCGTGCTGTTCTTCGTTATCTACTTCCTGAAATAAGAGCGGAGCTGATCCCCGAGATGGCACGAGAGAAGAAGCGCCGTTCGAGCGGTCGTCGCAGCCCACTGGCGGCGGCCGCGCTCATCGGAGCAGGCCTCATGATCACCGGCGCGGTGTACGCGGGTGCGACCGCGGCATTCGCCGCCAACGACGCCCCCACGGCATCGACGCAGCTGACGGTCGAGGACGGCGAGAAGCTGTTCACGGCGAACTGCGCCACCTGCCACGGCCTCGACCTGGAGGGCACCCCCAACGGCCCGAGCCTCTACGGCGTCGGCGAGCTGGCGGTGGAGTTCCAGGTGTCGACCGGCCGCATGCCGCTGCAGATGCAGGGACCGCAGGCTCCGCAGAAGGAGCCGCAGTTCACCGAGGAGCAGATCCTCGCGATGGCGGCCTACGTGCAGTCCGAGGCCCCCGGCCCGACGTACCCCGCTGACGAGATCATCGACGGCGAGGGCGACGTGGCGCACGGCGCCGAGCTCTTCCGCGTCAACTGCGCGATGTGCCACAACGTGGCCGCCGCCGGTGGCGCTCTCACCGAGGGCAAGTACGCTCCGGCCATCACGGAGACCAGCGCACTGCACATCTACGCGGCCATGGTCACCGGCCCGCAGAACATGCCGGTCTTCGGCGACATGAACCTGTCCGACGAGGACAAGCGCGACATCATCTCGGCTCTGCTCTTCCAGCAGCAGTCCGTCCAGATCGGCGGCTTCTCCCTCGGCTCGCTCGGACCGGTCTCCGAAGGCCTGTTCGTGTGGATCTTCGGTATCGGCGCTCTGGTCGCCATCACCGTGTGGATCACGGCGAAGTCCAACTGACGCTTATTCATCGAAGAGGAACGTACGAGGAGCACCATGGCACACGACGACGACTCGCAGGCTCTTGACAGGGCCTACCAGCCCTCTCCGGGGCTGGGTGTCGCAGTCAGCGATCCCGTGCAGAACCCCGGGCTTCCGCCGCACCGCGAGCGGATGACCGACAAGGACCCGCGCGCCGAGAAGGCCGCCGTCCGCACCGTCTACACGCTGTTCTACCTGTCGCTCGCCGGCAGCATCTGGGCGGTCGCCGCCTACATGCTGTTCCCGATCGAGAGCGGCGCTCTCATCGACATCCGTCAGAACAACCTCTTCATCGGTCTCGGCATCGCGCTCGCGCTGCTGGCCTTGGGCATCGGCGCGATCCACTGGTCGAAGGCCCTCATGTCCGACAAGGAGCACGTCGAGCTCCGCCACCCCACCCGGGGCAAGGACTCGACGCGTGAGGCGGCCATCAAGGCCTTCGCCGACGCCAACGAGGAGTCCGGCTTCGGTCGCCGCACGATGATCCGCAACTCGCTGTTCGCGGCGATCGTCGCGTCGATCATCCCCGGTGTGACGCTGTTCCGTGGCCTCGCCCCGCACTCCACGCCGGACGACCCCACCGCGGGCGACCCGGTCGCGCTGCTGAAGCACACGATGTGGGATGAGGGCATGCGCCTCGTCCGCGACCCCGACGGCACCCCCATCCGTGCCGCCGACGTCACGCTCGGCTCCGCTTTCCACGTGATCCCGGAGGACCTCGCGGAGCTCGGTCACGATGAGGGCTACCTCGAGGAGAAGGCCAAGGCCATCGTGCTGATGATGCGCCTCCGCCCGGAGCAGCTCATCGAGGCCGAGGACCGCAAGGACTGGTCCTACGACGGCATCGTCGCCTACTCCAAGGTCTGCACGCACGTCGGCTGCCCCGTCGCGCTGTACGAGCAGCAGACCCACCACCTGCTGTGCCCGTGCCACCAGTCGCAGTTCGACGTCACGGACCACGCGAAGGTCATCTTCGGCCCGGCCGCTCGGCCGCTGCCTCAGCTGCCCATCACCGTGGACGACGAGGGCTACCTCATCGCACGCAGCGACTTCACCGAACCCGTCGGCCCGAGCTTCTGGGAGCGCCATTGAGCACCGCAACGCTGTCCAAGGACGAGAAGGACACCAAGGCGCCTCTCGGCGGCCGCTTCGTCGGTGCCGCGTCGAACTACATCGATGAGCGCACGAGCCTCTCCGGCTTCGTCAAGGAGCTCGGTCGCAAGATCTTCCCCGACCACTGGTCGTTCATGCTCGGTGAGATCGCGCTCTGGAGCTTCGTCGTCGTGTTCCTCTCCGGAACCTTCCTGACGTTCTTCTTCCAGGCGTCGATGGTGGAGACCCACTACACCGGCGCCTACGCCCCCATGCGCGGTATCGCGATGTCCTCGGCTCTCGAGTCGACGCTGCACATCTCGTTCGACCTCCGCGGTGGCCTCCTGGTCCGCCAGATCCACCACTGGGCCGCGCTCGTCTTCATCGCCGGCATCGGCGTGCACATGCTGCGCGTGTTCTTCACGGGCGCGTTCCGCAAGCCGCGCGAGCTGAACTGGGTGATCGGCTTCGTGCTGTTCATCCTCGCGATGGCCGAGGGCTTCACCGGCTACTCGCTCCCCGACGACCTGCTCTCGGGCAACGGTCTGCGCATCATCGACGGCATGATCAAGGGTCTCCCCCTGATCGGCACCTGGACCTCCTTCCTCCTCTTCGGCGGCGAGTTCCCGGGCACCGACATCGTGGGACGCCTCTACACCCTGCACATCCTGCTGCTCCCGATGCTGGTGATCGCCTTCATCGCGGTGCACCTGATGCTCATGATCATCAACAAGCACACGCAGTTCGCCGGCCCCGGCCGCACGAACGACAACGTCGTGGGCTACCCGATGATGCCGGTCTACATGTCCAAGATGGGCGGCTACCTGTTCATCGTCTTCGGCACCATCGTGCTGATCGCGACGTTCTTCCAGATCAACCCGATCTGGAACTACGGCCCCTACGACCCCTCCCCCGTCTCGGCCGGTACGCAGCCGGACTGGTACATCGGGTTCGCGGACGGCGCGCTGCGTCTGGCCCCGTCGAACTGGGACATCGTGTTCCTCGACCACACCTGGTCGTTCGGAATCCTGGCCCCGGTCGCCGTGCTCGGTCTGTTCATCGTCATCGTCGCGATCTACCCGTTCATCGAGGCGTGGGTCACGGGCGACAAGCGCGAGCACCACATCGCCCAGCGTCCGCGCAACGCGGCCACCCGCACCGCGATCGGCGTCGCCGGCGTCATCTTCTACGCAGTCCTGTGGGCGGCGGCCTCGTCCGACCTCATCGCCACGCACTTCATGCTCACCATGGAAGGCGTCATCCACACGCTGCAGGCGCTGCTGTTCCTGGGCCCGATCATCGGCTACTTCGTCACGAAGCGCATCTGCATCGCGCTCCAGAAGAAGGACCGTGAGATCGTCCTGCACGGCTTCGAGTCCGGACGCATCGTCCGCCTCCCCGGCGGCGAGTTCATCGAGGTGCACCAGCCGGTCGACGTCTACGACCGCTGGAAGCTCATCGACGTCGACGGCTACGAGCCGCTGGTCGTCCGCCCGAACGCCAAGGGCCGCATCCCGTGGACGGAGAACCTCCGTTCTGCGATGTCCCGCTGGTTCTTCGAGGACCGTCTCGCCCCGCTCACGCAGGCCGAGATCGACGCCGCGGATGCGCACCAGCATCACGTCACTACGGGGAACGAGGAGGCGGAGGCCGCCGAGATCCAGGGCGCTCACGAGCGTGCCGGGTTCCCGGACGCGCCGCTCACGGTCGACGAGACGCACGTCGACGAAACGCCGAACACGCCCAGCACGGTGATCTCGACCGAGCCCGTCAAAAAGCCTCGGAAGAAGAAGTCGGAGGACGACGAGTAGTCGTCACTCCCCTTCGATGAAGGCCCCGTCCGTTCGGACGGGGCCTTCATCGTTCTCCCCTGATGAGAGGATCGTCTCATGTCTTCGGTCGTCCGCCTGCTCCGTGCTCCCCTCCTCGCCGACGCCCCCTACGCGTACGCCGCCACCGCCCCCGCTGACGCGCGTCTGGTCTTCCTGGCCGGAGCCTGCCCGTTGGAGGACGATGGGACGACCACCGCCCCCGGAGACTACGCCGCTCAGGCGGCTCGGTGTGTCGAGACGCTGCAGGGCGCGCTCACGGCTGCCGGCGCCACTCTGACGGATGTCATCAGCACGCGGGTCCTGGTGGCCTCCTCCGCGCAGCGGGACCTCATCACGGCCTGGGACGTCATCCACGCCGCGTTCGGGCCTCACGACGTCCCCAGCACCCTCCTCGGCGTGACTGTCCTCGGCTACGACGACCAGCTCGTCGAGATCGAGGCGGTCGCCGCTCTGCCCGCGGACCGTGCATGACCACCCTCATCCGACACGCGACGGATCAGGACCATGCCGTCCTGGAGGAGATCGAGCGCGCCGCTGACAGCCTTCTGACCGATCGCTTCGGTGCCGAGGACTGGCCCCCGCCGTCGACAGCCGACGACCGGCGGCGCGCCGAGGGATTCGTCCTGGTGGCCACCTACTCCCCTACGGCGGAGGCTGCCCGCGGACTCGAGGTGCCGGTCGGGTTCGTGCAGGTGCTGGAGGGGCCCGGGTACGCCCATCTGGAGCAGCTGTCCGTCCACCCCGCCTCCGCTCGCCGCGGTATCGGTCGCGCGCTCGTCATGGCGGCCCAGGAGGAGTCCCGCCGTCGGGGCCGATCGCAGCTCACGCTGCGCACCTACGCGGACGTCCCCTGGAACGCCCCTTTCTACTCCCGCTGCGGCTTCACGGAGTCCACGCCGGACACCGACTTCCTCCGTGAGCTCGTCGCCGTCGAAGAGCGTCTGGGCGTGACCCGGTACGGACGGCGGATCCAGATGACCGCGGCGCTCTGACCGGCTACGACGGCAGGATTCGCGCGACGCACGACGGTATCCCTCGGTCGTCGGCGCCCGCGCATCCCTAGTCTGGGCTCATGATCGATCGCCTCGACTACTTCGCCGCCCGACTCGCCTTCGAGACCGACCCCAGCGACGTGCACGCCGACCGTGCCGCCGGCCACGCACTGGTCGTCGTCGACGTCCGCTCGAGCGAGGCATTCGCCCAAGGCCGCGTGTCCGGCGCGCTCCACATGCCTCACAGCGAGATCGCGCACCGTGCCCCGGAGGAGATCCCGGCGGATGCCGAGGTCGTCGTCTACTGCTGGAGTCCCGGATGCAACGGCGGTGTCCGCGGGGCGCTCGAGTTCGCTCGTCTCGGCTATCGCGTGCGCGAGATGATCGGCGGTTTCGAGTACTGGGCCCGCGAGGGATATCCCGTCGAAGACGCCGAGGGTGTGCACCACCGTCCCGTCGACCCGCTGACCGGAATCCCCCGCATCCGCACCCGCGTGTGAGCGGATCGCAGGAACGACGAAGGCCCCCGGAGTGATCCGGGGGCCTTCGTGGTGTGAGGAGACTCAGCGGGCGAAGTTGCCGCGGTAGTACTCGTAGACCCAGCCGACGATCGCGACCACGAAGATCGCGAGACCGATCGGGAGCAGGAAGTGACCGACCGCCAGGCCGACGACGAACACTCCCGCCGAAGCCGCGAGCACCAGCGGCCACCAGGACCACGGGCTGAACTCGCCGAGCTCGGGGTCACCGTCGTCGATGTCCGACGTGAGGATGTCCTCGGGCAGCTCACCGTTCTGCGCCTTGTGCGTCCGGTCGAGGTAGAAGGCGACCATCGCGCCCATGAAGGCCGAGAAGAACAGGGCGACGGTACCGACCCACTCGACCTGGTTCACCAGCGGAAGCCCGGGGTGAGCCAGGATGTTCCAGCCCGTGTAGACGACGCCGACGAGGGCGAAGAACGCGGTCAGGACCCACCAGATGATGACGTTGTCGCGCATGGCTCAGTGGCCCTCTCGCTCGCCGGGTGCGGTGGTCGCGAACTCCGCGGCCTCCGGGTGGTTCAGGTCGAACGCCGGGCGCTCGCTGCGGATGCGCGGGATCGACGTGAAGTTGTGCCGCGGCGGCGGGCACGAGGTCGCCCACTCCAGCGAGGCACCGTAGCCCCAGGGGTCGTTCACGGTGACCTTCGGCGCCTTCCGCGCCGTGATCCAGACGTTCAGGAAGAACGGCAGCATCGAGGCGCCGAGGATGATCGCACCGATCGTCGAGACCTGGTTCTGCCACGTCCAGCCGTCCGCCGCGGAGTAGTCCGCGTAGCGACGCACCATGCCGTCGACACCGAGCCAGTGCTGGATGAGGAAGGTCATGTGGAAGCCGATGAACAGCATCCAGAAGTGCACGTAGCCGAGGCGCTCGTTCAGCATGCGACCCGTCCACTTCGGCCACCAGAAGTAGAAGCCGGCGAACATCGCGAACACGACCGTGCCGAACACCACGTAGTGGAAGTGCGCCACGACGAAGTAGCTGTCGCTGAGGTGGAAGTCCAGCGGCGGGGCCGCGAGGATCACACCGGTGAGGCCACCGAAGACGAACGACACGAGGAAGCCGAGCGAGAACACCATCGGGGTCTCGAACGTCACCGAGCCGCGCCAGAGCGTGCCGATCCAGTTGAAGATCTTCACACCCGTGGGCACCGCGATGAGCATCGTCATCAGGGCGAAGAACGGCAGCAGCACGGAGCCGGTGACGTACATGTGGTGCGCCCACACGGCGACGGACAGGGCCGCGATCGCGATCGTCGCGTAGACCAGGGTCTTGTACCCGAAGATCGGCTTGCGGCTGAACACCGGGAAGATCTCCGAGACGATGCCGAAGAACGGCAGCGCGATGATGTAGACCTCGGGGTGGCCGAAGAACCAGAAGAGGTGCTGCCAGAGCAGGACACCGCCGTTGGCCGGGTCGTAGATGTGCGCACCGAGCACGCGGTCGGCGGCGGCGGCGAAGATCGCCGCGGCCAGCACCGGGAAGGCCATCAGGATCAGGAGGCTGGTGATGAGCGTGTTCCAGCTGAAGATCGGCATGCGCCACATCGTCATGCCCGGGGCACGCATCGTGATGATCGTCGTGATGAAGTTCACCGCACCGAGGATGGTACCGAAGCCCGAGATGCCGAGACCGAGCATCCAGAGGTTTCCGCCCGCTCCTGGCGAGAACGACGCGTTGGCCAAGGGCTGATACGCGAACCAGCCGAACGAGGCCGCACCCTGCGGGGTGAGGAAGCCGGCGACCGCGATGGTCGAGCCGAACAGGAACAGCCAGAAGGCGAAGGCGTTCAGACGCGGGAAGGCGACGTCCGGCGCACCGATCTGCAGCGGCAGGATCGCGTTCGCGAAGCCGGCGAACAGCGGCGTCGCGAACATCAGCAGCATGATCGTGCCGTGCATCGTGAACAGCTGGTTGTACTGCTCCTTGGTCGGGACGATCTGCATCCCCGGAGCGAACAGCTCGGCACGGATCACCAGCGCCATCACGCCACCCAGAAGGAAGAACATCACCGAGGCGATGAGGTACATGTACCCGATCGTCTTGTGGTCCGTGGAGGTGATCCACTTGACGACGATGTTGCCCTTCTGCTCGACGCGGGAGGAGCTCATCAGAGCAGCCTGGCGCGCGGGCAGGGTGGTGGGACGGGAGCGAGGTGCCTCGTCGGTGCGAGGAGCTTCAGTGGTCGACATGGCTTACTCCTCTCCTTCCTCGGTGTCGGTCTTCCCGGAGGTGCCGGGGAGGTTCGAGAGACGGTCGTACGCGTCGGTGATGTCCCCGGTGTTGCCCTCTTCCTCGAGCGTCTCGAGGTAGGCGGCGTACTCATCCTGCGAGACGACCTTCACGTTGAAGAGCATCATCGAGTGGTACTCGCCGCAGAGCTCGGCGCACTTGCCGGCGTACTCGCCCTCGCGGGTGGGGATGAAGGACCAGGAGTTGTCCTTCCCGATGAACATGTCCTTCTTGTAGAGGAAGTCGATGATCCAGAAGGAGTGGATGACGTCGCGCGACTGGAGGTTGATGGTGACCTTCTGGTCGACCGGCAGCACCAGGGTCGGCAGCTCCGCCTGGTCGATGTTGCCTTCCGCGTCGGGCTGGGCCTGGATGCCCATGGTCCACACGGTGTCTTCCTCGGTCTCGCCGTTGTACTGGAAGTCCCACGCCCACTGCTTGGCGATCGCGGTGATCTCGACGTCGGGGTCGTCCCACTTCGTCTCGATCTCGGTCTGGTCGCGAGCCGTGAAGAAGAACATGCCCAGCACGAGGATGAGCGGCACGATCGTGTAGAAGATCTCGATCGGCATGTTGTAGCGCATCTGCACCGGGAGGCCGGTCTGGCCCTTGCGGCGGCGATACGCGATCGCAGCCCAGGCCATGAGGCTCCAGGTGACGACACCCACCGCGAGGAGCACGATCCAGGAGTTCACCCAGAGGGACGACACGCGCTCCGTCTGGTTGGTTGCTGCCGGACCACCATCCACGAAGCCCGGAAGAAAGCCGTTCAGCTCGGTGGGAGTACATCCCGCCAGAGCCACAGCTGCCACAACTCCCACAGGGAGTGCGGCCCAACGAAGGCGGCGTTTCGAGGGCACGATGCACCTTTCAGATCGCGGACAAGGCATGTCCAAGTCTAGAGCAACCTCACACCTGATTCATGCCAACCATGCAGGTTGAGAAGCGGAACGGCCGCCGCCACGGGACGTGACGGCGGCCGTTCGCGGGAAGAACGTGTCAGTGGAAGCTGTCGCCGCAGGCGCAGCTGCCCGCCGCGTTCGGGTTGTCGATGGTGAAGCCCTGCTCCGAGATGGTGTCCTTGAAGTCGATCGAGGCGCCGTCGAGGTAGGGAACACTCATGTTGTCGACGATGACCTCGACACCGTCGAAGTCGACGGTCTCGTCGCCTTCGAGGTAGCGCTCGTCGAAGTAGAGCTGGTAGATCAGGCCCGAGCAGCCGCCGGGCTGCACGGCGACACGCAGCCGGAGGTCGTCCCGGCCCTCCTGCTCGAGAAGGTTCTTCACCTTCGTGGCGGCGGCGTCCGTCAGCTTGACGCCGTGTGCGCGGGTGGTCTCTGCGGACAGGGTGGTGTCGCTCATGTCGCTCCTCGTGACGGGGCCGGGTACGTGCTCTTCGACGATTCTACCGCCGGTGCGGACGGAAGGCTCAGATCTCCCGCGCGTTCATGCGGGCGAGGAGCAGGGCCTCGGTCGCCACGGCATGCCGGAAGGTGTCGAGATGCAGAGACTCGTTCGGGCTGTGCGCGCGGGAGTGCGGATCCTCCACGCCCGTCACGAGGATCTGCGCCTCCGGGAACTCGCGCACGAGGTCGGCGATGAACGGGATCGACCCGCCGACGCCCAGGTCCACCGGAGCGACCCCGTACCCGTCGCGCATCGCGTCGCGGGTGAGGGTGACCGCCCACCCGCTCGTGTCCACGAGGAAGGGGTTGCCGAGGTCGACGTCCGAGAAGGTCAGCTCGGCGCCGAACGGGGCGTGGGCGCGGAGGTGCCGCTCGAGAGCCTCGTAGGCCTCCTGGCCGGACTGTCCGGGGGCGACACGTGCGCTGATGACCACGGTCACCTCCGGGAGCAGCGTGTTCGACGCCGCCGCGACGCTCGTCGCATCGATGCCGATCACGGTGACGGAGGGCTTGTTCCAGATGCGACTGAGGATCGTGCCGTCGCCGATGGGCGTCGTCCCCGGGAGGAGCCCGGCCTCGTCGCGCAGCGTCTCCTCGGTGTACTCGGGTGTCTCGGCGTCCCGAGCGGTCATGCCCTCGACCGCGACGGAGCCGTCCTCGTTCCACAGCGTGGCGAGGAGACGCACGGTCGCCATCATCGCGTCGGGCACCGCGCCACCGAACATCCCGGAGTGGGACGCGTGGTCGAGCGTGCGCACCTTCAGGGTGAAGCGTGCGTTGCCGCGGAGGGAGACGGTCAGGCCCGGCGTGACGGAGTCCCAGTTGCCCGAGTCCGCGACGACGATCGCGTCGGCGCGGAGGGCGTCCTTGTTGTCGGAGAGGAATTGCGCGAATGACCGCGAACCGTACTCCTCCTCCCCCTCGACGAACATCGCGATCCCGAGGTCGAGGTCGTCGCCGAGCACGTCGGCGACCGCGCGGATCGCGCCGATGTGTGCCATGATGCCGGCCTTGTCGTCCGCGGCGCCGCGTCCGTACAGGCGGCCGTCACGCACCGTCGGCTCGAACGGCGGCGTCTCCCACAGGGCGTCCTCCCCCGGAGGCTGCACGTCGTGGTGGGCGTAGAGGAGGATCGTCGGCTTCCCGTTGCGTGCCGCGCGCGTCGCGAGGACGGCGGGCTGGCCCTGCTCGTCGGTGCCGGGGATGTCGGCACGGAGCACCCTCACCTCGTCGAAGACACCGGTGCCGCGCGCGAGCGTGGCGACGGCGTCGGCGCTGCGCTCGAGCTGCGTCTGGTCGAAGGCCGGCCAGGCCATGCCGGGAATGCGCACGAGGTTCCCGAGGTCCGACAGCGCGGACGGGATACCGGTGGCGACTGCTTCGAGGACGGCGGCGTCGGACTCGCTGGGAAGTGCAGGTGAGGTCATGCGAGTAATCTTAAGGCGACCCACCCCAGCGAACCGAGGAACCTCGTGGCCACTACCCCCGCCTCCCCTTCGACGAACGACGACGCCCCCCAGACGCCTGCCGTCGGCAAGGGACGCGCGACGCCGACCCGCGCCGAGCAGGAGGCCGCCCGCCGCCGCCCCCTCGTGGCGAACACGAAGGAGGCCAAGGCTGCGGCCCGCGCCGAGCTCAACGAGCGCCGCGCGAAGGCACAGGCCGGCATGGCCGCCGGTGAGGAGAAGTACCTCCCCGCGCGCGACAAGGGCCCGCAGCGTCGGTGGGTGCGCGACTACGTCGATGCCGGCTGGCACCCCGCCGAGTTCGTCATGGGCGTCATGGTCCTCGTCATCCTGGCCTCGCTGCTGCCGACGAACATGATGATCTCGTTCTACGCGTACCTGTTCATGATGGCGTACCTCGTGATCGCGATCGGCGGCATGATCCTCCTCGGCATGCGGGTCAAGCGCAAGGCGGCCGCGAAGTTCGGCAAGGACCGCGTCGAGAAGGGTCTCGGCTGGTACGCCGGCATGCGGGCGCTGCAGATGCGCTTCATGCGCCTGCCCAAGCCGCAGGTCAAGCGCGGGCAGTACCCCGACTGACCAGTCCGCGGTTGATCTCGCGGCCCCAGAACGGGCCGCGGTAGAGGAACGCCGTGTAGCCCTGGACCAGGGTCGCCCCGGCATCCAGACGCTCCTGCACGTCGGCGGCCGTCTCCACACCGCCCACCGCGATCACGCAGAAGTCCTCCGGCACCGCCGCACGGACGACCCGGAGCACCTCCAGCGACCGCTGCTTGAGCGGAGCCCCGGAAAGCCCCCCGGCGCCGGCCGCTTCGACCACGGCCGCATCGGTCCGCAGGCCGTCACGGCTGATCGTCGTGTTGTGGGCGATGATCCCCGCGAGCCCTTCGTCGACGGCGAGCCGCGCGATCGCGGTGATCTCGTCGTCCGGCAGATCGGGGGCGATCTTCACGAGCAGCGGGGTGGACCCGGCCGCGTCGCGGACGGCGCGCAGCAGCGGCGCCAGGGTCTCGACCGCCTGCAGGCCCCGCAGCCCTGGGGTGTTCGGCGACGAGACGTTGACCGCGAGATAGTCGGCGAGCGGAGCGAGTCTGGTGGCAGAGGCGACGTAGTCGGCGACCGCGTCCTCGACGTCCACCACGCGGCTCTTGCCGATGTTCACGCCGATCACCGTGTCCGGCGCGCCGCGGCGGAGCCGGGCGAGGCGGCGGGCTGCGGCATCCGCGCCCCGGTTGTTGAAGCCCATGCGGTTGATGACCGCCCGGTCCTCGACCAGCCGGAACAGGCGCGGCTTCGGGTTGCCCTCCTGCGGGACTGCCGTGATCGTGCCGACCTCGACGTGGCCGAAGCCGAGCGCCGCGAGTCCGCGGACCCCGACGGCGTTCTTGTCGAACCCGGCTGCGACGCCGAACGGGGACGGGAACGTGAGCCCGAGGGCCTCGACCCGCAGCGAGGGGTCCGGCCGGGTCATCGCACGGGTGGCACACGAGAACGGCGGCACACCGAGGACGCGGATCACCGCCATGCCTGCGTGGTGGGCGAACTCGGGGTCGAAGCGCGAGAGGACGGCGCGGAAGAGCAGCGGATACATCCCTGCCAGATTACCGGTCCGCCGCCTCCGCCTTCGCGTGGTCGGCCCGGAGGTCGCTGATCGCGGACTCGAAGTCCTCGAGCGAGTCGAACGCCTGGTAGACGCTCGCGAAGCGGAGGAAGGCGACCTCGTCGAGCTCACGCAGCGGGCCGAGGATGGCGAGGCCGATCTCGTTCGTGTCGAGCTGGGAGACCCCCGTCTGCCGGACCGCCTCCTCCACGCGCTGAGCGAGGATCGCCAGGTCCGCCTCCGTCACGGGCCGCCCCTGGCAGGCCTTCCGGACACCGGAGATGACCTTCTCCCTGCTGAAGGGCTCCATGACGCCCGAGCGCTTGATGACGTTCAGGCTCGCGGTCTCCGTCGTCGAGAACCGTCCGCCGCATTCCGGACACTGACGACGCCGACGGATGGACAGACCGTCGTCGCTGGTGCGCGAGTCGATGACGCGCGAATCGGGGTGACGGCAGAAGGGGCAGTGCATCTGACAGATCCTACGCGGTGAAACGGGCCTCGATCGCCTCGCCGTGGGCGGGGAGCACCTCGGTGTCGGCCAATGCGACCACGCCCTCCCGGACCGCAGCCAGAGCGGCACGGTCGTACGAGACGACCTGCTGCGGGCGGAGGAACGTGTAGGCGCCCAGGCCCGGGGCGTAGCGCGCCTGCCCTCCGGTGGGCAGGACGTGGTTGCTCCCGGCCATGTAGTCGCCGAGGCTGACCGGGGTCTGATCGCCGACGAAGACGGCACCGGCGCTCGTGAACGCGGCTGCCGCCTCCTCCGCATCCGCGAGGTGCAGTTCCAGGTGCTCCGGGGCATACGCGTTGCTGAACGCGACAGCCATCGCCCGATCGTCCACGAGCACGATCGCCGACTGCGGTCCGGACAGTGCGGCCGCGACGCGCTCGCTGTGCCGCGTGCGCCCCGCCTGCCGTTCGACCTCTCCCCTGACCTGCTCCGCGATCTCCGCGGAGTCCGTCACGAGGACGGCAGAGGCCTGCTCGTCGTGCTCGGCCTGGCTCACGAGGTCGGCGGCGATGAGCCGCGGGTCGGACGTGGCGTCCGCGACGACGAGGATCTCGGTGGCCCCGGCTTCGGAGTCGGTGCCGACCACGCCCGCGACGGCGCGCTTCGCGGAGGCGACGTAGTTGTTGCCCGGTCCGGACACGACGTCGACGGGATCGAGTCCCAAGCTCCCGACGCCGTAGGCGAGGGCTCCGATGGCTCCGGCTCCGCCCATGGCGTAGACCTCGGAGACCCCGAGCAGCGCGGCCGCAGCCAGGATGGTCGGGTGCACGCGGCCGTCCTCATCCGCCTGCGGTGGCGAGGCGAGGGCGATCTGCTGCACCCCGGCGACCTGCGCGGGCACGACGTTCATGACGACGCTCGACGGGTAGACGGCCTTGCCGCCGGGGATGTAGACCCCGACGCGGGAGACCGGCTGCCAGCGCTGCGTGATGGTCGCGCCGTCGCCGAAACGTGTGACCTGCGGGGCCGGCACCTGCGCGGCCGACGCCGATCGCACGCGTCGGATCGCCTCCTCCAGGGCCGCGCGCACTGTGGGGGCCAGCCCCTCCAGAGCTTCCTGGAGGTGGGACGCGGGCACCCGCACCGCGTGGCCGGTGACGCGGTCGAAGCGCTCCGCCTGCTCGCGGAGGGCCTCCTCGCCGCGCTCCCGGACATCGTCGACGAGACGCGCGGCGGTGTCCAGAGCCTCGGCCCGCGCCTGAGTCGCGCGCGGGACGGCCGCGAGCATGTCGGCGGGCGAGAGCTCGCGCCCCCGCAGATCGATCGTGCGCATGTCAGCCCTTCGTGATGCCGGCGATGTCGTGGAGGTAGCCGATGCGGCCGTCGTCATGACGGACCACGAACGCGCCGCCCCGATCCTCGATCACGAGGGCCCAGGCCGTCGGACCGATACGGAAGATCGGCTCGCCGCGCTCGTCGTGCACGTCGCGCTCCGTCGGCGCGAGGATCCAGAAGGGCTGCGCCACGTCCGCGCTCTCGCGCGGCGCGGCGTACCCGTCCTCACGGCTGTCGCCGACGACCGGGTGCACGGCGGTCGCGTCGTCCGCCTCCGGTTCCCGGTATGCGGCGAGCTCTTCCTCGGTGAGCGCCTTGGCTCCGAGGAGGGACTCGATGCTGCCGGTGTCCGACACGATCTCGGGCTGCTCGCCACGGGAGCGACGCGAGTACGGCGGGGCGTACTCCGGCTCGGAGGAGACGGGAACGGTTCCGGTTCCCCCTCCGGAGGCGTGCGCGGTGAGCGGGACCCGACCCGCGTCGTCCGCGATCCCGTCGTCGGCGGCGTCATCGGAGCCTTCATCGGAGGCCGCATCAGCGGTGCGGGCCTCTGCAGGAGCGACATCCGCCGTCGACGATGCGCTGTCGGGAGTCGCGATCACGGCGGTCTCATCCTCCGCCGGAGCCGCGGTGGCCACGGACGGCGACGCGTCGGCCTCCGCGGCGGCGGTGGTGTCCGTGGTCGTCTCGGGACGCGGACGAGGGATCACGGGGCGGACCGGGTTCGCGTTGCGGTGCGCCAGCGTGACGAGACGCCCCTGGAAGTCCTCCTTGAGGCCCGGGATGAGCGGGGCGAAGACGGTGAGCACGACGAGCGCGGTCGAGGTGATGACCTGCACGACAGCGTTCCAGGGCAGACCCCAGTTGCCGGTGGAGATGACGGCCGACAGGGCGAGCCACAGGTTGCCGGCCCACACGCACGCCGAGACCGAGAAGGCCACGGAGGCGAACTGATCGATGCCGAGCGACCCCACGCGGCGGATGCCGTCGGGCGAGAACCGCCGGAGGACGAGGAGGAACACGGCGACCGTCGGCACGCCGATCGGCAGGATCCACTGGATGCCGATGCCCCAGAGCGAGATCCCCCCGCTGAGCGGGAAGAACGACACGAGGAAGGAGACCAGCCAGACTCCGACGATCAGCAGCTCGCGCAGCGTGAATCCGAGGATGCCGTACTCCGGCGTGACCTCGTCGTCGTAGAGGACGCCGTCCTCGTCGCTGAACACCGCCTCGGCATCCGGCTCGGGAAGATCCGTGCTCATAGTCGTCCTTTCCTCATCGGCGCACCACGACTTTCCGGTGCTCTCGACGGCTCCCGATCCTACCCGCTCACCCCAGACAGGTTGGTCCGAGCAGCGACTTGAGGTCGCCGAAGAGGTCGGCCGACACCTTCACGGGCATGGGCACCTCGAACACCTTCGCGGTGCCTCCGCGGTGCACGCGGAGCAGCACCTCGGTGTCGCCGCTGTGCCGTCGGAGCACCTCGGCCAGCTCGGTCATGACCCGTTCCGTCGCGCGCTGCTCGGCGAGGACGAGCGCCAGGGGCCCTGCCGCATCGAAGGAGCCGACGTCGGGCGCGAAGGCGGACTGGGCATGCAGGTTCAGGCCGTCGTCGCGGCGGGAGACGCGCCCACGCACGGCGAGGATCGCATCCTGCTGCAGCGTGTGCTGGAACTCGAGGTAGGTCTTTCCCATGAACATCACGGTGACCTCGCCGTTGAAGTCCTCCACGGTGATCATGCCGTAGGGGTTGCCGCTCGCCTTCGCCACACGGTGCTGCACGCTCGTGACGAGGCCCGCCACGGTGACCTGATCGCCGTCCTGCAGGTCCTCGGAGTTGTTGAGGTCGTGGATCGAGATCGAGGCGTGCTTGGCCAGCGGCACCTCGAGACCCGCGAGCGGGTGATCCGAGACGTAGAGGCCGAGCATCTCGCGCTCGAAGGCGAGCTTGTCCTTCTTGATCCACTCCGGACGCGGAGGGACCTTCGCGGGTGCCGCCTCCTCCATGCCGTCATAGAGACTGTCGAAGTCGAACCCGATGGCGCCCTGCGCCTCGTTGCGCTTCCTGTCGACGGCCGCCTCCACGGCGTCTTCGTGGATCTCGAGGAGCGCCCGCCGGGTGTCCCCCATCGAGTCGAAGGCGCCGGCCTTGATGAGCGACTCCACCGTGCGCTTGTTGGCGACGTGCAGCGGCACCGTGTCGAGGAAGTGATGGAAGGAGGTGAACCGCTCATCCTTGCGCGACTGCACGATGCCGTCGACGACGTTCGTGCCGACGTTGCGGACCGCCCCGAGACCGAAGCGGATGTCGTCGCCGACGGCCGCGAAGAAGTTGATCGACTCCGAGACGTCCGGCGGGAGCACCTTGATCCCCATCCGGCGGCACTCGTTCAGGTAGAGCGCCATCTTGTCCTTCGAGTCGCCGACGCTCGTGAGGAGGGCGGCCATGTACTCGGCCGGGTAGTGCGCCTTGAGGTAGGCGGTCCAGTACGACACGAGCCCGTAGGCAGCGGAGTGCGCTTTGTTGAAGGCGTAGTCCGAGAACGGCAGGAGGATGTCCCAGAGAGCCTTGACCGCTCCCTCCCCGAAGCCGCGCTCGGTCATGCCCGCCGCGAAACCCGCGTACTGCTTGTCCAGCTCGGACTTCTTCTTCTTTCCCATCGCTCGGCGCAGGATGTCGGCCTGACCGAGGCTGAACCCGGCCACCTTCTGCGCGATCGCCATGACCTGCTCCTGGTAGATGATGAGCCCGTAGGACTCCTCCAGGATCTCGGCGAGCGGCTCCGCCAGCTCGGGGTGGATCGGGGTGATCTCCTGCTGCCCGTTCTTGCGCAGCGCGTAGTTGGTGTGGGAGTTGGCTCCCATCGGCCCGGGACGGTACAGCGCGATGAGGGCCGAGATGTCACCGAAGTTGTCGGGCTTCATGAGCCGCATCAGCGAGCGCAGCGGCGGACTGTCGAGCTGGAAGACGCCGAGCGTGTCGCCGCGGGCCAGCAGTTCGTAGACGGCGGGGTCGTCGAGACCGAGGTGCTCGAGATCGAGCTCCTCGCCCCGGTTCATGCGGATGTTGTCGAGCGCGTCCGAGATGATCGTGAGGTTCCGGAGGCCCAGGAAGTCCATCTTGATCAGACCGAGGGACTCGCACGACGGATAGTCGAACTGCGTGACGATCTGACCGTCCTGCTCGCGACGCATGATCGGGATGATGTCGAGCAGGGGCTCGGACGACATGATGACGCCGGCGGCGTGCACGCCCCACTGCCGCTTCAGCCCCTCGAGGCCGAGCGCGCGGTCGAAGACCGTCTTCGCCTCGGGGTCGGTCTCGATGAGAGCCCGGAACTCGCTCGCCTCCTTGTAGCGCGGGTGCGCGGAGTCGAACATGCCGTCGAGGGGCATGTCCTTCCCCATGACGGCCGGGGGCATCGCCTTGGTGAGCCGCTCTCCCATGCTGAACGGGAAGCCGAGGACACGACCGGCGTCCTTGAGGGCCTGCTTCGACTTGATCGTGCCGTACGTGACGATCTGTGCGACCCGCTCGGACCCGTACTTCCTAGTCACGTACTCGATGACCTCGCCGCGGCGGCGGTCGTCGAAGTCGACGTCGAAGTCGGGCATCGACACGCGGTCCGGGTTGAGGAACCGCTCGAAGATCAGACCGTGCTCGAGAGGGTCGAGGTCGGTGATCTTCATCGCATAGGCGACCATCGAACCCGCACCGGAGCCGCGCCCTGGACCGACCCGGATGCCGTTGTCCTTGGCCCAGTTGATGAAGTCGGCGACGACGAGGAAGTACCCGGGGAAGCCCATCTGGAGGATGATGCCGGTCTCGTACTCGGCCTGCTTGCGCACCTTGTCCGGGATGCCGTTCGGGTACCGGTAGTGGAGGCCCTTCTCGACCTCCTTGATGAGCCAGCTGTCCTCGGTCTCGCCCTCGGGGACCGGGAACCGCGGCATGTAGTTCGCCGAGGTGTTGAACTCCACCTCGCAGCGCTCGGCGATCAGGAGCGTGTTGTCGCAGGCCTCCGGGTGGTCCCGGAAGAGCTGCCGCATCTCGGCCGCGGTCTTGATGTAGTACCCGTCGCCGTCGAACTTGAAGCGGTTCGGGTCGTCGAGCGTGGAGCCGGACTGCACGCACAGCAGGGCCGCGTGGGCGTCGGCCTCGTGCTGGTGGGTGTAGTGCGAGTCGTTGGTCGCCACGAGCGGGATGCCGAGGTCTTTCGCGAGACGCAGCAGATCCGTCATGACCCGGCGCTCGATCGACAGGCCGTGGTCCATGATCTCGGCGAAGTAGTTCTCCTTGCCGAAGATGTCCTGGAACTCCGCTGCGGCCGCGCGGGCGGCGTCGTACTGGCCGAGCCGCAGCCGCGTCTGCACCTCGCCGGACGGGCACCCCGTCGTGGCGATGAGCCCCTTGCCGTACGTCTGGAGCAGCTCGCGGTCCATACGCGGCTTGAAGTAGTACCCCTCCATGCTCGACAGCGAGCTCAGCCGGAAGAGGTTGTGCATGCCCTCCGTGCTCTGGCTCCACATGGTCATGTGGGTGTACGCGCCCGAACCCGACACGTCGTCGCTGCGCTGGTCTGCCGAGCCCCACTGCACGCGGGTCTTGTCGCTGCGGTGCGTGCCCGGGGTGACGTACGCCTCGAGACCCACGATGGGCTTGATGCCGGCGTTGCGCGCGGCGTTGTAGAACTCGAACGCCGCGAAGGTGTTCCCGTGGTCCGTCACCGCGATCGCCGGCATGCCGTAATCGGCGGCCGCCTGCGTCATCGCGTTGATCTTCGCAGCCCCGTCGAGCATCGAGTACTCGCTGTGCACGTGCAGGTGGACGAAGGAGTCGGATGCCATGCTTCGAGTCTACGTTCGGCCATCGACATCGGCCGGCCTCACGGCACCTCGTCCACCACCTCGGTGACGACGCTCGTCGTCGACTCCGGCGTGTCGCCGATGACCCCTCCTGACCCGTAGCCCTCAGCGATCGAGTCCACGAGTCCGTGATCCGTGTCGACGACGATGGTCGTCGTCCGGTGGCCGGGAACCGCATAGCGCAGCGTGGCCGTGCCGTCACCCTCGTCGACCAGCTCGAATCCCGGGATCAAGGCGATCGCGCGGAAGAAGGCCGCTCTCAGCTCGGCCGGCATGAGGTTGATCGCGGACGGGTCGGAGAGGCTCGCCACCACCCACCGATCACCCTCCGCACCGGTCAGGCCGGAGCGGGCACGCAGCCAGTCCCGCAACGCCGACGGTTCCCGCGGCATCTCCTCGTAGTACGGGCGATAGCCGTCCGCCAGGTGCGGGACGGGTGCCGGATCGCCGTCGCCGACCGGCCAGGCGCCGCCCGGGAGGACCTGCACAGTGCCGCGCTCGCGGATCGCCGCTCCGGGTGACGAGGGCCACTCCTGTGCGGCGCGCGTGCCCTGCGCGCCGAACGACCGTACGACTTCGGCGTTCCCCCAGTCGTAGAACCAGTCCGCCGAGCGGTCGGCAGGGACGTACAGCACCCGCGTGTCCCTGACCAGGACGGCGGCGTCCCCCGTGTCGCGGGAGGCGTTGAAGGCGAAGGTGTCGTCGTCGCCGTCGTCGGCGGCGTCTCCATCCCAGAACTGGACGAACTCGTCGACGGTCTCGATCCGGATGTACTGTCCCGCGCCCGGGGCGAGGTCCTGGGCGTCGACGGTGACGCTCGCCGCCTGCTCGAGCACCGCCGCAGCGGCGGCATCGGGCATCACCGGGAACAGGAGGCCTCCGGCGCCCAGCGCCACCACCGCGGCTCCGGCCGTCAGCCCCCCGATGACGAGGCCGGTCCACACCCGCGCCCGTCGTCGCCCGCCCCGCGGAGCATGTGCGGCGGACACCGCGGTCGCCAGAGCGGCGCGGGCTCGACGGACGCTCTCCTCCGACGGTTCCGCCCGATCCGCACCGAGGTCACGCACTCGTTCCATAAGCAGCATCGCTCTCCTCCTTCGCCATCCATGTCAGTCGGGTCTGCCCGCGCGAACCCGGCGGGGCGAGTCGTCGTCGCACCCGGTGGAGCCGCGACCGCACCGTCCCGACCGGGATGCCGAGGGCCTCGGCGATCTGCTCGTATGTGAGGTCGCCCCACGCATGCAGGAGAAGCACATCGCGGTCTCGGGCGGGAAGACCGGCGATGCGGGGTGCGAGCGCTCGCAGGGCCGCGTCGGCGTCCAGCCGCGCATCCGAGGCCGCGTACGGGTGCTCGCCGGGTCCGGCCGCGGCGGACGTAGCCTCGAAAGCCCGCCACTGCCGCACTTCGGCGGCACGATGCCGCTTGACCATCCGCGTGGCGATACCGAGGAGCCACGGGAGGGCCGACACGACATCGAGATCGAAAGACGCCCGACGGCGGAACGCGACCAGGAACGTCTCGCTGAGCACGTCGTCGACCGCATCCTCGCCGACCCGCCGCCGGATGTACCCGCCGACCGGGCGCACGTGCCGCTCGAAGATGGCGGAGAACGCCCGCGGCTCGTCGAGCGACCGGGCGATGACCTCGCTGTCTGTGTTCACACTCTGTATTGCCCGGGAAGCGGAATCCGGTTCACGCTTTCTCGCGGAGGTCCAGCCGCATGAGCACGCGAGGGAAGCCGTCGAGGACCGAACCCGTGTCCGCCGCCTTCTCGAACCCCGCGCCCTCGAAGAGCCGCTGGGTCCCGACGTACGCCATCGTGAGATTCACCTTCGCCCCGGCGTTGTCGACCGGATAGCCCTCGATCGCGGGCGCGCCGCGTTCCCTGGCGTAGGCGACCGCGCCTTCGATGAGAGCGTGGGAGACCCCCTGCTTGCGGTGCCCAGGGCGGACCCGGAAGCACCACAGCGACCACACGTCGAGGTCGTCGACATGCGGGATGAGGCGATTGCGCGCGAAGCTCGTGTCGCGCCGAGGGTGCAACGCCGCCCAGCCGACCGGCTCGTCGTCGAGGTAGGCGAGCACGCCGGGAGGAGGATCCTGGTGGCAGAGCTCACGCACCCGCTCGGCCCGTGCGGGACCGCGAAGGGAGACGTTCTCCTTGTTGCCGATCCGATAGCTCAGGCAGAAGCAGACATTCGACGTCGGTTTCTTCGGTCCCACGACAGCGGCGACGTCGTCGAAGACCGTCGCCGGGCGCACCACGATGCTCATGCGGTCAGTGTGGCGGAGACCACGGACACCGGCGCGCTGACGCCCCGGCGGATGGACTATTCCCCGCGCAGCACGTCCAGCGCGTGCTGGAAGTCCTCCGGATAGGGCGAGGCGAACTGCACCCACTCCCCCGTCGTCGGATGGGCGAAGGCCAGCTGATGCGCATGCAGCCACTGACGCGTGAGTCCGAGGCGGGCCGAAAGCGTCGGGTCGGCGCCGTAGAGCGGGTCCCCGACGCACGGGTGCCGGTGCGCCGCCATGTGCACGCGGATCTGATGCGTACGGCCCGTCTCCAGGTGGATCTCGAGCAGGGAGGCACCGGGAAAAGCCTCGAGCGTCTCGTAGTGCGTCATGGAGGGCTTGCCGTCCGGGACGACGGCGAACTTCCACGAGTGGTTCGGGTGCCGACCGATCGGCGCATCGATCGTGCCCACGAGCGGGTCCGGATGCCCCTGCACCACCGCGTGGTAGATCTTCTCGACTGTGCGCTCCTTGAACGCCCGCTTGAGAGCGGTGTAGGCGGCCTCGCTCTTGGCGACGACCATGAGTCCGCTCGTCCCCACATCCAGCCGGTGCACGACGCCTTGACGCTCCGGTGCACCGCTGGTCGCGACGCGGAACCCCGCGGCGGCGAGCGCACCGACGACCGTGGGGCCCTCCCACCCGAGCGAGGGGTGGGCGGCGACGCCCGTCGGCTTGTCGACGACGACGATGTCGTCGTCGTCGTAGACGATGCCCAGCTCAGGCACCGCGATGGGGACGATCTTCGGCCCCTCCTTCGGCTCCCACTCGACATCGAGCCAGGCACCGCCCCGCAGGCGGTCCGACTTGTCGAGGGTGACGCCGTCCAGGCGGACGCCGCCGGACGCGGCCACCTCCGCCGCGAAGGTCCTCGAGAACCCGAGGAGCTTGGCGAGGGCGGCGTCGACCCGCGTGCCGTCGAGCCCGTCCGGGACGGGCAGCGAGCGGGACTCCACGCTCAGCGCCCCTCGGACGCGGCGGCGGCCTCGGCGTCCTCGTCGGTCTCGACCGGGGCGTGGTCGCGCTCACGCGTGCCGTCGAACCGGAGGCCGAACACCACGAGCAGGGCGACCGAGATCATCCCGGTGACGATGAAGATGTCGGCGACGTTGAAGATCGCCGGCATCATCCACGGCATGGAGATCATGTCCACGACGTGACCCACGGGGAACCCGGGCTCCCGGAACAGACGGTCCGACAGATTCCCCAGCACGCCCCCGAGGAGGCAGCCGAGGACGACCGCCCAGAGACGCGACCGCAGGCCAAACGCCTTCCAGACGATGACGCCCGCGACGACCACGAGGGCGATGGTGAAGATCCACGTCACGCCAGAGCCGAGCGAGAACGCCGCGCCGGGATTGCGCACGTAGTAGAGCTGCAGGAACTCTCCGAGAACCGGGACCGCCTCGTGCAGCGGCAGGTTCTCGATGGTGAGGTACTTCACAAACTGATCGGCGGCCAGCACGACCGCTGCGAGAATCGCAACGATCGCGCCGGCCGCCGACCGACGAAGGGGACGACGTCCTGACAAGAGGGCGCCTTACAGGCCGATCGCGGAGACCGGCGTGGAGTCCGTGGACGCCGACTTCTCGTCGAGCTCGCGGAGCTGACCCTCGATGTAGCCGCGGAGCTGCGAGCGGTAGTCGCGCTCGAAGTTGCGCAGCTCGGTGATGCGGGCCTCCAGCGTGTTGCGCTCGCGCTCCAGGCGCGCGGTCTCCTCGCGCTGCTTCGCCTCGGCCTCCGTGCGGATGCGGGCGACCTCGGCCTCGGCCTCGGAGATGAGCTGGTTGCGCTTGGCCTCACCCTCGGCCACGTGCTCGTCGTGCAGACGCTGCGCGAGCTCGATGATGCCGGCGGTGGCGGTGGCGGAGCCGGTCGGTGCGGCGTCGGCGGCGGGGGCCTCGGCCGCGGGGGCCGGGGTGGATGCAGCGGCAGCCGGCTCGGCGGCGGCAGCGGGAGCAGGGGTGGAACCCGACTCGTACGCGGCGAGCTTCGCCTTCAGCTCGGCGTTCTCCTCGAGGGCCTTGCGCCACTCGATGACGATCTCGTCGAGGAAGTCGTCGACCTCGTCCGGGTCGAAGCCGTCCTTGAAGCGGACGTGCTGGAACTGCTTGGTGACGACGTCATCCGGGGTAAGTGCCATGGGTGGCTCCTCTTTCGATGAGTTCGATTGCCAGTACCGATGTATGGCGTGTTCGTGATGTGGCGCGAACCCGGGGCGCGCACCTGGGTGCCAGCATAGCCCCCGAGCCTTGGGGTCGCGATGCCACGACACCCAGGCTCGGAGAACTCGCAGCCGTCCCCGGGCGCGACACGCGGGGTGGTCAGCGGATGAACAACCGGACGATGTTCATCAGGATCAGGACGACCAGAAGGGTCAGCGCGAAGCCGAAGTCCAGCGAGAGCTGACCGATGCGCAGCGGAGGGATGATCCGCCGGAAGAACCGGATGGGCGGATCGGTGACGGTGTACACCGCCTCCGCGGCCACGAGGCCGAAGCCCTTCGGACGCCATTCCCGATTGAACATCGGGATGTAATCCAGGATGAGCCTCGCGAAGAGCACGAGGATGTAGACCAGCAGCACCAGATGGACGATGCTGGCGAGGACCGAGACCAGCTGCACGGTCTACGAGTGGTCGAAGCCCGCAGACTCGGCGTCTGCGTGCGCGATACCCCCGTGACCGGACACCGCGATGTTCTCCGGCGAGAGCAGGAAGACCTTGGAGGTCACCCGCTCGATCCGGCCGTAGAGGCCGAGGGAGAGACCGCTCGCGAAGTCGATGAGGCGGCGCGCGTCGGCGTCGCTCATCTGGGAGAGGTTGATGATGACCGGGACGCCCTCGCGGAAGCTCTCCGCGATCAGCTGGGCGTCGCGGTACTGCTTCGGGTGGACGGTGAGGATCTCGTTCACGGCTCCTGCTGCGGGCTGGCGGACGGCGACGGGACGACGGAGCGGCGTGACGGGGGCCGGAGCCGGCTCTTCGCGCTCGCGCTCACGCTCGCGCTCGCGATGGGCGCGCGCGGGTGCCGGCGTCTCCTCTTCGTAGACCTCTTCCTCGTCGGCGAGGCCGAGATACACCATGGTCTTCTTCAGCGGGTTACCCATCGTGTCCTCCGGTTCGAACGTTTCGGGCTGGTCTTGTCACAGGTTAACCCCGGGCGGGGCGCGGTCCCGTGATTGCGGAACCGATCCGCAGGTGTGTCGCGCCGGCGGCGATGGCCTCGGCGAAGTCGCCGGTCATCCCGGCGGAGATCCACGTCGCGTCGGGAGCGACGGTCCGCACGTCGGCGGCGATGTGGTGCAGACGGGCGAAGGCGCTCGCGGGGTCCTCGACGAGGGGCGCGACGGCCATCACGCCCCGGAGCCGCAGCGAGGGCAGGCTGAGCACGTGCTCGGCCAACGCCACCGCCGACGCCGGCTCCACCCCTCCCCTGCCCTCGTCCTCGGTGAGGTTCACCTGCACGAGCACGTCGAGCACCTCGTCGGTCTCTGCGGCACGATGCAGGGCATCGGCGAACCGGTCACGGTCCACGGAGTGCACGACGTCGGCGCTCCGCCTGATCGCCGCGGCCTTGTTCGTCTGTCCCTGTCCGATGAAGTGCCACTCGAGGTCGAGCGCGGAGAGCTCGCCCGCCTTGGCGGTGAGCTCCTGCTGCCGGTTCTCCCCCACCGCGTGCACTCCGAGGGCGTGCAGATCGCGCACCAGCGAAGCGGGGTGGAACTTCGTGACGACGATCCGGGTGATCTCCGCGGGAGACCGCCCGGCGGCACGCGCGGCGTCGGCGATCTTGTCGTCGATCGCCGACAGCCGCGCGGCCAGATCCGATGGCGCCGAGGCGCCGACCGGTGTCGTCACTTCAGGAATTCGGGGATGTCGATGTCGTCGTCGGCGAAGGCCGGCTCGATGCTCGTCGCCGGCGTGCGCGGTGCCGCGGGCGCCGGGGCGGGCTCGGGCGTGCTCTTCTCGGCCGCAGGCTCGCTGGTCTCCGACAGCGCCACCTCGGGAAGGGACGCGGTCGAGGGACGCGAGACGACCATCGGGTCCAGTCGCAGCGAGGGCTCCCCGCCGTCGAAGCCCGCGGCGATCACGGTCACCCGCACCTCGTCGCCGAGCGTGTCGTCGATGACCGTACCGAAGATGATGTTGGCCTCGGGGTGCGCGGCCTCCTTGACGAGGTCCGCCGCGTCGTGGATCTCGAAGATGCCGAGGTTCGAGCCACCCTGGATCGAGAGCAGCACCCCGTGGGCACCTTCGATGGAGGCCTCGAGCAGCGGCGACTCGACGGCGAGCTCCGCCGCCTTGATCGCGCGGTCGGCGCCGCGGGCCGAGCCGATGCCCATCAGGGCGGATCCGGCTCCCTGCATGACCGACTTCACATCGGCGAAGTCCAGGTTGATGAGACCGGGGGTCGTGATGAGGTCGGTGATGCCCTGCACACCGGCGAGGAGGACCTGGTCGGCGGTGGCGAACGCCTCGATCATCGAGATGCCGCGGTCGCTGATCTCGAGCAGACGGTCGTTCGGGACGACGATGAGGGTGTCGACCTCTTCCTTCAGCTTCGCGACGCCCGCCTCGGCCTGGCTCTGGCGGCGACGCCCCTCGAAGGAGAACGGCTTCGTGACGACACCGATGGTGAGCGCACCGATCGACTTCGCGATGCGGGCGACGACGGGAGCGCCACCCGTTCCGGTGCCACCGCCCTCTCCGGCGGTGACGAAGACCATGTCGGCGCCGGTCAGCGCCTGCTCGATCTCCTCCGCGTGGTCCTCTGCGGCACGACGACCCACCTCGGGGTCGGCACCGGCACCGAGGCCGCGGGTGAGCTCGCGGCCCACGTCCAGCTTGACGTCGGCGTCGCTCATGAGCAGCGCCTGGGCGTCGGTGTTCACGGCGATGAACTCGACTCCGCGGAGACCGAGCTCGATCATGCGGTTGACGGCGTTGACGCCGCCACCGCCGACGCCGACGACCTTGATCACGGCGAGGTAGTTCTGGTTCTGGCTCATGGCCGGCCTCCGATTAGTAGAGCCTGGAAGGGGGAACCTTAAACCTCAACTAGAGGTGTAAAGTATTTCCCGGTATTGCGTTCTCTCAGATCGAAGGTAAGCGCCCCCCGCCCGCGCGCCCGCAACGCCGTGGGCGTGTCGCGCCATTCCTGCGGAAAGCGTTCAGCCGACGACCGCGACGTCGGGCGAGGTCACGTCGATCGACGAGGCCGTGGGGTTCTTCACGAGCGCCGCGGAGAGCGCGAGCGCCTTCAGCGCGCTGTCTTCCTCGCTCCCCCACACGACCGTGAGGCCGGAGTCGAGGGTGAGGGTCACGTCGTCCGCCGTCGAGGCACGGACGCCGGTGAGGGCGCTGCGGATGTCGGCGGGGAGGGCACGCACGACGAGCCCGGCGCTGCGGAACGCCGAGGAGTCCACGCCGCCCTCGACCTCGACGAGCGGCTGACCTGCCGGGCGCTCCTCGGTCGTCGAGAGCGCGACGCCCGCGGCGTCCACGAGGGTGAAGCCGGCATCGGACTCGATCACGCCGATCGGTGTGCGCTCGACGATGCGGACCGTGAGGTCGTGCGGGGGTCTCGCCTCCAGCGCGTAGGTCTCGATGAGCGGGAAGGCCAGCAGCGCGGCCTTGACCTCACTGGTGTCGACGAGCGCGAGCGGCGTGCCCATCTGGTCCGCCAACGCACCCTCGATCACCGCCGGATCGATCGTGGTCGTCCCGGTGACCGTGATGCGCTCGACCGCGAAGAGCGGACTGTAGGCCGCCGCCACGCTTCCGCCGATCAGCAGCACGATCGCGCCGACGACGCTCAGCCAGGTGATGCGGCGCCGACGCGAGCGCTGGGTGAACCGACGGATCTCCGCGCGGAGGGCCTTGCGACGCGCGCGCGCAGCCCGCCAGACGTCCATCGAGGAGCTCGGGACGGCCGCTTCCTGCTCCCCCTCGACCCCGGGGGCGACGAGATCGTCCTGGACAGCCTCGTCCGCCGGCGACGGAGCGGCACCGCGGCGGCGGAGGCTGCGCGCGGATGCGGCGTCCGTCTCCTCCGGTGCATCCGGGGCGCTCGGGAGCGGGGGCGGCCGGCGCATGGGCTACGCCCCGTCGGTCCGGCGCAGCGAGTCCAGCACCTGCGGGATGATCTGATAGACGTTGCCGCAGCCGAGGGTCACGACGAAGTCGCCGTCGGTCGCCACGGATGCCGTGTAGTCGGCCGCCTCCTGCCAGTCGGCGACGAAGTGCACGCGGGAGGGGTCGTGGAACGCGCCGCTCACCAGCTCGCCGGTGACGCCGGGCACCGGATCTTCTCTGGCGCCGTAGACGTCCAGCATCACGGTGTGGTCGGCGAGCTCCTCCAGGACGTCCGCGAACTCCTGGTACATGTGCTGCGTCCGCGAGTAGGTGTGCGGCTGCTGGATCGCGATCAACCGTCCGGAGCCGGCGATGCTGCGCATGGCTTCGAGCGCCGCACGCACCTCGGTCGGGTGGTGGGAGTAGTCGTCGTAGACCGTGACCCCGCGCTCCTCGCCATGACGCTCGAGACGACGGACGGTCCCCGCGAAGCCCTCGACGGCGCGCACGGCGTCGCGGAGCGGGTGCCCGAGCGCGAGCAGCACGGCGACCGCCCCGGTGGCGTTGATCGCGTTGTGCACGCCGGGGACGGCGAGCTGCATGCGCTCGGTCTCCCCGCCGTGCGAGACGACCGCGGCGACGGGACCTGCCGTGACGATCTCGCTGACCCGGACGTCGGCACCCTCGGCCTGACCGAACGTCAGGACCCGCGGGTGGGACAGTCCTGCCAGCACCCGGAGCGCGCCGGGGTCGTCGCTGGAGATGACGACCGCCTCCGACGCGGCGTCCGCGAACCGCACGAAGGCGTCGTGGAAGGCCTCGTCCGAGCCGTAGTGGTCGAGGTGGTCGGGGTCGACGTTCGTGATGAGCGCCACCGCCGTGTCGTAGAGGAGGAAGGTGCCGTCCGATTCGTCGGCCTCGATGACGAAGAGGTCGCCGCTCCCGGTCGCGCTGGACGTGCCGAGCTGCTCGATGACGCCGCCGTTGACGAAGTGCGGATCGGCGCCGAGGTCACGCAGCGCGGTGACGATCATGCCCGTCGAGGTCGTCTTGCCGTGCGCACCCGCCACCGAGACGAGGCGCCGCGTGCCGATCAGCCAGTGCAGCGCCTGGGACCGGTGGATGACGTGCAGGCCCCGCTCCTTGGCGGTGACGAACTCGGGGTTCTCCGGCCAGATGGCGCCGGTGTGCACGACCGTGTCGGCGTCGCCGAGGTGGGCGGCATCGTGACCGACGTGGACCGTCGCCCCCGCGTCGGCCAGCGCCCGCAGGTTGTCGCTGTCGGCGCGGTCGCTGCCGGAGACGCGGATACCCGCGTCGAGGAACATCTTGGCGAGTCCGCTCATCCCGGATCCACCGATGCCGATGAAGTGCGCGGAGGTGATCGTGTCGGGGATGGGGAGGGAGAGGTCGGGTCTGATCATGTCCGCTTCAGTCTACTTTTCGTTCGCGTCCGGGCGGCGGCGTCACGCCGCACCGAGGGCACGATCGATCATCGCCACGACGTTCTCGGTCCCGGTGCGGGTGCCCACGGTCTCCGCGGCCTCCGCCATCCGCCGGATGCGGTCGGGATCGCCGAGCAGCGGCACGACGATCCGCCGGACGGCGTCGCCGTCGAAGGTCGCGTCGTCGAGGAGCTGCGCGGCACCGGCGGCCACGGCCGATCCCGCGTTCAGACGCTGCTCCCCGTTGCCCACCGAGTACGGCACGTACAGCGCGGGGATGCCGAGCGCGCTGATCTCGCTGACCGTCGCCGACCCCGAGCGCGACACGATGAGGTCGGCCAGGGCGAACGCCAGATCCATGCGGTCGACGTACCGCCGGAGGGCATAGCCGGCGACGCCCGGATCGGGAAGGCCGCTGCGCTCCCCCGTCACATGCAGCAGTTGCCAGCCCGCGGCGAGGATGTCGCGCCAGGAATCCGCCAGAGCGTCGTTCAAGCGCTGCGCTCCGAGCGAGCCGCCGAAGACGAGCAGCACGGGGCGATCGGGGTCGAGCCCGAAGTACTCCGCGGCCTCGGCGCGCCGTGCCACCCGGTCGAGCGTGATGACCTCGCGCCGCAGCGGCATGCCGACCACCTCGCTTCCGCGGAGGGGCGTCCCGGCGAACGCGACGCCCACGCCCGCGGCCGCACGGGCACCGAGCACGTTCGCCAGCCCGGGCTTCGCGTTGGCCTCGTGGACGACGAAGGGCACGCGCTCGCGACGCGCGGCGACGTAGGCGGGTGCGGAGGCGTAGCCGCCGAAGCCGACGACGACGTCGATGCCGTGCTGACGGATGTGCGCGCGCACCTGCGCGATCGCCCGACGGAACCGCGCGGGGAACGCGGCGGCCTGCGCATTCGGACGCCGCGGGAACGGCACCTTGTCGACGATGAGCAGCTCGTAGCCGCGCTCGGGGACGAGGCGGGACTCCAGGCCTTCGGCCGTGCCGAGCACGAGGATCGTCGCGTCGGGGTCGCGCTCGCGGAGCGCGTCGGCGACGGCGAGCAGCGGATTGACATGGCCGGCGGTGCCACCGCCGGCGAGGAGGTACGAAGTCACCTCGCGACCCTACCCCGCTCGGCTGACTGCTTCTCGGCGACCGGGATGGTCCGCGCGAAGGCCAGCAGCACACCGCAGGCGATGAGCACGGCGAAGAGCGCCGTCCCGCCCTGCGACATGAAGGGAAGGGGCACACCCATCACCGGGAAGACCCCGATGACGACGCCGATGTTCAGGACCGCCTGGCCGACGATCCACACCGTGATCCCCCCGGCCGCGACGCGGATGAAGGGGTCCGAGGTCTTGCGGATCACGTGGAACGCGCCCACCGTGAAGAACGTGAAGAGGGCGAGCACCACGATGCAGCCGATCAGCCCCAGCTCCTCGCCGACGATCGCGAAGATGAAGTCGTTGCCGGCGGCGGGCAGCCACCCGTACTTCTCCTGGGAATTGCCGAGACCGAGGCCGAAGACACCGCCGGAGGCCATGCCCCAGATGCCGTGGATCGACTGGTAGCAGTCCGTGTAGTACAGCGCCATGTCGTCGCAGGTGGCGGTGATGCGGCGCATGCGGTCCTCGCTGGAGAGCGCGTACGCCAGCACCGCGACCACGCCCAGGATCATCGGGATGATGAACAGCCGCAGCTTCACGCCGGAGAAGAAGAGGCAGCCGAGGAGGATGAGGACCATCACCATCGCGGTGCCGAGGTCCTTGCCCGCGAGCACGGTGCCGATCGCCAGCGCGCCGACCGGCACGACGGGGATGAAGACGTGGTGCCAGGTGCCGAGCATGGTCTGCTTGCGCAGCAGCACCGCGGCGATCCACAGGGCGAGCGCCAGCTTGAGGAACTCGGACGGCTGCATCTGGAAGCCCGCCACCTGGATCCAGTTCCGGTTTCCGCCGTCGGCGATGCCGAGCGGGGTGAACACCAGGAGCTGGAGGGCCACCGCGCCGAACAGCGCCGGCCAGGCCATGCGCTTGAGGAAGTCCACGGGGAAGCGGCTGATGAGGAACATCATCGGGATGCCGAGCAGAGCGAACACACCCTGCCGGAGGGCGCCGTCCAACGGGTTCTGCGCGTTGGCCACGGCGGTGGCGCTCGTCGCGGACAGCACCATGACGAGGCCGAAGATCGTGAGGAGCAGGGCGGTCGAAGCGATCAGCAGGAACTCGGTCGAGACCGGCGTGAACCGGCGCCCGAGCGAGACCCGGGCCGCGAGCCCGCCCGACTCAGACCGCGGAGGGCGAGCCACCTGCGTCATCGGTGCTCCCCCGATCGATCCATTCCTGCACCGCTTCGGCGAAGCGGTGGCCGCGATCCGCGTAGCTGGAGAACTGGTCGAAGGATGCGGCGGCGGGAGCGAGGAGCACGGTGCCCTCCCCGTCGACGATCCCCGCCGCGATCTCCACGACGCGGTTCATGACCTGTCCAGTGTCGCCAGCATCGACCTCGAAGACCGGCACCGTCGGCGCGTGTCGCTCGAATGCCGCGACGACGGCCGTGCGGTCCACTCCGATGACCACCGCTGCGCGCGCGGTCGAGCCCGCGTCCGCGACGAGATCGGCGATGTCGACGCCCTTGAGATCGCCGCCGACGACCCACACCGCTCCGGGGTACGCGCGCAGCGAGGAGGCGGCGGCGTGCGGGTTCGTCGCCTTGGAGTCGTCGATCCAGGTGATGCCGGCGTGCCGCGCGACGACCTCGATGCGGTGCGCGTCCAGCCGGAAGCTCTGCAGCGCCCCGTGGATGGCCTCGGGCTCGACTCCGAGGGACCGGGCGAGAGCACTGGCGGCGAGGATGTTCTGCACGATGTGCGGGGCCGACAGCCCTGCCGCCTCCAGGTCGGCGACCGTGGTCAGCTCCAGGGCGCTGCGCGCGCGGTCGTCGAGGAAGGCCCGATCGACGAGCAGCCCCTCCACGACGCCGAGATCGCTCGGGCCGGGGATGCCCAGGTCGAAGCCGATGGCACGAGCGCCGTCGACGACCTCGGCCTCCTCGACCATCCGCCGCGTGGCCTCGTCGGCCTTGTTGTAGACGCAGGCGACGCGGGTGTTCCGGTAGACCAGTGCCTTTGCGTCCCGGTACGCCTGGGCGCTGCCGTGCCAGACGAGATGATCGTCGGCGAGGTTGAGGCAGACCGCGGCGTGCGGGAAGAGCTCCCCCTCCGGGCGCGACAGGCCGAGATACCAGAGCTGGTGGCTGGAGAGCTCGACGACGAGCACGTCGAAGCCGGCGGGATCCCGGACCGCGTCGAGCACGGGGACGCCGATGTTGCCGCAGGGTGCGGCGCGCAGTCCGCCGGCGACGAGCAGCGTCGCCGTGAGCTGGGTCGTGGTCGTCTTGCCGTTGGTGCCGGTGATGAGCACCCAGTCGGCCGGCGTGCCGTCCGCGCGGAGGACCTTGTCACGCACGCGCCAGGCGAGCTCGACGTCGCCCCAGAGCGCGATGCCCTCGTCCTGGACCCAGCGGATGACGGGGTGCGACGGAGCGAAACCCGGGGAGGCGACGACGACCTCGGGCGCGAACGCCGTCAGCGCCTCGGGCACGGCGTCCAGCGGACCGAGCTCCAGCCGGGCGCCGATGACGGGGAGCAGACGGGCGTACTCCTCTTCCGCCGACGCGCTCAGCACGAGGACGTCGGCACGAGCTCGGCGAGGGTGTCGGCGACGGAGAAGCCGGTCATGGAGAGGCCGAGGACGGCGACGCGCAGGCCACGCCAGTCGGCGTGCCAGCTCGTCAGCCCGGCCAGGCGCTCAGCCGACACGGGTCAGCCATTCCACGTACAAGAGACCGACGGCGGAGACGGCGAGCAGACCCGCGATGATCCACATGCGCACCACGATGGTGACCTCCGACCATCCCCGCATCTCGAGGTGGTGGTGGAACGGGCTCATGAGGAAGAGCCGCTTGCCGCGGGTGATCTTGAAGTAGGCGCGCTGCAGGATCACGGATCCGGAGGCGAGCACGAAGACACCGGCGATGATGAGGAGCAGCAGCTCGGTACGGGTCATGACCGCCATCGCGGTGATGACGCCGCCGATGGCCATCGAACCCACATCTCCCATGAACACCTTGGCCTTCGGGGCGTTCCACCACAGGAAGCCGATGAGGCTGGCAGCGAACGAGGCCGAGATGATGGCGAGGTTGAACGGGTCGCGCACCTCGTAGCAGCCGCCGAGGGAACCGGGGTCTCCGCCGATGCAGGGCTGCTTGAACTGCCAGAACGCGATGAGGCTGTACGCACCGACGACGATCACGCCCGCACCGGCGGCGAGGCCGTCGAGGCCGTCGGTGAGGTTGACGCTGTTGGAGGTCGCGACCCCGATGATCGAGATCCAGGCGAGGTAGAGGATCCAGCCGAGGATGACGCCGAACGCGAAGAGGTTCAGCCACGTGATGTCGCGGAAGAGGGAGATGGACGCACTGGCCGGCGTCTGCCCCCACTTGTTCGGGAAGTTCAGCGCCACGATCCCGAACGGGATCACGACGATGAGCTGCCCGATCACCTTGCGCCACCCGGAGAGCCCGAGGCTGCGCTGGCTGCGCACCTTCATGTAGTCGTCGATGAACCCGACCACGCCGAAGCCGACCATGAGCCAGATGACGAGGATCGCGGACAGCGCCGGGGTCTCGCCGCTGACGAGGACGCCGGTGAAGTAGCCGACGATCGAGCCGAGGATGAAGATGACCCCGCCCATCGTGGGCGTGCCGCGCTTGGCCTCGTGGCTCGGGTTGCCGGCGGCTTCCGGGGTGCGGATGACCTGCCCCCAGCCCCACTTCCGGAAGAGCCGGAGGAAGACGGGAGTCAGGAAGAGAGTGAAGGCGAGCGAGATGGCCGCCGCCATGATGAGGGACCTCACGAGAACAATTCTCCCAGACGATCGCCGAGATGCCGGAGGCCCACGGAGTTGGACGACTTCACGAGGACCCGGTCGCCGTCGCGCAGCTCGGTGCGGAGGTACTCGAACGCGGCGTCCTGGTCCGGCAGATGCACGGCCTCGCTGTCCCACGATCCCTCGCCGACGGCGGCGAGGTACAGCCGACGGGCCTCCGGGCCGACCACGACGATGCGCCGGATGTTGAGGCGCACCGCGAGGAGGCCGATGCGGTCGTGCTCCTCCCCCGCGCTCTCGCCGAGCTCGCTCATCGCGCCGAGGACGGCGACGGTGCGCTCGTCGGGGCCGGTGATCTGGGCGAGGGTCCGCAAGGCGGCTGCCATCGAGTCGGGGCTGGCGTTGTACGCGTCGTTGATGATGCGGACGCGGTCGTTGCCCAGGGGCTGCATGCGCCAGCGCTCGGCGATCTCGACGGTCTCCAAGCGGGCGACGGCGTCGGCAGCGGCCACACCGAGCTCGACGGCCGCGGTGATCGCGGCGAGGGCGTTCGTGACGTGGTGCGCGCCGAGGACGCGCAGCCGCAGCGGCAGCCGCTCCCCCGCGACCTCGATCACGCACTGCGTGCCGGAGGCCGAGACCTCGATGTCGCGCGCGTGCACGGCGGCCGCGGCGGACTGGCCGAAGCCGACGACCCGGAGGCCGCGGCTCTCCGCGAGCTCGCGCATCGCCCACACCCGGGCGTCGTCGGCGTTGAGCACGGCCGTGCCGGGCACGCGGGCCGCGGCGACGAGCTCGGACTTGGCCTTCGCGGTGGCCTCGATGCCGCCGAAGCCCCCGGCGTGCGCCATCCCGACCATGAGCACGACGACGAGGTCGGGCTCGACGAGGCCGGCGAGCCGCGCGATGCTGCCCGGCGCGGCGGCGCCGAACTCGCTCACGAGGAAGCGGGTGTCGTGCGTGACGCGGAGCATCGTCACCGGGGCGCCGACCTCGTTGTTGAAGGACTTCACCGGAGCGACGGTCTCGCCCTCGTCCTCGAGGATGCGGGCGAGGAAGTTCTTCGTCGTCGTCTTGCCGTTGGAGCCGGTGATGCCGACGATGCGCAGGTTCCCGCCAGCGCGTACGCGCGCCACGACCTCGCGGGCGAGGTCGCCGAGCGCGGCGACGGCATCCGAGACGACGATCTGTGAAACCGCGACGTCGACCGGACGCTCGACGATCGCCAGCACCGCGCCGGCTTCGACAGCGGCGCCGACGAAGCGGTGTCCGTCCGTCTCGGCTCCGGGCTTGGCGACGAAGATCGACCCGGCCTCCATGGTTCGGGAATCGGTGTCGACGATGCCGTCGACCACCGTCTCCGGCGTGTGCTCTCCGGCCACGCGCAGCTCACCACCGACGGCGGCGGCGATCTCAGCGAGCGTCAGGGCGATCATGTCATCTCCATGCGCGGCTCTCGCCGGCTATCCGAACTTGGGGAGGAGCGCGTCCATCGGGACAGAGGACGGCATCACGCGATAGGTCTTCATCACCTGCGTCATCGCCTTCTGGAAGGCGGAAGCGGTGGCCGCGGACGATACAACCTTAGTCGGCTCGTCGAGGGTCACCACGACGACGTACTGGGGGTCGTCGACGGGAGCGAAGCCCACCATGCTGGTGTAGTAGACGCCCGCCTTGTAGCCGCCCTTGCCGTCGGAGACCTGTGCGGTACCGGTCTTGCTGGTCACGCGATAGCCGGGCACCTGGATGCGATCGGCGTTCCCGCCCTGCACGGCCACGTTCTCGAGCATGCGCGTCAGATCGGCCGCGGTCTGCTCCTTCACGATCTGCTCGTGCTTCGGCTTCGGGGTCTCCGTGACCGTCCCGTCGGGTGCGGTGCAGGACTCGACCATCGTCAGGTCGATCTTCTCCCCGCCGTTGGCGATGGCCTGGTACGCGCCGGCGAGCTGGGGAGCCGTCACGGTGAAGTACTGGCCGAACGTCGTGGTGTAGAGCGACTGGCTGTCCCAGTCGCTCACCGGGTGGAGGATGCCCCCCACCTCGGAGGGGAAGTCCAGCGTCTTCTGACCGACGCCGAATCGCTGCAGGTAGTCGTAGCGGACCTCGGGGGCGACCATCGTGCCGAACTTCGACAGCGCCGTGTTGGACGAGTCGATCAGTCCGCCGGCCAGCGTGTAGTTGTACGCGGGGTGGCTGAACGCGTCGTTGACCACGGCGCCGTTCGGGAAGGTCTCCCGCGACGAGGCCGTGACGGTGCTGAGCGGAGTGAGGCCGGCACCCTCCATCGCCGCCGCCGCCGTGATCGCCTTGAACGTCGAGCCCGGCTCGAAGTCGCGGTGGAAGATCTGACTGTAACGCGTCTCCGGCGTCGAGGAGTCCAGGTCGTTGGGGTCCATGGCGGGCCACTCGGCGGCGGCGCGGATCTTGCCGGTGCCCACCTCGACCACCGTCACGGTCCCGCCCTTCGCGCCCTGCTTCTGGGCCTCCTCGCCGACCATCTGCTGGAGGTACCACTGGAGGTCGCTGTTGATCGTGAGCTGCACGGTGCCGCCGTTCACGGCGTCGGTGACGGACTCGCTGCCCGGGATCACGACCCCGTCCTTACCCTTGCGGTACGTCTTCTCACCGTCCACGGGCGCGAGGCACGACTCCTCGAGCTGCTCCACACCGGCTTTGGCCTCGCCCGTGTTGTCGAGGAAGCCCAGCACGTTGCCGGCGACCGCGCCGTTCGGATAGACCCGCGTCTCGCGCGGCTTCAGCGCCAGGTAGGACCCGAGGCCGAGGTCGCGGAGCGCGATGTACTGCTCGGTGTTCAATCCGGTCTTCAAGGGCGCGTACTGGCTGTTCGGGTTCTCGGCCAGGGCGTCCGAGACCCGCTTGCGGATCTCGTCGCCCGGCACGCCCGTGATCTCGGCGATCTTCTCGGAGGCCTCGGCCCACGGCAGCGCCGGGTCCTTCTCCTCCGTGAGTCGGATCACCTGCGGGCTGAGCTGGGCGTCGTACACCATGACGCTCGACGCGAGGACGGTGCCCTCCGCGTCGACGATGGAGCCGCGCTGTCCGGGGATCGTCGACCCGTCCCCGATGTGCTCGAGGGACTGGCTGACGTGCTCGTCGGCGCTCACGACCTGGATGTCGATGAGGCGGACGACGAACGCCACCAGCACCGAGAGTATGACCGCCAGTGCGACGACGGTGCGTCGCCGCGGTCCGCGCGTGGCTCGTGTCGTCATGGGATCTCTCCGTCGATCGGGATGGTCAGTGGGTCGTGGGGCTGGGAAGGCCGTCGGTGAGAGCGGGCGGCAGATCCGTCGCGGGCGGAGTGCCGCCTGTGGACTCCTCCGCGGTCTGCTCCGCCGCGGGCGTCTCCTCGGTGACGAGGACGTTGCCGACGGCCGCCGGTCCGTGGGGGTCGACCGTCGAGATCCCCTCCGCGCCGGCACCGGCACCGAAGACCGCGCCGTCACTGAGACGCAGATAGGAGGGCGCTCCCGCGACGACCATGCCGAGGTCGGCCGCATTGCCGGCGAGCACCTGCGGAGAGCTCAGACCCGTGAGCTCCTCCTTCAGTGCATCCGTGCGGAGATCGAGCTCGCGCTGCTGGGAGGTGAGCCCGGCGAGGGTGAACGAGTCCTGCGTGATGGCCAGGGAGAGTCCGACCTGCGCGGCACCGATCGCCAGGGCTCCGCCGAGGGCGACGAGCGCGTAGGCGAGCTTCGGCTTCCGCCGCCGCGCCGGCGCCGTCACGGGCTGGAGGCGGCGCTCCGGGGTCTTCTCCGGGACGACCGGCTGCAGCGGCAGGGTCGGCTTGCGGACTGCGTTCATGCTCATGCGCTCTCCCGCACCTTCTCGGCGGCGCGCAGGCGCACCGGTATCGCACGCGGGTTGCGTGCGCGTTCTTCGTCGTCGGCGAGTTCCGCCCCCTTGGTCAGGATGCGGAATCGGGGGGCGTGCTCCGGCAGCTCGACAGGGAGGCCGGCGGGTGCCGTCGAGGAGGACGCGGCGGCGAAGGCCTGCTTCACCAGCCGGTCCTCGAGGGACTGGTAGGACATCACGACGATGCGACCGCCGACGGCGAGAGCGTCCATCGCGGAGGGGATGGCGTCCGCGAGCACGTTCAGCTCCGCGTTGACCTCGATGCGCAGCGCCTGGAACACGCGCTTCGCGGGGTGCCCCGCACGCTGTGCCGCGGCGGGCGTCGCCGCCACGAGGATGTCCACGAGCTCCCCGGAGCGGGTGATCGGCTGCTTCTGGCGGGCGTCGATGATGAAGCGGGCGTACCGTGCGGCGAGCTTCTCCTCGCCGTACCGCTCGAAGATGCGGCGCAGGTTCCCCTCGCTGTACGTCGCGATGACGTCGGCGGCGGTGATGCCCTTCGTCTGGTCCATCCGCATGTCGAGCGGAGCGTCCTTGGAGTACGCGAAGCCGCGTTCGGCCTCGTCCAGCTGCAGCGACGAGACGCCGAGGTCGAAGAGGATCCCGGCGGCGCCCTGGGCGTGCAGACCGATCTCGTCGTAGACCGTGTGGACGAGCGTGACGCGGTCGCGGAACCGGGCGAGCCGCTCCCCCGCGATCTTCAGCGCGTCGGTGTCGCGGTCCAGGCCGATCAGGCGGATGCCGGGGAAGCGCTCGAGCAGTGCCTCCGAGTGCCCGCCCATGCCGAGGGTGGCATCGACGAGCACGGCGCCGTCCTCCCGGAGGGCCGGCGCGAGGAGCTCGACGCAGCGGTCGAGCAGGACGGGTGTGTGGATGTCGCGGAGGTTCATGATCTCTCTCGGGTCCGACCTTCGGCTCTGATCCCCCTCCGCTTCTCGACCCGGCACCGGGGAAGTGTGTCGGGGCGGGAGCGGCGGGGCATCACAGCCGTGGTCAGAACAGTCCGGGAATCACCTCCTGCTCCAGCTCGGCGTAGGACTCCTCGCCGGCGGCGAGGTAGGCGTTCCAGCTCTCCGCATCCCAGATCTCGGCGTGGGCGCCGACTCCGGTCACGATGAGCTCCTTCTGAAGACCCGCGTACTGACGCAGGTGGGCGGGGATGGTGATGCGGTTCTGGCTGTCGGGCATCTCCGCACTGGCACCGGAGAGGAACATGCGCATGAAGTCACGCGCCTGCTTGTTGGCGAGCGGGGCCTGACGGATCCGCTCGTGCATCGCCTCGAACTCGGCCGTGCTGAAGACGTAGAGGCACCGCTCCTGACCCCGGGTGACGACGATGCCGCCGCCCAGGTCCTCGCGGAACTTCGCGGGAAGGATGACCCGTCCCTTGTCGTCCAGCTTCGGTGAGTGCGTGCCCAGCAGCATCGGCCATCACCCCCTCTCCGTCCGGCCAACTCGAGGTGCGCCCCACTTTACTCCACTTTCCTCCACATTCCTACGATGAATCCCGCGTATCGCGCCGCGGTTCGCGACCCGCACGCTCGCGACCCCCGGGATTCCGCGGTGAAGCAAGGTGGAGGGCGAGTGGAGGGCCAGTGGAGGACTCAGACGGCGTCAACGGACCGAAGACACGAAAAAGCCCGGATGCTCAGCATCCGGGCTTCGTGGTGGAGGAGAAGGGAGGGGGCTCAGTGACCGTCCTGGCGCCGATCCCACCGGTCGTTCATGCGATCCATGAAGGAGGAGGAGTCCTGCCGCTTCGGGGCGGTGCGCGTGCGGGTCTCTGCCGGACCGCTGCGCCGGACCGGGGTGACGGCCAGCATCACTCCGCCGAGCATGGCCGCGAATCCGATGACGCCGACCACGATGCCCCAGACGTCGCCGAGGATGACACCCACGACCAGTCCGCCGATGCCGGCGAGCAGGAGGAGGGCCCCGTAGACGAGGTTGCGATAGCTCAGCGTGCGATCACCCGACGGCGCGCTCACGACGTCGGCGTCATTGTGCAGGAGATGGCGTTCCATCTCGTCGAGCAGACGTTGCTCCTGTTCGGAGAGTGGCATCTCATCCCCCTCGGGTATCGTGCCCTCCAGTCTACGCGCGAGCAGCGTCCGGGGCTAGCGGTTCCCGCCTCACATCCTTTACGTATGCTGGGAGTCGTGCCGTCCCCCACCCCCTCCGTCGCTGAGGCCGTAGCCGCGCGACTGGACCTCTTCCTCGACCGCATGCGAGCCGAGTCGGCCGAGTACGGCGAGGACGCCGCCGCCTTCCTCGCCGCGGCGGCGGACACCCTCTCCGGCGGCAAGCGCCTGCGCGCCCGGTTCTGTCACGCCGGGTGGCGTGCGGTCGCCCGGTTCCGCGATCGTCGCGCGGTCGAGGACGACCACCTGTGGGACGCCTGCGCCGCCCTCGAGATCTTCCAGTCGGCCGCTCTCGTCCATGACGACCTGATCGACAACTCGGACACCCGTCGAGGACGCCCCGCCGCCCACCGCGCACTCGAGTCCTCGCACCGCGCCGCCGGATGGTGGGGCGACGCCGCCGCCTTCGGGCGCGCCGGATCCGTCCTGCTCGGCGATCTCCTCGTGGCCTGGAGCGACGACCTCCTGGAGTCGGCGCTCGACGGGCACGCCGAGGCGAGGACCGTGCGGGCGGAGTATGCCCGGATGCGTCGCGACGTCACGACCGGGCAGTTCCTCGACATCGCCGAGGAGTCGGCGTGGAGCGTGAGCGACGACCGCGAGCACGCCGAGCGGGCGCTCCGCGTCGCCTCGCTGAAATCGGCGCGCTACAGCATCGAGCAACCGCTGATCCTCGGAGCGAGCCTGGCCGGCGCCGATGCCGAGCAGACACGGGCGCTGCGCCGCTTCGGGCATCCGCTCGGTCTCGCCTTCCAGCTGCGCGACGATGTGCTCGGCGTGTTCGGCGACGCCGCCGTCACCGGGAAGCCCGCGGGCGACGACCTGCGGGAGGGCAAGCGGACCATGCTCATCGCCTTCACCAGGGAGCGCCTGGACACCTCGGCCCGCCGGGTGCTCGACGAGATGCTCGGCGATCCCGACCTGTCGGCGTCCCAGGTCTCCTCCCTGCAGGAGACGATCGCCGGGACCGGGGCTCTGGACCGCGTCGAGACGATGATCGCCGACTACGCCAGGGACGCCGACCGTGCGCTGACCGGCGCGCGCCTCGACGACGCAGCGGTCGGCGAGCTGCGCGACCTCGCCAGGGCCGCCACCGTGCGCTCCTCCTGAGCAGGCTCAGGCGAGCGTGCGCGCGAGCCGACGCACCTCGCTCTTGTGCCCCGCGAGGAGAGAGGCGATCGGCGAACGCCCGAGGGTCTCGTCCTCGGCGAGCAGCCAGTCGATGAGCTCGTCGTCGGAGAACCCGGCGTCCTGCAGCACGATGATCGTTCCGCGCAGCGAGCTCAGCGGCTGTCCGTCCACGATGAACACGGAGGGGACCGCGAAGACACCGCTGCGGCGCGAGCCGACGAGGTAGTGCTCGTCGATCAGGCGTCGCACGCGACCCAACGGCTCGCCGAGGACCTCGACGAGGTCGGGCATGGTCAGCCACTCGAGCGCGGAATCAGGGGTTGCAGCGACGTTCTCAGACACGGTGCCACTATCTCACCTCCACGGCCCGGTCGCATGTTCGTCACTTTCGCCCCATGCGTCACACCCGTCACTTCTGTTGACATCTCTATACATCCGTGTCAGCGTGAAGTGCTCGAAAAGGGGGCCCGACGTGATCCTGCAGACAGCCGTGGCCGGCGCTCTCGCCGCCACCCTGACGGCGACACCCGCCGCCGCACCCGCACCACCGCTCGCACCGCACGAACGCCAGCGCGTCGCTCCGACGCGCGTCGTCCCCACGCAGAACGTGCCGCCGGGGCACGTCGTGCAGCCGGGCGACACGGTCGCCGGCATCGCCGGTCGGTACGGGCTCCGGACCGCCGACGTCCTCAGCTGGAACGGGCTCTCGATGCGCTCCGTGATCTACCCCGGGCAGACTCTCTCCCTGCGGGCACCTGCGGCGGTTCCGGCCCCGGCCGCGACGCCCGCCCCTGCCGCGGCGAAGACGCACGTCGTCGCGGCCGGCGACACGGTGTTCGCCATCGCCCAGACGTACGGGACCTCGGTGAGCGCCGTCCTCGCCGCGAACGGCCTGCCCCAGGGCGCGATCATCTACCCGGGCCAGAAGCTCGTCGTCTCCGCGGGCGCACCCGCCGCACCCGCGGCCGCGCCGGCCGCAGCGCCGTCGACGCCCGCCCCCGCACCGGCCGCCGCCACGCACACCGTGGCCGCCGGTGAGACGCTGTTCTCGATCGCCCAGAAGTACGGCACCACGACGCAGTCGCTCTTCGCCTGGAACGGCCTCGAAGCCTCGTCGATCATCTATCCCGGTCAGAAGCTCGCCGTCCAGGGTGCTCCGGCGCCGACGCCCGCGGCCGCCCCGAGCGGCCAGCGCACCGCCGCCCTGAATGCGGAGCAAGCGGCCAATGCCTCCCTCATCATCCGCATCGGCCGTGAGCTGGGCGCCTCCGACCGCGCGATCGCCACGGCGCTCGCGACGGGGATGGTGGAGTCGGGTCTGCGGAACCTCGACTGGGGAGACCGCGATTCGCTCGGCCTGTTCCAGCAGCGCCCCAGCACGGGCTGGGGCACGCCGGAGCAGATCATGGATGCGGAACGGAGCACGCGGGTCTTCTACGGCGGGACCGGCGATCCCAACGGCGACGTGACCCGCGGTCTGTTCGACATCCCCGGGTGGGAGTCGCTGTCCTTCACCGACGCGGCGCAGGCCGTGCAGATCTCCGCCTACCCCGAGCGCTACGGGCAGTGGGAGACGCAGGCGTACGCGTGGCTCGCCCAGCACGGGTGACGATTCCGGAAATCCGGATGCGTCGAGGGGTGAGGCGTTCCCGGGGCTTTCAGCCAATCGTCCATAGACTTCTGTCGTGACGACCAACCATCAGGCCGACCCCCTCATCGGGCGGCTTGTCGACGGTCGCTACCGCGTCCGCGCGCGGATCGCCCGCGGCGGGATGGCCACCGTCTACGTCGCCACCGACCTGCGCCTCGAGCGCCGCATCGCCCTGAAGGTGATGCACGCGCACCTCAGCGACGACTCGGCGTTCCAGAGCCGGTTCATCCAGGAGGCCCGCGCGGCCGCCCGTCTGGCCGACCCGCACGTCGTCAACGTCTTCGACCAGGGGCAGGACGGCGAACTCGCCTACCTCGTCATGGAGTATCTGCCGGGCATCACCCTGCGTGAACTCCTCCGCGAGCAGAAGCGCCTGACGGTCGCCCAGACGATCACGATCATGGACGCCGTCCTCGCCGGACTGTCCGCTGCGCACCGCGCCGGGATCGTCCACCGCGACGTCAAGCCGGAGAACGTGCTGCTCGCGGAAGACGGCCGCATCAAGATCGGCGACTTCGGCCTCGCCAGGGCCACCACGGCCAACACTGCGACCGGCCAGCAGCTGCTCGGGACGATCGCCTACCTCGCGCCCGAGCTCGTCACGCGCGGCACGGCCGACGCCCGCAGCGACATCTACGCGCTCGGCATCATGCTCTACGAGATGCTCGTCGGCGAGCAGCCCTACAAGGGCGAGCAGCCGATGCAGATCGCCTTCCAGCACGCCACCGAGTCGGTGCCCCGCCCCAGCGTGCGCAACCCCGCGGTCCCGGAACAGCTCGACGAGCTCGTGCTCTGGGCGACGGAGAAGTCGCCGGACGAGCGGCCCGACGACGCACAGCAGATGCTGGAGCGCCTGCGCGAGATCGAGCGCGAGATCGGCGTCGCCCCCGCGGTGACCCGGACGACCGGCTCCGCCCGCGACCAGGCGGACTCCGGCGACCTCACCAAGGTCATGCCGGGCACGATGGTGCTCCCGGAGCCGGCGACGGCGACCTCCCCGGGGATCGACAACGCCACCATCCTCCGTCGGCGGGCCTCGAAGCGCCGCGCCAGAGGCACCTTCCTGCTGTCCCTCGTGCTCCTGCTCGCGGTCCTCGCCGGCGGCGTGGGCTGGTGGTTCGGCTCCGGCCCCGGTTCGCTCATCGCGGTCCCCGATGTCGCGGGACAGACGTACGACGAGGCGGCGGCCGACCTCACCGAGGCAGGCTTCGAACCGACGCAGCGCGACGAGTTCTCCGTCGACGTCGACAAGGGCATCGTCATCGAGACCGATCCCGGCACCGGGGCCAGGGTCGACAAGGGCACCACGGTCGCCGTCGTCGTCTCCGCCGGCCCCGCCTCGCACGAGCTCGCCGCCGTCGCCGGGCAGTCGGCCGACGACGTCCGCGCGGCGCTGGCGGCGGCGAACCTGGAGATCACCGACGACGAGGAGTTCTTCACCGACGCGGCGAACGGCTCGGTGATCAACGTGCGCATCACGCCTCGGGACGGCGGAGACGCCTTCGGCTGCGAAGAGGGCTGCACGGTGCATGAGAAGGACACCGCGACCATGCAGGTCTCCCGCGGCGCCGTGCCCGACGTCACGGACATGACCGTCGCTCAGGCCACCGAGGCGCTGACCGGCAAGGGACTCAAGGTCGCCGAGGAGAGCATCTACCGCCCGAGCGACTCCATCGGCAAGGACCGCGTCATCGGATACGCGGACCGCGCCGAGGAGGGTGCCTGGCGACCGGGCGAGACCATCCAGCTCATCATCTCGCAGGGGCCGCCGCTCTTCGACGTCCCCGATGTGTCGGGCATGACGCGCAACGAGGCCACCGCCGCCCTGCGTGACGCCGGCTTCACGTGGAGCTACACGAGCAGCACCGGACTCCCCGACTCCGTCTGGGACCTCCTCGCGAACGAGAACACGCGGGTGGAGTCGTACAGCCCGTCCGAACCGCAGCGCAAGGGCACGAGCATCACGCTCACCATGGGCTTCGCCGGCTGAGACCGAGACGACGAAGGGGCCGGAACATCGTTCCGGCCCCTTCGTGCATCCGCCTCGCGGATCAGCGCTTCTCAAGCTCCTCGGCCACGAGGAACGCCAGCTCCAGCGACTGCATGTGGTTCAGGCGCGGGTCGCACAGGCTCTCGTAGCGGGTCGCGAGCGCGGCCTCGTCGATCTGCTCCGACCCGCCCAGGCACTCGGTGACGTCGTCTCCCGTCAGCTCGACGTGGATGCCGCCGGGGAACGTGCCCACCGCACGGTGCGCCTCGAAGAAGCCGCGGACCTCGTCGACGACGTCGTCGAAGCGCCGCGTCTTGTAGCCGGTCGGCGTGGTGATGCCGTTGCCGTGCATGGGGTCGGTGACCCACAGCGGCTGCGCGCCGGATTCCCGGACGGCCTCCAGCAGCGGGGGCAGCGCGTCGCGGATGCGTCCGGCGCCCATGCGCGTGATGAAGGTCAGGCGTCCGGGCTCGCGCTCCGGGTCGAGCTTGTCGATCAGCGCCAGCGCCGTCTCCGGCGTCGTGGTGGGCCCCAGCTTCACGCCGATCGGGTTCCGGATCTTCGAGAAGTAGTCGACGTGCGCGCCGTCGAGCTCGCGCGTGCGCTCCCCGATCCACAGGAAGTGGGCCGAGGTGTTGTACGGGGTGTCCGTCCGGGAGTCGATGCGCGTCATCGGGCGCTCGTAGTCCATGAGCAGGCCCTCGTGCCCGGTGAAGAACTCGACGCGCTTGAGCTCGTCGAAGTCGGCGCCGGCGGCCTCCATGAACTTGATCGCCCGGTCGATCTCCGCGGCCATGCGCTCGTAGCGCTGGTTGGCGGGGTTCTGGGCGAAGCCCTTGTTCCAGGAGTGCACCTCGCGGAGGTCGGCGAATCCACCCTGCGTGAACGCCCGGATGAGGTTCAGCGTCGACGCCGCGGTGTGGTAGCCCTGCAGCAGACGACCGGGGTCGGCCTGACGCGAGCCCTCGGTGAAGTCGTAGCCGTTGACGATGTCGCCGCGGTACGCCGGGAGCGTGACCTCGCCGCGGGTCTCCGTGTCGCTGGAGCGCGGCTTGGCGAACTGCCCGGCCATGCGTCCCATCTTGACGACCGGCATCGAGGCGCCATACGTGAGCACCACGGCCATCTGCAGCACCGTCTTGATGCGGTTGCGGATCTGCTCGGCGGTCGCACCGGCGAACGTCTCGGCGCAGTCGCCGCCCTGCAGCAGGAAGGCCTGCCCCGAGGCGGCCCGGGCGAGACGGTCGCGGAGGTTGTCGACCTCACCGGCGAAGACCAGCGGCGGAAGGCTCGAGATCTGCCGGGAGACGTCGGCGACGCGGTCGGCGTCTGGCCACTGCGGCTGCTGCTTGATGGGAAGCGAGCGCCAGGCATCAAGGGCTTCGATGTGGTGCGGGAGCATGCGTCCAGCCTAGTGGGCGGCGACACCGCCGAGACGCGCCCTGGAGCCTATGTGACGCGGCTCGGGAGGCGGTCCTTGACGGTCGATGCGTAGACGTCCTCGTACTCCTGCTGACCGAGCCGCTGGAGCGCCACCATGATCTCGTCCGTGACCGAGCGGAGGATGTAGCGGTCGTTCTCCATGCCGGCGTACCGGGAGAAGTCGAGGGGCTCGCCGATGACGATCCCGACCCGCATGACGCGCGGGATCCGCCGGCCGATGGGCATGGCCGTGTCGGTGTCGACCATGATGACCGGGATCACGGGGACCTTGGCTTCGAGCGCCATCCGGGCGATGCCGGTGCGGCCGCGGTAGAGCTTGCCGTCTGGGCTGCGGGTGCCCTCCGGATAGATGCCGAGGAGGTCGCCCCCGCCGAGCACCTGGAGACCCGTGTTGAGCGATGCCTCCGAGGCCTTTCCGCCCGAGCGGTCGATAGGGAGCTGCCCGGTCGCCTTCATGAAGAAGCGGGTGGACCACCCCTTGAGGCCCCGCCCGGTGAAGTAGTCGCTCTTCGCGAGGAACGACATGGGCCGGTCGATCACGAGCGGGAGGAAGATCGAGTCCGCGAAGGAGAGATGATTGCTGGCGAGGATCGCCGCTCCGGTCGCGGGCACGTTCTTCCGCCCCACGATCCAGGGGCGGAACACGGCCTTGACCACGGGGCCGATCACGACGTACTTCATCAGCCAGTAGAACATCGAGGTGAAGTCTAGCGCCGTGTCGCGGATCGTCCCGCTGTTCCCCCTCGCCACCTCGGGAAAGCGACTCAGTTTCACCCTGACCGCGACCCGGTGCCATGCCCTAGACTCGGACCAACGCCCGTGCCCGACCGGTACCGAAGGAGCTGCCGTGGTCCAGTTTGAAGTCCCCGCGATCGTCCCCGCCGATCCCGACGCGAACGTCGCCGACCTGCTTGCGAAGCGCGTCGAGGCGACTCCCGACCGGGCGCTGTTCTCCGTCCCGCAGGGCGACGGATGGCGCGACATCACCGCCGCCGACTTCGAGACCGCGGTGATCGCGCTCGCGAAGGGCTTCGCCGCCGCGGGCATCCAGCCCGGCGAGAAGGTGGGCTTCCTCGCCCGCACCACCTACGAGTGGAGCCTCGTCGACTTCGCCCTCTTCTACGCCGGTGCGGTGATGGTGCCGATCTACGAGACGAGCTCGCCGTCGCAGATCCAGTGGATCCTCGAGGACTCCGGCGCCATCGCCCTCCTCGTCGAGTCGCCGGAGCACTTCGCCCGCGTCGACGAGGTGCGCGGCGACCTGCCGCTGCTCCGGGAGGTCTGGCAGCTGCACCTGGGCGCGATCGACACGCTCACCGCCCAGGGGGCATCGGTCTCCGACGAGGAGATCCAGCGCCGCCGGAACCTCGCCGTCGGCTCCGACATCGCCACCCTCATCTACACCTCGGGGTCCACCGGGCGGCCGAAGGGCTGCGTGCTCACGCACAGCAACTTCGTCGAGCTGTCCCGCAACTCCGCGAAGGCCCTCGACGAGGTCGTGCAGACGCCGGGGTCCTCCACCCTCCTCTTCATCACGACGGCACACGTCTTCGCCCGCTTCATCTCCATCCTCAACGTGCATGCGGGGGTTCGCACCGGTCACCAGCCGGACACGCGCCAGCTGCTCCCGGCCCTCGGCTCGTTCCAGCCGACCTTCCTCCTCGCGGTCCCCCGCGTGTTCGAGAAGGTCTACAACTCCGCCGAGCAGAAGGCCGAGGCGGGCGGCAAGGGCAAGATCTTCCGCGCCGCCGCCGACGTCGCGATCGAGCACTCCCGGCTGCTGGAGGAGGGCAAGAAGATCCCGTTCGGGACGAAGCTCAAGTTCGCGCTGTTCAACAAGCTCGTCTACTCCAAACTCCGCGAGGCCATGGGCGGCAAGGTCGTCTACGCGGTGTCCGGCTCCGCTCCCCTGGGCGCCCGGCTCGGTCACTTCTTCCACAGCCTCGGCGTCGTGATCCTCGAGGGCTACGGTCTGACCGAGACGACCGCCCCCGCGACGGTGAACCTCGCCTCGAAGTCGAAGATCGGCACGGTCGGTCCCGCCCTTCCCGGCGTCGGGGTGCGTCTCGCCGACGACGGCGAGATCGAGGTGCGCGGCATCAACGTCTTCAAGGAGTACTGGAACAACCCGGAGGCCACCGCCGAGGCGTTCAGCGACGGCGGCTGGTTCCACACCGGCGACATCGGCAGCTTCGACGCCGACGGGTTCCTCACGATCACCGGACGCAAGAAGGAGATCATCGTCACGGCGGGCGGCAAGAACGTCGCCCCCGCGGCCCTGGAGGACCCGATCCGCGCGAACCCGATCGTCGGGCAGGTCGTCGTCGTCGGCGACCAGCGTCCGTTCATCTCGGCGCTCGTCACCCTCGACCCCGAGATGCTGCCGACGTGGCTCGCGAACAACGGCCTCGACGAGAAGATGACGCTGGCGGAGGCCTCGACCAACCCGCAGGTCCGCGCCGAGGTACAGCGCGCGGTCGACGCGGCGAACGAGCGGGTGTCGCGTGCGGAGTCCATCCGCAAGTTCACGATCCTCGACTCGGAGTGGACGGAGGCCTCGGGCCACCTCACCCCGAAGCTGTCGATCAAGCGGAACATCATCATGAACGACTTCGCCGACGAGATCTCCGCGATCTACGACGAGCCCGTCGCCACCACCAACGTCGCGATCGGCGGCTGACGCCCCTCGTCGACCCAGCCCCTTCTGACCGAACCGGCCCCTTGCGCTCGCGCGTAAGGGGCCGGTTCGTACGAGAAGGGGTGGGTCGACAGCTAGAACCAGGAGCTCTCGCGCACCTCGCGCATCGCGACCTTCCGCGTCTCCGGGTCGAGCCGGGAGAGGAAGAGCGTGCCGTCGAGGTGGTCGGTCTCGTGCTGGAGCGCCTGCGCGAGCAAGCCGTCGCCCTCGAGCACCACGGGCTGTCCGTCGAGGTCGATCCCTTCGACGCGGGCCCAGGGATGGCGCTGGGCGTCGTGCCAGAGTCCGGGGACGGAGAGGCAGCCCTCCCCCGTGGGCTCCGGCTCGCCGCGCACCTCCGTGAGCACGGGGTTGAGGACGTACCCGATCTCGCCGTCGACGTTGTAGCTGAAGGCGCGGAGCGCGACGCCGATCTGCGGGGCCGCCACGCCGGCGCGCCCCGGAAGCTCGACGGTCTCCAGGAGATCGGTTACCAGGGCGCGCACGCCGTCGTCGATCTCCTCGATGGGCGCGCACACCGTCCGCAGGACCGGGTCGCCGAAGATGCGGATCTCGCGAACCGCCATCAGGCGGCCTTCGTCCGGAGGCCCTCGACGAGGAGCGCCGCGAGTTCCCGCGCCGCCTTCCGGGTCTCGGGGAGGAGGTTCGCGAAGACGATCGTCCCGCCCGCGGCGATCTGCGGGTCGTACGGCACGCGCACGACGCTGCGGGCCCGCGACGCGAAGTGCGCCTGCAGCTCTCCGAGACGCACGAGCGGCGTCCCGGGCGTGGACTGGTTGAGTACCACGATGGCGTCCCGCGCCTGCTGCGCGTACCCGTTGGTCTCCAGCCACGTGAGCGTCTCGGAGGCCAGCCGCGCTTCGTCGACGCTGAGACCGGAGACGATGACGATCTGGTCGGCGAGATCGAGGGTCGCCGACATCACCGAATGGACGATCCCGGTGCCGGTGTCGGTGAGCACGAGCGAGTAGTAGTGCGCGGCCACGTCGGCGACATCGCGGTAGTCGCTGTCACTGAAGGCTTCGGCGACACGGGGATCGACGTCCGACGCGAGCACGTCGAGGCGCGTCGCATCCCGAGCCACGATCGCGGAGATGTCGTGGTAGCCGCGCACGTCGTCCCGGATGCGGACGAGGTCGCGCACGGACTTGCCGTGCGCGGCGCGCTGCACCCGGTCGGCGAGAGTTCCTCGATCGGGGTTCGCGTCCACCGCGATGACGCGGTCCTCCCGCGCGTCCGCGAGGGCCATGCCCAGGAGCGCCGTGACGGTGGTCTTGCCCACCCCGCCCTTGCGGGAGAGCACCGGCACGAAGCGGGCGCCGCCGGCGAGCGGGGCCGCGATGCGCGCGGTCAGCTCCTTGCGCTCGCGCGCACGCCGCCCGTCGCCGATGTTCAGCCGCCGTCCGGACAACGTGTAGAGCAGGTGACTCCACCCGCCCTCGGGTTCGGGCTTGGCCACCCGGTGCGGGTCGAGGAGGCGATCGGTCGTGAGGAGGTCCGCGGACTCGCGAGCGGACTCCCCCAGCTCCCCCAGTCGCTTCGCGGTGAGGGTCACATCCGTCCGGGGCGCCGGACGTGCGGGCGCGGAGGCGGCGGGTGTGTCGTCGGCTTCGGGCATCGTGGTCTCCTTCTGCACGGGCACCTGCGGGGCCCGCGCCGGTTTCGCGGCCGGGACCTCCGCACGGTCGGCATCGGCCTTCGCGAGGAAGAGGGCGGCCGCCTCCTCTTCGGCGGCCCGCTCCGGCGCGGCAACCACGGCCGGCACCGGCTCCTCCACCACGACCGCGTCGATCACCTCGTGGATGCGCGGCGGGTCGAGGACGGGCGTCGGCGCGGAGGGGAGGGTGAGGTCGTCGACGACGAGATCGATCCCGACCTCTCCCTCCACCACGCCGTCGTCGGCGAGGTCGTCGTCCTCCTCCGCCGGCAGGGCCACCCGCACCTGCGCGGTCCCGCCGAGGATGCCGATGCCGGCGGTGTCGACGGACGCGGCGTCGTCGAGCACTCCCAGCGGACTGTCCTCGGGGTCGGCGTTCTTCTTCGCGGTCACGTGTCACTCCCAACCTGTGCGGGCCTCGGGATGCGCCCAGGGTGCGCGGCCTCGCCCGCACAAGATTAGTGCGCCGGTCGGATCACGACCAAAAGATCACCCGCGTCCACCTGCTGCGTCTCGGCGATGGCATGCCGCTCCACGACCCCGTCCACCGGGGCGGTGATGGCGGCCTCCATCTTCATCGCCTCGATCGACGCGACCGGCTCGCCCGCCCGCACGGTCGCGCCCACCTCGGCCTTGAGCGTGACCACGCCGGAGAACGGCGCGGCCACCTGGCCGGGCACCGACGTGTCGGCCTTCTCCACCTCGTGCGCGTCGACAGCGATCGAGCGATCGCGCACGAACACGGGCCGGAGTTGACCGTTCAGAGTCGTCATCACGGTGCGCATACCCTTGTCGTCCGCCTCGCCGATGGCTTCGAGACCGACGTAGAGCTGTACCCCTCGGTCGATCTCGATGAGGTGCTCCTGCCCGGGGACCAGCCCGTAGAGGTAGTCGCTCGTGTCGAGCACGGACAGATCGCCGTACTGCTCGCGCCGCTCCGCGAACTCGGCCGTGGGGGCGGGGAAGAGCAGCGTGTTCAGGCGAGAACGGCGCTGCGCGCTCGTCCCGGCCAGCTCCGCCTCGTCCTGCTCCGTCAGCGCCGTGAGCCCCGTGCGCACGGAACGCCCCGCGAGCACCTTGGAGCGGAAGGGCTCGGGCCAGCCACCGGGGAGGTCGCCGAGCTCTCCGGCCATGAACCCGACCACGGAGTCCGGAACGTCGTACTTCTCGGGGTTCGCCTCGAAGTCTGCGGGGTCGGCCTTCACCGCGGCGAGGTGCAGGGCGAGGTCGCCCACGACCTTCGACGACGGGGTGACCTTCGGCACGCGTCCGAGGATGCGGTCGGCGGCGGCGTACATGTCCTCGATGAGCTCGAAGTCGTCCGCGAGGCCGAGAGCCTTCGCCTGCTGCCGGAGGTTCGACAGCTGTCCGCCGGGGATCTCGTGGTGGTACACGCGCCCCGTGGGTCCCGGCAGCCCGGACTCGAACGGCGCGTACTGGCGACGCACCGCCTCCCAGTACGGTTCCAGGTCGGAGACCGCGGCGAGGGAGATCCCGCTGTCCCGCTCCGTGTGGGCGAGGGCGGCCACGAGCGACGACAGCGACGGCTGACTGGTCGTGCCGGACAGCGGGGCCGACGCGGCGTCCACCGCATCGACGCCGGCGGCGCTGGCCGCGAGGAGGGTGGCGAGCTGTCCGCCCGGAGTGTCGTGGGTGTGCAGGTGCACGGGCAGGTCGAAGCGCTCCCGGAGCGCCGAGACGAGCTTCGCGGCGGCGGCGGGACGGAGCAGGCCCGCCATGTCCTTGATCGCAAGGATGTGCGCACCCGCGGCGACGATCTGATCCGCGAGCCCCAGGTAGTAGTCGAGGGTGTAGAGCTCCTCCGCCGGATCCAGCAGATCGCCGGTGTAGCAGAGCGCGACCTCCGCGACGGCCGTCCCCGTGGCGCGGACCGCCTCGATCGCGGGGCGCATCTGCTCCACGTCGTTGAGCGCGTCGAAGATGCGGAAGATGTCGACGCCGCTCGCCGCCGCCTCCGCGACGAAGGCCTCGGTCACCGCCGTCGGGTACGGCGTGTAGCCGACCGTGTTCCGGCCGCGCAGCAGCATCTGGATCGCGACGTTCGGCAGGGCCGCGCGCAGCTTGTCGAGCCGCTCCCACGGGTCCTCACCCAGGAAGCGGAGCGCCACGTCGTAGGTGGCGCCGCCCCAGGCCTCGACCGACAGCAGCTCCGGTGTCAGCCGGGCGAGGTACGGAGCGGCGGCGACGAGGTCCTTCGTGCGGACGCGGGTCGCGAGCAGCGACTGGTGCGCGTCGCGGAACGTCGTGTCCGTGATCGCGAGCGCGCTCTGCGCACGCAGACCGCGCGCGAACTCCTCCGGGCCGACCTCGAGCAGCCGCTGCCGGGAGCCGGGCGCCGGTGCGGCGGCCAGGTCGATCGGCGGCAGTTTGGTCGCGGGGTCGATGACGCCGGGATGCGCACCGTGCGGCTTGTTCACCGTCACGTCGACGAGCCAGTTGAGGATCTTGGTCCCGCGGTCCTTCGACTCGCGGCCGCGGAGCAGCTCCGGGCGCTCGTCGATGAAGGACGTGCTGACGTCGCCCCGGATGAACGCCTCGTCGTCGAGCAGCGCCTGGAGGAAGGGGATGTTCGTGGAGACGCCGCGGATGCGGAACTCGGCGAGGGCACGGCGCGCCCGGGCGACGGCGGCCGGGAAGTCGCGTCCGCGGCACGTGAGCTTCGCCAGCATCGAGTCGAAGTGCGGGCTGATCTGAGCGCCCTGGTGCACGGTGCCGCCGTCCAGGCGGATCCCCGCGCCGCCGGGCGAGCGGTAGGTCGTGATCTTCCCGGTGTCGGGACGGAAGCCCTGCGTCGGGTCCTCCGTGGTGATGCGGCACTGCAGCGCGGCACCGCGCAGGTGCAGATTCTCCTGCTGCAGTCCCAGCTCGGCGAGGGTCTGCCCCGCGGCGATGCGCATCTGGCTCTGCACGAGGTCGACATCGGTGACCTCCTCGGTCACCGTGTGCTCGACCTGGATGCGCGGGTTCATCTCGATGAACACGACCTCGCCGGCGCGCTCCCCCGCCGTCTCCAGGAGGAACTCGACGGTCCCCGCGTTCTCGTAGCCGATCGAGCGGGCGAACGCGACGGCGTAGCCGTGCAGGGCCTGGCGCACGTCGTCGTCGAGGTTGGGGGCGGGAGCGATCTCGACGACCTTCTGATGCCGCCGCTGCACCGAGCAGTCCCGCTCGAACAGGTGCACCGTCTCACCGGTCTTGTCCGCGAGGATCTGCACCTCGATGTGCCGGGGCCGCACGACGGCCTGCTCGAGGAACATGCGGGGATCGCCGAAGGCGCTGCCGGCCTCCCGCATGGCCTCGGCGAGGGCAGGGCCGAGATCGCCCATCGTCTCGACGCGCCGCATGCCACGGCCGCCTCCCCCGGCCACCGCCTTGGCGAAGAGGGGGAACCCGATCTCCTCCGCCTGGGCGACCAGGGCGTCGACGTCGTCCGAGGCCTCGGTGGACCGGAGCACGGGGACGCCCGCTTCGACGGCGTGGCGCTTCGCCTCCACCTTGTTGCCGGCCATCTCGAGGACCTTCGCCGGCGGCCCGATGAACACGATGCCGTTCGCCGCGGCCTTCTCCGCCAGCTCGGGGTTCTCCGAGAGGAAGCCGTAACCGGGGTAGATGGCGTCAGCGCCGGCCTCGGTCGCGACGCGGATGATCTCGTCGACATCGAGGTAGGCGCGGACCGGATGGCCGCGCTCGCCGATCTCGTAGGCCTCGTCGGCCTTGAGCCTGTGGACCGAGCCGCGGTCCTCGTGCGGGAAGACGGCGACGGTGCGCGCCCCCACCTCCACGGCCGCTCGGAATGCCCGGATCGCGATCTCGCCACGATTCGCCACAAGGATCTTCTGGAACATGCACACCTCTGAGAGCTCGATGCACGGCCGAAGCACGCACATGGGGCGGGGCTGAGTGTTCCCCCAGCCTAGGGGAAGGTAACGTGGAGTCCGTGCACGTACTCAGCGTCAGCTCTCTCAAGGGAGGCGTCGGCAAGACGACCGTGACACTCGGGCTGGCCTCCGCGGCTTTCGCCCGGGGTGTCCGGACGCTCGTCGTCGACCTCGACCCGCAGTCCGACGTCTCCACCGGGATGGACATCCAGGTCGCGGGACGACTCAACATCGCCGATGTGCTGGCGAACCCGAAGGAGAAGACCGTCCGTCAGGCGATCACCTCCAGCGGCTGGGCCAAGGTCCACCCCGGCACGATCGACGTGCTGATCGGCAGTCCGTCCGCCATCAACTTCGACGGCCCGCACCCGAGCGTCCGCGACGTGTGGAAGCTCGAGGAGGCCCTCGCGGCAGTTGAGGCCGACTATGACCTCGTGCTCATCGACTGCGCCCCGTCGCTGAACGCCCTGACGCGAACGGCGTGGGCCGCCAGCGACCGCGTCATGGTCGTCACCGAGCCCGGCCTCTTCTCCGTGGCCGCGGCGGACCGTGCGCTCCGCGCGATCGAGGAGATCCGCCGGGGCCTCTCCCCGCGCCTCCAGCCGCTGGGCATCGTGGTCAACCGCGTCCGTCCGCAGTCGATCGAGCACCAGTTCCGCATCAAGGAGCTGCGGGACATGTTCGGTCCCCTCGTGCTCTCGCCCCAGCTGCCCGAGCGCACCTCGCTCCAGCAGGCCCAGGGCGCCGCGAAGCCTCTGCACATCTGGCCCGGCGACTCCGCACAGGAGCTCGCCGCCGACTTCGACCAGCTCCTCGACCGCATCATCCGCACGGGCCGCGTCCCGGTGCCGGAGAACGGACCGCAGAGCTGACCCCGCGGAACGACGAAACGGCCATCCTCTTCGAGGGTGGCCGTTCTTCGTGAAGCGGGAGGGGACGCGTCAGGCGGTGCGCTTGGCGCGACGGGCCGACAGCTCGTCGACGGGGTCCGGTGCGGTCGGATCGAACGCGACGAGCGTCGACTCCACCTCGCGGAGGACCTTGCCCACCGCGATGCCGAACACGCCCTGGCCGCGGCTGACGAGGTCGATCACCTCGTCGTTCGACGTGCAGAGGTAGACGGAAGCGCCGTCGCTCATGAGGGTCGTGCCGGCGAGGTCGCGGATACCCGCACGGCGGAGCTCGTCCACCGCGGTGCGGATCTGCTGCAGGGAGATGCCGGTGTCGAGCAGGCTCTTGACGAGCTTGAGCACGAGGATGTCGCGGAAGCCGTAGAGGCGCTGCGATCCGGAGCCGTTCGCACCGCGCACGGTGGGCTCCACGAGCTCGGTGCGGGCCCAGTAGTCCAGCTGACGGTAGGTGATGCCGGCGGCACGGGCCGCCACGGCGCCGCGGTAGCCGACCTCGTCGTCCATCGCGGGCAGACCGTCCGTGAAGAGGAGTTCGGTCACGAACCGCGGGTCGCCTGCGAGCTCATCCGCATTCATCTGAAATCCTCCCTGGAACGGTTATCTCCACGGTAGAGCAGGGTCCCGGCACCGGCAACGACATCCGTGCGACGCCGAAGGTGTGTCGCAATCAGTTCGTTACGAAAGGATCCGGGTGAGCGCGTCCTTCACGAAGAGCGTCCGCACATCGTCGATCCGCGTGGCCAGCTCCGGGGCCAATTCGTTGGCACGAGCACGGGACGCCGCGTCCGTGCGGCGCAGCAGCGTGGAGAGCGCCGACTCGATGAGCGACACCTCACGCTCGGCGCCCTGCCGCAGGGAGCGCAGGTGCCGAGGCTCGATGCCATGCCGATCGAGGGCGACGAGCCCGCGGAGCAGCGCGACGGTGGATTCCGGGTACGTCTCCTGGGCGGTGATGACACCCGTGCTGATCGCGTCGTTGAGCAGCTGTGGTCCCGCGCCCGCCGCGGCGAGCAGTTCCTCGCGGCGGTAGCGACGCGGCGCGGGGGCGATGGAGGGCGGCGGCGCGAGCGCGGCGGTCTCGCCGGACGCCACCGCCTCATCGAGCTGCTCGCGGATCACGCTGAGCGGAAGGTAGTGATCCCGCTGCAGCGTGAGGCCCAGGCGCAGCCGCTCGATGTCGGACGCGGAGAACTTGCGGTAGCCGGATTCGGTGCGGGAGGGGCGGACGATGCCCTGCACCTCGAGGAACCGCAGCTTGCTGGAGGTCAGGTCGGGGAACTCCGGGGTGAGGCGGGCGAGCACCTGACCGATACTCAGCAGGCCCGCGGACGCCGAGCGTTCGCGGGCGGGAGTCGCCGCCATCAGGCGTTCGCCGCGCGGTCGAGCGGAGAAGCGAAGAAGTTCAGACGGAACTTGCCGACGCGCAGCTCGGAGCCGTCCGCGAGGGCGCTGCGATCGACGCGCTCCCCGTTCACGTAGGTGCCGTTGAGGGAGCGCTGGTCGATGATCTCGAACGTCGTCCCGGTGCGGGTGATCTCCGCGTGACGACGGGACACCGTGACGTCGTCGAAGAAGATGTCGGCCTCCGGGTGACGACCGACGGTGGTGACGTCGGTGTCGAGGAGGTATCGGGCGCCGGCGAGGGCGCCGGAGCGGACGAGCAGCAGCGCGGAGCCCGAGGGCAGCGCCGCGATGGCCGACTGCTCGACATCGGTCAACTCCACGCCGAACGGCACGAACGACAGATCGGAATCGTGTCCGAACGTCTGCGTCACATCGTGTCTCGGCTCGCCGGAGCGATGGATGGCGGCTTCACCGGCCGGTCGGCTGTCGCTGTCTGTCACTGTGCCCTCCTGGTCGTCCAGACTATCCGATCCGAAGGGGTGCGCGGGAGGCCGCTTTCGCACTCAGCGGTCCCATACCGGGGATTCATAGGCTGGACTCGTGAAGACCACAGCCCTGCGCCGCACGGCGGCCCCGATCGCCCTCGCGGCCACCCTCCTCGCCGCGTTCCTCGTCCTCTTCTCCCCGCTGTCGGCCTCGGCCCACGACGCCCTCGTGTCGTCGTCGCCCGCGGCGGACAGCAGCGTGGAGACCCTGCCGTCGGAGCTGACCCTGACGTTCAGCGCCAAGCTCATCGACGGGGAGGGTGCGACGGAGCTCACCGTCACCGATCCGGCCGGCGAGTCCGTGATCGACGGCGCCCCGACGGTCGACGGCGCGATCGTGACCCAGCCCCTGACCGGTTCGGGGCCCGCCGGCGAGTACCGCGTCGTGTGGAAGGTCGTCTCGAGCGACGGCCACCCCACGTCCGGCGAGTTCTCCTTCACCGTCACCGTCGGCGACGAGGGCGCTGCGACGGACGAGCCCACCACCGCTCCCCCGACGGCGGCACCGACGACGGAGCAGACCGCCACCCCCGAGGCGACCGCGACGAAGACGCCGGACGCCGGAGAAGACGCCGGAGCCGCTCCGGCATGGATCTGGGTGCTCGTGATCCTCGGCGCGCTCGCGGTGCTGGGCGTCGTCCTCTGGCTCACCCTGCGCGGTCGTCGGCGCCCCGCTCCGACCGATTCCGACGCCCCCTCGGAGCGATAGGCTTAAGGCATGCCACATTACGACGTCGTCATCCTTGGTGCAGGTCCTGGCGGATACGTCGCTGCGGTTCGCAGCGCACAGCTCGGCCTGTCCACCGCGATCATCGAGGAGAAGTACTGGGGTGGTGTCTGCCTCAACGTCGGCTGCATCCCTTCCAAGGCGCTCCTGAAGAACGCGGAGATCGCGCACACCCTGAACCACAAGGCCGACTTCTTCGGGATCTCCGGAGAGTTCACGATCGACTACGGCAAGGCGTTCGACCGCAGCCGCGTCGTCGCGGACGGCCGGGTCAAGGGCATCCACTTCCTCATGAAGAAGAACAAGGTGACCGAGTACGACGGCCGCGGCACCTTCACCGGCCCCAAGGCCATCTCCGTCGCGAAGGCGGACGGCTCCACCGAGGAGGTCACGTTCGACAACGTGATCATCGCGACCGGCTCCAAGGTGCGCCTGCTCCCGGGCGTGCAGCTTAGCGACAACGTCGTGACCTACGAGGAGCAGATCCTCTCCCGTGAGCTGCCGAAGTCCATCGTGATCGTCGGTGCCGGCGCCATCGGCATGGAGTTCGCCTACGTGATGACGAACTATGGCGTGAAGGTCACGATCATCGAGTTCCTCGACCGCGCCCTCCCCAACGAGGACGCCGACGTGTCGAAGGAGATCACCAAGCAGTACAAGAACTACGGCGTCGACATCCTCACCTCCACCAAGGTCGAGTCGGTCGTCGACAACGGCTCCTCGGTGACCGTGTCGTACACGGGCAAGGACGGCCAGCAGGCGTCGATCGAGGCCGACAAGGTGCTCATGTCGGTCGGGTTCGCCCCGAACGTCGAGGGCTTCGGACTCGACAAGACGGGTGTGAAGCTCACGGAGCGCGGCGCGATCGACATCGACGACCACATGCGCACCAACGTCGAGGGCATCTACGCCATCGGCGACGTCACCGCCAAGCTGCAGCTCGCCCACGTCGCCGAGGCGCAGGGCGTCGTCGCGGCCGAGACCATCGGCGGCGCCGAGACCATGACGCTGGGCGACTACCGCATGATGCCGCGGGCGACGTTCTGCTCGCCGCAGGTGGCTTCGTTCGGACTGACCGAGCAGCAGGCCAAGGACGAGGGGCGCGAGATCAAGGTCGCGACCTTCCCGTTCATGGCCAACGGCAAGGCCCACGGCCTCGGCGAGCCGGTCGGCTTCGTCAAGCTCATCGCCGACGCCGAGCACCTGGAGCTCATCGGCGCGCACATGATCGGCCCCGACGTGTCGGAGCTGCTGCCCGAGCTCACCCTCGCGCAGAAGTGGGACCTCACGGCTCTCGAGCTGGCCCGCAACGTGCACACGCACCCGACGCTGTCGGAGGCGCTGCAGGAGGGCTTCCATGGCCTCGTCGGCCACATGATCAACTTCTGATCCGACGCCTCGAGAAGGCCCGGTCCGCGCATCGCGGATCGGGCCTTCTCGCGTCACAGACCGCGCATGGTGATGAGGCCGGTGGTCCACCCGCGCAGCGTCGAGGAGCCGAGCACGCCGACCAGGCCCTCCCGCGCAGCGACGACCGGCGCGATCGCCGGAGCCCCCATCGCCATGAAGAACGCGGAACGACGATGCGCCTTCCGCGCGGTCCGCTGGACCTCCCGGGCGAAGCCGTCCAGGACCGGGACGGCGCCCCGGTCGGTCCGGCGCAACGCGGCCGCCAGCCGGAGCGCATCCGCCCAGCCGAGGTTCATGCCCTGGCCGCCGATGGGGCTCACCTCGTGCGCGGCGTCCCCGAGCAGGACGATCCGTCCGCGGTGCAGCCTCCGAGCCGCGTGCTGAGCGGCGCGGAACGACGAGACCGCCGCCGCGGGGTCCACGTCGAGGAGGTTCCCCGTCCGGCGCCCGACGATGTCCGCCAGCTCGCCGGCGGACGCCACCGTCCGGTCGCCGTCTTCGCGCACCACCCAGCGGCGCCGTCCACCCGGCAGCGGGAAGGACTCGACGAGGCCGTCCGGCTCGAAGTACAGCACGGCGCGATCGTCGGCCTGCGGATCGTCGACGTCGAGCATCGCGTAGCCGGCACTCCCCGACCGCCGACCCCAGCCGGCGCCGAACGCCGCCCGCAGAGGACTCCGCACACCGTCGGCGACCACCACGACCGACGCCGTCTCCTCGACGGGCCCGTGCTCACCGTCGATCCCGACCCGGACGAGCGGACCGTCGTCATGGACGGCCCGGACGGCGGAGCCGAGCTGCAGCGCATCGGGTCGCAGCGTCTGCAGGCGGTCGCGCAGCAGCTCCTCCGTGCGGGGCTGCGCCAGCGTGAGGATGGGACGCTCGGGAGGGAAGGTCAGGGCGGCGAGCCGTCGCCCGCGGCTGCGGACCTCGCCGCTCGAGAGGCGGAGCGCCGCGGAGCGGACGTCGGCGCCCACTCCGGCGGCGTCGAGGGCATCGAGCCCCGGACGATGGATCCCGATCGCCCGCGTCTGCAGGCCCGGCTCGGCGCGACGCTCGCATACGCGCACCCGACGACCGTCCTGCGCGACGAGACAGGCGAGGAGCAGCCCGACCGGACCGCCCCCGACCACGAGGACGTCATGGTCGACCATCCGCGCCCTCCCAGCGCAGCTCCAGACGAGCGGGCAGGTGCGAGCGCACCTCCCAGCCCGGCGGGGCGACGGCCGCGAGCTCCCGCGGAGTGTACGAGCGGCGGATGCTCAGGAGACCGTCGACCCGGATGAAGGACCCGGCGAGGAGGTTCCGCGCGAACGGCCAGGTTCCTACCGCGAACGCCTCGTAGGCCAGGCGGCTGCGGGCGATGTCGTGGTGGGAGATGAGTCCTCGGTCACCCACCAGCGCACGGGAGTCGTCGAGCACCGCGCGCAGTGCTGCGGCGTCGAGGTGGTGGAGGACGTGGTTGGAGAGCACCACGTCATAGGTGTCGCCCGCCGCCACGAGGTCGCCGGAGAGTGCATGGCGATAGCGGATCCCCGCGCCGTCGTCGTGCGCCGAGGCCCAGTGGATCGCACGCTCGTCGGCGTCCAGAGCGGTGATGTCGGCGCGGAGGCCGTCGCGTCGCAGTCTCCGGACGAGGTCGCGACACAGGTCTCCCCCGCCGGCGCCGATGTCGAGGATGCGCAGCGGACGCCCGGCGACCGCCCGCGGGCGGATGTCCCGCCGATACAGCCGACCCGGGCGGGAGACGACCGCGTTCACGGCGCTGAAGCGCCGGTACGTGCGACCGAGCGCCTCCTCGTCGGCGGCGGGGTCGTCCATGAGCTCGACGAGGTCGACGGCGCGCGCCGACAGATCCACGCTCACGGTGCGGGTGCGACGACGGTCAGCAGCGCGCTCTCGGCGGTGAGCCCCGGGCCGAAGGCCATCGCCGCGACGCGGTCGCCGGGTTCCGCATCCTCCTGCTCGAGGATGCGCTTCAGTACGAACAGCACGGTCGCACTCGACATGTTCCCGTACTCCCGGAGCGTCTCCCGCGCCGGTCGCAACTGCCCGTCACTCAGCGCCATCCGCTCCTGCACACGGTCGAGGATGCTCCGTCCGCCGGGATGGATCGCCCAATGGCGCACCCGGTCGCCCACCCGCCCCGCGGCGAAGGCCTCCGCCAGGCCGTCCTCCCGCCCGTAGAGCGGGGCGAGCGCTCCGATGATCGACTCCCCGATGATCTGCGGGACGGCGGTGGAGAGGATCATCTCGAAGCCGGAGTCGCCGATCGTCCAGGCCATGTCGTCCACGCCCTCCGGCACGATCGCCGTGTGGAAGCCGTCGAGCCGGAGCGCAGGGACGGTCGTGGGAAGGTCCCGTGCCGTCACGATCCCGGCGGCCGCCCCGTCGGCGAACAGGGAGGAGGCGACGATGGTGTCCGGGTCCTCGGAGGAGCGCAGGTGCAGGGTGCACAGCTCGACGCTGACGACGAGGACGACGGCGTTCTGGTCGGCCGCGCAGAACTGGCCGGCGGCGCGGAGGGCCGGCATCGAGGCGTAGCACCCCATGAAGCCGAAGTGATAGCGCTGGACGGCGTCGGACAGGCCGAGCCCGCGCACGATCTCGTACTCGGGGCCCGGGGCGTGGAAGCCCGTGCAGGAGACCGTGATGACGTGCGTCACGTCCGTCGGGCTCAGGTCGGGGTCCGCCTCGAGGGCGCGGCGCGCGACCTCGACGAAGAGACGGGAGGCCTCGCGCGTGTAGACGTCGTTGCGTGCCCTCGTGCCCGGCGCCAGCAGCTGCCCGGAGACGCGATCGTAGAACAACGGGTCGTCCGGGGAGGCGTCGTCGGCCAGCTCCGCGATCACGGTGTGGCGCGTGTCGATGCCGGAGACGTTGAACGACGTCGCCACGATGCGCTGCGCCAGCCGTCCCAGGCCGGGCTGGGCGGCGAAGACGTCGCGCACCTGCTCCTGCACGAGGACGGTCTCGGGGACGATCGTCTGCAGCGATCGGAGCACGGGCGGTCGACTCATGTGGTCACTCAACCACCCTGCAACCGCACGCGGAAAGGGGTTGCATCCGAGGAGTCGGCGGCCTAGAAGCCGAGAGCCCGGGCGAGCTTCGAATCGGAGCCCGCCTCACGGCCGCCGGCGGCGTGCACCGCACGCTCGACCGCCGCGAAGAACGCCGCACGACCGGCGTCGTCGGAGGGGCCTGCGGGGCCGAGCTCGACCTCCCACTCCCGCCAGGTCCGGCGAGTCCCGCTGCGCAGGTCGGTCGCGCGCACGTGGTCGTCCACGAACTCCGCCACGACGCCGTCCGGTCCGGTGAGGAGGTAGGCCGTTCGGTCGTTCTCGATGCGTGCGAGAGGCTCCAGCGGCGCAGTGGTCCAGGCGGCGATCGCTGCGCGCACCGCCGTCGGGACCTGCTCGCCGCCGAGGGGCCAGCCCTGCTCGACCCGGCCGTCGCCCTGCCGCGGGCCCTTGATGTGCCAGCCCTCGTCCGGTCCCCCGGAACGACGGCGCACCGCGACGCCGGCACGGGCCAGCGTTCCGTCCGCGGTGTCCAGGTAGCGGGCGTCGAGAGCGCGGTGCTCACCGGGCGAGACCGCATCGACGCCGGGGATCGCCGTCCAGTCGGGCAGGGGCGTCCCGTCGTCGACGTCGTACTTGCGCTCGACCTCGACGGTGCGAGAGGGCTCAGTCATCCTCGAGCGTGAGGTCTTCGAGGGCTTCCTCGAACCAGTAGTCGATCTCGGTGGGGCCGTCGCCCTCTCCCGTGTTCTGCGGCTCGCCGCGGCGGTTGTAGACCACCTGCGTCTCGCTGTAGGGGACGATCAGCTTGTCGTCCGCATCGTCGTCGAGGGGGATGATCTGCCCGTCCAGCGGGCCGCCGTGAAGTCGCGCGAGTGCCATGTGCCCAGGGTAGCGCCGCCCTCCCCCATTCGGGGCGACCTGCGCGGTCAGCCGCCGAGGACGCCGAGGACGGCCCCCGCGATCATCCACGGCCCGAAGGCGATGCGGGTCCTCCGATCGGCCCGGCCCGCGGCGAGGAGCACGAGCGCGTAGACCGCTCCGAGCACGAAGGCGGACACCGCGCCGAGGAGGAAGGCCCCCCAGCCGTGCCAGGCGAGGACGAGCCCGATCACCAGGGCGAGCTTCACATCGCCTCCGCCCATGCCCGCCCGGCTGAGCAGCCGCAGGGCCGCATAGAAGCCGCCGAGCACGAGAGCTCCGAGCAGGCCCCGCCCCAGAGCGGCGGCGTCGGCGGTGATGACGGCGTCGGCGACCGCCGCCAGGAGCAGCAGGAACAGGGTCGGCAGCACGATGCGGTTCGGGAGCCGGTGCGTGCGCGCATCGATCACGGTCAGCAGGATGCCGATCGCGAGGAGGCCGCCGTGCACGAGGCCGAGGAGGGCGAGACGGATGTCCATCCCGGCAGGGTAGGGAGATCCGGGACGGCGCGGAGCGCCCTGTGGACAACCCGGAGGGCGATGTCGGATGTACGAACTAGCGTCAGTCGCGTCACTTGCTTTATTCGTACATATCTTCGAGGATGGACACATGGGGATCGGGCTCGATGCGATGACCGCGCTCTCTCCGACCAGCGACACCCGCGCCGGAGAGGTCCTGCGACTGCGCCGCGAGATCAGCCGGATGCAGCGGCGGCGCAGCGAGCACACCCTCCTCCCCCTCGATCCCGCCTTCGCCGCGCTGCTGCCGGACGAGGGACTGCAGACGGGCACCTCGTACACCGTCTCCCCCTCGCCCGCCCTCGTGCTCGCCCTGCTCAGCGCCTCCTCCGGCCGCGGGCACTGGTGCGCGGTGATCGGCATGCCCACCCTGGGGGTCGAGGCCGCCGCCGCCTACGGCATCGATCTGAGCCGCCTCATCCTCGTCCCCGACCCGGGGGACCGCTGGCTCGCCGTCGCATCCGCGCTGGCCGAGGTGGTGCCCCTGATCGTCGTGCAGCCCACGACCAGGGCACGCGACGCCGATGTGTCCCGACTCAGCGCCCGTCTGCGCGACCGCGGGTCCACGCTGCTCGTGGCGGAGGAACCGGGTGCGGGGCGCTGGGCGCAGAGCGAGGGGACCATCCGGCTCCACGACCCGGACTGGCATGGGCTCGGCGAGGGGTGGGGGCTGCTCTCGGACTGCACGGTGACGGTCACGGCACGGACCAGGCACAGCCCTCGCGCCTCGAGCGTGCGCGTCCGACTGCCCGGCGGACACGGAGCCGTGGAGACCGCGGCCGCGGAGCTTACCGCTCTGCCACCGCTCGTTCCCTCTGCGACGGGCAGCGCCGTGGCGACAGACGATGCTGTGGCCGGGTCGTCCGACCTCCTCTTCTGGGCGGAGGCAGGATGAACGCCCCGCTCCGCGTCCTCGTGCTCTGGTTCCCCGATTGGCCGCTGCGAGCGGTGCTGGGCGGAGGCCCGCACCCGCCGACGGCCCTGGTGCAGGCGAACACGGTCGTCGCCTGCACCGCATCGGCCCGCGCACACGGCGTCCGCATCGGCCAGCGCCGCCGCGTCGCCCAGGGCCTCCTCTCCTCCTTGCAGGTCCTCCCCCACGACGCCGAGAAGGACGAACGCGCCTTCGTCCCCGTGCTGCAGCTCATCGAGAAGCACGCCCCGGGCGTGACGCTGCTGCGCCCCGGCCTCGCGATCCTGCGCGCCCGCGGCATCGCCCGCTATCACGGCGGGGAGACCGAGGCGGCAACAGCCCTGTCCGCGGTCCTCGCCGCTGCCGGCTTCCCCGAAGTGCGTGTCGGCGTCGCCGACGGACCCTTCACCGCCGAGATCGCGGCCCGAGGAACGGCGTCCTGCACGGTCGTGCCCCCGGGCGGCTCCCGGGAGTTCCTGGCCCCCTACCCCGTGCAGGTGCTCCGCGACGAGCAGATCAGCGATCTCCTCCTCCGCCTCGGCGTGCGCACTCTCGGCGAGTTCACCGCGCTCGCCCCTCTCGACGTCCGCGACCGCTTCGGCGAGCATGGTGCCCGCCTGCAGGCCCTCGCCGCCGGCGCCGACTCCCGGCCCCTGGCTCCCCGGCCGCCCGACCCCGAACTGGCCAGGACCATCGAGTTCGAGTCCCCTCTCGGGGGCACCGACCAGGTGGCCTTCGCCGTGCGGCAGACCGCCGATGCCGTGATGCTCGCTCTGGCGGACGCGTCGCTCGTGTGCACCGAGGTGCGGATCGACCTGACCGACGACGACGGCGCCGTCCACTCCCGCACCTGGCTGCACCCGACGAGCTTCGACGCCGCCGACCTCGTGGACCGCGTGCGCTGGCAGCTGGAGGCGCTGGCCGCCCTGACCGCGAGCGCGCCCGTCGACGAGGCGAGGGCGTTCGGGGGCATCGTGGCCGCCCGCCTCCTCCCCGTCGCGGTGGATGATGCGGCCCACCACCAACCGGGGCTCTTCGGCTCGGGTACCGATGAGCGACTGCATCACGCGGTCTCCCGGGTGCAGACCATGCTGGGGCATCAGGGCGTGGTCACCGCCGCCCTCTCCGGAGGGCGCTGGCTCGCCGATCGTCAGGTGCTCACGCCGTGGGGCGAGCGCCCGGTCCCGCCTCGTGATCCACGGTCCCCCTGGCCGGGGAGCCTCCCCGACCCTCTCCCCTCCGAGGTGTTCCGCCCACCGCGCCCCATCGGCATCGTCGCCGCGGACGGGAGCACGATCGACGTCGACGATCGCGGCGCCCTCACGCATGACCCCGCCCGCATCGACGGGGCGACCGTACAGGCCTGGGCCGGGCCGTGGCCCGTGCACGAGCGGCGGTGGAGCACGGGCGGTGGCAAACGAGGCCACCGGCTCCAGATCGTCGACGACCGTGACCGCGCCTGGCTGGTCTTCCTGGCCGGCGAGCGCTGGTGGGCCGAGGGGAGGTACCGCTGATGGGCTGGCACAATCCGCCGTTGACCTGGGATCAGCTCGAGCGCACCCTCAGCGGAGAGTCCACTCCCGAAGCGACCTCCGCACCGCGGGGGCTCCGCCCGGATCCCGGACCGGTGAGTCGTCCGCGGAAGCTCGTCCCCCCGACCCTCCCGGAGCGCCCGGAGGAGGCGGTGCCCTATGCCGAGCTGCACGCGCACTCGTCCTACTCCTTCCTCGACGGGGCGTCCTCCCCCGAGGATCTGCTCGCGGAGGCCGAGCGTCTCGGCCTGAGCGCGCTCGCGCTCACCGACCACGACGGGTTCTACGGCGCCGCGCGCTTCGCCGAGCTGGCGGAGCTCATGGAGCTGCGGCTGCAGACCGTCTACGGCGCCGAGCTCTCCCTCGATCTGCCCTCCGCTCCGCAGGGGGCCGCCGACCCGCCGGGCACGCATCTGCTCGTGCTCGCCCGGGGCCTCGAGGGGTACCACCGCCTGTCGGGGGCGATCACCGCGGCCCAGCTCCGCGGCGGAGAGAAGGGACGCCCGGTCTACGACCTCGACGAGCTCGCGGCGACCGCCGACGGACACTGGACGATCCTCACCGGCTGCCGCAAGGGGGCGGTACGGCAGGGGCTGGAGGCCGGGGACGCCGCCGCGCCGCTGCGCCACCTCGTCGACCTCTTCGGACGTGACAACATCGCCGTCGAGCTCTTCGACCACGGCGATCCGCTGGACACCCGGCGGAACGACGCCCTGGCCGACCTCGCCCGCCGGATGCGGCTGCCCGTCGTGGCGACCAACAACGTGCACTACGCCCGCCCGGATCAGGCCCCTCTCGCCGAGGCGGTGGCCGCGGTCCGCGCGGTCCGGAGCATGGACGAGCTCGACGGCTGGCTCCCGGCCCATGGCGGCGCGCACCTGCGCAGCGGCGCGGAGATGACGGCGCGCTTCCAGCGGTACCCCGGTGCGATCTCGCACGGCCTGGAGCTGGCTGCGGCCTCGGCCTTCCCACTTCGGATGGCGCGCCCGGCCCTCCCCCGCCAGGACGTGCCGACGGGACATACCCCGATGAGCTGGCTGCGGCACCTGGTCTGGGAGGCGGTCCCGTCGAAGTATCCGCGGCTGGACGAGGACGGCCGTCGGCGCATCGCCCGCGAGCTCGACGTGATCGAGGAGAAGGACTTCCCCGGATACTTCCTCATCGTGCACGGCATCGTGGCGGAAGCCCGGCGACGCGGCATCCTCTGCCAGGGCCGGGGTTCCGCGGCGGCGAGCGCGGTCTGCTACCTGCTGGGCATCACCGCGGTCGATCCGATCCTCTACCGTCTCCCCTTCGAGCGCTTCCTCGCCACCACCCGCACGGAGGAGCCGGACATCGACGTGGACTTCGACTCACGGCGCCGGGAGGAGATCATCCAGTGGGTCTATCGGGAGTACGGCAGGGAGCGGGCGGCCCAGGTGGCGAACGTCATCCAGTACCGTCCGAAGAACGCGGTCCGCGACATGGCCAGAGCCCTGGGGCACTCCCCGGGGCAGCAGGACTCCTGGTCGCGGCAGGTGGACGGCTGGGGATCGGGACTCGAACCCGTCGAGGGCCACGACATCCCCGAGACCGTGCTCGACTACGCAGCCGAGCTGCTGAAGGCTCCGCGGCACCTGGGGATCCACTCGGGCGGCATGGTCCTCACGGCCCGGCCGGTCGGCGAGGTGGTGCCGGTCGAGCACGCCCGCATGGAGGACCGCACCGTCATCCAGTGGGACAAGGACGACGCCGCCTTCATGGGGCTGGTGAAGTTCGACCTCCTCGGCCTGGGCATGCTCGCGGCGCTGCAGCACTGCTTCGACCTGGTCCGGGAGGCGACGGGCGAGGAGTGGACGCTGGAGACCCTGCCGAAGGAGGAGGCCGGCGTCTATGACATGCTCTGCCGGGCCGACTCGATCGGCGTCTTCCAGGTGGAGTCCCGCGCGCAGATCGGGCTGCTCCCCCGGCTGCAGCCGCGGCGCTTCTACGACCTCGCCATCCAGATCGCCCTCATCCGCCCCGGACCCATCCAGGGCGGCGCCGTGCACCCGTTCGTCCGTCGGAAGATGGCGAAGGACAAGGTGGACGAGGCCAACCGGGAACGGGAGTCCAGGGGCGAGCCCCCGGAGGAGTTCCCCATCCCCTACCCGCACAGCGACCTCGAGGACATCCTCGAGCGGACACTCGGCATCCCCATCTTCCAGGAGCAGCTCATCCAGATGGCCACGGCCGTCGGCGACTGCACGGCCGACGAGGCCGACCTGCTGCGCCGGGCGATGGGGTCGAAGCGGGGCCTGGAGAAGATCGAGAAGGTCAGGGACAAGCTGTACGCCGGGATGGCGCGCCGCGAGCTCGTCGACGAGGCCGCCGACCGGATCTACGCGCAGATCCAGGCGTTCTCGAACTTCGGCTTCGCGGAGTCCCATTCGCTGTCCTTCGCCCTGCTCGTCTACGCGAGCTCGTGGTTGAAGCTGCACTATCCGGCCGCCTTCCTCGCGGGCCTGCTGCGGTCGCAGCCGATGGGCTTCTACTCCCCCGCGACCCTCACGGCAGATGCCCGTCGACACGGCGTGGAGGTCCGGCGCCCGGATCTCCACCTCTCCGGCGCCACCGAGACCCTCGAACCTCTCTCGCCGGACGCCGCAGGGACGACCGGGAGGGACGACTGCCTGGCCGACCCGCAGCCGCCCGTGCACCGGTTCGACCGGAGCGCACCGGACGAGTCCGCGGCGCACCGGCGGGACGGACGGTTCGCGGTGCGCCTGGGACTCAGCGGCATCCGCGGGATCGGAGTGCCGATGGCAGAGCGCATCGTCGCCGAGCGGGAAGCGCACGGCCTTTACCGCGATCTGCACGACCTCGTGCGCCGGACCGACGCCACGGCCGCGCAGTTGGAGGCCCTCGCCACCGCCGGAGCCTTCGCGTGCCTCGGGTTGGAGCGCCGGGAGGCCATCTGGCTCGCCGGGGCTGCCGCGGAAGACCGCGCCCGATTCCTCCCGGGGACCACGGTGGCGGTGCAGCCGCCGCTGTTCGCCGACCAGACCAGCTACGAGCGCCTCTCGGCCGATCTCTGGGCCACGGGCATCTCGACCGACGACCACCCGATGACGCACTTCCGCGACGACCTCCGGGCTCGCGGCGTCCTGACGGCCGCAGACCTGCAGCGCCACGAGACCGGACGACGCGTCGAGGTGGCCGGTCTCGTCACCCATCGACAGCGCCCCGCCACGGCCGCCGGCGTCACCTTCGTCAACCTCGAGGACGAGAGCGGGTTGGTGAACGTGATCTGCTCGACGGGGGTCTGGGGCCGGTTCGGTCGCATCGCCCGGGAGTCCCCGGCGCTCATCATCCGCGGCATCCTCGAGCGCTCCCCGGAGGGGGTCGTCAATGTGCTCGCCGACGCCTTCGAAGACCTCCGCACGGGGGTCATGCACCGCTCGCGGGACTTCCGATGACTCCGGTGCGGGAGGGGCCCCGGCCTCCGGCGGTCACCAGAAGCGTTCGGGCTCCTCCGGCGGGGGACGGTCCGATCCACCCCAGCGATCCGCCTCGGCCTTGGCCGCGTTGACCGCCGCATCCGCGCCGCGCAGAGCAATGCCCGCGCCGCTGGCCGACGGCCCGATGGGGTCGATGAGCAGCGACGTCCGCGGAGCGACGCCCACCGCCACCGTGCAGTCGAGGACACGGCCGATCCAGTGCGTCACCTCAGCTCGGGGCTCCTCGGCGCGGCGGTAGCGGATACCGGTGTCCAGGTCGAGCAGCGACAGGACGACGGGCTCCTGCGTCTGGGGGTCGACGAGTTCGGAGACCTCGACCCGGTGCCCGACCGGGAGTGCGACCTCACCGGCGAAGACGAGCATCCTGTCCATGCCCCCACCCTACGGAACGGTCCGTATCGGCGACAGGGCCGGGAGCCGCGCAGAATTTTCGAAGAAACTTTTGTCCCCCAAATGGCGGACAAGAGGATTAAGGGATATTCTGCTCTTCGTAGCGGGGGCTACCGGCTGAATCTCTGGGGGATCAGCCGTAGAGACAGCGAGACTTCGCCGCCTCCCCAACCGTCCGGGTAGGACGGTGAGCCCTCTCGGCAGCACCGGGTTGGGGCGGTCCCGTCGAGAGGGCATACCCCGCGGCTAGCCATCGTCCCGCTGAGCGTCAACCCCGGCGAGGGCACGCACCGCTCGGACTACGGTCGTTCGTCATGACGCCTCTCCCCTGTCTCGAACGCCGCCCCGGCGCACCTGCCGCCGGAGGCCGTCAGTCCTCGGCGGGCTCGTCGAGGCCCTCCTCATCCAGCGGCACTTCGATGCGCTGCTCGGCGGCGTCCGCCGGGTCCGCCTCGATGGGGTGCGTCTCCGGTGCCGAGGGGGTCGGCGCTTCCGGGTCCTCGGGAACCTCCTCCGCAAGGCGCTCCTGCTCCTGCAGGTCGGCCTCGGGCTTCACATCGTCGATCGGATGGTCATTGAGCGACATGGCTCCTCCTCCTTCGGTGTGGATGCCTCCAGCCTGCCGAGGCCGCACGACAGCGGCAAGGGGCTTGACCCGACGGAGCCGGCCATGAAGAAGAAGAGCACGCGAGGCCGGGTACGCATCGGCGTCTCCGGGTGGCGGTACGCCCGGTGGCGCGGCGACTTCTACCCGCGCGGCCTCCCGCAGCGTCGAGAGCTGGAGCACATCGGATCGCAGTTCCCCACCGTCGAGCTCAACGGCTCGTTCTACTCTCTGCAGCGGCCCGAGAGCTACCGCCGGTGGGCCGCGAGCGTTCCCGACGACTTCGTGTTCGCGGTCAAGGGCTCACGCTACGTCAGCCACATGCTGCGACTGCGGAACGTCGAGCAGGCACTGGCGAACTTCTTCGCGTCGGGCGTCCTCGCCCTCGGTCCCCGCCTCGGCCCGATCCTGTGGCAGCTCCCCGAGCGCCAGCGCTTCGACCCGGATCTCCTGGAGTCCTTCTTCGACGCGCTTCCCCGGATGACGGCCGACGCTCTCGCGCTCGCCCGGCGGCATGACGAGCGGCTGCAGGACCGGGCGTGGCTGGAGATCGATGCCGACCGCCCGCTCCGCTATGCCCTCGAACCGCGTTCCGCTTCCTTCGCCGACCCCTCGAGCCTGAGGCTCCTGCAGCAGCACGGGGCTTCCCTCGTCATCGCCGACACCGCAGGCACGTGGCCGCGATTCGATGCCCTCACCGCGGACTTCGTCTACATCCGTCTCCACGGCGCGCAGATGCTCTATCACAGCGCCTACACCGAGACCGAGCTGCGGGAGTGGGCGGCGCTCATCCGCGGGTGGGCCGACGGGACCGGCGCCGACGACGGGAGACCACGCGACGTCTTCGTGTACTTCGACAACGACGCCCGCGGGCACGCACCCCACGACGCCCTGGCGTTGAGCGCGCTCGTGGCGGACGCGCCTTCCTGACGCGGCGAGCGCGGCGGCTACCGGTCGCCGACGTGACCCGGAGCGGTGAGCGACAGCACCCGCTCGACGAACGCCGCGTACTCCTCCATGTAGTGCGCGAGGAACTTCTCGGTGTCAGCATCGTGCACCTGACCGTCGGCGCCGAAGACCTCGGGCCGGAACGTGATGTACGCCTCCGGGGCGTTCAGCTGCGGCGCGTTGAGGAAGCTCAGCACGCTCCGCATCGACGACTGCATGACCGCGGTGCCGATGGCTCCCGTCGAGGCGCCGATGATGCCGGTGGGTTTGCGTGCGAACGAGTTGTGACCCCAGGGTCGCGAGCCCCAGTCGATGGCGTTCTTCAACGCCCCGGGGATCGAGCGGTTGTACTCCGGCGAGACGAGCAGCAGACCGTCCGACCCTTCGATCGCGCTCTTGAACGCGGTGACCGCAGCGACGGGTTCGAGCTCGTCGTCGCGGTTGTAGAGGGGGAGGTCACGGATCGGGATCTCCACGAGTTCGAGGTCCGGCGGGGCGAGCCGTACGAGCGCCGTGGCCAGGACGCGATTGATCGAGTCCGATGCGAGGCTGCCGATGAGGTAGCCGATCCGATGGGTCATGGTGAGGTCCCCTCGTCTCCGTGCATCTCCAGGATATCGCCGGGGTGGGGGCTTGCCACAAGGCCCCCTCGGGAGGCAGAATCGACGGCTCGCGTGCCCCCGCATGCCCTCGCGAAGGAGATGTCCCGTGCTCGACCCCTTTGATCTGTCCGACGACCACGCGGCGAAATCCGCAGACGACCTCATCGCCGCCGACCGCGCCCACGTCCGGCGCCTCGGCGCCGCTCTGTCCCGGGAACGGGACGCCCTGACCGCTCGTCTCGCCCTCGTGCGCCGGCAGGCCGCCGACGCGGGCGTCACGGCGGTCGATCGCGACCTGGAGATCCGCCGCCTCAGCGCGACGCTGCGCCTGCGGGAGCGCTACGGCATCGACATGTGCCTGGGCCGGATGACCCCCGCGGCCGGACCGCCGGTGTACATCGGTCGCGCCGGGGTGTCCGATGCGGACGGCACCCGCCTGCTGGTCGACTGGCGGGCTCCGGCAGCGGAACCGTACTTCGCCGCGACCTGGGAAGACCCCCGGGGCCTCCTCTCCCGGCGACGGTACCGGTGGAACCGAGGCAGGATCACGGACTACTGGGACGAGGCGCTGTCCCCCGAGGGCCTCGACGGCGCCGCCTCCCTCGACGACCAGTCCGCTTTTCTCGCGAGCCTCGACGCACACCGGACCGGGCGCATGCGGGACGTGCTGGCGACGATCCAGGCGGATCAGGACGCCATCGTGCGCGCCCCTTCGCCCGGCGCTCTGGTCGTGGATGGCGGCCCCGGCACCGGGAAGACCGTCGTCGCGCTGCACCGGGCGGCGCACCTTCTGTACGCCGAGCCGCGGCTGACCACGGCGCCGGGGGCATGCTGCTCGTGGGACCGAACCCGCAGTACCTCGGCTACGTCGAGGACGTGCTGCCGAGCCTCGGCGAGGACACGGTGCGGTTGTGCACTCTGCGTGATCTCACTCCCGAGGGCGCGGGCGCGATCGCGGAGACGGATTCCCGCGTGGCCGAGCTCAAGCAGCGCCTAGACCCGGAGCTGGTGATCGCGGCGGCGGTCTCCGAGCTCACCCGGCCGCCGCTGCACGCGCTCCGCCTCGAGGCGCCGTGGGCCGATCTCTGGGTGAGCCGAGAGGACTGGGCCGATCTGTTCGCCCGTGCGGATCCCGCGTCGCCGCACAACGAGGCTCGTGACGAGGTGTGGGAGGAGGTGCTGGAGATGCTGGTGGACCAGGTTCGCGATCCCGAGGTCCCGGAGTCCTCCGTCCGTCGGTGGCTGCGGCAGGACGACGATCTCACGACGACGTTCGTACGCGCGTGGCCGCTGCTCTCTCCGGCGGCGGTGGTCGCCGCCCTGTGGACGTCTCCGGCGCTGCTCGCCCGGTGCGCGCCGGATCTCCCGGCGGAGGAGCTCGCCTTGCTGCACCGCGCAGAGGGGGCGCCGTGGACGGACGCCGACCTTCCCCTGCTCGATGCCGCGCACCGTCGGCTGGGCGACCCGGAGGCCGTGCGGGAGCAGCACCGCCGGCAGGTCGCGGCCGCGGCGGCGCGGGAGCAGATGTCCGCCGTGGTCGACCACCTCGTCGAGAGCGATGACAGCGAGATGAAGGTGATGTCGATCCTGCGCGGTGCCGACGCGCGGACCGTGCTCGCCGGAGCGGACGTTCCTCCTCCGCTCCCCCCGGACGAGCTCGCCGGCCCGTTCGGGCACATCGTCGTGGATGAGGCACAGGAGCTCACCGACGCGCAGTGGCGCACCTTGATCGCACGGTGTCCGTCCCGCAGCTTCACGGTGGTGGGCGACAGAGCCCAAGCACGGAGGGCGTTCACGGAGTCGTGGAGTGAGCGTCTGGAACGCCTCGGCCTGCGGAACGTCCGGGTCTCCTCGCTCCGGGTGAACTACCGCACGCCCACGGAGGTGATGGCGGTCGCCGCACCGAGCATCCTCGAGGCCCTGCCCGATGCCAACGTCCCGGTGTCCGTGCGGGAGAGCGGCATTCCGGTCCGGCACGGGAACGCCGTCGAGCGTGACGAGGTGATCGAGGCGTGGCTCGCGGCGAACCCGGAGGGAATCGCCGCAGTCATCGGCGACCCCACCTTCGCGCCGAATCCGCGGGTCCGGGCGCTGACGCCGGAGGAGGCCAAAGGACTGGAGTTCGACCTCGTGGTCCTCGTGCGCCCGGAGGCATTCGGCTCCGGGCGCACGGGGGCGGTCGACCGCTATGTGGCGATGACCCGCACGACGCGCGAACTCGTCATCTTGCGCTGAGCAGTCGTGGAGCTTCAGACGTCGTCCGGGTCGCCGCCGTCGGTGATGGTGCCGGTCGGCTCGCTCTCCTCGATCTCGTGGCGGGCACCGTGCTCGGAGGCCAGCGCTTCCCCCTCCTCGATCGCCTCGTCGCGGCTGGTGTAGCTGCGGGAGAGCTCGGGAGCGCCGTCCACCTCGTTGACCCATTGCCCGTTCTTCGACCGGGTGACGACTGCCGTGATGGCCATCAGACGTCCCCCGACCCCAGGTCGCCTTGTCCTTCTTCGCCGAGATCGGCGAGGACCGGGTCCTCTCCCTGGCTCTCCGGCTGCGGCGCGGAACCCGGCAGGTCCTCCGCCGGCACCTCGTCGTCGGGGTCCGGGATCTCGTCGGGATCACGGCCGGTGGCGGTCGACGCCTCCAGATCCTCCGGTGCCGCACCGTCGTCGAGGGCTTCCGTGCGCTCCCATTCCGCCTGCGCGGGATCGTTGCTCGGGTCGGCCTCGGTGGTCGCGTCGCCGTCGCGCAGCGGCTGACCGCCGACGTCGTCGGGTGTCGATTCCATGTCTCCTCCTTCGATCGGGCTGCCCCCAGTCTCCCGGCTGGACTCTGAGTCGCCGAGGGGCTTGAGGAGACCTCGCCGAGCCGCTAGGTTCCGGAGCCGGATGGGACGGTCAGGAGCGGGTCAGGCGTAGCCGAGATCGGGAGCACCCACCCAGAAGAGGCCCTCCCTCGCGCCGGCCGGGAGCAGGCCTTCTATCCATTCGGCGACGACCACGAGGACGGCTTCCTCCAGGCGATCCCGCGTCCATCCGCGCGGGCGCGAGGGCACCGCGGGCTCCCAGCCGTCCGCGGTCCACTCCACACCGAACAGGTGGCGCTGGTCGTCGAACCGCCGGTCCAGGTCGAAGGCGTCGGCCCCGTCGAACCGCGCCCAGACGTCGAAGGGGCCCTCGCCGTCCTGGTCGACGAAGACGTCGATGAGGATCGCTTCCACACCGCTCTCCGCTTCGACGGCGGCCCGATGTAGGGCACCCAGCGCGGCGGCGACGCGCTCGCTCTCCCGGTCGAGCACGGTTCGCAGGGCGCGGGCGTAGGGCTCGGTGCCGTCCGCCTGCTCTGCTGTCTCCGGAGCGCTCATGGAAGGTGTCAGGCCTCGGAGTCGATGAGCTCGAGGAGCTTCCGCAGCTCGTCCCTGATCTCCGTGTGGTCATACTGCCCGGCGCGGCTCTCCCCCGAGATCACGCCGGAACGACGCACCTTCCGGAAGTCGCCGAACGGAAAGCTGTACGCCTTCTTCGTCTCGAGGTTCTCGCTCTTGTCGATGCCGAGATGCCAGTGGGCGAACTCCGTCCACCCGTGCTCGTCGATGAAGCGGTTCTCTTCTTCGGCGCTGGGCGCCGCCTCGGACCAGTCGTCGCGTTCGTCCCGCACGACCTTGCCGTCGCGGACGAGGGAACGCGCGAGCTTCAGCGCCGGTCGGTTCAGTTCGATAGCCATGACTCCGACGTTAGGACGCGAGGCTGTGGCGTCGCACCCCCTTGACCCGTTCCACCGCGGCGGACGGAAAGCGGCGGCCTCCGGCTCAATCGCCGATCTGCGTGCGCACTGTCCGTCCTGCGAGCACGGCGTACAGGCCCATCGAGACCAGGAGCCCGACCGGCACCGAGAGGTCGAGCCCGCCCAGCGCCGCGCCGAGCGGGCCGGTCCACACCGTCGTCGACAGGAACATCGCGGTGGCGAAGCCACCGGCGACCACGGAGACGAGACCCGGGATGCCGAAGCCGCCGGTGTACCAGAACCTGCCGCCGGGCCGCTCGTCGAACAGGTCGGTCCCGGAGTACCGGTTGCGGCGCAGGACGATGTCGGCGACGTAGACGCCCATCGTGGGCACGGAGATGATCAGCAGGAACTGCAGCATCAGGTTGACGGCGCTGATCAGGTCGGATGCCACGACGAGCACGATCGTGAACGCGCAGCCGAGCGCACCGATGAGGATCGCGGAGGGGATGCGGCGGATCGGCACGCCGATCGACTGCAGGGCCATGCTCGCCGTGTAGGTCGTCATGCCGTTGAGCGAGATGCAGTTCACCAGGACGCCGAGCACGAACAGCGGGGCGAGCCACACCGGCAGCTTCTCGAGCAGGGAGTACTCGATGCCGTTCGCGAGACTGTCCGGCCCGATGGAGCCGCCCAGCACGACGCCGAAGGCGGTGATGAGCACCGCGGGGAAGAGCTGTCCCAGCGCAGTCGCGCCGATGATGCCGGACGCTTTGGTGTCGCGTGGCAGATACCGGGCCATGTCGGCGCTGTTGCTGAACGACAGCGGCGACGATGCCATCAGCGCGAACGCGATCGTGATGCTCACCCACAGCGGCAGCCCGCTGAGCGGCGCGGGCTGCGCGAACCCCCAATCCAACGCGGGGGCGATGAAGCCGATGACGAGTGCGAAGATCACGAACAGCCCGATCGAGATCGCCAGGTAGGCCTTCAGGATGAGGGCGTGACCGTACACGGCGACCACCACGGTGATCGTCGAGACCACGACCGCTACCAGGATCGATGCCGCGATCGGATCGGGGAAGCCCCACCGCACGAGCAGTTCGCCGCCGATGAATGACGCCGCCACCCAGTTCAGCGCGAGGAAGACGCCCGAGATGAACCAGCCGTAGAACGCGATGACGATCTTGTTGCCGTGGATGCCGTAGATCGCTCGCTGGACCACCGAGCCGGAGGTGCCGGCTGCCGGTCCGGAGATGGCGACGATACCCGGCAGCAGAGCGAGCGCGCTCGATGCCAGAATCACGAGCAGCGCCTGCCAGATCTCCAGGCCGAGCACGAGCGTCATCGAGGCGCCGACCGTGATGTTCAGCACGCTGACGCCCGGTGCGCTCCAGACGAAGAACAGATCGCGCGCTCTCCCGTGTCGTTGGGCGTCGGTGATGAGTTCGATGCCCCGCGTCTCGGGGGTGCTCGCGGAGTCGACGAAGTCGGATTCGGATCCGGGCGCGACGGCACCAGGAGCGGGGATGGCGGATGTGTCGGACATGACGGTCCTTCCAGGACGGGCACCCTCCTGCGTCAGTGCAGGGGGCGTTCGGGATTCAGGAGCGGGAGCTCATGGCCGCCGGTAGGCGACCTCGCCGTGCACGAGGGTGAGCAGCACGGCACCGGTGAGCAGGTCGTTGGTCGGCGCGGACAGCGGGTCGATGTCCAGCACGGCGACGTTCGCGAAGAAACCGGGCGCGATCCGGCCGTAGGCGTCGTCGATCGCACCGACGTGGGCCGCGCCAGACGTCGCCGCAGCGAGTGCCTGCGCGGCGGTGAACGCACGCTCGGGGTGGTACGGCGGCAGCGCGCGGTCGATCGAGGATCGCCCGGACATCGCGATGAACAGGTTGTGCAGAGCCTCGTGGGGTGCGGTGGGGGCGTCGGTACCCAGCGCGATGGGAACATCGACGTCGCGGAACCAGTTCCACGGGAAGCCGTCCTCGGCGCGCTGATCTCCGAGCATCGCCATCCAGTTGTCCAGGATGGCGGGGTCGCAGTGCACCGGCTGCATGGATGCCGCGATGCCGTGCGCGCGCATCCGTGCGACCGTCTCGGGCGCGACCGACTCCAGGTGCTCGATGCGCGGGCGGCGGGCGGTGCCGGTGCCGTTCGCCCGCTCACAGGCCTCGACGAGGTCGACGGCCAGTGCGCTCGCCGCGTCTCCGATCGCGTGCATCGCGAGCTGCAGGCCGGCGCGGTCGGCGGCGATCGCGACCGGCGTCGCGGCCTCGCGGCTCCAGATCGGGTCGGCGTTCGAGCCGTCGGCGTACGGGCGCACCATCGCGGCGGTGCACGCGTCGATCACGCCGTCGAGGATGAACTTCACTCCGACGACCTTCAGCCACGGCGTGCCCGTGGCCTCGAGCTCGTCACGCAGCTGGACCGCACGCTCGACCTGGGCGAGATCGGATGCCGGGTCGCCGGTCGAGCTCAGCCACCAGTGCGCGGTGACCGGGAACGGCAGCCGACCGTCGCGGTCGAGCCGACGCCGCAGCGCCGCCATCGACTGCTCTGTCATCCCCATGTCGGCGGCACCGGTGACGCCGGCCGCCAGATACGCGGCGAAGGCGAGCTCCAGGTGGCCGTCGACCTCCTCCTCGGTCCGGATTCCGTCGAGATAGTCCGCGAGCAGATCCATGGCCGCGGTCTCGAGCAGGAACCCGGTCGCCTCTCCGTCGTCGTCCCGCACGACCTGGCCGCCGATCGGGTCGACGGTGTCGCGGTCGATTCCGGCAGCGCGCAGCGCGGCTGTGTTCACCCAGGTGCTGTGCAGGTCATTCGCGTCGAGGAAGACCGGGATGTCGTCGATCACCTCGTCGATCATCGCCGCGGTCGGCTGGGTGACGCCGTCAGGCAGAGCGTCGAACAGCCAGCTGACGCCCTCGATGATCGTCGCGTCCGGGTTCATCGCCCGCGCCTCGAGCAGCCGCTGCTGGATCTGTGCCACCGAGGTGCAGTCGCGGAGTTGCACCTTGCCCTGCGCGTGGCCGAACATCGCCAGGTGCGCGTGCGCCTCGATGACACCGGGCATCACGAACGCCCCGCCGAGGTCCACGACCGCGGCACCCTCACCTGCCGCGGAGCGGACCTCCGTCTCCGTACCGACAGCGAGGATGCGATCGCCGCGCACGGCGAACGCGGACTGCACCGGAGCATCCGCGAGCCCGTCGAAGACGGTGGCGTTGCGATAGACGGTGGCGGTGTTGGTCATGGTGGTCCCTTCGATCGGGTCAGAGCGCCAGAGCCAGATGAGGGCGGGTGGCGGATTCAGCCGGAGTGCCGTCGAGCACGTCGGCCCGACGACCGACGGGGTCGAGCACGACGGTGGCCAGGCTGGCCCACCGCTGTCCCATCGGAAGCGCGAGGTCGGGTATGCAGGTCACCGGAGGCTCGCCGTCGCCGGTCACGAGCATGGCGCGCAGCTGCTCGGCATCCGTCGGCGCGCCGACCGACAGCAGTCGGTCTCGCAGGAACTCCCATCGCAGACCGGAGTCGGGCTGGTACAGCCAGGTCTTCTCGCGCGCCGCCGGCGCTTCGGTGAGGAAGTGGTTGGTGCGCAGCCAGGTGCCCTCGGTGATGGCAGGCGCGGAGAACACGCCTTCGGGGCTGATGTCGAGCAGCACGGCGTCGCCCGCGGCGTCGAAGAGCGCGAACGAGCCCGAGCTCGTGACCGGCGCCTCGCGCACCAGCTCGACGGCGTGCGCGACACTGGAGGCCTCCTCGAGCACGAGAGCGGCGAGCACGTGCATCGGGATGCCCTCGGGCCGGTCGGACCGGTGCCCGAGGATGTTGAAGTGCAGCGCGACGCCGGCGCTGTTTACGCCGATCTTGCCGAGGATGCCGCATTCGGTGAGCCCGGCGTAGTCGTGGACGCCGCCGCGCGAGATGATCGTGTGCCAGTACGGCGCGATCTCCATGTGCCAGTCCCACGTTTGCACGCCGAGGGTGCGCGCGCGGCCGTCCGCATCGCGGATCGAGCGCACGATGGTCGAGCACTCCCCCGGCGGTACGGCGACGCTGCGGGACAGGATCTCCGTTCGCCCGTTCAAGGCTGCGACGCGCCAGATCTCGGCATCCGCACCGGCGGCGATGCCCTCGATCTGCGCGCGCAGCGCCGGACGGTGGGCGTCGACCGCGTCGAGCAGCCGTTCGGCGTCGTCGCGCACGGTCTTCTCGTCCACGGCGCCGAGGCGGAAGAGCCGATCATACGCGTCGATCGTGCCGGGCAAAGTCTCCCGCAGCTGCCTGCCGCGCTCGACGCCGCGCTGGCGCGGATCCGAGGCATCGGCCGTGATCTGCAAGCGCCGCGCCGGGCGCGGAAAGGGCGACATCACGAGAGCTCCTCTCCGGGAAGGGCGGGAGTGCGCGGCGGTGCAGTGCGGCGCTCGCCGGTCGCCTCGAACGCGGCGGCGAGGCGCAGCAGGGCGGTGTCGTCCCAGCCGCGGCCCGCGATGGTCAGCCCCACCGGCATCCCGATGTCTGCCGTCGTGCCCATCGGCACCGTGACGGTCGGGATGCCGAGATGACGGATCGCGAGATTTCCGTTCGCGACCCACACCCCGTTGCGCCAACCGGCGTCGGCGGATGCCGGGTTCACGTCCATGTCGGCGGGGCCGATGTCGGCGACGGCGGGGAAGATCACGGCGTCGAGGCCGAGCGCGTCCATCCACTCCTCGAGGTCGACGCGGCGGGTCTCCTCGAGCCCGCGCACACCCTCCTCGAGATGCGGGATGTCGGTGAATGACGCGTACGGGCGCTCGCGGACGAGGGCCGGATACCCGGCGATCTCGTCATCGAAGCCGGTGTAGCGATCCGGGAGGGCACCTTCCGGATGCGGGAAGATGCGCGCGCCGTCGACGAGTTCGAGCCGATCGAGCGCGGGGTCGCCGTTCGCGCGCAGGAAGTCGTCCCACGCCCAGGCAGAGAGATCCTCGATCTCGGAGCGCAGGAACCGCTCGGACACCAGTCCCCTGGTGCGCACGGTCGGCGCCCCGGCGCGGTCACCCTCGTAGTTGGTGACGACCGGGAAGTCGACCTCGACCACGTGGGCGCCAGCGTCTTCGAGGTCTCGGCGCGCCTGCTCCCAGAGGTCGATGACGGACGCCCGGGTCACGATGCGCTGCCCGGACGCGCCTCCGATGGTGGTGCCGGTGCCGGCATCCGGATCGGCATTGATGTACATGCGCGGCACGCCGAAGCGCCGGCCGGCGAGAGCGGAACGAGGGTCGGCCGCGGCGAGGTCGCGGTACGACGCCGGACGCACCTCGGATGCCGCAGGAATACGCACCCACGGCTGGGCGCGCCAGAAGTCGCCGCGGACGTCGGCGTCGTCGGCGACGATCACGTCGAGCACCTCGAAGAGATCGGCCATCGTACGGGTATGCGGCACCACGACGTCCATCGTGGGCACGAGCGGCCAGTTGCCGCGCACCGAGATGACGCCGCGGCTGGGCGTGTATGCGCAGAGGGCGTTGTTCGACGCCGGTGCCCGACCGCTCGACCAGGTCTCCTCGCCGAGTCCGAAGGCCGCGAAGCTCGCGGCGGTCGCGGTGCCCGATCCGTTGGAGGAGCCGGATCCGAATGCACTGGTCAGCCAGTCGGCGCTGTACGGGCTCTCCGCCCGTCCGTACACACCGCGCTGCATCCCGCCGTTCGCCATCGGCGGCATGTTGGTCAGCCCGAGGCAGATCGCCCCGCCGGCCCTGAGCCGTTCGATCGTGAACGCGTCCCGCTGCGCGACCAGATCCGCGAACGCCGGGGATCCACATGCCGCGGTGAGCCCGGAAACGAGGTAGCTGTCCTTCGCCGTGTACGGGATGCCGTCCAGCGGGCCGAGCGAGTGCCGGGCCGCCCTGCGGGCATCGGACGCCGCGGCTTCGGCGAGGGCGTCGGGGTTGCGGACGACGACCGCGTTGAGTGCGGTCTCGGTGCCGGGTGCGTCGTACGCGTCGATGCGGGCGAGATAGGCCTGCACCAGCGCGACGCTCGTCGCTGCACCGGACTCGAGTGCTCGCCGCAGGTCCGCGATGGATGCGTCGACCACGTCGATCATGCGGGCGCCTCGCTCGTTGCCGGCTGCTGCTGGGTGATGCAGTGGATGCCGCCGCCGCGCGCGAAGATCGGGCGCGCGTCGACGGTCACGATCTGTCGCCCGGGGTACGCGGCTCCGAGGATGTCCCGCGCACGGGCATCAGCGGCGTCCTCACCGAACCCGCACGCGATCACGGCGTCGTTCACGATGAGGTGGTTGATGTAGCTCCAGTCCACGAAGCCGTCGTCGTCGCGGAGGGTCTCGGGGGCCGGGACGTCGATGATCTCGAGCGGGCGGCCCGCGGCATCCGTCTGGTCCTGCAGGAACGCCCTCAGCTCCCGCGTGACGACGTGGTCGGGGTGTCCCGCGTCGTCCTGGCGGTGCAGCAGCACCCGGCCCGGAGCGGCGAACGCGGCGACGATGTCGACGTGCCCATTGGTGCCGAACTCGTCGTAGTCGCGCGTGAGGCCTCGGGGCAGCCAGATGGCTCTGGTCGCGCCGATCGTGCGTGCGAGTTCGGCTTCGACGCGGCCCCTATCGGCGTAGGGGTTGCGGTTCGGGTCGAGCTGCACGGTCTCGGTGAGCAGCACCGTGCCCTCGCCGTCGACGTGGATACCGCCGCCCTCGTTCACGAGCACCGAGCTGATGTGCTCCGCTCCCACGTGTGCGGCGACGATGCGTGCGATGCCGGCCGACACCTGCCACTCGGCCCATGCGGGCGCACCCCAGCCGTTGAAGATCCAGTCGACCGCGCCGAGGACGCCGGGCCGATCGTCGTCGAGGACGAAGGTCGGGCCGAAATCGCGCATCCAGAACTCGTCCAGCGGCGACTCGACGATCTCGACGGCCGAGCCGAGCATGTCCCGCGCCCGCGCCATCTCGGTCGGGTCCACGACCATCGTCACCGGTTCGAACTCGGCGATCGCCAGGGCGACGTCGGTCCATGCGCGGTACGCGGTGTCGCGCCAGGCGGCACCGTCTCCCAGGGTGACGCCCACGCGCGGAAACGCCATCCAGGTGCGTTCGTGCCGATCGCCCTCGTGCGGCATCCGCCAGCCCATGTCATCTCCTTTGCCGACAACGGCTTGTTGGTCACGTGACCAATACAGGAATGTTCCTACACTGGAGGCACCATGTCAACATCCGATACGCGTCCACGAACCAGGAAGACGCCGGAGCAGCGCGCCGGCGAGATCTACGACGCCGCGATCGCGATCGCCAGGGAGAAGGGACTGTCCGCACTGACGCTGCGGGCGGTCGCCAGCAGGGCAGGGGTGGCGCCGGGGCTCGTCTCGCACTACGCATCGAGCATGGATGAGTTGGTCGCGCGCACCTTCCGCGAGCTCACGGCATCCGAACTGGACGACGTCCGCACCCAGGCCGAGACCGAGAGCGAGCCGGCGGCACGGGTGGCACGGATGATCTCCACGGTCCTCAGCAGCGATCACGACGACATCACGCTCGTGTGGGTGGACGCCTGGTCCCTCGGCCGCGGCAGCGCGGCGCTGTCGGTGGCCATCGACGAGCAGATGAGCGCCTGGCAGTCGTTCATCGCGCAGCTCATCGAGGATGGCCGGCGCTCCGGCGTGTTCCGCACCGACGACACGGATGCCGTGGCCTGGCAGATCCTCGCCATGATCGACGGCATCGCAGCGCATGCGCTGACCCGCCGTACCGACGCCGCGCTGTTCGCCGCTCGGTTGGCACAGGCCTGCGAGACGCTGGTCGGCGCGCCCCAGGGGACGATCGCGGAGCTCCTTCCCACGCGCTGACGGTCGCGGAGGGTCGCGGAGGGCGTGCCCTCTTCGTGCCCTCGGCGATCCCAGGAATGCAGAAGGGCCGGAACCTCGTGCGAGATTCCGGCCCCGAAATGGTCGGGCTGACAGGATTTGAACCTGCGACCCCTTGACCCCCAGTCAAGTGCGCTACCAAGCTGCGCCACAGCCCGTTGTTCTGCACTCTCGCGCAGGCAACTCCCCTATCTTAGCCGCACCGGAGGCCCTCTCGCGAACCGAGGCGTTGCGGGGTGTCGGAAGCTGCTTGTACCGTCGCTGCATGTCGACGATCACGACCGCGCTGGCGACGACCGCCCGCTGGGATGACGTTCAGCACGCACTCACCGGCGGCGGCGATGGGGCGAGCTGCCAGTGCATCTGGCCGGTGCTGCCGAACAAGGACTGGAATCAGACGACCACGCCTCAGCGCACCGCGATGTTCCGCGCCGAGATCGACGAGGGTCCCCCTCCGGGACTGGTCGCATACGTCGACGGCGAGGCCGCGGGCTGGATCCGTATCGGACCCCGCACCCGTCAGGCCCGGATCCCCCGTACCCGCATGATCGCCGCGTCGAGCACCGAGCCGTTCGACGACGAGTCTGTGTGGGCGGTCACCTGCTTCGTCGTCCGCAGGGAGCACCGGGGCACCGGGCTCAACGCCGAGCTGCTCGACGCCGCAATCGCCTTCGCGCGAGAGTCGGCGCCCGCCTCATCGAGGGGTATCCCGTCGACACCCGTGGTGAGAAGCAGCGCGCGAACGATCTGTACCACGGCACACTCGGGACGTTCCTCCGCGCAGGTTTCACGGAGAAGGCGGTGATGAAGCCGGGGCGCGTGCTCGTCGCCCTGGATATCACACCGAACGGGACCGATAGCGTGAAGGCATGAGCGACGCGAACCCCTCACTCGACGATCCCGACCTCGGACCGCTCCACCGGGCGACCTCCGAGCTCGACGACGGCTCCGTCCTCACCCACGACTGGTTCGTCGGCAGCGTCGAGGTCGACGGCAGCACCTACGAGCTGATGGTCGAGGGCGCGTCGCCCGACGAGGTCGCGCCGCTGCTCCCCCGGCTGCGCACAGTCGTCGCCGCGCTCCCGGGACTCCGCCGGGTCGCCTCGGAGGCCGTGGTCACGACGTTCAGCACCGGAGACCCCGCCCCCAGCGAGCTCGACGAGGCGGCGGACGACCTGGACCTCGAGACCATCGAGGCCTCCGGCGACGGCACCGTCGTCCTCCACTTCACGGACTCCTGCGGCGAGCACTTCCCGGAGGGCTACTGGCCCGCCGTCCACCTCGATGCCGAGGGCGCCGTGGCGACGGTCACCGTCGAGTCCTGAGTCGGGCCGGTCCGATCGACCGCCTTCGAGACGACATGCCCCTCCGGTCATACGATGGAGGGATGCAGCGCCGCACCCTCCCTCCCGCGATCGTGTGGGCGTTCGTTCCCTACGCCGCGGTCTCCGCCCTGCACGTCGTGCTTCTGGCGCTCGACCACGATCTCGCGGCTCCGACGAAGCTGCTGCTCATGCCGCTGCTCGCGGTGCCGGTCCTGGTGGCGGCGCGACGGATCCACCCACCCGTGACGGTGGCTCTGCTCCTCGTCGCCCTGCTCTTCTCCTGGCTGGGTGACGGCGCGGGCGCGCTTTTCCCCGCGGCACCCGAGCTTCCGCTCATGCTCGCCTTCTTCGGCCTCGCGCACATCGCCTACATCGTCCTCTTCGCCCGCCACCTCGCGCGCCGCCGCCCGCCGTGGTGGACCGCGATCTACGCCGTCTGGTGGCTCGCGATGATCCTCGTCCTCGGCCCGCACACGGGCCCTCTCCTCGTCGGCGTCGCCCTGTATGGCCTGCTCCTCGCGGGCACCGCCGCGTTCGCCGCACGATGCCATCCGCTGGTCGCGACGGGCGGCGCGTTCTTCCTGGCGAGCGACACGATCCTCGCTTTCCGACTCTTCCTGCCCGACGCGCTCCCGGCCTGGAGCAGCCCCGCCGTGATGCTCACGTACACACTCGGCCAGGCGCTGATCATCGCCGGCGCCCTCGTCTCCCTGCAGCGGAGGGCCGCCTGATGGTCGACAGCGCGCGGGTGGACAGCTGGCTCTGGGCGGTGCGCGTCTACAAGACCCGGTCGGCGGCGACCACCGCATGCCGTGCGGGGCATGTGCGCGTCAACGGCGACAAGGCGAAGGCTGCACAGGCGGTTCGCGTGGGCGATGAGCTCCGCATCCGCATCGCGGGCTTCGATCGGATCCTGATCGTGCGCCAGATCCTCGTCAAGCGCGTCGGCGCACCGCTGGCCGCCCTCGCGTACGAGGACCGGACGCCGGAACGCGAGCCGCAGGCAGCCCTCGGCGTCCGGGACCGCGGCGCCGGACGACCGACGAAGCGGGAGCGTCGGGACATCGACCGCCTCCGCGGACGAGGCGATATACAACACGACTGAACCCTTCCTCGATTCGAACATAAGTTCTAAAATCGAGGTATGACGAACCAGCCGACCGCACCCCTCGACTTGGATGAGCGGAGGCGCGTGCGAGACGCCTGGACGGCGACACGTCGACGCATCGCAGCGCTGGAGGCAGAGGCTGCGGAGCTGCTGGTGGCGCAGATCGCTTTCCATGACGAAGACGTGGCCGCGGCCCCGCACCACCGCGATGCCATCCACCGCTCGATGGTCGCCGAGTACGCCACGGCGGCGCGTCTTTCCACCGGCACCACGGAGTTCGCGTTCGCCGATGCTCTCGCCCTGAGCACGGCACTCCCCCGCGTACGAGAGGCCTTCCACACGGGGTCTCTGAGCTCCGGGCACGTGCGGGAGATCGCGCGGGCGAGCGCCGTCGTGGCCGAGGCCATCCGCAACCGCGTCGTCGCGCCCGAGACGATGGCGCTGTTCGAGACGGCGGTGCTCGTCGTCGCCGAAGCGGAGACCGCGGCGCGCACGCGGGTGCATGCCCGCCGCGTCGCCTCCGCGCTTGTCGGCGAGACGATCACGGAACGACACCGCCGCGCCGCGGACGAGCGCTGCGTCACGGTGCGATCGGTCGACGACGGCCTCGCGGTCCTGACGGCGGTCCTCCCGGAATGGGCGGCGGTGGCGATCGCCGACCGACTGAATCAGCTCACCCGCACCGTCATCCGGGCCCGTGATGCGGCTCCCACGCGTTATGCGGGGACTGCGCGTGATGCGGCATCGGGGTCGGACGAAGCGACGCCGCGTCTGGCACCTGCGCACCACGAAGTGCTGACCGCCGACCGCTTCGCAACGGATCGCCCGTGCGGCGAGACTCGGTCGGACCCGACGATCTCCAGCGTCGATGGCGGCACCTACGCCCTCGACCCCGAGGCGGAATCGCTCCCCGCAGACACCCGCACCTGGAGCCAGGTGCAGGCCGACCTTCTGACCGATCTGCTCCTCACCGCCGATCCGAGCACCGTCGAGGGCGACGGCCTCGTCGGCGTGCGCGGCCGCCTGCAGGTGACCGTGGCGGCGACGACCCTCGCCGGACTCGACGACCGCCCGGCGGAACTGGACGGACACGGTGCTCTTCACCCGGACATCGCTCGGGCTCTGGCCGGTCGCGACGGCGGCTGGACCCGCTTGTTCCTCGATCCGCACGGGCAGGTCATCGAAACGGACGCCTACAGCCCGACCGAGGGCATGCGCCGGTTGCTTCGGGCCCGCGATCAGCACTGCCGGTTCCCGGGGTGTCGCCAGCCGGTACACCGCTGCGACATCGACCACACCTGGGATCACGCGAAGGGCGGCCCGACCCGCGTCGACAACCTCGCGCACCTCTGCCGCGGACACCATGTGCTGAAGCACCCCGATATCCCGGAGCCCCAGCGCTGGACGGTGCGGCAGCACCCCGGCGGGGTCCTGGAATGGCGAAGTCCCCTCGGCGCGGTCCACACCGATCGCGCCCCACGTCGGGTTGCCTTCGTCTGAAACGCGGCGCCATCACGACGACGGGTCCTTCGAGCGCAGGGGCGCAGGCCACCTCGATCCGCGCCAGGCCAGACCACGCCGTGCCGCGCCACGCCAGGTCAGACCACGTCGATCCGGGCCGCGTCGAGCGACGTCGATCCGCGCCGTCGGACCACGTCGTGCCACACCACATCAGACCACGTCGTGCGACACCACATCAGACCACGTCGTGCGACACCACATCAGACCACGCCGCGCAGCCTCAGACCACACGCCATGCCACGCCACGCCGCGCCACGCCGCGCCACGAGTCCCGGGATCCGCGGAGCGAGGCGCCCGTGTCTCGCTCAGGCGTCGAGCAGACGAAGGAGCCAGCCGCTCGAGCGCACCTGCGCCCCGGCGGCCTCGACGCGGGACTGCAGCTCGCGGTCACTGGTCACCGCGAGAACCGGCGACCCGGTCGCGACCCGGCGTTCGACCTCGGCCACGATCGCGTCGTCACCGGCGCCTTCGGCGCGCACGACGTCCAGGGCCGAGCTCGCGACTCCGGCTTCTGCGGCCGCGGCGTCCGCGGGCGATGCCCCCGCAGCGGCTTCCGCGATGTCCCGCGCTCGACCTTCCACGACGAGCGAGACCTCCGGGAACCAGGCGTCCCCCGCGAGGCCGAGGTCGTCCGCGGGCACGGCCAGCCCGGTCAGACGATCACGCAGTCGTGCGGCGGCTCCGGCGCGATCCTTCCACCAGCCGTCCGGAACCGAGCCCACGACATTGGCGGCGTCGACCACGACCACCGGGTGCGCCGAGAGCTGAGCCCGCAGCATCGGCCACGCCGCGCCGAAGCCGGGGTGCAGGGGCAGCCCGTCCACGTCCTCGACGGGCACCCACGACAGCGCGACGCTCTCGGGGTCGCTGATCACGGGATCGAACGGCGTCCGCACATCGGCGACGACGGTGGTGTACGACCAGATGCCGAGGTCGAGCACGCTCGTGAAGCGCGGCCGCACCGCACCATCCGGCACTCCCGCCTCCTCCTGCGCCTCGCGCACGGCGCCCACGATGGCCGCCTCGCCCTCGTGCAGCGCGCCGCCGGGCAGGCCCCAGGTGCCGCCGAAGTGGCTCCACGCCACGCGGTGCTGCAGCAGGATGCCGCGCTCCGGATCGACGGCGAGGAGACCGGCCGCACCGAAGCGCCCCCAGTACCGCTCACCGGAGTCCGCGACCACCCAGGCATCGCCCGGATCGCGCGGCCCCTCGGGGCGACGCGGTTCACCGGCGGCGGGAGGTACGACAGTCACCCCCTCAGCTTTTCACAGCATCGGGGCTCCGGCGCCACCGCCGCGACATGCGCGGCAACGAGTCAGCGCTGGCGACGCTCCCGCACACGCATGTTGATGACGATCGGCGTGCCCTCGAACGGGTAGAGCTCGCGCAGGCGGCGCTGGATGAACCGGCGGTAGCCCGGGTCGAGGAAACCGGTCGTGAACAGCACGAACGTCGGCGGACGGGTCGAGGCCTGCGTCCCGAAGAGGATGCGCGGCTGCTTCCCGCCGCGCACCGGGTGCGGGTGCTCGGCGACGAGCTCGGCGAGGAACGCGTTGAACTTGCCGGTCGGGATGCGGCGGTCCCAGTTCTCCAGCGCCATCTCGAGCGCGGGGACGAGCTTGTCGAGGTGACGACCCGTCTTCGCCGAGATGTTGACCCGCGGGGCCCAGGCCACGTGGGCGAGGTCCTGCTCGATCTCGCGCTCCAGGTAGCGGCGGCGGTCGGCGTTCTCCAGGTCGTCGTCGTTGAGGCGATCCCACTTGTTGAACGCCAGGACGAGCGCGCGACCGGACTCGAGCACGAGGTCGATGATCCGCACGTCCTGCTCGCTGATCGACTCCGACACGTCGAGGACGACGATGGCGACCTCGGCCTTCTCCAGCGCGGCCGACGTGCGCAGCGACGCGTAGAAGTCGGCGCCCTGCGCCATGTGCACGCGGCGACGGATGCCGGCCGTGTCGACGAGGCGCCACATCTTGCCGCCCAGCTCCACGACCTCGTCGACAGGGTCACGAGTGGTGCCGGCGAGGTCGTTGACGACCACACGCTCCTCCCCCGCGGCCTTGTTCAGCAGCGAGGACTTGCCGACGTTCGGGCGTCCGAGGATCGCGACGCGGCGCGGACCGCCGATCTCCTGCTTCGCCACCGCGGAGATCTCCGGCAGCTTCGTCAGCACGGCGTCGAGGAGGTCGGCGACACCACGACCGTGGATCGCGGAGACCGGGTGCGGCTCCCCGAGACCCAGGTTCCACAGGGCGGCGGCTTCCGGCTCCTGACGCGCGTCGTCGATCTTGTTGGCGACGAGAAAGACCGGCTTGCCGCTCTTGCGCAGCAGCTTCACGACGTGCTCGTCCGTCGAGGTGGCGCCCACCATGGCGTCCACGACGAACAGCACGACATCGGAGAGGTCGATCGCGACCTCGGCCTGCGCCGCGACCGAACGGTCGATGCCCCGGGCGTCGGGCTCCCAGCCGCCGGTGTCGACGACCGTGAAGCGGCGGTCGTTCCACTCGGCCTTGTACGTGACGCGGTCGCGGGTGACGCCGGGAGTGTCCTCCACGACGGCCTCGCGACGGCCGAGGATCCGGTTCACGAGCGCGGACTTGCCCACGTTCGGCCGCCCGACGATCGCCACCACGGGGAGCGCAGGCAGGAACTCGATGCCGTCCTCGCCCAGCGCCACGCCGGCGAGGAGCGCGGCGTCCTCGTCGTCGAGTTCGTAGTCGGCGAGCCCGGCGCGCAGGGTCTCCGCGCGCTGCTCGGCGAGCTGGTCATCGATCTGCTCGAGCTTCTCGGCGAGCTGGTCGGGACCGCCTTCGTATTCGTCGTCAGCCACGGTCTGCTCCTCGGAGTCGTTCGATCACCGAGAGGACGGCGTCGATGGTCTGGGGGAAATCGAGTGCGGTCGAGTCGACGACCTCCACGCCGTCCGCGGCGTTGAGGAAGTCGACGACGGCACTGTCGGAGGCGTCGCGCTTGTGCAGGGCCTCCGCCACGGCGGCGGCGTTCTCGCCCGCGAGCTCACCCGCGCGACGGGCGGCCCGCACCTCCGGTGCCGCGGTCAACAGGATGCGCACGGGGGCATCCGGTGCCACGACGGTCGTGATGTCGCGTCCTTCGACGACGACGGCCGGGTACGGCGCCTCGGCGACCAGCGCCCGGAAGAGCTCGTTGACCTGGGTGCGCACCTCCGGCACGCGGGCCACGCCGCTCACGGCACCGGACACACGAGGTTCGCGGATCGCGTCCGTCACGTCGACGTCGCCGACGCGCACCGTGCGGTCGTCCGGGTCGAGCCCGAGGCGGACGGGGAAGTCGGCGGCCGCGGCGCGCACGGCCTCAGCGTCGTCGGTGTCTGCACCGCGATCGAGCACATGCCAGGCGAGAGCCCGGTAGGCCGACCCGGTGTCGAGGTAGCCGAAGCCCTCGCGACGCGCGATCGCCTTGGAGACGCTCGACTTCCCGGACCCGGCAGGCCCGTCGATCGCGATGAACTTCGTGGCGGAGATGGTGGAGGTGTCAGTCATTGGTGTTCCCTGCGATGCGCCAGCCGCGTTCCTGGAGCCCGGTGATCGCGCCGTGCAGCGCCGCGGGGTCGACACTGATCTCGGCGAGGCCGAACTGCGCGCCTGGAGAGTGCTCCAGTCGCAGGTCCTCGACGTTGACGCCCAGCTCGCCGAGCTCGCCGAACAGGCGACCCAGCTGACCGGCGGTGTCGTCGACCATGACGACCAGTGTCTCGAAGCGTCGGTTCTGCCCGTGCTTGCCGGGCAGGCGCTCGACGCCGTCGTTGCCCTGGCGGATGGTCTCCGCGAGCACGCGTCGGGCGCCCGGGGCCCCGGGAGCGCGCAGCGCGTCGGCGACCTCGCTCAGGTCGGTCGCGAGCGCGTCGAGGATCTCGACGACGGGACCGGCGTTGGCCCCGAGGATCTGCACCCACAGTTCCGGAGCGGACGCGGCGATGCGCGTCGTGTCCCGCACCCCCTGCCCGGCCAGGCGGAGGGCGCCCTCCTCGGCCCCGGCCAGACGACCGGCGAGGAGGCTCGCGACGACCTGCGGCACGTGCGAGGTGAGGGCGACGGAGCGGTCGTGCTCCTCCGGAGTCATCTCCAGCGGCATCGCGCCGACGTCGAGGGCCAGCGCCTCGACCAGCGCGAGGTCGCGCGCGGTGGTGTCCTCGTCGCGGCACACGACCCACGCCGGCCGATGAAGAGATCGGCTCTCGCCGAGATCGCCCCGCCGCGCTCCCGACCGGCGAGCGGGTGCGAGCCGATGTAGCGGGCGAGGTTCACGCCCCGCTCCCGGAGTGTGCGGAACGGCTCGAGCTTCACGCTCGCGACATCGGTCACGACGGCGTCGGGGTACCGCTCGAGCTCGGCCTGGATCACGTCGGCGGTCACGTCCGGCGGCACGGCCACGACGACGAGCACCGGGGCGTCGTCATCCTGCGGAAGGCGTCCGGCGCCGTAGTCGACGGCGAGGCGCAGTTGCGCAGGGGACGCGTCGGTGAGGACGACATCGATGCCCTTCGCACGGAGGGCATGGCCGACGCTGGCACCGAGCAGCCCGGCGCCGACGATGCGCACGGTGCCGGACAGACGCGGCGCCACGGCACCGGTCTTCCGCACCGCGGGCGCACTCGTCGTCTGGGTCATTCGCTCTCCTGCTCGCCTGGCGCCTCGGCGACACCGGATTCCCGGCGCGCGAGAGTCAGCAGCGCGCCGAGTTCGATTTTACTCAGTTCCCGCGTCCGGCCCGCCGGGAGGGTTCCCAGGTGCAGCGGACCGAACTGCCGCCGCACGAGTTCCGTGACCGGATGGCCGACCGCGGCCATCATCCGGCGCACGATCCGGTTGCGGCCGGAGTGCAGCGTGAGCTCCACGAGGCTCGAGCCGCGCGACATGTCCAGCAGCCGGGCTTTGTCGGCGGCGATGGGGCCGTCCTCCAGCTCGATGCCCTTCGTGAGCTTCGAGATGGTCTGCGCCGTCACCGCCCCCTCGACCTTCGCGATGTAGACCTTGGTGACGCCGAAGGAGGGGTGCGCGAGGACGTGCGCGAGCTCGCCGTCGTTGGTGAGCAGCAGCAGTCCGCTGGTCTCGGCGTCCAGACGCCCGACGTTGTACAGCCGCTCCTCGTAGTCCTTCGTGAAGCGTCGGAGGTCGGGGCGTCCGCTCTCGTCGCGCATGCTGCTGACCACACCCGTCGGCTTGTTCAGCATCACGTACCGCTTGGACACGTCGAGCTGCACCGCGGTGCCGTCCACGTCCACGAGGTCCCGCTCCGGGTCGATGCGGCGGCCGAGCTCGGTGACCACCTGGCCGTTCACGCGGATGCGTCCCTCGACGATGTACTGCTCGACGACCCGACGGGAGGCGACGCCGGCCGCGGCGAGCACCTTCTGCAGTCGCACGCCTTCGGGAGCGGCGGAATCGTGGGTGTCGGTGGTCATCGGACCGTCCCTTCGTCGAAGCCGTCGGCGCCGTCGTCGAGGAGCGGCGAGATCGGCGGAAGCTCATCCAGAGAGTTGATGCCGAGATGCTGGAGGAGTGCATCGGTCGTGCCGTAGTTGATCGCGCCGGTCTCGGAATCGGCGAACAGTTCGGTGATCAGCCCCCGCGCGAGGAGGGTGCGGACCACGGAGTCGACGTTGACCGCGCGGATCGAGGCCACCTGGCTCCGGGTCACCGGCTGCTTGTACGCGATCACCGCGAGCGTCTCCAGCGCCGCCTGGGAGAGCCGGGCCGGCGCCTGACCGCCGACGAACTCCGCCACGACCGGATCGAGGTCCTCGCGGACGTAGAGCCGCCAGCCACCGCCGACCTCTCGCAGCTCGAAGCCGCGCCGCGGACCCGCGCCTCGACCGTCGTAGTCCTCGACCAGCGACTCGACCGTCTGCCGGACGGCGGGCACCGGCGCGCCGACCGCGGCGGCGAGGGCCACCAGGCCGATCGGCTCGTCGACGATGAAGAGGATCGCCTCCACACGCTCGCTGAGCGGGAGCTCGGAACCCGTCACGGCGTCGGGCTCGTCGTGGAGCTCGGTCTCTGCCTCGGTCACGTCATCGGTCATAGTCGGCCCCCAGGGTCGCGAGTGTCTCGTCCGACCAGGAGTCGGCGGCCCAGCGGAGGGTGAGCTCCCCGAGCGGTTCCAGTTGTTCGAAGGAGAGCGCCGCGTGGCGGTACAGCTCCAGCACCGAGATGAAGCGGGCCACGACGATACCCGGCTCCGAGACGCCCGCGACCAGCTCGCGGAAGCTCAGCGACTCGGTGCCGCGCAGCAGCGTGACGACGATCGCGGCCTGCTCGCGGATGCTGACCAGGGGCGCATGCAGGTGGTCGAGTCCGACGTGCGGGATCTCCTTCGGCGCGAAGGCCAGCAGCGCCAGCGCCGCGAAGTCGTCGGGCGTGAGCGACCAGACGAGCTCGGGCGTCTGCTTCCGGTGCTTCTCCTCCAGCGGTACCGCACGCACATGACGGCGGTCCTCCCGCTGCAGGCACCGCGAGAACCATGCGGAGACCTCTTTGAACGCGCGGTACTGCAGGAGACGGGCGAAGAGCAGGTCGCGCGCTTCGAGCAGGGCGACGGCCTCGGCGTCGACGAGCTCGCCCTGCGGCAGCAGGCCCGCCACCTTCATGTCGAGCAGGGTCGCGGCGACGACGAGGAACTCCGACGCCTGGTCGAGCTCCTCCTCGTCCTCCAGATCGGCGAGGTACGCGATGAACTCGTTGGTGACGGCGCTCAGCGACACCTCGGTGATGTCCATCTCGTGCTTCGAGATGAGGTTCAGCAGGAGGTCGAAGGGGCCGTCGAAGTTGGACAGCGAGACGCGGAACCCAGCGGCATCGTCGGCGGAGGACGGCTCCGCGGTGTCGATCGCCTCGGCGGGTGCCGGGACCTCAGCGGTACCGAGCTCGTCAGGCGACGGCGCCACGGGCGACCAGCTCCCTGGCCAGCCGCAGGTATGCCTGTGCGGCCGCGTGCTCCGGAGCGAACTCGGTGATCGGGACCCCCGAGACCGACGCGTCCGGGAACTTCACGGTGCGGCCGATGACGGTCTCCAGCACGTCGTCGCCGAACGCCTCCACGACGCGCTCCAGCACCTCGCGCGAGTGCAGCGTGCGCGGGTCGTACATCGTCGCCAGCAGGCCGTCCATCTCGATGGAGGGGTTGAGCCGGTCGCGGACCTTGTCGATGGTCTCGATGAGGAGCGCGACACCGCGGAGCGCGAAGAACTCGCACTCGAGCGGGATGATGACGCCGTGCGCCGCCGTCAGCGCGTTCACGGTCAGCAGACCGAGCGACGGCTGGCAGTCGATGAGGATGACGTCGTACTCCCCCGCCACCTGGCGCAGCACGCGGGCGAGGATCGTCTCGCGGGCGACCTCGTTCACGAGGTGCACTTCCGCGGCGGAGAGGTCGATGTTCGCGGGGAGCACGTCGAGACCGGGCACGTTCGAGTGCACGATCGCGTCGTGCGCGTCGCGCTTCGTGTCGAGCAGGAGGTCGTAGACCGTCGGGACGTCGTGCGTCTGGATGCCGAGACCGGCGGACAGCGCGCCCTGCGGGTCGAAGTCGACGGCGAGCACCTTGCGGCCGTACTCCGCGAGCGCGGCGGCGAGGTTGATGGAGGTGGTCGTCTTGCCGACGCCGCCCTTCTGGTTGCAGAGCGCGATGATGCGGGCCGGGCCGTGCGACTTCAGAGGCGCCGGGATCGGGAAGCCCTGGTACGGACGGCCGGTGGGTCCCATGGGGGTGTCGTCGGCCTTCTGCGCCTTCGCCCTGGACTTCGCCACTTTCTCAGCCACCGGTTCTCCTGCTCCTTCGTGCTTGCTCGATTGTAGCCGCCCAGCGTTCCGCAGCCGGCTCGGCGCGCGGCGGTCCCGGTACCGGCCGCGGCCTGCGCGGTCAGCGCGCCCGGGGATGAGAGGTCGCGTAGATGTCGCGGAGGGCGTCCACCGACACATGCGTGTAGATCTGCGTCGTCGCGACCGAGGAGTGCCCCAGCAGCTCCTGCACCACCCGCACGTCGGCACCGCCCTGCAGGAGGTGCGTCGCGAACGAGTGGCGCAGCGTGTGCGGGGAGACCTCGGTCGTGAGCTGTGCGCGCTCCGCCGCGGAACGGATCACCAGCCAGGCGCTCTGTCGCGAGAGCGGGGCACCGCGGGCGCCGAGGAAGAGCCGGGCCGATGCGCGGCCCTTCGCGGCGAGCTCCGGGCGGACCCGGGTGAGGTAGGCGTCGACGGCGGCACGGGCGTACGACCCCACCGGGACGATGCGCTCCTTCGAGCCCTTGCCTCGCAGGCGCAGCACCTCGCCGTGCGCCATGTCGTCGACGTCGAGACCGACCGCCTCCGACACCCGGGCGCCCGTGGCGTAGAGGAGCTCCAGCAGCGCCCGGTCGCGGATGCCGAGCGGCTCCTCGGCCGACGGCGCGGCGAGCAGCCGCTCCACCTGGTCGATCGTGAGGGCTTTCGGCAGCCGGCGCGGGGTCTTCGGCGGGCGGAGCCGTCCGGTCGGATCGTCCGCCTCGATGCCCTCACGGGCGAGGAACCGGTGCCAGCCGCGCACCGAGGACTGCAGGCGCGCCAGACTCGTCGCGGCCGGGGGCGGCTCCGCCGAGGCGCGGTAGGCGATGAAGCGGTCGATGACGGCGGGCGTGATGTCCGCCGTGTCGTCGATCCCCTCCGCCGTGAGCCAGTCCCGGTAGCCCTCGAGGTCCCGCCGGTAGGCGCCGACCGTGTGCGCGCTCAGGCCGCGCTCGATCGTGACGTGACGCAGATACGCGTCGAGGGCGCGATCGAGCTGCATGCTCAGCTCCGGTCGCGCAGCCTCTGCGCGGTCGCCAGCACGCCGAGCGCGAGGATGCCGTTGCGCAGGCGTCCCGCCAGGACTCCGGCGACCGCCTCCTCGAGGGGAAGCCAGGCGAGACGGATGTCCGCCTCCTCGTCTTCGCGGGCGTGCGCGGCCGCGGCGGCGGTGAGCCCCGTCGCGAGGAACACCTGGATGAGCTCGTCGTTGCCTCCCGGCGTCGTCCACGACGACACCAGGGGCTCCCAGTGCGCGGCGACGAGGTCGGCCTCCTCCGCGAGCTCGCGTCGGGCGGCCGCCAACGGCTCCTCCCCCGCGATATCGAGGAGGCCGGCCGGCAGCTCCCAGTCGCGGTGGCGGATCGGGTGACGGTACTGCTGGATGAGCAGCACCCGTCCCTCGTCGTCCAGCGCGAGGATCGCGACGGCCCCGGGGTGGGCGACGTACTGTCGCACGATCTCGCCCTCGCCGTAGCGGACCCGGTCGGAGCGCACGTCCCAGACGCGCCCCTCGTAGACGAGGTCGCTGCTCAGGACCTCCGGCTCGAAGGGCTCGTCGCGCAACGGCTCCGCGACGGCCGGCGCCTCCGACTCACTCATCGACGGGCACGTCGAACAGCTCGCTCGCGCGATGGCGGGCGATGGCCGCGCCGACGAGCCCGCGGAACAGCGGGTGCGGGTCGGTCGGACGCGAGCGCAGCTCCGGGTGCGCCTGGGTGGCGATGTAGTACGGGTGCACGTCACGCGGCAGCTCGACGTACTCGACGAGGTCGAGTTCCGGGTTGAGGCCCGAGAACACCAGACCGGCCTCGGACAGGCGATCGCGGTACGCGTTGTTCACCTCGTAGCGGTGGCGGTGACGCTCGGACACCTCGGCGGCGCCGTAGACCTCGCGCGCCAGCGAGCCCTCCGCGAGAGCCGCCTGGTAGAGGCCGAGGCGCATGGTGCCGCCCAGGTCGCCGCCGTCGAGGATCTCGATCTGCTCGGCCATGGTCGCGATGACGGGCTCCGCGGTGTCCGGGTCGAACTCGCTGGACGAGGCTCCGGCGATCCCGGCCACGTCGCGGGCGTACTCGATGACCATGCACTGCAGACCCAGGCAGAGGCCGAGGGTCGGGATGCCCTGCTCGCGGGCGAACTTCAGCGCACCCAGCTTGCCCTCGATGCCGCGGATGCCGAAGCCTCCGGGGACGCAGATGCCGTCCAGCTCGGCCAGCTGCTCCTGCGCGCCCTCGGGGGTCTCGCAGAGGTCGGACGGGATCCAGCGGATGTTGACCTTGGTCTCCTGCGCGAAGCCGCCCGCCTTGAGGGCCTCCGTCACGGAGAGGTAGGCGTCCGGAAGGTCGATGTACTTGCCGACGAGACCGATCGTGACCTCGTGCTTCGGGTTGTGCACCGCGTGCAGCACCTTGTTCCAGCGCGTCCAGTCGACGTCGTCCGCCTTCTGGTCGAGCCCGAGGCGGCGCACGATGTAGGAGTCGAGGCCCTGCTCGTTGAGGGTCGACGGGATGTCGTAGATGCTCGGCAGGTCGACGGTGTTGATGACGCCTTCGACGTCGACGTCGCACATCAGGGCGATCTTGTTGCGGTTGCTCGCGCTCACCGGGCGGTCGCTGCGGAGCACGAGGGCGTCGGGCTGGATGCCGACCTGGCGGAGCGCGGCGACCGAGTGCTGGGTCGGCTTGGTCTTCTGCTCGCCGGACGCTCCCATGAACGGCACGAGCGAGACGTGCACGAAGAACACGCTGTCGCGGCCGAGCTCGTGACGAAGCTGGCGCGCCGACTCGAGGAACGGCTGCGACTCGATGTCGCCGACCGTGCCGCCGACCTCGGTGATGATCACGTCGGGACGCGGGTCCTCGGTCGCCTGCAGCCGCATGCGGCGCTTGATCTCGTCGGTGATGTGCGGGATGACCTGCACGGTGTCGCCGAGGTACTCGCCGCGACGCTCGCGGGCGATCACCTGCGAGTAGATCTGACCGGTCGTGACGTTGGCCGCCTCGGACAGGTTGATGTCGAGGAAGCGCTCGTAGTGGCCGATGTCGAGGTCGGTCTCCGCACCGTCGTCGGTGACGAACACCTCGCCGTGCTGGAACGGGTTCATGGTGCCCGGATCGACGTTCAGATACGGGTCGAGCTTCTGCATGACCACGCGGAGTCCGCGAGCGGTCAGGAGGTTGCCCAGGCTGGCCGCGGTGAGCCCCTTGCCCAAAGACGAAACGACACCACCGGTCACGAAGATGTGCTTGGTCGTGTCGTTCTTGGGCCCCGCAGAAGAAGAGTTCATCACGGGCTTCTATCCTAACAGTTCATTCAGACGCCGAGGCTGAGAAGCTCGCGGGCGTGGGTGAGTGCGGCATTGGAATCCGCGAGTCCGGAGAGCAGACGGGCCATCTCGGCCTCGCGCTCCTCCCCGTCGAGCCGCCGCACGCTGGACGCGGTGACGGCGCCGTCGTGCGATTTCACGACGGTGAGATGGTTGTTCGCGAAGGCGGCGACCTGCGCGAGATGGGTGACGGCGATCACCTGAGACTTCTCGGCGAGTCGGGCGAGTCGCCGACCCACCTCGATCGCCGCCGCGCCGCCGATGCCCGCGTCGACCTCGTCGAACACGAAGGTGGGCACGGGATCGGTCGCCGCGATGACCACCTCGATCGCGAGCATCACCCGCGACAACTCGCCGCCGGAGGCGCCCTTGGCGACCGAGCGGGGTTCGGCGCCGGGATGCGGGGCGAGCAGGATGGCCACGTCGTCGCGGCCGTGGGTGCTCTCGGCCCCCGGGGCCACAGAGACCTCCAGGCGCGCGTCCGGCATCGCCAGCGCGTGCAGCTCGGCGGTCACGGCCTCGCCGAGTCGGCCGGCCGCCTCGCTCCGGGCCGCGGTGAGAGCGTCGGCCCGGGCGTCGAGTTCCGTCCTGGCCGCGTCGCGCTCGGCGGTGAGGCGTTCCAGGCGCTCTCCGTCGTCATCGAGTTCGGCCAGCCGCGCGGATCCGGTCTGCCACAGCGCCAGGGCCTCCGCCAGCGAGCCGTGCTGACGGATGAGGACGCCGAGCGCGGCCCGGCGCTCCTCGACGGCGGCCAGCTCGTGCGGACCGGACTCGTCGAGGTCGGCGAGAAAGCCGGAGAGCACACCGGCGGCGTCGGCAATGCGGTAGCCGATGTCGGCCAGGGTCTCCGCGACCTCCGCGAGCTTCGGGTCGGACACGCGCTCGATCGCTCGGCGCGCTTCCGCGACCAGCGCCGAGGCATCGGGCTCGCCCTCCTCGTTCGAGAGGGCTCCGTGGGCCAGGGCGGCGGCGACGCGGAGTTCCTCCGCGTTCGCGAGGCGCTCGGCACGAGCCGTCAGCTCCTCGTCCTCGCCCTCCTCGGGGGCGGTCGCCTCGATCAGGGCGAGATCCTCCCGCAGCCGGGCGGCCTCCTCGGCACGCCGGTCACGGTTCGCGGTGATGTCGGTGATCTCGGCGTCGAGCGTTCGCCAGCGCTCGAACGCGGCCTGGTACTCCTCCAGCGCCCGAGCGATCGGTTCGCCGCCGAAGCGGTCGAGGGCGTCGCGCTGCGCGGCGGCCGACCGCAGCCGCAGCTGCTCGGACTGTCCGTGCACGACGATGAGCTCGTCCGCGAGCGAGGACAGCACTCCCGCCGGCGCGGCGCGCCCGCCGACGCTCGCACGACTGCGGCCCTCGGCGCTGAGAGTGCGCGAGACATAGAGCTCAGCGGTGCCGGCACCGGCCGGCTCCAGCTCTCCCCCGGCCTCGGCCACGATGTCGGCGACCTCGCCCTTCTCGGGCACGATCCACACCCCGGCCACCGAGGCCTGCGCGGCTCCCTTGCGCACGGCGCCCGAGTCGGCGCGCTGGCCGAGGAGCAGCCCGAGCCCGGTGACGACCATGGTCTTCCCCGCGCCCGTCTCTCCGGTGATGGCCGTGAAGCCGGGCCCGAGCGGCAGGACGGCGTCGGCGATCACGCCGAGCCCCTGCATGCGCATCTCCTCGATCATGCGTCGCTCCTCCGCTCCTGTCCGCGCCATCCTTCGACGGGCAGCTGGAACTTCCGCACGAGACGGTTCGTGAACGCCGTGGGGTGCAGACGCGCGAGGCGGACCGGGCGCGACGAGCGGCGCACCACGACGCGGGCTCCCGGCGGAAGGTCGTGGGAACGACGGCCGTCGCACCAGAGGATGCCGGAGCCATCCGTCCGCTCCAGCATCTCGATGGCCACGGCCGCCTCGGGGCTCACCACGAGCGGCTTCGCGAAGAGCGCGTGCGCCGACAGCGGGACCACCGCGATGGCCTCGACCGTCGGCCAGATCACCGGGCCGCCGGCGGAGAAGTTGTAGGCGGTCGAGCCGGTCGGCGTGGAGATGACCATGCCGTCGCAGCCGAAGCTCGACAGCGGCCGCCCGTCGATCTCGAGCACTACCTCGATCATGCGCTCGCGGCTCGCCTTCTCGACGGTCGCCTCGTTCAGGGCCCAGGTCTCGAAGACGACGTCGCCCGAGGCGTCCTTCACGCGCACCGACAGCGCCAGGCGCTCCTCGACCTCGTAGTCACGGGCGATGACGCGGCGCATCGCGTCGTCCATGTCGTCCCGGTCGATCTCCGCGAGGAAGCCGACGTGACCCATGTTGATGCCCAGCACCGGAGCGCCGCTGTCACGGACGAGCTCTGCCGCGCGGAGGATCGTGCCGTCGCCCCCGAGCACGATCGCGAGCTCGAGCGTCGCCGGTCCGGAGGCGTCCAGCACCTCGACGTCCGCGAAGAACGCATCGACCGCGGCGAGCTCGGCATGGTCGTCGGCTGCCAGGACGGGACGGACCCCCGCACCGCGGAGGGCGTCGATCACCCGACGGGCGGCCGCGACGGTGTCGACGCGACCCGCGTGGGCGACGACCAGGATCCTGCGCTCGTTCATCGTCCCCCTGCCAGCCGGTTGATGGTGTCCATCCATTCTGTCGGATTGCTGCCGCCGCCCGGCACGAGGTGCACGAGATACTCCGCATTGCCATGGGTCCCGAGGATCGGGGAGGAGACGATCCCCGCCATCCCCATCCCGGCGTCCCACGCGCTCCACACCACGCGGGCGACGGCGTCGGCCCGGGTGGCGGTGTCGGTGACGAGGCCGCCGCGCACCGCGGTCCTCCCGACCTCGAACTGCGGCTTGACCAGCAGCAGCACGTCGGCGCCCGGCGCGGCCACGGCGACCACCGCGGGCAGCACGAGCTCGAGCGAGATGAAGGAGAGGTCGCCCACCACCAGGTCGGGCGACGTGGACTCCCCCGTCGCTGCGGTGAGGCTGTCACGCGTCATGTGCCGCACGTTGAAGCCCTCGACGGCGATGACGCCGGTGTCGGCGGCGACCGCGGGGGCGAGCTGACCGTGGCCGACATCCACGGCGAGGACACGACGCGCGCCGCGTTCCCGCAGCACCTGCGTGAAACCGCCGGTCGAGGCCCCCATGTCGAGCGCGAGGCGTCCCTGCACCGGGATGCCGAAGCCGTCGAGCCCGGCGACGAGCTTGTGCGCCGCGCGGCTGACGTAGTGGTCGGCGCCGGCGACCGTGATGGTGTTGTCGTCGCTGACCGCGGTCGAGGCCTTCACGACCGGGCGGCCGTCGACGCTCACGAGGCCGTCGGCGATGAGGGTGGCGGCATGCGTGCGCGAACGGGCGAGTCCTCGGGCAGCGAGGGCGGCGTCGAGTCGCGTCATCGTGGTCCCGGAGTCTCCCGCAGGTCGTGCCGGGATCCGCTCTCGAGTCGTCGCGAGAGTTCGTCGTGCAGGGCCGAGTACGCGTCCGCGCGTGCGGCGAGCGGCTGCCCTTCGATCAGGCGCAGACGACTCCACAGGCCGTCCGTCGGCGCGCTGGTCGTCGTCTCATCGCTCACGCTTCCACTGTACGCGGCACCGCCGACGGGCGGCGGCGCCACGCGTGGCTCAGGGGCGGTGGAACGGGTCCACGTACAGCCGTTCCGGAACCCGGAGGACGAACACCGGCGTCCCGGACGCCCAGATCGCGGCGGCGCCCGCACGGAGCAGGTCGAGCTGGTCGCCGGACTCGGCGACGATCTCGACGTCTGCGCCCCGGACGCGGACGGCGGCGCCGTTCACGTCGAACACACCGTCGGTCACGGTGGGCTCGGGGTACGGCTCGTGCAGACCGCGCAGGTCGCCGAGGATGTAGGTCGGGCGCGATCCTTCGGGCGCGGCGAGGACGTGCTTGGGACGGTCGATACCGGTCAGCACCAGGGCGGACTCGATGCCCGCACGGCTGGCACCCATGATGTCGGTGTCGAGGCGGTCACCGATGAAGAGCGCCTTCGCCGCGCCGAAACGGGCGAGCGCCTCCTCGAAGATCGGGGTCTCCGGCTTGCCCGCCACCGTCGCCAGGCGACCGATCGCGGTGTGCACGGCGGAGACGAGAGTGCCGTTCCCCGGGGCGACGCCCCGCTCGCGCGGGATCGTCCAGTCGGTGTTCGTGGCGATCCACGGGATGCCGCCCTCGTCCTCGGGGACCTTGAGCGCGAACGCCGCCTCGGCGAGGTCGGTCCAGGCGACTTCGGGCGCGAAGCCCTGGACCACGGCCTGCGGCGCGTCCTCGGCGCTGCGCGTGACCGTGTACCCGGCCTTCTGCACCTCGTCGACGAGGCCGTCGCCGCCCACCACGAGGATGGTCGCCGGCGCCGGCACGATCCCGGACAGCAGACGCATCGCCGCCTGCGGGCTCGTGACGACGCCTGCGGAGCCACGTCGAGCCCGAGACTCGTGAGGTGCGCGGCCACCGAGGCGTCGGTGCGCGAGGCGTTGTTCGTGATGTAGCCGAGGCGCACCGCGTGCGCCGCCGCATTCAGGCTCTCCACCGCATGCGGCAGAGCGCCGGGACCGGCATAGACCACGCCGTCGAGGTCGGCGAGGACGGTGTCAACGCCTTCGAGCGGCGTGCGACCCGCTGGCCGCTTCCGCGCCTTCGCTGTGAAGAGCCCCACTACGCCTCCGGCTTCTCGGACGCGGAGGGCGAGTCGTCCTCCGTCTCGTCGTCGTCCGTCTCGTCGTCCTCGCCGAGCAGTTCGCGCACCTCGTCCTCGATGGACGGCTCGGCGGGCTCGGGGGCCTCGGTCGTGTCGGGAGCTACGGTCGCGTCGTCGGCTACGGTCGCGTCGTCGGCTACGGTCGCGTCGTCGGCCTCGTCCTCGGGCTCCTCCTCGTGCTCGACAGAAGCGACATCAGCGTCGGAGAACTCGTCGTCAGAGAACCCGTCCTCGATGAGGCCGTCCTCCACGTAGAGCTCCTCGTCGCCGGCCTCGTCGACGCCGAGAGCCTCGGCGGCGACCTCGGCACGGCGCGCCCAGAACTCGGCTTCGTCCGTACGCCCGAGGTCCTCCAGGACGGCGGCGCGCGCGGCGAACAGCGCGGGGCTCCACTCGAATGCGCGGTCCGGGTCCAGCTCCGGGATCTCGAGCTCTCCGAGGGCGAGCTCCAGATCGCCCTGGTCGAGCCGGGCACCCGACATCGCGATCGCCAGCGCGACTCGCACGGGCGTGGTCAGAGCTGACCGATCCACGGCCCGACCCGTCTCGAGGGCGCGGTCGGGACGACCGATACCGCGCTCGCTGTCGACCATGAGGGCGATCTGGTCATCCTTGCCGGAGATCCGGCGGTAGGTACGCAGCTCGCGCAGCGCCAAGGCGAAGTCGCCCGTCGCATAGGCGGTGATGCCGAGGGTCTCGCGGACGATCGCGATCCGGCCGGCACGACGCGACGCCGCCAGCGCATGCTCGTGCGCCAGAGCGGGGTCCTCGTCGATCAGTCGGGAGGCCATCGCCAGGTGACGAGCGACGAACTCGGCGTTCTCCTTGCTGAGCGTCTTCAGCTCGTTGCGCGCGGACGGGTGCAGGTCGCGCGCGGTGACCTCGTCCGGGAGACGGGGCTCGTCGAAGCGCGGACGCTCGTTCGCCGCGTTGGCCGGACGCTCCCGGCCAGCCCCGCCGCGCTGCGGGAAGGACCGCGACCGGTCGCTCCCCCGCTCACGCTCGAACCCGCCCTCGCGACGCGGAGCGGAGTCCCGGTTGTAACCACCCTCACGGCGGGGGCCGGAGTCCCGGTTGTAGCCGCCTTCGCGACGCGGAGCGCTGTCCCGGTTGTAGCCACCCTCGCGACGGGGCGCACCACCGTCGCGGTTGTAACCACCCTCGCGACGAGGGGCACCACCGTCACGGTTGTAACCACCCTCGCGACGAGGGGCACCACCGTCACGGTTATAGCCCGCGCGGGGGCGCGATGCCCGCATCAAGCGGCTCAGCGACGCCGGGGTGATCACGGGGTACACCGTGCGCA